>NZ_VWXB01000002.1:0-688311 GCF_011752635.1 Pantoea sp. Cy-640 | reverse complement strand
TCTTCGACAGGCTCATCCTTGCGTATTATGACCGGGCAGAAAAGCGTATTATCCGGATCGACTGACCACAAAAAGTGTTACCTGTGTGCCCGGTCTGATCTGTTACCCATGTGCCCGGTCGTACCTTGATGCGCACCGGCATTAACAGAGTGATTTTTAAACTGAACGGCATTGCACGCTTTATGGCGGCCCGTTTTACGCTGGCGGCTGCCCCCGGCGTGATTAATTTACCTGGGCGATTGCTGGCTCAGCTTCTGCGGTGCCGCTGCGCCGTTCCGCGCCAGCAAAGCCGGTTGGCGTCTGGCCGGTGAAGCGGGTGAAAGCGATGCTGAAGGCACTGGCAGAGCGGTAACCCACCCGTTCAGCCACGTCGGCTACTGACAGGCGGCTACTGCGCAGCAGATTTTTCGCCAGCGCCATGCGCCACGTCAGCAGATACGCCATCGGCGCCATGCCCACTGCATCGCGAAAACGTACGAAAAACGCCGAGCGCGATAGCGCCGCGTGTTTCGCCAGCTGGGGCACCGTCCAGCCATGGGCTGGCCTGGCGTGGATGGCGCGAATCGCCCCAGCCAGCCGCTCATCGGCCAGTCCCCGCATCACGCCAGGCGATGCATTCGCCGCGGGCATTGCGCGCAGCGCCTCGATCAGCAGTAATTCCAGCAAACGTTCCAGCACGATCTGCCGTGCCGGACGCTGTGCACGGCACTCATCCCTGACCAGCTGCACCAGCGTGGTCAGACGCGATGCGCCACGCACATGAATAAACTGTGGCAGTAACGAGACAATCAATCCCGCGTCAGGTGCGGCAAACTGGCAGTAACCAATCAGCGTCTGAACCTCGGCTGGCTGCTGCCGATCGCCAAGCCACACTTCGCCGGGCGCAAGCATCTCCGGCATAGAATCAGGCGCATCTGCGGCCGGTGGCTGCTCGCTGGTCATGCAAAACTCCCACGCGGCCGGAATCAGGACAAAATCCCCCTGCTCAAGCGCAACCGGAGGATGACCTTTCATTTCCAGTCGGGTGCGCCCCTCCAGCACCACGCAGTAAAACGGCTGGCCGGTCTCACTGCGCTGCACACGCCATAATCCATTGGCACGCGCGCGTTTGGAATAAGCCGCCCCGGGCTGTAACAGTGACACCATTTCGGCGAGCGGATCGATCATAATGGACTCCTGCAAATGAAACCAGGACTGTACGTTGTAGTGAGTCCGGTAGTGGCACTCTATAGTGAGCTCTTACCCAACGCAATGCAGGAGTGAACCATGAAAACCATTTTAATCACCGGCTGCTCTTCTGGTTTTGGTCATGCTACCGCGCTCTGGTTTCTGGAGCGCGGCTGGAAAGTCATCGCCACCATGCGCACCCCGCGCGCCGAACTGTTTCCCGAATCCGCCCATCTGCGCCTGCTGCCACTGGATGTCACCGATGCCACCAGCATCAGGCAAACGCTGGCTGAAGCAGGAGAGATTGATGTGCTGGTCAACAATGCCGGCATCGGATTATTAACCTCGCTGGAAGGCGCGCCGATGTCCTCGGTGCGGGAAGTGTTCGAAACCAACACGCTGGGCACCATCGCCATGACGCAGGCGGTCATCCCGCAGTTCCGTGCGAAAAACAGTGGCATGGTGATCAATGTGACCTCGACGGTGACGCTGAAATCCCTGCCGCTGCTGGCGGTTTATACCGGCAGCAAAGCGGCAGTCAACGCCTTTACTGAGTCGCTGGCGCTGGAACTGCAGCCCTTTAATGTTCAGGTGAGACTGGTATTACCCGGGCTGGCACCCACCACCGACTTTGGCAAAAATGCCCGGCCGCGCATGGAAAACACCTTGCTCGAGCCTTACCAGCCGATGTTTGAAGGCATCATCGCCGGCATGCAGCAGCCCCAGCCAACCACTAAAGCACAGGACGTTGCCGCTGCCGTGTGGCGTGCCGCGACCGATCCCGCCGCACCGATGCGCATCCCGGCCGGAGAAGATGCCGAAGCCTCGATGAAGCAATACGGTTAGCGATCTTTACGCTGGGCCAGCGCCTGCAGTGCCGCCAGACCGTCGCGCGCCAGCCAGCTTTGCAGCGGGGCAAACAACGGTTCAGGCAGCGCCTCAGGCGCGAACCAGTGCCAGCCTGCGCACTTATCCGGTTCCCGCAGCTGCGGCTCGCCGCTGGCGTCCGGCGCCACCATCAGCAGCGTAATATAGTGCCGGTTGACCGCCGGAAACACATCGCTGACGAAGGCGCCGTTGTGTACGCTGTGCAGCTGTAGACCGGTCTCCTCCAGCACTTCCCGCCGCGCACAGGCTTCCGGGGATTCACCAAACTCCAGATGGCCGCCCGGCGCCGACCAGTCACCGGCACCGTGGCTGCCTTTACGCTGGCCGAGCAACAGCTTGCCATCGCGGAAAATTAATACGCCAACACCGACCTGCGGGGACATCATTGCTCCTGATTTATCGATTCTCTCACTCTGCACGGTTTATAAAACAGCGTATTCCATCTGACAATGGTTTCCTGCCGTTATCGCTGGGGTTTGAGTCGCAGCGCCATCAGCATCAGTAGCAGCACGCCCGCCGCCATGATTTGCCACGCGCTGTCGAGTGATGCCGCGCGGTCGCGCACGATGCCGGCCATCAGCGGCATCAGTGCGGCCAGCATATAGCCGCCGCCCTGTACGAAAGACAGCAGCGCAGTGGCTTCTTCCGGCGTACGGGCATGATCAAGCGTGACGATCAGCGATAGCGGAAACAGCGCACCAATCCCCAATCCCAGCAGCAGCGTCGGTAACCAGGCGCGTTCGCCGCCCAGCCACAGCAGTGCGATCAGCCCCAGCAGGATGGAAGCCAGCACCAGCAGCAGCGGCCAGCGGCGATCGCGGCAGCGATGAATCAGTGCGGAGAGCATAAATCCGGCGGCGACTTCGGTCAGGGTTAATGCGCCCAGCACGTAGCCACTCTGCGCCGGCAGCCAGCCGTGTTGCATGTAAAATGGCGGTAGCCACGCCAGCACCAGCGTGTAAGCACCGGTGCCGATGCCAAAAAACAGCATCAACAGCCAGGCACGCGGCGTGCGGTGTACGCCGCCAGCCGGTGGCGTGTTTACTCTTGTGGTCACAGGTTGCAGGCGCAGCCACAGAATCAATGCGATCAGCGCCGGTAGCGACGGCAGCATCAGGGCGATCGTCAGTCCGGCATGGCTGGCGAGCGGTGCGGCGCTGGCTGCGGCCACTGCAGCTCCGGCCATAATACCGGTGGTGAACAGTGCCATTAACGTACCGGCACGCGAGGCGAAGTGACGTTTGATGAGCGCGGGCATCAGCGCCTGGATCAGCCCGATGCCGCAGCCGGCCAGCAGCGCGCTGGCGGTTAGCATGGTGGCACTGTGATCAACGCCACGCGCGCCACCCGCGAGCACCAGCACTATCAGGCCAGCGGTAATGCCGCGCGCTTCACCCAGCCTGCGCAGCAGCAGCGGTCCGGCCAGCGCCGCCAGCCCCATCATAATGACCGGCAGCGTCGTCAGCAGGCTCAGCTGCGTGGCACTGAGCCCTGCATCGTGCTGCAGTTGCAGGAACAGCGGTCCGATGGCCGCCATCACCGGACGCAAATTCAGCGCCACCACAAAAACCAGTAAAGCAAACATGCCAATAGCAGGTAAGGTACGATTCACATTCTGTCTCCATACGCCAAAGTATCTTAACGTTAAGATACTTTGCGGAAGAACGATAGCGGGTGCGCACAAAGCGACACATTGCCCGCCGTGAACTGATGAGAATTAACATGACTGACCACGTAGATTTTGTCGTTGCGCAATGGGCCAGCGCCATGCCGGAGCTGGACGCCTCTTCCATGGCGATTTTTGGCCGCATGCTGCGCCTGATGAAGCATCTGGCGAAAAAGCGCGCTGAGGCGCTGGCGCCCTTTGGTTTTCGCGATGGCGAATTTGATGTGCTGGCGACGCTGCGGCGTGCCGGCGCACCTTACCGCCTGTCGCCCACGCAGCTCTACAAATCGCTGCTGGTCACCTCCGGTGCCATGACCAACCGGCTTAACCGGCTGGAAGAAGAGGGATTGATTGCGCGTGTTGCCGATGCCGATGATAAGCGCAGCACGCTGGTGATGCTGACGCCGGCCGGCCTGGCAAAGATTGAGCAGGCGCTGCAGATGCATACGCAAACGCAGAACGCGCTGCTGGCCACGCTGGACGATCGGCAGCAGCAGCAGCTTGCCGCCCTGCTGCGTCAGCTGTTGCAGACAGCCGAACAGTAAGCCGGACGGGATGTGGCAAAAAATGAATTAATTCAGCGCGTTTTTCGCTATGTTAAGCATCCCACACCGCTTATTTTCGGACTGGCTATGCGTAACAAATATGCGCCTGCGCAAATCTTTATTCACTGGCTGACGCTGGTACTGGTGGCCACCGCTTACTGCACCATGGAGTTTCGCGGCTTATTCACGCGCGGATCCTGGCAAGGCTACACCATGATCGTCGGACATTTCAGCGCCGGCAGTTGTGTGCTGTTGCTGATGCTGTCACGCATTGTGCTGCGTTTTCGCCATCGCAGCCCGAAAATCGAACCCCAGCCGCCACGCTGGCAAACCGGACTGGCGCATCTGATGCATCTGGCGATCTATCTGTTCTTTATCGTGCTGCCGATACTCGGCATCCTTTCGCGCTTCTACATGGGCCGTAACTGGTGGATTTTTGCGATTCCGATGCCGGTCAGCGCCAGCCTGGATCCGGATTTTGCCGATATGCTGAGCGACTGGCACGAAACCCTCGCGCCATACGGCTACTGGCTGATTGGTCTGCACGCGGCGGCCGCGCTGGTGCATCATTATCTGATTAAAGACAATACGTTGCTGCGCATGATGCCGTCACGGCGAAACGGATGAAAGGAATAAGACGGTCGCCTGATGTGGCGACCGTCCTGATTTACGCGGCGTGCCGGCGATCGGTCACCGACCTCAGCTGAGGTGAAAACGTCCCACGGTATGCGCCAGCTGTGCCGCCTGGTCTTCCAGCGAACTGGCGGCGGCTGACATCTGCTGGACCAGCGCGGCGTTCTGCTGGGTGGTGCCATCCATCTCATTCACCGCGATCGTTACCTGGCTGATGCCGCGCGCCTGCTCGTCTGACGCGGTAACAATCTCGCCGATAATAGTGCGCACCGAGTTTACCGCCTGCGTCATCTCCTGCATGGTTTTACCGGCATCCTGCACCAGCTGCACACCGCTGCCGACGCGCTGCCCGGACTCTTCAATCAGCGCAGCGATGTCCTTCACCGCATTGGCGCTGCGCTGTGCCAGATTACGCACTTCCGACGCCACCACGGCAAAACCGCGTCCCTGTTCCCCGGCGCGCGCCGCTTCAACCGCGGCGTTGAGCGCCAGAATGTTGGTCTGGAAGGCGATGCTGTTGATAATGGCGGTGATGTCGCCGATTTTCTTCGCGCTGTCGTCGATTTGCGCCATGGTCTGCACTACCTGGCCCACCAGTGACTCACCGCGGCTGGCGATGTGCGTGGCGTTATCGGTCAGCGTCGTCGCCTGATGCGCGTTAGCAGCGTTGTGTTTCACCGTCGCAGTAATCTGTTCCATGCTGGCGGCAGTTTGTTCCAGTGCGGCCGCCTGCTCTTCGGTACGTGACGCGAGGTTGAGGTTGCCGCTGGCGATTTCACCCGCGCCCTGGCGCACCGACGCGCTGGCATCCTGAATCTGCCCGACAATTTCGCGCAGCTGGTTTTGCATGGTGTGCAAGGCGAAGAACAGACTGCTGCTGTCGCGCGCTTTCAGCGGGATGGCGTTATCCAGTTTGCCATCGGCCACCGCCAGCGCAATGGTGGCTGCGGTCAGTGGCTCACCGCCAATCGGCTTCAGCACTTTGCGACTAAATACCAGCCCAAGCAGTGCGCACACCACCAGGATACTGATCACCATTAAAATCACCGCGTTAATCAGCTGACGGTGCGCCGCTTCCATCACCTTGCTCACCGGGGCCACCACGCCGAGATACCATTTCTGATCGCTGTTACCGATCACCACCGGCCGCCAGGCTACCAGCGCATCCTCGCCCAGAATAGCGTCATGCTGTTCGGTGACCGTGCTGCTGAAATTATGTGTGTCGCCCTTCCAGGCTTTGCTGGTCTGGCTTTTGTCCGGATAAGACACCACATTACCCGCGCTCGAGAGCAGCATGGCGTAACCGCTGCCTTCCCACGGTTTGATGCTGTTCACTTTTTCCTGCAGTGACGCCAGTGAGATATCGGACGTCACCACGCCCCACAGTTTGCCCTGGCTGATAATTGGCGCGGCCACCGAGGTCAGCAGTGTTGGCACACCGTTATAGGCATAGCTATAAGGTTCGATCAGCGTATCTTTCTGGCTTTTCTGCGGCAGCAGATAGTAATCGCCCTGGCCTGGCGTAAAGATTGAGGTCAGCGGATGCAGGGCAAAATTGCCGCCCTGGTCGCGATCGACGAAATAGGCGTAACGTCCTTTAGGTGCCGCGCCAGCCTGAGAGGCAAACTCAGCATCGCGCCCGTCAAATGCGTTTTCTTCGAAGATGACCGAAATAGAGAGATAGTCCGGATTATCACGCAGTGCAGAGACCAGCAGCTTATCGGCCACTTTGCGGTCCTGCACGCCGGCAGCCGGCAGGGCAATCAGACTGTGGCCGAGGTTGTGTGCGACATCGCGTGCGTAACTCAGCTCTTGCTGGATTTGCAGCGCCTGACTCTGCGCAATCTGCTGTAAGTAACTTTCCGCCAGCGATTTTTGCTCATTGCTGGACTGCCAGCTGAGCACGCCGATAGTCACGGCGAAGCCGAGGGTGATGGTTAAGGCGCCCGTCAGCAGCATTTGTGTGCGGGTGCTCATTTTTTTCTTATTAGATACGGTTGTGGCCATGTCGGCGCTCCTGGTGTTGACACTTTATTACTGAAAAAGAATCACGCCCTGTGCACCTGCATCCCTGTAATCACTCTATCGGCGCACAATCCGGGAACTTGATGGCCTGGCAGGTCCGATCAGAAAACCATCAACCGCTGTTGTGGCGTCGGGTCGCCATTAAAAACGCTAAGACGATGCAGTAAAAAAAGAGGGAATTTGATCTGGCGCAAGATCGCCACTTCGTTGTGCTGTCAGGTTATTGCGTACGGGCGCAACGCGCCGCATAACAAGAGGAATGCAACATGGCAGGTAAATTGAGTCTGGCAGGGTTAATGGTGGTCTGGCTGGTGTATGTGGCGTGGATGGTCAGTTACTACTCAGGCACCTTCTCTCTTTTCACGCACTGATCCTTAGCACGATTCCCTGGCCAGCACAGAGGCTGGCCCGGATTCAGCAGCAGTGCAAAGCGAACGCGCGGTTCCTCAGGCGGCTTTGACCGCACGCACCTTCTTCTCTTTTTCCGGCGCAGCCGTATCGCTGTCGTCAGCAGCGGTTTCGCCGCTGTCTTTCACCGCGTCCGGCAGTTTGCTGGTGCGCAGAATGTGTTGCACCGCGTCTTTCTGTTCGGCCAGCAGCATACCCAGCGCTTCGGCCTGGGCCTCATCCATCGCTGGCTGATGTTGCTGCAGCCAGTCGGTGAACGCGTCGGCCATATCGAGCATCTTGTCCCATGCATCTGCGTCTTTTTTATTGGCAAACGTCATCTTCTCTTCACCCTTTCTGACCACAACATATTTGGTTTCGACTGCCATGATGCACCTCATTTACTGTGTTTATATACAGTATATTTCATTCAGCTTTATTTCGCCAACGGTTTTCTGCTTGCCGTTTAAGCCAGCAGCTCTTCGAGGAAGGTTGCCAGCGCTTTGCGCGGATCGTCCTCTTCAGACACGATCATCTCAATGCCCCACTGCCCCAGTACCTCTTTCGCCACCGGATTATTACGGTTGGTGAACAGGTAGGATTTGGGTCGTGCGGTCGCCAGCCCGGTGCGGCCCCACATCTTGGTCAGGCGATAAAACAGCAGGCGGATATTGAAATCGCTGATACTGTAGCCAACAAACAGCACGGAGTTACCCATGACATCATGGGTCAGTTTGATATCCAGCGGCGAGTCAAAATAGAGCCGCTCAAAGTAGCTGCTCTCATCCAGCACGATGGAGGTATCATCGTCAAAATCGCCATGAAGCTTAATAATATGGCGCTTATCTTCGGTCAGCGACACCAGATCGGCGGCGTTAGCGACCTTGCTGTACGGCACGTTGTGCGCTTCATGCGCCATCTCCAGCCAGCGGTCGTAATTGGTGGTGTAGATACGCGAGAAATTGCCCTGGGTGATCATGGTGTGGATTTCAGAGCTGCGCACGTCGATATCCGGACGGTGCCACTCGCGATCCATCCAGCTGCGCAGCGGGCCGAGCGAGCCTTTGCGCTGTTTGTAATACTCCGCCAGCGACAAATGGGTGCCGTAGGTATTGAAGATCTTCGGATCGTAGCCCAGCTCATTAGCCAGATGTGCAATCAGCTCGTGCCACTCCGGCAGTCCGAGATTGCGTGAGATGCCCGCACCGGCGAACAGAATCAGTTTGCCGGCATCGTAAGCGCGTTTGAGTTCCGGTTTCATGCCAGTCCCCGCGAAGTTTTCAGAAAGGTGGCAAAGCGATCCAGCGCCAGGCGGCGCATCGAGATTTCGTTTTTCAGTTCGCCCATTTCAGCGAACGTCTGGGTGTGCCCTTCCGGGATAAAGACGCAGTCCCACTGAAATTCGCGCGGCCCCGCCGGCTCCCGGGCAATGGTGCCGCGCAGCTGGCCTTCAAACTGGTACATTTTGCGCCCGTCACAGTAGCCGAGGACGGTTTTGGCGGTCACGCCCGGGCTGTCCAGGCCGTTCACCAGTTTGGTAAAGCGTTCCGCGTTCAGCCGGCTCCAGAAGATGCGCGTCAGTCCGGCGGGCAGGCCATTAAGCCCATCCAGATACAGACCGGTATGCTCGACAAACAGCGGGCGGCCAATGATTGAAAAGGCTTTAGTCAGTTTGTCACGAACCAGCTCCACCTCATTTTCGGTCTGAATCTCTTCAATACGGCGCGCAATGGGCACCACTTCGACACCCACCGGCTCAAGGATGGTACGCACCTCGGCCAGCTTGAGTTCATTAGCAGATAAGAAACGAATTTTCATTGCAATCAGTATGTTGAAAGTGGGTTAGTCCAACCTGGTGACGCGTATCCGGCTGCGGTTCCGGCTGTTATTGTCCGGCACGCTGTCGCCGGGCCGCGTGGTCATTCTACTCTGCGGCGACGTCACTGGCGAGGAACAATCGGGTCGCGCTGCGCGCGCCCTCGCCGGTATAGCGCATCGCTTATCGCTGGCGGCGTTAAATATTGCGCCTGAATGCGTTAATAGCGCTATTTGACGCCGCTTATGTCAAATATAAAAATCCGCGCTTAACGCGCAAATAATCTGAAAACAATTATGACAGTCGTCTCGCTTAAATATATTATGTGGCGTTTACACCTTCACGCGTCATGACAATAAAACCCGGAACCGTTTATGAACCCTTTGTTGAGTTCAGCCTGGTCGCGCATCCGTAATCTGCCCTTCATTCTGCAGGGTGATAGCCCGGAAAAAAAGCTCCGCCTGACGCTGCTGATTGCCGGCGTCGCCAGTATCGTGGCCGGTATCTTTATGGCAACACTGAATTTCAGTCGCGGTCATCATGACATTGGCTGTCTGTATATCGCCAGTATAGCGCTGGGGGGCTACATCATCATCGGCGCCTTCAGCGACCGGCTGGAGCGGCATCTGGCGATCATTACCCATGCGTTATTATTCACCATCATCGTGCTGTTGCTAGTGGATAATCATCACGCTGCCGGCAAGCGTTCAGAATATAACTATCTGGTGGCCTTGATCATCGGTTCGGCACTGGTGTTGCGCCAGCAATCCTTTTATCTGAGTAAAATATTTCCGCTGCTGTGCCTGCTGTGTTATCTGTTTTTTGTCACCACCGGTCTGATCTGGGAAAATAATCGTTTCCATCTGAATATTCCGCAGGAAGCCGTTTTTACCGTTTTCAATTGTGCAGTGCCGGTGACGGCACTGCTGTCGACCGTGTTCACCTATGGCGGCAATTATTCCGCCACCGATCTTATCAAGCGCGAGCTCGCGTCCGCCATCGAGCGCCAGCAGCTGGAGCTCTATTATCAGCCGCAGGTCGATGGCGACAAAAATCTCATCGGTTTTGAAGCGCTGCTGCGCTGGAAGCACCCGGAGAAAGGCTTTATCTCGCCGGAGGTGTTTATTCCGGTAGCCGAAAAAAGCGGGCTGATTATCGATATTGGCAAGTGGGTACTGGAGCGCATGCTACAGCAAATCGTCGAGTGGGATCGCGTGCTGCGGCTGCCTCCGCTGGTGTTTTCCATTAATATCAGTCCGCTGCAGTTGATGCACCGCGACTTCACCCATGACACGCTGCTGACGCTGTCGCATTACAAAATCCGTCCCGAGCGGCTGAAGTTTGAAATTACCGAGACCACCTTTATTTACGATCAGCAGCGCATTGGCGATGTCATTAACCACTTCAGCCAGTTAGGGATCAAATGGGCGATCGACGATTTCGGCGTCGGCTATTCTTCGCTTAAGTCTCTGAGTGATTTCGCTATTGATGATATTAAGATTGATAAATCCCTGATCATGCACATTTTTGAAAACGAATCGGCGGCGATTGTGGTGCAAAAGACCATTGAGCTGTCACGCGCGATGGGGCTGAACGTGCTGGCGGAAGGGATTGAGAGCGAGGAGTATTTCGAGCACCTGCGCAATAAGGGCTGCCATTTATTCCAGGGCTACCATTTTGCCCGCCCGCTGCCCGCCGCCGAAGCATTGCAGTGGATAAAAAAAGCAGGGTAAACCGGGCGAGCCTTCATTTTTTAAGCCGGTGCGCATCAATACGCACCCTGCGAAAGCCCGTGCGAGCTGTAGGGTCGCCATTTATGGTGACCACACCGCACGCCTGAGCACCCCGCCCTAATTCTCCTGATAAACAATCCCGGGCGGATTAACCTGCGAAATCTCTACCGCCTCGCCCTCTTCACCCCATCTTGCCAGCACCTGGTGGTACTGGCCGCCAGCGATAGCGCCGTTGATCGCCTGCTGCAGCGCCACGTCCAGGCCATTGCCCTTCTTCGTGGTGACCGCCACCCAGGCGCGAAACGGTCCGTGCCCGACAATTTTAGTTTGCCCGCGCGAAGCCACTTTCCACGCCGCCATGGCCTGCGGGCCAAATGACGCATCGGCCCGGCCAGAGAGCAGCGCCAGCGTGGCGGAGGCATCATCGTTGAGATAAATCGGCTGCACCGGGGCCAGGCCCTGCGCCCGATTCTTCTCATCCCAGCTCAGTAAGATTCGCTCCTGATTGGTGCCGGAGCCCACGATAATCCGTTTGCCGGCCACGTCTTCCCGGCGACGAATTGCGCTGATTTTACTGTCCGCTTTCACCGCGAAGGCGTGGTTATCCGCGCGATAGGTGGCGAAATCAAACTTCTGCTTGCGCTCCTCGGTCACCGCGATATTAAACATCGCCACATCATAGCGCCCTGCCGTGATGCCCAGCGGCCAGTCCTCCCACGCCGCCGGCACCAGCCTGAGTTTCAGACCGAGGCTGTCGGCCAGCAGGCGCGCAATGTCCGGGTCGCTGCCGATCAGCGTTTTATTATCGGACGCCCAGAGGCCAATTGGCGGTGAATTATTGGCTGAGGTGGCGACGGTTAAATAGCCGGGGTGAACAAAATGAAATCCGGCGGGGATCTTCGCGATCGCCTGCGGATTGGCCGCCATGGTGATCGGCGTTTCGTTATGACTGGCGTCCAGCTGTTGCGCACCTGTCGCGGGTGCCGCCAGTACCGCACCCGCCAGCGCGACTATGATCACTTTCTTCATTACAGCACCCGGGCGAGGAAACGTTTGGTGCGCTCATGACGCGGCTGATTCAGCACCTGCTGGCTGCTGCCCTGCTCAACCACGCGCCCGTCAACCATAAACACCACGTTATCCGCCACTTCACGCGCAAAGCCGATCTCGTGCGTGACAATCACCAGCGTGGTGCCGGAGCGCGCCAGCTTTTTAATCACATCCAGCACTTCGCCCACCAGTTCCGGATCGAGCGCCGAAGTCGGCTCATCAAATAGCATCACGCGCGGGTTGAGCATCAGCGCACGCGCAATCGCAATGCGCTGCTGCTGACCGCCAGAGAGATGCCGCGGCCAGGCATCGGCTTTGTGCCGCAGGCCGACCACATCCAGCAGTTCACCGGCGCGATCGATCGCTGCCCGGCGCGACAGCTGACGATGGGCAATCGGCGCTTCAATCAGATTTTCCAGCACCGTCAGGTGCGGAAACAGATTGAAGTTCTGGAACACATAGCCGACGTTGATGCGCTGCCGCAAAATCGCCTTCTCTTTCAGCTCATAGAGTTTATCGCCGCGCCGCTGATAGCCGATGTAATCGCCATCGATCTGAATAAAGCCTTCATCCACGCGCTCCAGATGATTGATGGTGCGCAGCAGCGTCGATTTGCCAGAACCGGACGGCCCGAGGATCACCGTCACCGAACCGGGAGCCAGCTCAAGCGACACATCATCGAGCGCTTTATGCCGGCCAAACGTCTTGCTGACGCCGGTAATACTGATGGCGCCGGTGGTATGCAGATAGCGGTAATCAATGGCTTCGGACATGAGACAGCTCCTCGTTGACGGCAGGGTTCACGCTGCGGTTGCGCCACTGGCGCCAGCGCGAAGGTTGCGGTTCACGCGTGACGCTGCGTGCCAGCCAGCGCTCGACGCTGTGCTGCAGCAGCGACAGCACGGTGGTGATGATCAGATACCAGGCGGCTCCGACCATCAGCAGCGGGATCACCTGCTGGGTGCGGTTGTAGATCATCTGGATGGTGTAAAACAGCTCGGGCATCGCCAGCACATACACCATTGAGGTGCCCTTGGCGAGGCTGATGATCTCATTAAAGGTGGTGGGAATGATCGCGCGCAGCGCCTGCGGCAGAATGATGCGAAACGTGCGGCGCGACGACGATAATCCCAGCGCCGAAGCGGCTTCAAACTGGCCGTGATCGACGCCGAGAAACCCGCCGCGGATAATCTCCGCGCTGTACGCGCTCTGCACCAGCGTCAGGCCAATTACCGCCGCCGGGAACTGGCCGAGCACGTTGATGGTCTGGAAGTGCCCCCACGACAGGGCGGTGAACGGAATACCGAACGACAGCGTGTCGTACAGGTACGAGAAGTTATACAGAATGATCAGCACCACAATCAGCGGCAGCGAGCGAAACAGCCAGATATAGCCAAACGCCAGCGTGCTCAGCAGCCACGATGACGAGAGCCGCGCCAGGGCCAGCAGGCCGCCGAATATCAGGCTCAGCAGCGTGCCGCACAGCGTCAGCAGCAGCGTTTGCCCCAGGCCATTAAGAATCACCGGATCGAAAAACCAGCGGGCAAACACGCTCCACTCCCAGCGCGGATTAAAGGCCACGGAATCGATCACCGCCGCAAGGATAAACAGCGCGATGATGGCACCGACGGTACGCGCCGGATAGCGTGCCGGCACCACGGTCAAAGGTTGTTGCTTACTCATGGTGGCTCTCCTTAGCTGGCCTGCGCCACGTTGTGCACATCAATGACTTTCAGAAAACGCAGTCGGCCATCGTGCGGCGGCTGGCCGTAAATCTCCATATCTTCGCGCAGCTCAAACTGCGGCTGATAGCCGTGGCCGATATACAGCTGTACCGCTTCCGGCTGACGGAAACCGGTGGTGAGAAACACGCGCTGATAGCCCGCGCGCAGCGCCCGGCGCTCCAGCTCCTGCAGAATCAGCAGTGCCAGTCCCTGACGGCGCAGGTCACGCCGCGTCCAGATGCGCTTCAGTTCGGCGGTGGTAGCATCCCACGGTTTGTAGGCGCCCATGGCGATGATCTCACCGTCGCGCTCCAGCACGATGAACAGCCCGCGCGGCGGCAGATACCACTCAGCCAGCTCAACTTCATTGTGTTTCCTGAAGAAATCGCCGTAGCGTGCTGCATATTCACCAAACAAACCGTCAAGAATCGGCTGCAGCTCCGGCGCTTCCGGTGACACTTCGCGGAAAAATTGCTGGCTCATGCCGCCTCCTTAATCGCCCAGTCCGGGCGGATTGATCTCGGAACGATCCAGACGCTCCACGCCTTCACCCCAGCGGTTCAGCACCTTGTCGTAGTCACCGTTTTTGATCACGCCATTGAGTGCGGTGTTAATTGGCTGCACCAGCCCGTTGTCTTTCTTCACCGTCACCGCGATGTGCGCCGCCTTCGGCCAGCCGCCGTCCACGCTACCCACCAGCCGGGTCTTTTTGGTCAGCGCCGCTTTCCACGCGCCAATCACGTTAGGGCCGAAGTAAGCGTCGGCGCGCCCGGCCTGTAGCGCCAGCGTCTGCGCAGCGTCATCTTTGGTATAAACCGGTGTGAAAGGCTTCAGTCCCTTAGCCTGATTCTCTTTATCCCAGGCCAGCAGGATGGCCTCCTGATTGGTGCCGGAACCGACGATGATGCGCAGGCCGGCGATATCTTCTGCCTTGCTCAGCGAGGTAATCGGGCTGCTGGTTTTCACATAGAAGCCCAGCGAATCTTTACGGTAGGTGGCAAAATCAAAACGCTGTTTACGATCTTTGGTCACCGTCACGTTGGTGATCGCCGCGTCATATTTGCCCGATGCCACGCCCAGCGGCCAGTCCTCCCACGAGGTGGGCACGATGTTGAGCTTCAGCCCGAGGCTGTCGGCCACCAGACGCGCGATATCCACCTCACTGCCCAGTAGCGTTTTATTGTCGTCGCTGAATACCGTGAGCGGCGGCGAGTTGAGTGCCGCCACCGCCACGGTGAACGATCCCGGCACGGCAAATTTGTGGCCCGCCGGAATTTGCGCCACGGCGGCAGGATTCTCTGGCGTGTTGATGGGCGTTTTATTGGCGGCAAGGCTCACCTGCTGACCATTGACGGCCACGTCCTCGGCCAGTGCCGCACTGCTCAGGCTCAGTAACAGCAGCACAATCAGGGATTTTTTCTGCATAGCGTGTTTTCTCATCGTTATTGTGGTGTGAACTGGTTGAGCGGTTGTTTCAGACCAAAGCTGGCGCGCAGCGTGCTGCCCGGGTATTCGCGACGCGTCAGGCCTCGCGCCTGGAGAACCGGAATCACCTGATCAACAAAACGCTCGAAGGTGTCCGGCGTGCCGCCCTGAATAATGAAACCGTCAGTGGCTTCGGTTTCGAACCACAGCTGCAGGCCATCCGCCACCTGCTGTGGCGTGCCGTGAAACAGCGGACGCGGCGTCGCGGCTTCCAGCGCCGCCTGGCGCAGCGTATGGCCGTGTTCACGCGCTTTGCGTTTGATTTCGTCGGTGGTGCTACGGAAGCTGTTCTGGCCAATATCGCCAATGTCCGGGAACGGCTGGTCGAGCGGATACTGCGAGAAGTCGTGATGGTCAAAGAAGCGACCGAGATAGTTGAGTGCATCCTCAATTGAGACCAGCGCCGCGGTGGTCTGGTACTGGCGCTCGACGTCTGCGTCATCCTCCCCCACGATCACACTGACGCCCTGGAAAATGTGCAGATCGCCCGGTTCACGCCCGTTCGCCACCAGCTGCTGCTTCACATCCCGGTAGAACGCCTGCGCTTCTTCGCGCGTTGGCTGATGGGTGAAGATGGCATCGGCATGACGCGCCGCCAGCTTGCGGCCATCTTCCGAGGCGCCCGCCTGAAAGATAATCGGCCGGCCCTGCGGCGTGCGCTCAATGTTCAGCGGCCCCTGTACCTGGAAAAAATCACCGTGATGATTCAGCGTGTGCAGTTTGTCAGGTGCATAGAACTGACCGCTGGCTTTATTGCGCACAAACGCGCCCTCTTCCCAGGAATCCCACAACCCTTTCACCACCTGCAGATATTCGTCGGCGATGCGGTAGCGCAGCGCATGCTCGGGATGCTGCTGACGCGAAAAGTTTTTTGCCGAGCCCTCCAGCGGCGATGTCACCACATTCCAGCCCGCGCGCCCGCCGCTGAGATGGTCGAGACTGGCGAACTGGCGGGCGACGGTGAACGGCTCACTGTAGGAAGTGGACACCGTACCGACCAGACCGAGATGTTCGGTGACGCCGGCCAGCGCCGACAGCAGCGTCAGCGGTTCAAAGCGGTTAAGAAAGTGCGGGATCGATTTCTCATTGATGAACAGGCCATCGGCGACAAACAGGAAATCCAGTTTGCCAGCCTCGGCTTTACGGGCGATACGGCGGGCGTAATCAAAACTGATGCTGGCATCCGCCTGCGCCGCCGGATGACGCCAGGCGGACATGTTGCCGGATGCGCCGTGCAGAATGGTGCCGAGGCGCAGTTGTCTTGCAGTCATAATCGTCTCTCTTTGCTCATGGCGCAGCCTGCCGGCGATAGCCTTATCGCCGTACAGCGCTGCCAGAAATGGAAGGAAATCAGTTAAGGATGGCGTCGCGACATCGCGCGTTTAGCTGCTGCAATGCCTGTTGCGCCAGCTGACTAAAATAGTGTGCCGCCGGGGCGATCAGCGCTTCATCGGGGTTGAAGCCACCGTGATGCAGGCCAAATTCACTGGCGCTGCCAATGCTGACAAACGCGCCCGGGAGCTGCTGCAGGTAATAAGCGAAATCTTCGCCGCCAAGGTGCAGCTCAGCCTGTTGCACCTGATAACCCACCTGCTGCGCCACCTGACTGGCAAACTGTGCCCAGTGGGCGTCGTTCTCCAGTACCGGCGGCCCCGGATGCCAGCTAAAGGTGGCCGTGGCACCGCTGGCGGCGGCGATATTGACCACCACCTCGCGCGCACGCTGCTCCAGCTGCGCGCGCACCTGTTTATCGTGCGTACGCACCGTGCCGCCAAATTCCGCGTCAGCCGTCTGCTGACCGTCGTGCCTGTGCGCATCAATCCGCGTGACGCTCAGCACCAGACTGTCCAGCGTATTAAAGCTGCGGCTGGTGAGGGATTGCAGCGCCTGAATAATCTGGCTGGCGACCAGGATGCTGTTCACGTCCGCGCGGGTGCTGTGCACGCGCACCACAAATTTATCGGCGTTGGCATAAAACGCACCGCTGCGCGTGGCAAAGGTGCCCGTGGGCAAACCCGGTTCGTTGTGCATGCCAAAAATCGCCTGTACCTGATCCAGCACCCCCGCGTCGATGAACTGGCGCGCGCCCTGGGCAATCTCTTCCGCCGGCTGGAACAGGATGCGCACCCGCCCCGCTAGCTGAGCTTCCCGTGCTTTCAGCTGCAGCGTGGCGCCCAGTATCACCGCACTGTGCACATCATGACCGCAGGCGTGCATGACGCCGGCTTGCCGTGAACGAAAAGGCAGCCCGGTGGCTTCATGGATCGGTAATGCATCAATATCGGCACGCAGGGCGATCAGGGGCGCGCCCTGACCCACTTCCGCCACCACGCCGGTGTGCAGCGGATAATCCAGCAGGCGCACGTCAGCCTGCTGCAGCCAGCGGCGCAGCCGCGTGCTGGTTTCCACTTCATGACCGGAGAGTTCCGGCCAGCTGTGCAGCTCGCGCCGCCAGTCAATCAGCTGCTGTTCGCTTACTATCGTCACAGGACCTCCCGGTCAGGCGCTAACCAGACGATGCGTCGCCAGCAGTTCGAGGGATTTCACCCGCGCCTGCTCCTCCGCCACCGGCGTATCAATAACAAACTCTTCAATGCCGTAGCGCTGGTGCAGCGCATCAAGCTGCGCGTGCACCTGTGCCGCGGTCCCTTTCAGCAGCGACGGCGTGCGTGGCTCAATCACGTAATCACTGAAACCGCCCTGCCGCACATAGCGCTCAGCCTGTTCAATGCTGCCGACGTTAACGCTCTGTCCGCCCGTCACGCTGACGTGATAAATACGCAGTGTGTCGACCAGCAGGTCAGCTTCTGCCGGCGAATCCGCCACCACCACCTGTACCGCCACCAGCGCACGCTGACCCTGACTGTGCTGGCGATAGCTGTTCAGCACCTGCGCCATCAGTTGCGGGTCGCCGTTGTGGTGTGCGGCGAACACCAGCTGCCAGCCGAGCTCTGCCGCCAGTCGGGCGCTCGCTTCGCTGGCTCCGAGCAGAAAGCGATTGGCCGGACGCGGCGGCTGCGGCGTGGCGCGCAGGATCTCCTCATCCCCCACCGGCGGCACACTGAGCCAGCTATCCAGCAGCGCCAGCTGTTCGGCAAAGCTGCCTTTCTCCTGCTGGCGCACCCCCAGTTGCAGCGCGCGGGTGGAAAGCGGCAGTCCGCCGGGCGCTTTCCCCACGCCCAGGTCGATACGTCCAGGTGCCAGCGCAGCCAGCAGGTTGAAGTTTTCCGCCACTTTATAAGGGCTGTAATGCTGCAACATCACGCCGCCGGAACCCACGCGGATATGCCGGGTCTGGCCAATGATCCAGGCAATCAACAATTCCGGCGAAGGACTCGCCAGCTGGTCGCTGTTGTGGTGTTCCGCCAGCCAGAAGCGGTGATAACCCCAGGCTTCCGCACGCTGAGCCAGCTGCAGTGTGCGATGCAGGGCCTGCGTGGCGCTCTCACCTGCTGCAATCGGTGATTTGTCGAGCAAACTCAGTCGGTATGACATGCGCCTGTTCCTTATTTCGATGAATAGGGTTGCGATGAATATGGCGCTTAGTGTGGCGGGGAGATTTATATTTCGTAAAACAACTAAATCGGCAAAGCGAATCAGGAAATGAGAAATAGTCATAATACTGGTGAATGAAAGCCTGATTTTTCGTAAAGCGGATTCCGCTTTCTGTCGGGTTAACATTACGCGAGCCGGTAATGATCCGCAGCAGCAATAACATCAGTGCAGGTTTCAGGTTGAGAAAAAACAATTTTATCGGACCAGGAAGACAACCCGGTAATTGCGGCATACAATTAATTCTCCGCTTTTGTTATTTTCGCAAAAGCTTAGTGCAATTCATTGGTTCAACTCACGGGTTGCACATTTGATGATGATTTCAGCCCACCGGGCACTTGATAACAAAGGAAATCATCATGAAGACGCATTTTCACTTGCGGGCGCTGAGCTTAGCCCTGCTGACAGGGATATTTAGCGCCCACGCGGCGGAGACGCCGGTCAAAGGCGGCACGCTGATATATCTGGAACAGCAGGCACATACCAATCTTTATCCGCCGGCCGGGGGTTTTTATCCCAACGGCGGCATTCTCAATCAGATCACCGACAAACTGACGTGGCAAAATCCGAAAACGCTGCAGGTGGAACCGTGGATTGCCGAAAGCTGGAGCAGCAACGCGGATAAAACGGAATATACCTTTAAAATTCGTCCTGGCGTCACCTTTTCCGATGGCACGCCGCTGGATGCGAATGCCGTAGCGAAAAACTTTGATACTTACGGACTCGGTAATAAAGCCCAGCGCCTGCCGGTGTCTGAAGTGATTAATAATTACGAACGCAGCGAAGTGATTGATCCCCAGACGGTGAAGTTTTATTTCAAACAGCCCTCACCTGGATTTTTACAGGGCACGGCCACCATTGGCTCCGGGCTGGTTTCGCTCAGCACGCTGCAACGCAGCTTCGACCAGCTCGGCGATGCGCGCCATATTATTGGCTCCGGGCCGTTTGTGGTCAGCGATGAAAAGCTCGGGCGGGAAGTGGATTTAACCGCGCGCAAAGATTACCAGTGGGGACCGAAAAACAGCGCCCAGCAGGGACCGGCGAATCTGGCTGGCATCAAATTTATCGTCACACCGGAAGATAGCGTGCGCATCGGCGCACTGCTGGCCGGTCAGGCCGATTTTATTCGCCAGGTGCAGGCGTATGACGAAAAACAGGCACAGCAGCAGGCGTTCCCGGTTTACGCAGCGCCGACGCGTGGCGTCAACGACAGCATCAGCTTCCGCCCGGATAACCCGCTGGTCAGCGATCTGCGCGTACGTCAGGCGCTGTTGCACGCGACCAACGCGCAGCAGGTGGTGCAAACCCTGTTTTCACCTAACTATCCGCAGGCCACCTCGGTGATCGCCGCCTCGGCCGCCGGGTATGTCAACCTCGCGGACAAACTGAAATACGATCCCGCCCGCGCCAGGCAACTGCTTGATGAGGCTGGCTGGCAGCCCGGCAGCGACGGCATCCGCGCCAAAGCGGGGCAAAAGCTGGCCCTGACCGTGTATGAATCGCTGCCACAGCCACAGAACAAAGAAGTGCTGCAGCTGGTGGCCCAGCAGTGGCGTCAGGTTGGCGTCCAGCTCACGGTGAAAGCCGGTGACGCCGGCAGCCGCACGCTGGACAACCTCGATCCGCTAAAAACCCCGCTCACCGTCTCGGAAGTGGGCCGCGCCGACCCGGACGTGGTGAAGAGCATGTTTTATCCCGCCAACCGCGATGCGCTGCTGCAAAAAGGCGGCTCCAGCGACAAAGTCCGGCATTTCCGTGACGACCAACTCAACAAGCTTTTGGTGGCGATCTCGGCCGAAGTCGATCCGGCGAAACGTCTGGCGCTCACCGGAGACGCCCAGCGTTATCTGCTGGATCAGGCTTATGTGATCCCGATCTTTGAAGAGCCGCAGGTGTTTGCCGGCGCGCCGTGGCTGAAGGGCGTGAGCTTTGAAGCCGTAGGCCGACCGTCGTTCTACGGCGCATGGCTGGAAAAACATTGAGAGGATGATGATGCGACACGCACTGCTGCATAGAGCGGGACAAAGCCTGCTGGTGTTATGGGCGGCGTTTACCCTGTCGTTTCTGCTGCTGCAGGTGCTGCCGGGCGATGCGGTGCTGATCAAGTTCCAGAATCCGGATCTGGGTCTCAGCCCGCAGCAAATTGCAGAGATGCGGCAGGCCTACGGTGCCGATAGCCCGATCTGGCAGCAGTATCTGCATACGCTGCTGGCGATGCTGCGCGGTGACTTTGGCTACTCGGTGCAGGCAGGTGTGCCGGTCAGCGATCTGCTGCGCAGCAATCTGCCCGCCACGCTGCAGCTGGCGCTGGCCGGATTTGCCGTTGCCTGCGTGGTGGCCTTCGCACTGGCGGCGCTGGCGCGACTGCCGGCGCTGCGCCTGCTGCGTACGCTATTGCAGTCGCTGCCGGCACTGTTTATTTCGCTGCCGACGTTCTGGCTTGGCATCGCGCTGATTCAGCTGTTCTCCTTTCAACTGCGCTGGATTCCGGTGATCAACCCATCGCCCCTGCAGGGACTGATTCTGCCGGTGCTGACCGTCGCCGTGCCCATCTCCGCCCCGCTGGCCCAGATTCTGCTGCGCAGCATCGATCAGGTTGCTACTCAGCCGTTTGTCGCCGTGGCCCGCGCCAAAGGTGCCAGCGCACAACACTTGCTGTGGCGCCATATCATGCGCAACGCGCTGCTGCCGGTGCTCAATGTGGCCGGTTTGCTGCTGGGGGAATTGATCGCGGGCGCGCTGATTACCGAAACCGTGTTCGGCTTAAGCGGCATCGGCCAGCTGACCCAGCAGGCGGTCAACAATCAGGATGTGGCGGTGTTACAGGCGGTGGTGATGATCTCCGCACTGGCGTTTGTGCTGATCAACCTGCTGGTCGATCTGCTGATGCCGCTGTTCGACCCACGTCTGCAAACCGTAGCCGGAGGAAATTCATGAGTCTGGTCGATTACTCTACCGCGCGTCAGGGACAGCCGGCCTTGCGGCGCGATCGTGCCCGTCGCCTGCAACCCGGCTTGTGGCTGGCATGGACGGTGCTGGCGCTGGCATTCGTGGCGGCCGTGGCACCGCAACTGTTCACCCACTATAGCCCGACCGAAGGCATTGCCGGCGCGCAGCGCTTAGCGCCGCACAGTGCGCACTGGCTCGGCACCGATCAACTCGGACGCGACCTGCTGGCGCGCATCGTCTATGGCGCCTCGCAGTCGCTCTCTGCGGCGGTCGCGGCGGTGGCGATGGGGCTCACTGGCGGTACCGCGCTGGGCGTCCTGGCCGGGGCCGTGGGCGGTCGCACTGAACAGGCACTGATGCGACTGGTTGATGTGCTGCTTTCAATCCCGGCGCTGCTGCTGTCATTAAGCCTGCTGATCCTGCTGGGTTTTGGCACCGTGCACGCTGCGCTGGCGGTGGGCATCGCCTCGATTGCCAGTTTTGCCCGGCTGGCGCGCGGCGAAGTGGTGCGGGTACGCCGCAGTGAATATGTGGAAGCGGCTTTCGGCAGTGGCGGCCGTTTCTGGCAGGTACTGTGGCGCCACATTGTCCCCAACTCGCTGACCGCGGTGATTGCCTTCGCCGCGCTGCAGTTTGGTCAGGCCATCCTGGCGCTTTCAACCCTCAGCTTTCTCGGCTATGGCACGCCGCCACCGACCCCCGAATGGGGTTTGCTGATCGCCGAAGGCCGCAACTATCTGGCTACCGCGTGGTGGCTGACAACCTTTCCCGGCGTGGTGGTGGTCGCCGTGGTGCTGGCGGCGAACCGCGTCAGCCGTCAGCTGGCAGGAGGTGACGCATGACAGCGCTATTAAGCGTGGAAAACCTCAGCCTCAGCTATCGCCAGCGCGGCGTGTGGCGTGAAGTGGTACATGACGTGAGCTTTTCCCTGCAGCCGGGCGAAATGGTGGCGCTGGTCGGTGAATCCGGCTCAGGCAAAACCACCACGGCCCAGGCGATTATCGGTCTGCTGGCGGACAATGCCCGGCGCGATAGCGGTAAAATTTTGCTGAACGGCACCGATATCGCCGGCTGGTCATCCCGGCGCATGGACAGCGTGCGTGGCGTGCATATCAGCCTGGTGCCGCAGGATCCCGGTAATTCGCTTAATCCGGTGAAGACCATTGGCGATCAGGTTGGCGAGATCCTGCAGCTGCATCAGAAGCTTAGCCGGACCGCGCGCCAGCAGCGCGTACTGGAACTGCTGCAAAAAGTTGGGCTGAGCCATCCGGAGCAGCGCCTGCATCAATATCCGCATCAGCTCTCTGGCGGGATGAAGCAGCGCGTGCTGATTGCCATCGCGCTCGCCCTGCAACCACAGTTGATCATCGCCGATGAGCCGACCAGCGCGCTCGATGTTACGGTGCAAAAGCGCATTCTCGATCTGCTCGACCAGCTGCGCCGTGAGTTCGCCACCGCCGTGCTGTTTGTCACCCACGACCTGGCGCTGGCCGCGGAACGCGCTGACCGTCTGCTGGTGTTTCGTCACGGCGAGATCCAGGAACAGGGAAGCGCAGCGACGCTGGTCAGCGCGCCACAGCATCCTTATACCCGCCAGCTATTACAGGACGCGGTGCCCGACGCTACCGCTCCGCCTTATCCGTCCGCAGCCCGTTTTTCCACACCGGCGATTCAGCTCAACGCCATCGATAAACAGTTTGCGCTTGGCAGGCAGCAGACGCTGACGGTGGCGAAAGCGGTCAGCCTGACGGTGCCACGCGGCACGACGCACGCGCTGGTGGGTGAATCCGGCTCCGGCAAAACCACGCTGGCGCGCATTCTGCTTGGCTTTGAACGCGCCGATCGCGGCAAAGTAGTGATCGACGGCATTGATGCCAGCAGCCTGCGCGGCGAAGCGCTGCGCCAGCTGCGGCGCAAAATCCAGTTTGTTTACCAGAATCCGTTCGCCTCGCTCGATCCGCGCCAGACGCTGTTTAACATCATTGAAGAACCGCTGCGCAACTTTGGCTCGCTCAGCGCCGCCGCACGCCAGCAGCGGGTGCACGAGGTGGCGCAGCGCGTGGCACTGCCGCTGGATCTGCTGACGCGCAAGCCGCGCGAGCTGTCCGGCGGCCAGCGTCAGCGCGTCGCCATCGCACGGGCGTTGATCCCGCAACCGGCGATCCTGGTGCTGGATGAGGCAACGTCAGCGCTGGACGTCACGGTGCAGGCGCAGATTCTGCAATTGCTGCAACAGTTACAGCGCGAGCTGGGCCTCACCTATCTGTTTATCACCCATGATTTGGCCACCGTACGACGACTGGCACACAGCGTTACCGTGCTGCGCGCCGGCGAAGTGGTTGAACAAGGTGACACCGTCACACTGTTCAATGCACCGCAGCATCCCTACACCCGCGCGTTAATTGACGCCATTCCGGTTTTCCGTCCGCTGATTAAGGAGTCTGCATGACGCGCAAACGCATCGGTTTTTTTACCCGCCTGCTCGACGACACCACGGCGCAACAGCGCTACCGGCTGGCGACGGAACAGATTCAGCATGCTGAACGCTGCGGATTTGACAGTGCCTGGATCGCGCAGCACCACTTTCATGAAAAAGAAGGCGGGCTGCCCTCACCGCTGGTGTTTCTTGCTCACGTGGCCGCGCACACCCGTCATATCCGCCTCGGCACCGGCATCATCACCCTGCCGCTGGAAAATGCCCTGCGCGTGGCCGAAGACGCGGCGGTGCTGGACCTGCTGAGCGACGGACGACTGGAGATTGGGCTCGGCTCCGGCGGCACGCCAACCTCATTTTTGCCGTTTGGCCTGACCAGCGAACAGCGCGCTGGCGTGTTTGCCGACCAGTTGCATACGCTGCTCAGCGCGTGGCGCGGCGACACGCTGGCCCATCCGGACAATCATCTCTATCCGCCGGCTCCCACGCTGGCGCAGCGTGTGTGGATCGCCACCTTTTCCGTTGCAGGCGCGACGCGTGCCGGCCAGGCCGGCCACGGGCTGATGTTATCGCGTACCCAGCCGCGGCCGGCGGGCCAGCCGGACCTGTCGCTGCAGCAGCTGCAAAACCCGATGATCGATGCTTATCTCGCGGCGCTGCCGTCGGGCGTGGCGCCCCGCATCCTGGCTTCACGCACCGCGTTTGTTGCCGACTCGAACGACTACGCGCGCCGCCTTGCCGCGCCCGGTCTGCAGCGCCAGGCGGAGCAGTTTCGCAAGGCGGGCCACGACATCACTGGCAGCACGCTGGAGAGCCACGCGCGCCAGCTCGATGCGCATATCGGCGATGCCGACGCGGTGCTGGCTTCGCTGCTGGCCGACAGTACGCTGACGCGCGCCACCGACATCACCTTCCAGGTGCACTCTATCGATCCGCCGCACGCCGATACGCTGCGTTCGGTGGCGTTAATTGCTGAACATATTGCCCCCACGCTGCGTGCGCTGGGTGCCGCTTAACAGGAGAAAACCATGTCTCAGGCTACAGATTTACTGGCGGCGCTGGCCGATATCGACCCGGCGGCGCAACTGGCAGAGGCGCGCAACGTGCGTCAGGCCGCGACCCGACACGCTCAGGGCAGCTATGAGGTGCTGTTTGGCGAGGATGACGACGATTTCCCGCTGGCGCAACGCTACGCGCTCGCCGGGCAGGTCGCAGCCTGGCACGGCGTCACGTCATTGCAGGCACACTATCAGCAGCAATCCAGCGAAACTCCGACAGATGCGCGCTTTGCCGCCGGTCGCGCCTTTGCTGAACTGCTGAGCCTGCATCCGGTCGACGCCACACCGCAACAACTGACCACGCTGCACCATGCCGGCTGGACGCCGCGCGGCATCGTCACGCTGGCGCAGCTGGTGGGATTTGTCAGCTTTCAAAGTCGCCTGCTGACCGGCCTGCGCCTGCTGAGCGGTGAAGCGTCGCGCGCTCAGCCGCATGCGGTGGCCGGCAAATGGCATAGCGCGCCGCTCACGGCCAGCGGTCAGACTGCGCTCACCGCATTTACCCAGCAGGAGCTGGGCTGGGAGCCGTGGCTGGCAGCCAAACCGCTCAGCGAGTTTACAGCGGAAGAACAGGCGACGCTGGCAAAAAACGGTCATAGCGAGTCCGACTATTTCCGTCTGCTGGCGCGCAATCTGCCGCTGCTGGAACAACGCACGCTGACGGATAAAGGCATCTTTTATACGCCGGGAGGTTTACCTCGCGCCGAGCGTGAACTGGCGGCCTCGGTAGTGAGTAAAGTCAACGGCTGCATTTACTGCGCATCCGTGCATGCCCGCAAAGCCAGTCAGCTGTCAAAAGATGAGACTGCGGTGCAGAAACTCCTGAATGTCGCGCCGGGTGCCGAGCTGGCACACGGCCAGTCCGCGCGCTGGGCGGCGATTATCGATTTTGTCGCCACCTTATCGCTAACCCCGGTCGCCAGCAGCCAGACCCAACTGCAGGCGCTGCGCGAGCACGGGCTGGATACGCTGCAGCTGCTGGACCTGATCCAGTCCGCCGCGTTTTTTGCCTGGGCCAACCGCCTGATGCTAACGCTGGGCGAACCTTTCTTACCCGAACAGCCGCAGGGATGACCATGACACACACGTTATCTGCCACACCGGCAGCGTTTACTGACCATTTTCAAATCACCATTCACGGCAAAGGCGCTCACGCTGCACGTCCGCATGAGGGCATCGACAGTATCGTTACCGGCAGCCACATCGTCAGCGCGCTGGCGGCCGCCGGACTGGATGTCACCCGCTTTCAGGGCGGCAACAGCTGGAACGTGCTGCCGCCAGAGGTCGTCGTGGAAGGCGTACTGCACAGCGAGGATGCCAGTGCGCGCCAGCGGTCATCGGCGCAGGCCGCGACGCTGGTCAGCCATATTGCCCGGGCGTTCGGCGCTGAAGCGCAGCTCGCCTGGCAACCGCAACGCGAAGCCGAACGCAGCGCGACACCGCGGTCATCGTAATGATGCGAACCAGGAGGCAGATAATGGCGATACCGGTACCCGTTCCACAGCTCGATCATGCAGTGATCAATGTTGCCGATCGGCTGGATGATGCCAGCGCGCTGTATCGCCGGCTCGGTTTCCAGCTCACGCCACGCGGCCATCACTCGCTGGGTTCCAGTAATCATCTGGCGGTGTTTGGTGATAATTATCTGGAACTGCTGGGCTATGAAGCCGGGCGTGCGCACCAGCGTCAGGATATCTGGCAGGCACCGGCGGGCCTGAGCGGTCTGGTATGGAAAACCGGCGATGCCGATGCAGTGTGGCGCTATCTGGAAAGTCAGGATATTGATGGCGATCCCGCCGCCAGTTTTTACCGACCGGTGCAGTTGCCGGATGGCAGCGCACAGCAGGCGCGTTTTCGCACCGTTCGCCTGCGCCCCGCACTGGTGCCAAACGGACGCAGTTTTTTCTGCCAGCATGAGACACCGCAGGCGGTCTGGCAGCCAGTATGGCAGCAGCATCCCAACGCGGTGACCGATATTATTGAGTTTGTGGTGGTGGCCCAGGATCCGGCAGCCGCCGCGCTGCCCTACAGTCGTTTATTTGGTGCCGATAAGCTCACCGCCTGCCAGCAGGGCGCGTTTGTGCTGAAAGCGGGCGTGGCCACCGTGCGCTTTGCCGCTGCGCACTATGTAAATCAACGCTTTACCGGCCTGCCGCCCGATTATGACGGCAGTGCGCGTATGGCCGCGCTGACGCTGCGCAGCAGCGACTTACGCAGGGTGAAAGCCAGCCTGCTGCTGGGCGATGTGCCTTTTGGCGAAGAGCCGGATGCCATCGTGGTCAGCGCGGAACAGGCCAGCGGCGTGGCGCTGCGGTTTCAGGCGTAATCTACTGTTTGAGCTGCGCCCGCGCGGTGTAAAAGCGACGGTAGGACAGATACGCCGCGATGATGGTCGACAGGCTGGCGGTGGCAATCAGCATAAACGTCACCATAATCTGGTACTTGATGGCCTTAACCGGATCGATCCCGGCGAAAATCAACCCGGACATCATGCCTGGCAGACTTACCAGCCCCACCGTTTTCGCGCCGTCAACGGTGGGGATCATCGCGGCACGAATACTGTCACGCATCAGCCCGGCGGATGCGCGTTTGAGCGGCGCGCCCAGGCTGAGCATCTCCATGATTTTCTGCTGGTTGTCGCTAAAGCGCTGATTGAGGTTAGTGAAACACAGCCCGACCGCCACCATGGCGTTACCGGCAATCATGCCGGAAATGGGGATTACCTGCATGGGAACAAAGGCAATGGCACCGCTCAGCAGCAGCACCGTTAGTGTCAGTGCCGTACCGCTGGTAATCGCCACCAGCGCGATGATAAAACCATGATCGATCCGCCGGCTGCGTTTGCGCGCATTCAGCGCTGCATTGACGCAGATAAACAGCACCATCAGCAGCGTCAGCCAGTCATTATTGACATCGAAAATTGACTTCAGCACATAACCGACGATCACCAGCTGGATAATGGCGCGCGTGACACTCCACAGAATGTCTTTGCTCATCCCCAGCTTCTCTTTCTGGCTAATCAGCAGCGCTACCAGCACCAGCATGAGTGAAAGCAGCAGCGAGCTGTCGCTGATATTATGCTGACTCATGCTGTTCTCCCGCTGCGGGTGGGGTCAGTCGCAGAATACGCTCAGCGGCATCAATCTCCTGTACGTCATGGCTGATACGGATCACCGCCAGCCCTTTTTCCGCCACCAGCGCGGCAATCAGCTGGTTAACCCGTTGTTTATTGGGCTCGTCCAGTGCGCTGGTCACTTCGTCCAGCAACAAAATCTGTGGCAGAAACTGCAGATTGCGCAGCAAAGCCACCCGCTGCTTTTCACCGCCAGAGAGTCCGGCAACGTTTTTGTCCAGCATGTCGCCGGATAAATGCAGACTGCGCAACGCCGCGACCAGCTGCTCGCGCGACGGTTGTTGCTGACGCAGCTGCCACGGCAGCGCCAGGTTATCGTAGACCGTGTCACCAAACAGTTGCGGTGTCTGGAAACAGTAGGAGACCTGCTGGCGATAGTGTTCGACTTTCAGCGTGTGAATATCCCGCTGCTGAAACAGGATCTGGCCGCTATCGGGCTCCAGCAGTGAGGCAATAATTTTCAGCAACGTGCTTTTGCCGCTGCCGGACGGGCCGGTGAGCAACAGCGTTTCACCTGCGCACAGCTGCAGTGATACCGGCGCCAGCAAGGTGCGCCCCTGCACGGCCAGCGTGACGTCTTGTACCGCCAGCAAAGGAGAATCAGCAGACATAAAAGGCATCCGTGAGAAATTGTCGGCAGATTATAGACAGCTGCACAAGGCAGGGGAATGCGTCACGATGCGGAGAGCGGCAGCCGTTTAACCGCCGTGGCTTTACAACGCGGCAGAAATCCGCATGCTGGTGACATTCAGGACCACATTCTTCATTACTATGACCGCCACCAAAACCGGATTTCTCTGCGCGAGCGTGCTGCTGCTGAGCGCGCTGACACTGCTGTCGTTGCACTGGAGCGCGTTTCAGGCATGGGCGCTGCAAAGTCAGATTCAGCTGCACCGGCTGCTGGTTACCCATTTACTGCAAATCAATAGCGGCCAGTACAGTGCCGGACTGTGGCTGCTGGCTGTGACCTTCATTTACGGCATTCTGCACGCGGTGGGTCCCGGGCACGGTAAATTTATCGTTACCACCTGGCTGACCACCCATCAGCCCCCGCGCGGCGTGGCGCTGAGCGTGCCGCTGCTGGGCAGCCTGGTGCAGGGCCTGAGCGCGATTGCCTTTGTCTTTATTCTGGCGGTTGGTTTTAACCTGACCACCGGCGATCTCAGCCTGAGCCGCTGGTATCTGGAGAAAGCCAGCGCTGTGTTCATTGCCGGGCTGGGCGTGATGCTGCTGCTGCAAGCCTGGCGCAGGCCGCCAGCGGAGCATCATCATGATCATTGCGGCCACGCGCATGGCGTCGCGGCTGGGCACCGCAGCGACTGGAAAAGCTGGACGGGTATTATTATTGCCACCGGCGTGCGGCCGTGCAGCGGTGCGCTGACGGTGCTGCTGTTCGCCAGCGTCATCGGCATTACGCGCTGGGGTATGCTGGCGGTGATGAGTATGGCGCTCGGTACCGGCATGGCGCTGGTGGCGCTGGCACTGTTTGTGCAGCATTATCGTCAGCGCGCCGGGCAGCTGTGGCTGGCAGAACGCTCGCCGCAGGCGGCATCACTGCTGAGAGCGGTACGGATCGCCGGTGGGATATTGCTGGTGATGTTTGCGCTGGTGCTGTTTTTTACCGTGGTGCCGGTGAGTGCCAATGGGGATTATATTGCGGCGGGATGTTGAGGTGCATGGGTTGGGAGGGTGCGGTTTTCCCCTCACCCTAACCCTCTCCCGCACGCGGGAGAGGGAACGTTAAGTGCCGCTTTGGGCACGGGCTTAATGATCAGAAACGGTATTTCGCGGACAGCATAAAATTGCGCGGTTCGCCGTAGACGATGCCGGTGCTGTCGACGTTTTCATCGTACTCTTTGTCGAACAGGTTATTCAGGTTGGCCTGCAGGCTGAGGTTTTTGGTCACGTCGTAGCGCGCGAACAGATCCACCAGCGCATAGCTGCCCTGACGGGTGCGCCAGGTGCCATTGCCATCCGGGCCACTGATATCCGCGTAAGTTCTCGCCTGCCAGTTCACCCCGCCGCCCAGCGTCAGCTGGTCCAGCATCGGCAGGCGATAGCTGGTGAACAGGTTGAACGACGTGCGCGGCAGCTGTGAATTGTAGCGATCGCCGTTGGCGTCTTCCGCCACATACGAAGTCCCGCCAAAGGTCATCTGCCAGTTATCGGTCAGCGCCCCATTCACCTCAAACTCGACGCCACGACTTACCACACCCTTCTTCGCCACGTAAATGGTGTTACCGGTCTGCGCATTGGTCTGTCCGGTGCTCTGACCGACGTTATCCAGTTCGGTGCGGAAGATCGATACCGAGGTGGTCAGACGGCTGTTGAACCAGTCAGACTTCACGCCGGCTTCGTAGTTTTTGCCAATCACCGGCGAGAGATACGCGCCTGACGCATCCTGATAATCCTGCGGCTGGAACACCGAGGTGTAGCTGGCGTAGGCAGACCAGTTATCGTAGAAGTCCCAAATCACCCCACCGTACGGCGTGATGTTGTTTTTCTCCATCTCTGCCGTCAGCGTCTGGCGGTTCCAGTTGGTGTAGCGCGCCCCGACAATCAGGTGCAGCGGATCGGCCAGATTGATGCGCGTCGCGAGATATGCTGACTTCTGCCGCACCAGCTGGGTGTCGGCCGCAGGTTCACGCGGATTCCAGTCAGTTTCCGGGAAATCACCGTTGAACTGATTAAAGTTGCCCAGCTCGGCTGACGAAATGTTGGCCCAGGCGCTGTAATATTTGTTGTCCTGACGGCTGTAGTTCACCCCGACCATCAGCTCATGCTGGCGGCCCAGCAGTTCATAAGGACCGCTGGCGAAGGCATCGACCGCATCCACCTTACGTTTGCCGGTGTTGTAGCCGGTTCCGCCCACCACCGGATAGCCGGCATAACCAGAGACGCCTGCGCCAGTGGTTTTATCGAAGTAACCGTCGAGATACAGCTGCTTGCTGTCGAGGAACATCTCGTTATGCGTGCCGTTAAGGGTGATGTTCCAGCCGTTATCGAAATTCTGCTGCAGGTTAACAAAGACCTTTTTATTTTCTTTGTTGTTGTAAGCCCATTCAGGTGCGGTGTTATAGCCGCGACGGGAGTGGATCTGCGTGCCGTCGGTGTACCAGCGTGGCGCGCCGCCCCACATCGGTGAATCCGTGTTCACCTGGCTGAATTCATAACCAACGGACAGTCTGGTGGCGTCCGTCACGTCAGCGTCGACCACACCGTAGATAAACTTCTTATCGGCGCCGTAGCGTTCAATGAAGCTGTTTTTGTCTTCATAGCCGGCAACCAGGCGACCGCGCACGTTGCCTTCCGGTGACAGCGGTGCAGAAAGATCGGCGACGTAACGCTGCTTATTCCAGCTGCCATAGCCAGCTTCAAGGCTACCGGTAAACTCTTTGCTGTCGGCATGTTTACGCACCATGTTGATGGCAGCAGAAGGATTGCCCGGTCCGGTCAGCAGGCCCGTTGCGCCACGCACCACTTCGACGCGTTCGTACAGCGCGGTATCGGTCTGCGCATCACCGAGGTTCCAGCGCTGGGCAAACGCGGTCGGAATGCCGTCGGTCATGTAATTATCAATCAGAAAACCGCGCGAATAGTAATTGATGCGGTCCATATCGGCGGCCACACCGTGGATGCCGGTGGTGTTGCTCAGTACGTCGTTCAGCGACTGCAGCTGTTGATCCTGCATGCGCTGTTTGCTGACGATGGTGACCGACTGGGGAATATCACGTGCGGTCAGCGCCATTTTGGTGCCGGCCCGCGTCACCGGTACGCTGTAATCCGCTGCGGCCTGCGCCTGCTGCGCTTCTGCGCTGGCGCTAGCATCAACGGTCAGGGTGGCCTCACTGTTTTGCGTATCGGCCGCCTGAGCGACACCCGAGGCAACCAGCACTGCCAGCAGTGACAGGCGCAGCGCGCGCTGCGGCGCAACACCTGCGTCCCTGACGCGCATCTCTTTGCAAGACATAATATTCCTCAATCGGCTTATCGTTATTTTGTGGTGAGCATATGGTTAAGAAAGCAAATGAGAAATATACGCATTAAGATTAACATTGCAAGAAATTGTTACTGCCTTTCTGACGCCTTTACACTGCGAAAAAATCTTATGCTTCATGGAGTAACGGCCCTGAGACTGCTTTACAGGAAACTATCACGCCTGAAATCATCCTTAATCTGAGTCAACCGGTGCGTGACCTACGGCCTCCCCGCCTGAACGGCTGTCCCTGCATCCTGATCTGGCATCTGAACACCACGCATGTACCAGCTTCGTACCCGGTCACCGCCATTGATTTATAATTACGCTGCCGACGGGAAAGGTGTTTATAAAATTTCCTTTTCTGCGCTAAGGTTGACCAGTAACGCTTTTAATCCCTGCAGCAATCGCTGCGTTGTTTACATGACGCCATTTATTAAGCTGTAAATCGCCGTGACGTATATTGTGTGAGATGCTGTGATGTTAAATGAACGGCTTAACGCAGGTGGCTGGCAATATTAAATCAGCCGCTAACATGTTTATGCGTAATCAATGAAGAGACAAAAATCTTTACGCCCAATCAAAAACTGTACAGGTCGGGGCATATTTCCGGACAAATCTGTCGGCGGGTGAATATTTTCATTTGAATAAAATTGCCGTAGAATGCACGCTTTCAAATCAGTGATATCAGTAATAAGGGTTTATACATGAGCGATGCACTCAAGGCATTGAACAATCTTCGTACGCTGCGTGCTGAAGCACGTAATATTGAGGTTGCGGTATTAAACGAAATGCTGGAGAAGTTTGCCGTGGTGGTCGCCGAACGCCGCGAAGAGACGGCTGCAGAGAGTGCTGCACAGCGCGAAAAAGAAGAGAAGCTGGCGTTATATAAAGAGATGCTGCGCAAAGACGGCATTACAATTAATGAACTGGCGCAATTAAACCAGGGTGAAACGAAGAGCAAAGCAAAACGTGCACCGCGTCCGGCGAAGTATAAATTTACCGACGAACAGGGTAATGAGAAATTCTGGACCGGTCAGGGTCGTACTCCCTCGCCGATAAAGTCAGCGATTGACGCTGGCGGTTCGCTGGATGATTTTCTGATTTAATCCAGTCGCCGGAAATCGGGGCGGAACCGGCTAATTGCCGCATCACCGCCCCTGTATCGCGGCACCCTAAATGCTTTCATGCAATCCTTTCAGGCAATCCTTTCAGGCAATCTTTTCATGAAGAGTACCGCGAGGTGATCAGGCTATTACGCCTTCCCACACCCGCCCGTCAGATTAACGCTGCACAGGCGCGCGCAATGCGTTTACCCGCCTCCTCAACGCTATCGATATCCGTGGCGATCGATAAACGGAAATACGGCGACAGGCCGTAAGCACTGCCCGCCACGCCGGACACACCGCTCTCCAGCAGATAATTCTGCACATCCTGTTCGTCATGCAGTACGGCGCCGTCAGGCCGGGTTTTGCCCAGCAGACCAGCACAGCGACAAAAGACAAAAAATGCGCCCTGAGGTTGCAGCACTTCAATGCCGGCCACCTGCTGCAACTGCTGCACAATGACATCGCGTCGCGCCTGATACGCGGCGCGCTGCGGGGGCAGAAAATCGAGCCCACCGTTAAAGGCCGCAACCGCCGCCGCCTGGCTGATGGCGCTGGCACCAGAACTGTTCTGCGACTGCACCACTACCATGGCATCAATCAGCGGCTGCGGCCCGGCAGCAAAACCAATGCGCCAGCCGGTCATGGCATAGGTTTTCGACACGCCTCCCACCAGCAAAATGCGTTCAGCCAGCTCCGGCGCCACCTGCAGCAGGCTAACGTGCTGACGATCGTCAAACAGGATATGTTCATACAGCTCATCCAGCATAATCAGCACATTGGGATGATCGCGCAGCACCGTCGCCAGGGCCTGCAACTCCTGTGCGCTGTACACCATGCCAGAGGGATTGCCGGGATTGTTCAGCACCAGCCAGCGGGTTTTATCAGTGATCGCCTGCGCCAGTTGCGCCGGCTGCAGCTTGTACTGCTGCTCAAGCGGACAAGGCAGCAGCACCGCCTCGCCACCGTTGAAACGCACACTGTCCGGAAAAGTTGGCCAGTATGGCGTGGGCACAATCACCTCATCGCCGTCGTTTAGCGTCGCGGCAAACGCGTTGAAGATGATTTGCTTTGCGCCGTTGGCGATACAGATTTGACCCAGCGCGTACTGCAGCTGATTCTCGCGCGCCAGTTTGGCCTGCACCGCTTTACGCAGCGCGGTGGTGCCATTGGTCGGCGTATAACGGGTTTCACCGCCATCCATCGCGGCGCTGGCGGCGGCACGGATGTGCGCGGGCGTATCAAAATCCGGCTCACCGGTGGTGAGGTCAAGAATATCCACGCCCTGCTCTTTTAGCTGGCGCGTCAGCTGACGTGCCGCCGCGTTAGCCGAGAGCGACACAGACTGTACGCGCTTCGATAGGGTGATCATGTTTCGCTCCTGTCTCTCACACTACCGGCAGGCCAAGGTTTTCACGCAGCGTGGCGAACTCGTACTCTTCGCGGAACAGACCGCGACGGCGCAGTTCCGGAATCACCAGCTCCACAAACAAATCCAGCTGCTCGGACATGATCGCCGGCATGATGTTGAAACCATCGGCGCCGCCCTCGTTGAGCCACAGCTCAAAGTCATCGGCAATATCCTGTGCGGTACCGACGATAACCCGGTGACCACGCGATCCGGCGGCTACCGCGGCCAGTTCGCGCAGCGTCAGATTTTCACGTTTCGCCATGTCGGTCATCAGTTTCACGCGGCTCTGGTTGCCTTCACCCAGCGGCACTTCCGGCACCGGACCGTCGAGCGGATACTGGCTCAGATCCATATTGAAGCGCAGCGAGAGCTGACGCAAACCGTTGTCGATATCAACCAGCGTGTTGAGCTCTTTCCACAGCGCTTTGGCCTCTTCGCGCGTGCGGCCAACAATCGGCATCACGCCAGGCATGATCACCACGTGATCCGGATTGCGTCCGGCGGCAATCACCTGATCTTTCTGCGAACGGTAGAAGCTCTGTGCTTCTTCCAGGCTGGCCGAGGCGGTGAAAATCACCTCGGCGGTCTCTGCCGCCAGCTTCTGCCCATCGCTGGAAGAACCGGCTTCGATAATCACCGGACGCCCCTGAGGTGAGCGGGTAATGTTCAGCGGGCCCTGCACCTGGAAGTGCTCGCCGACGTGGTTAATCGGCTGAATTTTGTCATCAATGAAGTACTGACCGGTCTCTTTGTTGGGCTGCACCGCCCCCGCCTGCCAGCCGTCCCACAGCTTATAGGTGACATCAAGGAATTCACGGGCGCGCGCGTAGCGCTCCGCATGATTAGGCATATCGCTGCGGCTGAAGTTACGCGCCACATCGGTAGAGAACGACGTCACCACGTTCCAGGCGGCGCGGCCGCGGCTAATGTGGTCCAGCGACGAGAAGCTGCGCGCCATGGTGAACGGGTCGCTGAAGGTGGTCGAGGCGGTCGCCGCCAGGCCAATGCGTTTGGTGTTGACCGCCAGCGCCGACAGCAGCGTTAACGGCTCCAGACGCGCCATGGTGGAAGGCAGACGATACATGCTGGTCGCCAGTGCATCACCCACGAAGAACAGATCAAACTTACCGGCTTCGGCTTTTTTCGCGATGGTGATCAGCCAGTCAATATCCGTCGGATCGCCCAGATTTTCCGTCAGCCGCCAGCCGCTCACGTGCTGTCCTACCGGTTGCACAAACAGCCCTAAACGGATGCGGCGTGAAGATGAAGTAGCCATATTTTTTCCTGGTCAATAAAAGGGTCAATAACAATTAAAAGGCGTTCTCGGTCGCCAGCAGCGCCTGCTCTAAGGCATCCGCGCTGATGCGGAACGGCAGACGTTCGGCGCTGGCCGCCGGGAATTTGATCTGTTCAGCAATGCTTCTGATGGCTGCGCGACGATCGCCGTGCAGCGGCGCTAAGGTCAGCGGCATATCATACTGTCGCAGCAGCGCCAGCAGCGCGGCGTCCGGCTCACCATCGTGCTCAATCAGCGACTGCACCAGCAGGCTGTAACCGACTTTTTCACCGTGCAGCCAGTGGTGCAGCTCCGGCTGATGGGTCAGACGGTTATGAATCGCATGGGCAAAGCCTGGCGTTGGCAGCACATCACGCACGCTGTTGGCCAGGCCGGCCAGCACAATACTGGCATCGATCACCTTCACCAGTTCCGCCGTCACCTGCTGTTGCTGGTTGGCCAGCACGGCAGCGGCACCGTGCTGGCGATAGACATCCAGCGCGCGCTGCGCGGTCATCACTTTAAGATCGAGGGCGAGATCGTGGGGGTTGTGCCGCAGATAAGGAGAGAACTCGTAGTATTTAGCCAGCGCGTCAACAATGCCCGCTTTGAGGTAACGCACATCACTTTGCGCAATCACTTCGCTGTCTACCAGTACCAGTTCAGGCATTTTGCCCAGCGGCTGGCTGCGCACGTGGCCGCCCTGCGCGTCATAAATAATCGCCACCGGCGACCAGGCGGCACAGGTCGCCGCGACGGTGGCGAAATTGACGACGGTGATTTCCGGTAACTGACTGCCGACCGCTTTAGCCGCATCCAGTACGCGCCCGCCGCCAATTGCCAGCAGTAGTTCAGCCTGCTGCTGTTGCAGATTGCTTTTCAGCGTATCAATGGCCGCGTCGGTGCATTCGCCGTGTAAATACTCGATTTCCCAGCGAATACCACAGGTTTCCAGACTTTGCGTTAATTGCGGATTAACCGCCTGCCAGGCGCGTGGAGAGGTGAAAATACGGATATGCGTAGCATAAGGTTTAATGAATTCGCCGGTGCGCGCACGCAGTCCCGGTTCGTGTGCGTAGGCACGCGGAGATTTAATCGCTAACACGTTGTCACCCTGATTAGGAAAAACGCCATAACAAAATTGTTATATTTCAGAGGATTAATGCGAAATAGTTATAGCGCTATGTATTTTATGCATACTACGGTAAATGGCGATTTGTGCAATGAAAAAGCCGCCATTTCATTTTCACAAATTTGCATTAGCTTATCCGGATTTCACATATAGCCCGTCAGCGCTTTACTGCTACTCTGAGCCTTCTTTCTTTATCGCCCGCCGGGCGGTTTTCCGGGGATAGCTATGACACTTGAGTTTCGTCAGGTCACAGAAGACGAAGTGGACACTTATCAGGCGCTGATGCATGCCGCCTATGCGCCCACGCTGGCGCTGGGGATCAAATTTGATGCGGCCACTGCTGACCGCGAGAAAACGCTGCGGCATCTGCAAAGCCACGGCGTGTACGCGCTGTATGCCCAGGGCGTGATGGTCTCCTCGGTCACCGTGCGTTATCCATGGGGCCCGTTGCCGGGTCCGTTCGGCCTGCCGCACATCGGCTGGTTTGGTGCTCACCCGGACTATGCGGGGCAGCAGTTTGGCCGCCAGGTTCAGGATCGGCTGGAGCAGGAAATTTTACGCGGCCAGTTACGCTCACCGGCAGTTTCGCTCGGTACCGCCATCAGCCATCCGTGGCTGATTGAGATGTATCGCAAGCGCGGATTTGTGCTCATGCACACCACTGATCTCGGCAAAGGCCACATCACGCAATATATGAAAAAAGTGCTGGATGAAACCGCGCACGATGCCTGGCTGACGCGCCAGGCGGCATCACAAGGAAGCCAGGCATGAGCCAACTGAATGAAACAGCGCTGGGCGAGCAGCTGATCGCCTTTCGCCACGAACTGCACCGTTTTCCGGAACTCTCTAATCAGGAGTTTGAAACCACCGCCCGCCTGCGCCAGCAGCTGGAACAGCACCAGATTCGCATCGTTGATTTGCCACTGAAAACCGGTCTGGTGGCGGAAGTCGGCCCGGCACAGGGACCGCTGATTGTGCTGCGTTCGGATATTGATGCGTTGCCGATTGAAGAGCAGTCGGACGTTGCTTTTCGCTCGGAGCGTCCCGGCGTGATGCACGCCTGCGGCCACGATTTTCACGCTTCCGCTGCACTTGGCGCGGCGATTCTGCTTAAGCAGCAGGAGGCAACGCTGCCCGGCCGCGTGCGGATTCTGTTCCAGGCCGCCGAAGAGACCGGCCAGGGCGCGCCGGATGTCATCGCTACCGGCGCGCTGCAGGAGGCGGTGGCGATTTTCGGCATTCATAACGATCCGTCGCTGCCGCCTGGCGTGGTGGGCAGCAAAGCCGGCGCGCTGACCGCGGCGGTAGATCGCTTCGATATCCGCATCACCGGCACCGGCAGCCATGCTGCCAAACCGCATCAGGGCAACGATCCGATCGTTATCGCGGCGCAGATTGTCTCCGCGGCGCAAACGCTAATTAGCCGTAACGCTCCCTCCGCTGACAACGCGGTGGTGTCGATCACCCAGCTGCACAGCGGCAGCACCTGGAACGTCATTCCGGACAGCGCCTGGCTGGAAGGCACGGTGCGCACCTTCTCTCAGTCCACGCGTGAGCGACTGGAGCAGCGCTTCCGCGAAATCGTGCTCGGCCTCGGTGCGGCTTTTGCCGCAGAGGTTGAGTTTAACTGGCACGCCGGTCCGCCTGCGGTGGTGAATGATGCGCACTGGGCGGATTTTGCTCTGCAACAGGCCACCGCCAGCGGACTTGAGGCGCGCGTGGTGGAAGCCAGCCCGATCGGCGAAGATTTTGCTTTTTATCAGCAGCAGCTGCCCGGCGCCTTTGTGATGATCGGTACTGGCGAACCTTATGCGCTGCACCATCCGGCTTTTCGTATCAATGATGCGGTGTTACTGCCCACCTCACGCTACCTCGCGCAGCTCGCCGTGGCGGCGCTGCGCAGTCTGGAGCGGGCATGAACCTGAGCCACGCGCTGGCTGAGCGCATCCTGCAAAGCCAGCCGGATGCGGCGGCACGTGATGCCGCGCGCACTGGCGTGCAGGATTTTCTGGCTGTGAGCTGGCCGGTGTTACAGCAGCAGGTCCCGGACAGCGGCTTACCGGCGCTGCATCAGGTTTATGGCGACGGCAGCGTACGCTCACAGGCGTTACTGCTGGGCTATGCCGGCCATGCGCTGGATTACGATGATTTCCATGCCGATTTTCGCGGCCATCCCAGCGTGGCGATTCTGCCTGCGCTATTTGCCTGGCAGCAGCAGCAGCCCGCCACTGCCGAAGCGTTCCTTGATGCTTATGTCATCGGCGTGGAAGTGGCTGGCCGGCTGGGACTGGCCGCCAGCCAGCAGCACTACGCGCTGGGTTATCACAACACGGCCACGCTGGGCACGCTGGCGGCGGCGGCCGCGCTGGCACGTCTGCTGCAGCTTAATGCAACCGACTGCGCCACGCTGATCGGCATCGCGGCGACCCAGGCCAGCGGACTGCGCGCTCAGTTTGGTTCGGCGGTGAAGCCGCTGCACGCCGGACTGGCGGCAGAGCGTGCAGTGATGGCGGCGCAGCTGACGCTGGCGAAATTCGATGGCCGGCATGAAGGCGTGATCGACGCGTTTCTCGCCGCCAGCAGTAACGGCGAGGCGCAGCCGCAACGGCTGGTGGAAAACTGGGGCGTGCCGTGGCGCATCAGTACCCCCGGGCTGGAGTTCAAACCCTTCCCCACCTGCGCCGGGACTCACAGCGCTGCCGAAGCGGCACGTCTGCTGCGCCGCGCCTGGCTGGCGGAAGGTCACTCGCTGGACTCGCTGCTGGAAAATATTGATGACATCACGGTCGCCTTCCCGCCGGGTGGCGATATCGCGGCGGCAGTTCGCGTGCCGGCTAACGGCATCGAAGCACGCTTTAGCCTGGAATACGTGATTGCCGCCATGCTGATGTATGACGATTTGCGGCTGGAAGATTTTGCCGAAGGTGCGCTTAATCCGGCGGTGATGCCGCTGGCGGCCAAAGTGCGTCGCACGCCGGATGCGTCCGCGCCGCCCGATGCGCTCAACCCGGCGCGGCGTTTTCATCTCGTCACGCTGACGCTGAAAGAGGGTCGTCAGCTACAGCAGCGCCGCACGCGGCAGCAGTCGCTGGCGGATGGCGTAGATGTGGCGGCCAAACTGCGTCAGGCGCTGCGCCATGAAGTGCCGGCGCGCCAGCAGCAGTTACTGGCTATCAGTGAGCTGCAAAGCACGGCGGATTTGGCTACATTAAGCCAACTGTTGCGCGCCTGAATCCTGCCGGCGCGCGTTCTTCGCTTAAGGCTGGCGTATCATGTCTAAAACTCAGCGGCTTCCCGAACTGCTGCAATTGCTGCGCTGTCATCGCTATCCGCTGACCGCGCAGCGTATCGCCGAACAGTTGCACATCAGTGTGCGCACCGTCTATCGTGACATTCTTAGTTTGCAGCAGCAGGGCGTAGAGATTGAGGGCAGCGCGGGCGTTGGTTATTTACTGAAATCCGACGGCCATTTGCCGCCGCTGATGTTTTCCCGGCAGGAGATTGATGCGCTGGTGCTCGGGCTTAACTGGGTCACCCGACACACCGACGATGAGCTTAAGTCCGCCGCGCGCCATGCGCTGGCTAAAGTCCAGGCTGTGATTCCGCCGCATCTTACGCAGAGTATCGATCACCAGTCGCTGCTGATAGCCTCCCAGGGCGAAGCGTTGTTCGAAACCCATCTGCCGCAGATTCGCCAGGCAATCCATCAGCGCAGCAAGATCAACCTGCGCTACAAAGATCTGCAGGATAACCTCTCCACGCGCACCATCTGGCCGGTGGTGATTGGCTACTTTGAACGCGTGCGCCTGCTGTGCGGCTGGTGCGAACTGCGCCAGGAGTTCCGCAATTTCCGCGTCGATCGCATTGAAGCGATCAGCGTCACCAGCGAACTCTATCCCGGCACGCGTCATCAGTTGCTGAAACGCTGGCGGGATTATCACCATTTACGTCACCCGGTGGACAGCGCGACGCGGTAGCGACATAACGTTGCTATAAGCGACAAAATGTCGCATACTTGGCCGCGTGCAGCAGTAATCGCAACTCAACATTACAACAGTCAGTCCATCACCGCTTTCATCCGCGAGGTAATATTCATGGCCACAAGTATTCGTTTAGACGATGACTTCGTGAGCGACGTAAAAATTCACGCTGAAGCCGCCAGCCGCAGCATTCCAAAGCAGATTGAGCATTGGGCGAAAATCGGTCGGATTGCTGAGGATAATCCGGACTTACCGTATAGCTTCATCGCTGAAGTATTGATCGCCCAGGCTGAAGTCGATAATCAGAAGGTTTCGCCGTATGTCCGCCGAACACCCCGATCCAAAACCACAAAATAGCATCGAGGTTTATCAAACACGCCGCTTTGAAAAAACGCTCGATAAATTGCCCGATACACAGCGTGCCATCGTCGAGGATGAGATCGACAGGATTGTTGATGCGCCTGAGATCGGTGAGCTTAAAAGAGGTGACTTAAACTTTTTACGCGTGCACAAATTTCAGCTGAATAACCGCCTGACGCTGTTGGGCTATAGCTGGGTGGAAAATAAACTGGAACTGTATCTGCTGGATATCGGACCCCATGAAAATTTCTATCAGGAACAGAAAAAGCACCGTAAAGCCGATCTGAAAATTATCAGTTAACCCATCGACTCCTGACAAAATCTGTCACAGCCTCCCCCTACTATGCAGCGGTAAACACACAAGGAGATCACCATGCTTACCGCTAACATGACCATTATTTATGTGCCCAACGTCGTGAAAAGTGCTGACTTTTATGCCGCGCTGTTCGACATCAAACCCGCAGAACTCAGCCCGACTTTTGCCATGTTTGTGTTTGAGAGCGGCTTTAAACTGGGTATCTGGTCGCAGTATACCGTTGAACCCGCGCTCTCCCTGCCCGCCAGTGCAGCGCGTAGCGAAATTGTGTTTAAAACCGCGCGCAAAGACGATGTCGATTTTCTTTATCACGAATGGGGCGTGCTGCGTGAAATCACCATTATTCAATCGCCGGTGCGCATGGACTTTGGCTACACATTTACCGCGCTGGACCCGGACGGGCACCGCCTGCGTGTCTGCTATTTACAGCTGGATGAGTAAGTGAAGAGACCTGGCGCTGACGATTGCAGGTTGTTAAATGCACTGAGCAATCATTAACTATATTTATATTCTTGATTGCCAGCTAATGACATTAACGCTGCTGCTCAGTTAAGCAACGTGCAGGTAATTCAACCTGATGGATAGCGGTGCGATTTATCGCGCAATAAGTTGTACCGCTACACAGTGCGCGAGATGCTTGTATTTTCTCTGGCTAATATCTATATATTACAGTGAATTATAATAAGATTGTCATCGTTGACTTTATTTGTCATTACCGTTTCCCTCCCACATCGCGCTTTTTTAAAGTGCCTTCCGTGGATGCAATAAATAAAATATACTGAATACAGCCACCTGAACACGCTACGTCATTTCCAGGACAAGTCTTGTTACTGTTAAATATTAATTACGTTTTTATGGGCCTCTGCACAGGCTGCAGTGTACCTGTAGCCCGACCATGGAGAAGGCCAGGCGATTAAACGCCGTACTACACCGGGATGTGATGATGAACAGTAATCTGCTTAACCTGCGCCAGCAGCGCGCGACGCGCACGCTATTTTTTATCGCCGGACTGGGCATGGCCGCCTGGGCGCCGCTTATTCCCTTCGCCAAAGCGCAACTGGCGATCAATGACGGCATGCTGGGGCTGCTGCTGTTCTGTATCGCCGCAGGCTCCATGTCAGTTATGCCCTTTACCGGCGCGCTGATTGCCCATTTTGGCTGTCGCACGCTGCTGCTGCTGTGCGGTGCCGGACTGGCCCTGGATCTGCCGCTGCTGATGCTGCTGAACTCACCGCTGCCGATGGCGGGCGCGCTGTTGCTCTTCGGCGCGATCAACGGACTGATGGATGTCAGCATGAATTATCAGGCGGTGATCGTGGAGCGCGAGGCCGGGGCCAGCAAGATGTCGGGCTTTCACGGCTTTTACAGTCTTGGCAGCATTGCTGGCGCCGGCGCGGTGAGTCTGCTGCTGTGGCTGCAGGTTGCGCCTCTGCTGGCGCTGCTGCCGCTGTGTGTGTTGATTTTATTGCTGCTGCTGATGAGCCATACCGCCCTGTTGCCCCGTCGTCGCACGGATGCAAAACCAACGCGCGGTACGCTGCGCGCCCTGACGCACCGTAACGTGGTGCTGATTGCCCTGCTGTGTTTCCTGCTGTTCCTCACCGAAGGCGCCATGCTCGACTGGTCAGCGGTGTTTATGAACAGTGAACGCGCCATGTCGATGCAGCTGGCCGGTTTCAGCTTCACGCTGTACGCCACGGCTGTCGCTACGCTGCGCCTGTTTGGCGATCGGCTGATTAATCACTATGGCAGTCGCCGCGTGCTCACCTGGGGCGGTCTCGTCGCCAGCGGGGGGCTGGCATTAGCGATTTTCTCCGTCTGGCTGTGGAGCGCCCTGCTCGGCTTCGTGCTGGTGGGTATTGGTCTGGCCAATATCGTGCCGATTTTATTCAACGCGGCGGGTAACCAGCGCAATGTCGCCGCGCATTACGCCATACCGGCCGTCACGCTGTGCGGTTACTCCGGGCTACTGCTGGGCCCGGCGCTGATTGGCTTTAGCGCCCAGCTCACGTCCCTGACCACCACGCTCAGCGCCGGCATCGTGATGTTGCTGCTGGTGACTTTCGCGGCGCGTTTCGCTCTGACAGCGAAGTAGCGTCTTTGCCCTGTCATATTCACAAGGAGTTTCTATGACAACCTCAACGCAACCGGTGTTCAGCCTGCACTATGTCGGGCTCAATCTGAAGAAAGGCGTTAATGCCGCGACCTTCGAAGCCTTTCTCAAGGCGCGCGGCACGCAAATTCCTGCTTATCCGGGCTGGCAATGGTCGCTGTTAAAAGGCCTGCGTGGCGAACGCCAGGAACAATACCTGATGCTGTATCAGGCTCCCAGCCAGGCAGAATATGACCGCTATATCACACCGGCTGGCGAACTCACGGCTGAGGCCATCGCCTTCTGGCAACAACGGCCCGAGGCGTGCGCGCTACTTGAGGAGTGGAAAAACTTTGCCACCTATGGGGAGTTACCAACGCTCTTCTCCACCTTCTCGCTGCTGGCAGAAAACCGCCACAGTTCACTGCCGCCCGGCCCGAACTTTCAGCCCGATGCTCACCCTAAGGTGGCACGCGTGGTCGGTTTTCATCATCTGGCGCTCCGCGCGGGCGTGACGGCTGCCGACTTCGATCGCTTTATGATTGAGAACGTCGCGCGCATTGATGACTATCCTGGCTGGAAGTTTCACATGCTGAAGGGCACCGGCGGTAATCGAAGTGAGCAATATGCGGTGATGCTGGTGATCGAGAGCCTCTACTCGCTCAACAGCTTCCATCCGGCGATGGACGTCTCAACCGAAAAATCGCTGACGTTTGTGAAAAACCATCAGGAGAGCGAGCGTATGTATGATGAATGGCGCACCATGGCCTCGTTCTCCGGCGCACCGCAAATGTATACCGACTATCTGACGATTGCCGGCAACGTTGGCTGAGGTTGGCCATGACCGGCGGAGGCCGGTCAGACTGCACTATCACGCCCGCGCAGGGTTGGTGTGCGGTTGTGGCTGGCCCGGCACCTCAACGCCTGGCCAGCCCGCTGTTCGCGTCCGTTGCCGGATTAGCTCACCCGCGCCGCTGCCGGGCTGTTCAGCGCGGCCAGCAGCGTTGCCGAGTCCGCCACTGCGCCAAAAATACCGCCCTGCATATGAATCATGCTGAGCGCCGCCTCATGATGCTTCAACTCCGTCGCCGCGCAGCAGTCGCTCAGCACCAGACATTCAAAGCCGCGATCGTTGGCTTCGCGCAGTGTGGTATGCACGCAAACGTCGGTGGTGATGCCGCTGATGATTAAATTGCGGATACCGCGACTGTGCAGAATCAGCTCAAGGTCGGTGGCGTAAAAAGAGCCCTTGCCGGGTTTATCAATAATCACTTCATCCGGTAGCGGCGCCAGCTCGGGAATGATTTCCCAGCCTGGCTCACCGCGCACCAGAATGCGACCACAGGGCCCAGGTGCACCAATCTCCGCCTGCATGCGCCGCGAGCGCCAGCGCTTGTTAGCCGGCAGATCGCTCAGGTCCGGACGATGGCCTTCACGGGTATGGATGATCGGGAAGCCGGATTCGCGCATGCGCGCTAACACCTGCTGCAGCGGTTTGATGGGGGCACGCGTCAGGGAGATGTCGTAACCCATAGTGTCAACATAACCGCCCTTGCCGCAAAAGTCGGTTTGCATATCAATCACCAGCAGCGCGGTGTTTTGCACCGTGCAGTTGCCGTCAAACGGCCACGGATAGGGGGTTGAATCTACGATATAATCAGGCATTGCTTTTCTCCATTACCGCCGTGCTGCTTTCCGGTTTCCATTTCACAATCAGCGTATAGCTCAGTGCCGCGGTGACCAGGCCGATAACCGCTTCACCAAACTGCGGGAATTCGAGGTGGGCCATCACCGCACACAGGCTGCCGATGGCCCAGGCGGCGAACGCGCTGCCGCGCAGGCGCCGGGTTTGACGCTGTTCGCTGATTTTTGCCATAAAGATCAGATCAACAATCATCACTGCGCCAAACGGCGGCACCACCATGCCAAGCAGGCTGAGCCATTCGAGGAACCAGGACCACACGCCGGCCAGCGCCAGCACGCCACCGATGGCCCCGAGGATCAGCGTCCACAGGCGCATTTTGCTGCTGAACAGATGGCTGAAACCGACCGCGCCGTTATACAGGCAGTGCGTGCACACCGAACCGAGGTTGATAAACACAAACAGAAAGGCAATGACGGAGAGCAGCATGCCGTGCCCCATCAGCAGCGGCAGGAAGTTACCGCCGTTGCTGAGCGGATCGACCGCCGCGCCGACGGCGACAATCACCACACCAAACAGATAGGAAATCACATTCGCCAGCGGGAACGCGGAAAACGCGGCGATCACCGCTGATTTGCCGTCCTTCGACCAGCGGGTGAAATCCGCTGTCATTGTGCCGGAATCCGCAAAGCCGGCAATCACCATGGTGACCGCCGTGCCCATGCTCATGGCGCCAGCGGCTGCCGGACTGCCCTGCCACTGGGTCAGCGTGGTGAAATCATGATCCTTGCTCACCAGCCACAGCGCAACCAGCCCCAGCACCACAAACAGCGGAGCGGCAATCATTCCCAGCACCGACAGCGCCCGCACCCCAAGAAAGGTGACGCCGGTATACAGCACCATGGCAAACGCGGTGACCGCCAGCGCATTCCAGCCAAAAGTCTGGTTGATCACCGTCCCGGTCAGGCCGGTCTGGAAGGCGTACCAGCCTATCACCACGGTAGAAAGAAAGCCGGACACCAGGATATAGCCTTTGGTGCCAAAGGTCCGCTTCGCCTGCAGCGCGAAGTTCATACCGGTATGCCCGGCGAACCAGCTGAGTGCGCCGACATAGGCAAACAGCACCAGGTTACCCAGCAAAATCGCCAGCAGTGCCGGCCAGAAGCCGAGATGCCAGGTGATAATGCCGCCGAACAGCGCATTGGTGAGGATCATCGGAAAGCCAAACCACACCGCCGACACCGAACCCGTCGAGTGGCGATGGCTAAGCGGCACCGGCTCATGCTCGAACTCCTGCTCCAGCGCAGGGGAAGATTTGTTACTCATGGAGAACTCCAATAGCAGCAGGATAGTGATGATTCCATGGTTGGATGCGCTCAAAAGCGGCACTGGCCGCCAGCACCAGGCCATCGTCCAGATGACGACCCACAATTTGCATACCGATCGGCAGTCCACTGGCCGTGAAGCCGGCAGGCACCGAGGCGGCAGGCTGACCGGTAAAATTGAACGGGAAGCAGAACGACAGCCAGTGATCGCTGCGCACCATGCGGCCATCAATGACTTCCGGGCCCTGCATGTGCAGCGCAAACGGCGGCACCGCCAGCGTCGGCGACAGCAGCAGGTCGTAGCGCTGCATAAAGCGCCACAGCTGGTTGCAGAGCTTTTTGCGCGTGGTATTGGCGTCGGTGAAATGCTCCGCGCGCCAGTCGCGCTGCAGCATGGCACTCAGGTGCGGTGACATCGCTGTTCCCAGCTGGTTCTGCATCTGGCGCATGCCGCTCAGATCGCTTTCGAACGCCACCAGCGCAGCAAAGCTGGCGCTTTCGTCAGCGATGCCGGGATCCACCTCCTCCAGTTCTGCGCCCAGCGCCGCAGCGAAACGACGTGCGGCCGCGGTGACCACGGCGCGCACTTCCGCATCGACGGCGATATAGCCAAAGTCGGCGCTGAAAGCGATGCGCAACCCCTGCAGTGGCCGATGCAGACTGGCCAGCCAGTCAACATCGCTGCATGGGATGGAGTGCCGATCGCGCATGTCCGGACCGGCCATCACTGACATCATCAGCGCGCTGTCGCGCACGCTACGCGTCATCGGACCGATATGTTCAAGGGATTCCCAGCTGGAAACGCCAGGATAACGCTCATCGCGGCAGCCCGGCCACAGCGGCACCCGCCCCATCGAGGCCTTGAGTCCATAGACACCGCAATGGGCTGCCGGGATTCGTACCGATCCCCCGCCATCACTGCCGAGCGCAATCGGACACAACCGCGCCGCCAGCGCCGCGCCGGAGCCCGCGCTCGATCCGCCCGGCGTTTTGCTCACATCCCAGGGATTACGCGGTGAGGGAAACAGGGGATTATGGCCGACACCGCTGTAGCCAAACTCCGGCGCGGTGGTCTTGCCCAGCAGGATGGCATCCGCCGCCAGCAGGCGCTCAACGGTGATGTCATCTTCTTCGGGAATAAAATCGGCGTAGGCGGCCGATCCTGACGTGGTTCGCACGCCTGCGGTACAGATCAAATCTTTAACCGCCAGCGGCACACCCGCCAGTGCGCCCAGCGGCTCGCCGCGCGCACGACGGCGGTCGATCTGCTCTGCCTGTGCCAGCGCCCGCTCCGGCGTCAGGGTACAAAACGCCTGAATCAGCGGCTCCCGCTGTTCCAGGCGATCCAGCGTCGCCTGGGTTAACTCGCGCGCGGAAACCTCGCCGTCGCGCACCCGCGCCGCCAGCTGGGTGGCATCTTCATCCAGCAGTGCATCAAACATGATCGTTCTCCGGGGTTAATTGGCTACCGGGAGGAGTGCAGTTTGCGTGCCAGAATAGTGTGGTGTGCGCGGCCGTTATGCGCCGGACCAGATGGGATACGGTCTGGGATACAAGATGGAATACTTATGGATGCGGCGGTCATACGGATGCAGGCAATGCGCACAAGCTGTGCACACCGCTGCATCATGGCGTTGCCATTTTAGGGTGCAGCCGGCGGAGGCGGCGTTGCTGCCGTGGCGTGCGTCAGAAGGGTTAGCTTTGCGCGCTGACTAACCGCACGGCGAAGCCAAAAAACAGCATGCCGGTCAGCATGTTCGCCAGCTTGACCAGGCGGGTGCGGCTGCGCAGATAGCGCACCATCACCGCGCCAGCCACCAGCAACAGGGAATAGTAGCTGAAACTGATCACCTGAATTAGCGCACCCAGGGTGGCAAACGCCGGCGCGGTATGGGTTACGCGCGGATCGATAAACTGAATGAAGAACGAAACGTAAAACAGAATCGCCTTGGGATTGGTTACGCCAAGCAGCAGCGCACGCAGGAAATAGTTTTCCTGTTTGACCGCTTCAGCCGGTTGATCGCCGCTGCGTTTGCGCAGCGCGCCGATGATAATCTTCACGCCGAGATACAGCAGGAACATGGCACCAAGATAACGCACCACCGTAAAAATATGCGGACTGGTACGGATCAGCGTCGCGACGCCCGCCCAGGCGAGGAAAATCAAAATCAAATCGCCCGCCATCACCCCGGCTATCGCCTGACAGGCCGGCTTTGCCCCACGACTCATCCCGGTGCGCAGCACATACAGGCTGTTGGGTCCGGGTAATAGAATGATCACCAGCGCGCCCGCCAGGAAAGTCCAGAGATTAATGATGCCTAAATCGTGAAACATTACGGTGCTACCCCATGCCGTTAAGCAGGTAAAAATGAGTGAAAGTGGAATCCGGCGCGCTGCTCAACTGCCGCGGCGCGGCGCATAGTAGCAGTTGTGCGGTGGATTTGTCGCTTCACGCCACGGTTCTGGTGGTCGAAACGGTGTTACGTAACACATACAGCGCGTGACAGGCACCAGTGACGTTGTCACAGTGATGATTCAGAGGTTTTGCAACTGCTGCATCACCGCATCCAGAAATACCCGTAATACCGCAGGCTGGCGTTCGCGCGACATATACAGGCCATAAATGCCTAAGGTGCGAGGTTGATAGCCGGGCAGTACGCAACGTAACTGACCGCTGGCCAGCGCAGCCTGTGCCTCCATTGCCGGCACCATGGCAACACCACAGCCGGCGATAGCGGCATCACATAACACGGATGAAATACCGGCGCTGAAATTGCCGCTCACCACCACGGAAACCGCCTCGCCTTGCGCATCGTGAAACTGCCAGCGCTGCCCGGCGAAGCGGCTGTAGTGCAGGCAATTATGTTGTGCCAGATCCGCTGGCGTCTGCGGTTCGCCCTGCTGCGTTAAATAGGCCGGCGCAGCGCAGACTACCGAGGCACATTCACCCAGCCTGCGGGCAATCGCGCCGGGCTCCGGGTCGTCGGTAATGCGAATAGCCACATCGATGCGCTCACCCACCAGGCTGACCGGCTGATTATTGATCTCCAGCTCAATACGCACCGCCGGGTAACGCGCGAGGAACGCCGGAATCATCGGTCCAAGAATGTGGGTGGCGGTTGAATGTGCACAGGCCACGCGCAACGTGCCCTGCGGTTTGCCCTCATCGCCCTGCTGTTCAATCTCGTCGGCCAGCCGGGCCAGCGCGCGTGTCTTATGCAAAATCTGCTCACCCGCCGGCGTAATGGTCAGCCGCCGTGAAGAACGGTGCAGCAGGCGTGCGCCTGCCCACTTCTCCATTTCATCAAGATAGCGACTGACCATCGGGCGCGAAATATCCAGCGCGCGCGCCGCCGCGCTCAGGCTTCCCAGCTCACAAATCCGGTTAAACACCCGCGCTGCCGTCACTCTGTCCATGCAGGCTCCATCTGATCGTTTTATGCAACTGATCATATCTGATTGCGGGAATTCTGCCAGCTGGCGATTTGCTTACAATAGCGTCTTTCAGTGACGGCACGTTGCCGTAAAAAGGAAGATGCCATGAAGATGAAATCACTTGCGCTGCTGGTCACCTTAGCCGCCGCGCCGGCTTTTGCCGCTCCGTTGCAGTTAGACGTGTATAACCCACAGGAACAGGGAATTTTTCCGGTCTCGTCGACGCTGGTCTCTGGTCCGCATGAGGCGATTCTGTTTGATGCGCAGTTCAGCCCCAAGGATGGCGAGAAGCTGGTGGAACTGATTAAAGCGCGCGGCAAGCAGTTGACCCACATCGTGATCACCTCGGGCGATCCGGATTTCTACTTCGGTCTTGAGCCGCTGGTGCGGGCGTTCCCGCAGGCCAAAATTGTCGCCTCGCCGCTGGTAGTGGAACATATCGAAGCGACCAAAGATGCCAAGCTGCAGTACTGGGGACCGCAGATGAACGGCGCTGCGCCGCACCAGCTGTATGTGCCGCAGATTACCCACCAGACGCGGTTTAGCGTCGATGGTGAGCGCATCGAGCTGCGCCACGCGGCAGAAAAATCAGCCTACGTGTGGATTCCCTCCAGTAAGGCAATACTCGGTGGCACAGTGGTGGATTCCGGCATTCACGTCTGGACCGCGGACACCCAGACCGCAGCCAGCCGCGCAGAGTGGCGTCAGGTATTGCGAGAAATGCAGCAGTTGAAGCCGCAGGTGGTGATCCCCGGCCACTATCTGGGTGCACGTCCGGCGGGCGATAAGGCGGTCACCTTTACCCTGGATTATCTGCAAAGTTTTGAGCGGGCGCTGCAACAGCACAAAGGCTCCGCGGCGGTGATTCAGGCGATGAAACAGGCATGGCCAACCTTAGCGGATGTCAGCTCGCTGGAGCTGAGCGCGAAGGTGAATACCGGTGAGATGAAGTGGAAGTGACGCGATGATAAATGAACGGGCCAGACGCCGCCGCGCCTGGCCTGAAGCTTACTGCAGATGGGTTTTCAGCTCTTCCGCCGCCTGGCGAATCGCAGTGCGGACTGCCGGCACCTCGCTCAGCGGATTGAGCAGGCCGTAGTCATGAATCAGGCCGTTATAGCGCGTCACGGTGACATCCACACCGGCGGCATCCAGTTTGCGACCAAAGGCTTCACCCTCATCACGCAGCACATCCAGTTCTGCCGTCTGAATCAGCGTTGGCGGTAAGCCCTGCAGCTGCTCTTTCGTGGCGCGCAGCGGCGAAGCGAGAATATTGTCGCGTTCGCTCTGTTTGGTGGTGTAGGCGTCCCAGAACCATTTCATCATGTTCCGCGACAGGAAATATCCGTTGGCAAACTGGTGATACGAAGCGGTATCAAAGCGCGCATCGGTTACCGGCCACAGCATGATGTCATAACGAATTGCTGGCGTTTGCTGCTGTTTAGCCTGCAGCGCGACCGCCGCCACCATGTTACCGCCGACACTGTTACCAACCAGCGCCAGGCGCTTGCCATCGACACCAATCTCGCTACCGTGTTCCGCCACCCAGCGTGTCGCCGCATAAGCCTGATTGATGGCCAGCGGATAATGCGCTTCGGGTGACGGCGTATAGTTCACAAACACGGCCGCAGCGCCAGATTCCACCACCAGATCGCGCACCAGGCGTTCGTGGGTCGGGAAATCACCGAGGATCCAGCCGCCGCCGTGGAAGAACATAAATACCGGCAGCGTACCCTGTGCGCCCTGCGGTTTTACGATATTCAGCTTAATGGGCTGGCCGTTTACCTGAATGGTTTTTTCAGTGACGTCGGCCGGCGGCAGCGTTACGCCCTTCTGCGCATCAATCAGCACCTGGCGCGCCGCCTGCGGTGACAGTTGCTCAATCGGTTTGCCGCCGCTGCTGTTCAGCGCCTGTAAAAACTGCTGCACGTGACGTTCAGGTTGTGGTGCGTCAGCAAAGCTATTTACAGACGCAGTAGCCATCGCCATGGCAAGCAGAGAGTGTTGTAATTTCATGGTGTTACTCCTTTAATATTTTTTGCGATTATATCGCACGCTATTTAAATAATAATGACTCAATGGTCGTGTTCTGAACTGAGAGTGAATTTATATAGTGCGCTATTTAATAGCAAGATATTTTTTAGTGAAGGTTTACATCACTTCTCTATTACACTGATTTTAATCAGGATATTTTTTCAACTTTTTGTCTGCAGACGGGTTCGCTTTCCGGCCAGTCACATTGGCAACCTGCAGATTCATCTTGTCTGCGTCCCCGCCAGCCGCCACACTGGCGAGCACGCCGCGATTTTTCACACATTGAGGTAACGGGTAATGCCGCAGAGTAAAGCTACCCTGACTGGTCTGCTGGCCATTCTGCTGTGGAGCACGATTGTAGGATTAATAAAAAGCGTCAGTGAAAGTTTTGGTCCGGTAACCGGTGCCGCGCTGATTTACAGTGCCAGCGCCCTGCTGTTGCTGCTCACCGTGGGTTTTCCTGACCTGCGCCAGTTTCCCCGCCGCTATTTGCTGATCGGCAGCCTGCTGTTTGTCTGCTATGAGCTCTGCCTGTCGCTGTCGCTGGGTTTTACTCATAGCGGCCATCAGGCGATTGAAGTCGGCATGGTTAATTACCTGTGGCCGGCGATGACCATCGTTTTGACGGTGATGGTTAACCGGCAAAAGACCAGCCCGTTGATTATTCCCGGGCTCCTGCTGGCCGTCGCCGGTATTTGTCGGGTACTGAGCGGCGATCGGGGATTTTCACTGGGCGAAATGATCGACAACGTAATGGATAATCCGCTCAGTTATGGTCTGGCATTTGGCGGTGCGATGATTTGGGCGGTTTATTGTGTGGTGACAAAAAATAGCGCTAAAGGCAGTAACGGCATCACGCTGTTTTTCATCTTAACTGCGCTGACGCTGTGGCTGAAATCGCTGCTATCACCGCAGCCGCCCGTGGTGTTTTCGCTGCAGGCGTGCATCAGCCTGGCGCTGGCAGCGATGGCGATGGGGCTCGGCTATGCGGCGTGGAACGTCGGCATTCTGCACGGCAATGTCACGCTGTTAGCCGCAGCCTCCTACTTTATCCCTATCATTTCGTCGCTGATAGCCGCTTTTATCCTTAACTCGAGCCTGACCTTCTCCTTCTGGCAAGGCACGGCGATGGTTTGCCTCGGTTCGCTGCTCTGCTGGTGGTCAACGCGCGGGACTGCAACGCATAAGCTGGAAAGCAACACGCTGGAATAACCGGCTGGATGGCGCAGCCGGACGAGAATGCAGACAGCGATGCACACTCAGCGCGGCGGCGGGAACATTTTGCGATACAGCGACGGCGTCATGCCGGTCACTTTGACAAACGCGCGGCGCATCACATCGGCACTGTGATAACCGCAGGCCGCCGGGATCGCTTTGAGCGGCAGCTCACCGGCATCCAGCAAAGCCCGCGCGTGGCTGATGCGTGCCTGCTCCAGCCATGCGCCAGGCTGGATCTGCATCTCCTGCTGAAACAGACGCGCTAAATGCCGCGTACTGAGGTGCATGTGCGCCGCCAGGTCTTCCAGCCCGCGAATCTGTGCCAGATGCGCGATTGCCCAGCGCTGCATCTCCTGAAAGGCGCTGCGACCGGCCAGGGACACCTGCTGTTTACGCACAAAATGTCCCTGTGTGACCGGGCGCTGGAAGAACATCACCAGGCTGGCGGCCACCTCCTGCGCCAGCTCGCGCCCGAGATCCTCTTCCACCAGCCGCAGCGCCAGATCCAGTCCGGACGTCACCCCCGCTGCCGTGCGTAATGCACCATCCGCCACATACAGCGCATCGGCTTCGACCTGCGCATCGGGTAGCAGTAATGCCAGCCGTTCCGCACACGCCCAGTGAGTAGTGACTTTCCTGCCGTTCAGCAAACCCGTTTGCGCCAGCAGCAGCGCCCCCGTACACACCGAGCCGTAACGCTGGCTGCGCTGACAGAGCGCGATAATCTGCTGGCGCTCACTGGCGGAAAGCTGCATCTGGCTGGCGTCAGGTGCTCCGGCAACCAGAAAGGTATCGGCGCGATGCTGTGTCGCCGCCGTTAGCGCAACGTCGGCTTCCAGCCGGACACCAGACGAGCAGCGGATGCTGGTGTGCTGCAGCGACATCACGCTGAGCTGATACACCTGACGATGCAGCAGCCGATTTGCCTCGGCAAACACATCCAGCGGCCCGGAAATATCCAGCAGCTGGGCGCCGGGAACGGCCAAGAGGGTAATGTTATGGTGAGTCATTGTCTGGCTGTCCGCTTAAATCGCAATGTCAGAAATCATCGTTAAACAGAGATTCATGACATTGTCGCGCGGCTTTATGCTGAACGCAACTTCACTAAGCGGAGACATCACCATGAGTTTTACGATTAACGGCATTCGTATTCCGGACAGCAAAATGGCGCGCGATGCTACCGCGCTGGTACGTGACATCGAATCGGATCTGTTATTTCATCACTCCAGCCGCGTTTTTTACTGGGGCGCTTTGGCAGGTCAGCGACTGGGCGTCAAAGTGGATGCCGAGCTGCTTTACGTTGGCTGCATGTTTCATGATGTGGGCCTGACGCAACAGCATTGCAGTTGCGATAAGCGCTTTGAAGTCGATGGCGCCAATGCGGCGCGCGATTTTCTGCAACATTATGGGGTTGCCCAGGCGGATATTGATAAAGTGTGGACGGCGATTGCCCTGCACACGACGCCCGGCATTCCGCAATTTATGGCCGGGGAAATCGCCCTGGTGACGGCCGGCGTTGAGATGGATGTGCTGGGTATTGACTATGACCACTTCAGCGATGAGCAACGTGAAGCCGTGGTGCAGCAGCATCCCCGTCCGGCACAGTTTAAAGAAGAAATTATCCAGGCATTTTATGATGGCATTCAACACAAACCGGCGACGACTTTCGGCAACGTGAAAGCTGACGTCATCGCTGATAAGCAACCGGCATTTCGCCCGATGAATTTTTGCCGGGTTATCCGCCAGTCGCGCTGGGCGGGTTAACGTGGACAGCGGAGATAGCTCACCGCGAACGGGAGAAATGGCGACGGAAGCGTGCGCTGTGAATCCCGGCAACAAAATTAACTCGTCGAACATTGTCAGCAGGAGAGAATTTTCGTTGCTACTATAGTGACGCAACACACAGCTCAAGCGTTGCGACGAGAATTTTTCCTCTAGTTTTTTGTTATGCCCGCTCTGCGGGCATTTTTTTATGCCAGAAATGGACTGCCGTCCCCTGCCGCTGCCGTGCTGCCTGATGTCCGCTGGACATATACCCGGTACCGGATGTTAATGAAAACGACCATTTCATCACAATTCGCCCACCACGCATGTATATCTTCGTTACAAATAGGGTGACAAAATGACCTTGTTTCATATGGTACAACACCGTTTCACCATGTAAAATCGCAACGACTATCCCGTAAGACTGCTTACAGCATGCATCGATCCCTGAGAGATCGGGCTGCCGCATGGCCAGAGGATTGAATGCAGAAAAACAATTAGTTGAGGTTATTTATTATTCCCCTGGGAAAGAAAGGGGGTGGGCAAAAGCAAGTAGTGCAAAGCGCCATGTCTTTGTACTCAGGAATCATTTGAATGAAATCAAAAGAGCAACCAATCAAAACATCCAGAAGGTCATTTCTGCAGAAAACCCTTTCTGTTATCCCCTTCACCGCGCTTGCAGGCACCACAGCAGTGAGCGCGATGGCTTCTGCAGCTCCGGCTAAAGAAAAAAGTGAGACCTATCACTACGTTCCGGTATTTTTTAATAATGACGAATGGCGATTTATTTTATCCGCAACGGACCTGCTGATTCCTGAAGACGAATTCGGCCCCGGTGCGGTGAGTGAAGGCGTGCCCGTTTACATCGATAAGCAAATGGAATTGCCTTATGGCTATGGTTACCTGTGGTATATGAGCCCGCCATTTCAGGAGTCGATTCCTGAGATGGGATACCAGACTAATCTGGTGCCACGGGAAATTTACCGCCGGGGTATTATCAACCTGAACAAATACTGCCGTGAAAATTTCCAGAAAAATTTCGCAGATTTAAGCAAAGAAAAACAGGAAGCAATTTTACACGATCTGGAGTCGGGAAAAATCGTGCTTGAGACTATTTCAGGCAAGTTATTTTTCTCTCAGTTACTACAGAACACTAAAGAAGGTTATTTAGCCGATCCGGTGCATGGCGGTAATCAAACCATGGCATCCTGGAAATTGATTGGTTTTCCGGGCGCGCGCGCGGACTTTATTCAGGTTATGGAGAACCCCGATAAACCTTATCCTTTAGGCCCTGTAAGTATTTCTGGCAAGTATGGTGCAAAAAAATGACGATTAAAAAAGAACCTGTAGATGTAGTTATTGTTGGCTTTGGCTGGGCTGGTTCGTTGATGGCGATGGAATTAGCCTCAACCGGGTTAAAAATTGTTGCGCTTGAACGAGGAGAACAGCGAGATACTTACCCTGACTTTGCCTATCCCCGTATCATTGATGAGCTGACATATGGTGTCAGGCTAAAACTTTTTCAGAACATATCCAAAGAGAGCGTGACGGTAAGGCATACCACGAAAGATACCGCTTTACCTTATCGCCGCATGGGTTCTTTTTTACCCGGCGACGGCGTGGGCGGCGCTGGCGTACACTGGAATGGTCTACTGTGGCGGCCACTGGAAGCGGATCTCCGACTGAAAACCGTGGTGACTGAAAAATATGGTGCCAGTTTTATTCCTGAGGGTATGACGCTGCAGGACTATCCTTTCAGCTACAGTGAAATAGAACCCTATTTTGATAAGTTTGAGAAAATTTGTGGTGCGTCAGGCCAGGCCGGGAACCTGAATGGCAATATCATCGAAGGTGGCAACCCTTTTGAAGCGCAGCGCGTGAATCCTTTCCCGACCAAACCGTTGCTTTACCAGTATTCTGCCATGCTGTTTGAAAAAACCGCGAAAGAACTGGGCTACAATCCTTTCCCGGGTCCCGCCGCCATCTGCACTGAGGCATATACCAACCCGTACGGCGTTGCGCTGGGCGTCTGTAACTATTGTGGTTTTTGTGAGAAATTCGGTTGCTATAACTATTCTAAAGCGTCGCCACAAACCAGCGTTATCCCCGCCCTTAAGCAATACGATAACTTTGAATTACGCTGTAAATCACATGTGCTTCGCGTCAATAAAGACAACACGGGTAAACTGGCCACTGGCGTAACCTATATTGATGAAAATGGCAGTGAAGTCGAACAACCCGCCGCGATGGTTATCCTCAGCGCCTTCCAGTTGCATAATGTCCGGCTGCTTTTGCTGTCTAAAATCGGTAAGCCTTATAATCCCGAGACAGGTGAAGGCGTGGTTGGCAGGAATTATGCCTATCAAATGTTAGGCGGCGCAAAACTGTTCTTCAATAAAGAGACCTACTTTAACCATTTTGCCGCCACCGGTGCGTCAGGCGCCTATATTGATAATTACAACAGTGAAAACTTCGATCACTCTGCTGCAGGCTTTATTGGTGGCAGTACGGTCTCTGCGCATGTTACCGGCGCCCGGCCTATTGAACAAACTGTCACGCCTAAAAATGCGCCTAAATGGGGCAGCGGCTGGAAAAAAGCAATCAGGGATAGCTACCTGCATAATATGAGCATTGGCGTCAGTTCATCCGTCATGCCTTATAAGCAATGTTATCTTGATCTTGACCCGACCTATACCGATGGTTATGGGCTGCCTTTATTAAGAATGACGTTTGACTGGCAGCAGAATGAACTCAAAATGACCCAGTTCATGGCGGGCAAAACGGAAAATATCATTAAGGCTATCGGGCCAGACTCTTACGACATGGGCTTTAAAAACTTATCTACGCATTACGATGTTCGTCCTTATCAATCTACCCATACTACCGGTGGCGCCATAATGGGTGACAGCCCGGCGACCAGCGTGGTGAATAAATATCTGCAGTGTTGGGACGTGTCCAACGTTTTCGTGGCCGGCGCCAGTTGCTTCCCACAAAACCATGCATACAACCCCACGGGAATCGTCGGCGCAACCACGCTATTTTCAGCTAACGCAATCAAAACGATTTACCTGAAAAATCCAGGCCCAATGGTTCAGGCTTAAGGGGATAAGGATAAGAAGATGAAAATGACCTGTTTGAAATGGCTGTCCTTATTAACACTATTCTGTGCTTTATCCTCTGCAGCGGAAGATATCTCTCCGGAACTCATCAGCAAGGGTAAATATATTGCCACTGCCGGAGATTGCGTTGCCTGTCACTCGATTGCCGGAAAAGAGAGCTTTACCGGCGGATTAAAAATGATGACGCCGGTTGGCGCAATTTATTCGACCAATATCACCCCGGATAAAGCCACCGGTATTGGCGAATATACCTATGACGACTTTGCTAAAGCATTACGTCAGGGAATAGCGAAAGACGGGCGCCATTTGTATCCAGCGATGCCTTATACGGCTTATGCCAAAGTTAACGATGAAGATATGCATGCTTTGTATGCTTACATGATGCATGGCGTAACGGCGGTTCATGCGGAAAACAGAAAAAGCGATATTCCATGGCCACTGAATATGCGCTGGCCACTGGCCCTGTGGAATCTGGCTTTCCACGACGATAACGCTTACGCAGCGGATACCACCAAAAGTGCGGAGTGGAATCGTGGCGCTTATCTGGTGCAGGGATTGGGTCACTGCGGCACCTGTCATACCCCGCGTGGCATTGCTTATCAGGAAAAATCGTTAGATCAGCAGGGTAAAACGTACCTGACCGGCGGGACACTGGAGGGCTGGCATGCGCCGGATCTGACCGGCAACGCGAAGTCAGGACTCGGCAGTTGGTCAAATGAAGATATTGCGTTATTCCTGAAAACCGGTCGTACCAACACCTCAGCCGCGTTCGGCTCTATGACGGATGTGGTAGAGCACAGCACGCAATATCTCAGCCAGGCCGATCTTGCAGCGGTGGCGAGCTATTTAAAATCACTGCCGGCTTCCGCCCCTGATGCGCCGTCTGCGCCATCCGCCGATACCACCACTGCCGCGCTTATCCGGGGAGACATCAGCGTACCCGGTTCACGGCTGTATATGGATAACTGCTCAGGTTGCCACCGCCTGGACGGCAAAGGCTATGCCAAAACTTTCCCTTCTCTTGTCGGTAACTCAGCGATCCTGAGTGATGATCCTTCATCGGTGATTAGCATTGTACTGCGCGGCGGCAAAATGGCTGTCACGAAGGAGGCGGTCACCGGGCTGGCTATGCCTGATTTTGCCTGGCGGCTCAACGATCAGCAGGTGGCGGATCTGGTGACATTCATTCGTAACGGCTGGGGCAATCAGGCACCTGCGGTAAGCGCGGATCAGGTGGCAAAACTGCGTAAAGATCTGCCAAAGGCAGCGGAGGCGTATAAGGAAAAGAGTCAGTAAAAACGGACGGAGAAAACGCCCTGTTCAGGGCCCCGACAAGGGCCCTGATAATGACGCCGGATAGCAATGGCAACCTGAGCAACTACCGTGCAATGCCCCATCGCCAGCCTGCACTATGCTTTGTCGGCGTCGGTCAGGGTGGCTCTCACCTGTGGCAGACTCTGCGGGTAATTCTGCTGAATGAATTCAATCATTTTCTCGCGTACATAGCAGCGCAGATCCCATGCCGTCGGTGAGTTCTGCGCGGTCATCAGTAAACGGATGGTCATGGTTTTTTCCGTGGTATCGGTCACCTGCAGTACCTGAGTTTCACGATCCCAGAGCCGGGTCTCATTGAGGATTTTTTCAAAATGCTCGCGCAGCGGCGCCAGCGGCATCGAGTAATCAACATAGAGAAACACAGACCCCAATATTTGCGCATTATTTCGCGTCCAATTCTGAAATGCATTCTCGGTAAAATAGGTGATGGGCAGCACCAGACGGCGTAAATCCCAGATGCGCACCACAACATAAGTCAGATTGATTTCCTCAATCCAGCCCCACTCCTTTTCGACCACCACCGCATCGTCAATTTTTATCGGTTGGGTGAAAGCAATCTGAATGCCGGCAAACAGATTCACCAGCGACTTTTGCAAAGCGAAACCAATAATGATACCGGCGACCCCGGCACCCGCGAGGATGGTGGTGCCGAATTTACGTACACCGGGGAAGTTGAGCAGAATTAAACTCAGGCAAAACAGTACCAGGATGACGATAGCCACTTTTTTAACATAGATTAATTGCGTACGAATTTTACGCGCACGCAGGTTGTTCGACAGGTTGATATCGTAGCGAATAAACAACATATCCTGCGCTACGTTAATCAGACGAATCAAAATGGAACAGAACGATAAGATGATAAAGATATTAAGCGTGGTGGCGATAAAGCTCAGTGACCCAGGATCAAGATGCACATAATTCATCCCCATATTGATCAGCAGTAATGGAATGAATAAAAATAACGATCCCCGCAGATGCTTTTCCAGCGATTTAAACAGCTTGCGATCGCGGCTTTGCCAGTAGCGGATAAACCTGAGAAGAAGAAAGCGGGCCAGAAAACCCAGCAGTAGCGAGAGTGTGACGAGCAATACAGCAGGTACCCATGTCGGCGCACCAGATAACTCACCAGGAAGTAATGGCATGATATTCCCTTCTGTTCAGCTAACAACCGTGGTTGTCAGATAAGTCACCAAAATCAGTAACCGTTATCGTGCCGGTTATCTGCTAAACCCATGATTTCGCACTTCAGTGGGTAAAAATATAGTTCACTGGCCGCTGTTAGCAGGGTAAAAACCCATCAGGTAATCAGGCGCTGTACTGGCGATCATCGCAAGGTTATGAATTGGTGGTTTTTTTCGGCTTTATTGCTAAAGGTCTGAAATTGCAGGCAGGTGATGAGGCAAAGCGTCAGAGGGTGCTGACGAGAAATGCGCTGACAGGCAGTGATGCTGCACTCGGGGAAGAAGTACAGACAACCTGTTGCGCCAGCTCGCGCTGAACACGCGCATAGCGCAGCAGGTTGATGCAGAGAAAAAACGCGCGATTAAGCGCGCAATGCATTATTTGGCATACGCCTCGGTAGAGAGCGTAATCGTCACTTCGTCGCCCACGGCCGGAACATATTTATCGATTTTAAAGTCCGAGCGTTTAATGACGCCGGTGGCATCAAAACCGATCGCCTGCTTTTTAACCATAGGGTGCATATCCTGTTTGTTCAGCGTGGCATGCAGCACAACCGGCTTAGTGATCCCTTTGATGGTTAAATTACCCTGCACATCATATTTATTATCGCCTTTGCTTTCCACATGGGTGCTGTGGAAGGTGGCCTGAGGATATTTTTTAACGTCAAAATACTCATTACCCAAAAACTCTTTGGTCAGCGCTGGCACATGCGTGTCAATCGTTTTTAACGGCAGGGTCACATTAACCTGTGACTTTTCCGGGTTTTCTTTATCAAAAGCCAGCTGACCGGAAACATCAGAAATATCAGCAGTCGGATGAGAGAAACCAAAGTGATTCCATGCGATCACCACAGAAGTATGTTGCGGGTCAAGGTTATATTCCGTCGCTGCGGCATGTGACAGGGGAACATATAATGCCACCAGAGAAAGCAGCGCCGTTTTTTTCAAAAATTTCATGGAAACATCCTCAAATAATCAAGTGCTAATACTGTAGCGCAAACCTGCAGAGGTGTTATTGAAATCATTTGCTTTACCCATTCAAAATTTTTAACCGTTTTTTCCTGCACACAAATAATAACGCAGCGTGAAATTTCCTGAAATGACGTAATTAAATTCCGGCGAGTCGAATTTAATAATTCCGTTTTTATGTGGGCTAATTTAGCGGCGAGGAGAAGAACGGCAAACCATGTTGAGCATGCGATTAACAGACCGCCTGAATAGCCGGCGGCCGCCACGCTTTATTCTTCGCTGGCACGACGTTGATCATAGACAATCTGTGCCTTTTCAATCGCATCGCCCTGCTCTCTGGCCCACTTCACCAGCGCAACAAACGGATCCTGCAACGTCTGGCCCAGCGGCGTAATGGCATATTCCACCGCCACCGGGGACGAGGCGATCACGCGGCGGCTAATCAGGCCGTTACGCTCCAGCCGGCGCAACGCCTCCGTCAGTGCCTTGTGGGTAATCGGATCAAGACGGCGCTTGATCGCGTTAAAGCGCGCGGGTTCAGTGCACAGCACGGTCAGAATTAATACCGACCACTTATTGGCGACCTGTTCCAGGATTGGACGGGTGCTGTTGATCTCTGCCAGCAGCGCCGAGATATCAGTCGGCATGGGGTTTCCTTATGTATATCTAATGTAGATAAGGTGCGTAATTGACACTAAATATACGAAATGTATCATCAGCCGTCCACCCCTCTCATTCTGGAGCAGCCATAATGAAACTCGAAGGAAAAGTCGCGCTGGTGACCGGCGGCGGCAGTGGTATCGGCCTCGCCATCGCGCGCCGTTTTGTGCAGGAAGGTGTCCACGTTTTCATCACCGGGCGACGCGAAGCGCTGCTGGCCGAAGCCGTCACGCTGACTGGCGGTCGCATTGAGGCGATAGCAGGCGACCTCACCAGCGCAGACGATGTTGCCCGTCTGTTTGACACCGTGCAGGCCCGCGCCGGACGTCTCGATATTCTGGTGAACTCCTCTGGCGTGGCTGAACCCGCCAGCCTCGAAGAGACCAGCGCAGAGCACTTTGACCGCACGTTCGGCCTCAACGTGCGTGCCATGGTATTCACCGTACAGCATGCGGTGAAGCACATGACGGAAGGCGGTGCCATCGTGCTGGTGGGATCGATTGCAGGCGGCATGGCCAATCCCGGCTATGGCGCTTACTCGGCCAGCAAAGCCGCGGTGCGCGCCTATGCCCGCACCTGGAGCAGCGAACTGGCACCGCGCGGCATTCGCGTCAACACGCTTAGTCCTGGCCCGACGGACACGCCGATGTTTGACCAGGTCAGCGACGAGGTACGACAGACATTCAGCGCGCAGATACCGGCCAAACGCCTCGGCCATCCTGACGAAGTTGCGGCGGCCGCCCTGTTCCTCGCATCGGACGAAAGTGTTTATATTACCGGCAGCGAACTGGTGATTGATGGCGGCATGTCCGCGTAATAGTTGTCGTGCTGCACAGCGCGCCGGCCGGGCGTTGTGCAGCCACCGATAACGTTTCTCAGAAGGTGTAGCTAAAGCAGACAGTGCCGGTGACCTGATCGCGCCGGGACACGATCGGGCTGTCCGCGGCGCGATCGCCCAGCCAGCTGTAACCCGCGCTGACCAGCGTGCCCCAGTGAGCATCAAACTGGTGGCTCCAGGTGAGCGTAGTCGCAACACCATAGAAGCCGCCGCCGGCATCGTAGCGTGAAAACCGGCTGCGGCTGCTCTGGACATCGCTCACGCCATACCAGGTATTCATATAACGCGCATCGCCAAACAGTGCCGCCGTCTGCAGTGCAACGGTATCGCTGTCGCGCTGGACGGGCACCAGCGTAACGGATGCCTGATAGTTCACGCCCTGATCATCGCTAAGCGGCAGCACCGCTTTGCCCTCTGCGCTCAGCCACGGCGTGAGCTGCCAGCCCAGCGCCAGTGCAGTATTGACCGTCGCATTGATGTTTCCCATGCCTTGCAGCCGGCTGGCGCCGTCGCGCCACGTTGAATCTTTATCGCTTCGGCCCAGGCCATAACCCAGCGTGTGTTCCAGATAAAACCCGCTGTCGCTCTGCAGGTCGTACCCGATGCCTTTCTGGGCATCAGCAAAAAATGCGCCATCTCTGGCCTGGAAAATCGGTACCGGCTGCACCCGTGTTTTATTCGATCCGCTGTAGCGTGGCGCGAATTGCGCCCCCGCGCCGAGCGTCAGGCTGGTCTTTGCGTCGCCATCCGCCCTGGCGGCAGCGGAAATCATGAGTAGCAGATGGGTCATGTACATCAGCGTTTTTCTGGTTATCATCGTGTCACCTCTTTATCGGTCCGTTTACCGCCCCTTGCCCGGGCAGCCGCAGCGCGAGGCCGAAGTATCCCGGGGCTGTGTCAACAAACAGCCAGGGATTTATGAAGAAACTGTCAAGGTGAGTTATGCAGACCAAAAATATCCTGATTATTGAGGACGACGCTGACGCGGCTGAGGTGCTGGAGGCCTATCTGCTACGGGAAAATTATGCGGTGCGTGTTGCCGCGGATGGCCTGAGCGGACTTGAGCTGGCCCTGCGCTGGCAGCCCGATCTGATTTTGCTTGATGTGATGCTGCCCGGCCTGAACGGCACCGAGGTGCTGGCAAAACTCCGGCGCAGCAGCGAGGTGCCGGTGATTATGGTCACGGCCATGGGCGATACGCCCGATCGCATCGGTGCGCTGCGCTACGGCGCGGATGATTATGTGGTCAAGCCTTACCATCCCGGCGAAGTAGTGGCACGCGTGCAGGCAGTGCTGCGGCGCAGCGCGGTAAAAACGCCGCAGGAAGAGATCCTGCGCTGGCAGGGGCTGGAGGTGAACAGCGGCGCGATGACGGTTACCGTCACGCAGGCCTCCGGTAACGTGCTTTGCGTTGATACCACGCCAACCGAATTCACGCTGCTGGTCACGCTGATGCGCGCACCGGTGCGCGCGCTGAGCCGCCCGTTTTTGCTGGAGCAGTGTATGCCGGACAGCGACGCGCTGGAGCGGGTGATTGATACCCACGTATATAACCTGCGCAAAAAGCTGGAAGCGGCCGGTATGGCGGGCGTGCTGCTCAACGTGCGCGGCGTAGGCTACCGGTTCCGCCAGCCATGACAGAAAAATCTCCACAAACGCTTTGGCGCTGGCTTTGTCTGCGCATTCTGACGCTGGCTATCGGTACCGTGGTACTGATTGCTTTGTGCATGTGGCTGCGCTTCACGGTGCAGTACCTGTGGATCACGCACCATATGCCGCCGGCGGTTCTGCGTGAATTTCTCGCCCTGCGTGCGCATCCGGAACGCGATCCCGCGCGCTTTCACCAGATCATTGATAGCTGGTGGGGCATACGCTACTCCGATCCGTCCATTGCTTCCTCGGACTGGATCACCGTCGGCATCCTGGTACTGGTGACTATTCCGTTTATTGCCTATTTCGGGCTGCGCCACGCGCGCCCGCTTTCTGCACAGTTCAGCCAGCTCAGACGAGCGGCAGACCAGGTGACCGCAGGCGACTTCGGTGCACAGGCGGCGTTGACACCGGCAGCGCCCGCCGAACTGGCGCAGTTCGCGCACAACTTCAACGCGATGACGCGCCAGCTGGCGCGTTACGACAAAGAGCTGCGTACGTCGCATGTCGCCATGGCGCATGAGCTGCGGTCGCCGCTCAACGCCGCCATGGTGCGTCTGCAGGCGCTGCTTGATGGCGTGTTCAGCGCTGACTCACGTCAGCTCGCCCTGATCATGGCGCAGCTCAGTTGTCTGCACCGGCTGATCGATGAGCTGCATCTGCTGTCACTGGCGGATGCCGGCCAGCTCACGCTGGAGAAAGTCCGCTGCAACCCGGCCGATATCCTGCGCGAGCGCCTGCAGTGGATCAAACCGCAGCTGGATGAAGCGCGCATCAGCACCGGGGTAGCGCTGGCTGAGGAGACATTACTGCCGGTCGATCCGTTCCGACTCGGGCAGGTTTTCACCATCCTGCTGGAAAACGCCCTGCGCTACGCCGGAAGTGGCAGCCAGCTGCAGCTGCGCACGCGCAACACCGTTGATCATTACGAAATCACCGTGCAGGACAGCGGCCCGGGCGTTCCTGCGGCGTTTCTGGCGTTGATGTTCGAGCGTTTTGCGCGTGGTGAGGCGTCACGCGCCCGCCACTCGGGCGGCAGCGGGCTGGGCCTGTCGATTGCGCGGGCGATTTGCCAGGCACACGGCGGCACGATTAATGCCACGCTGCCCGCAGCGGGAGGCTTGCAGATACAGATTTTGTTGCCGCGCAACGCCTGACGTTGTTGCCCTTCTTGACACGCTCTTGATGGAACATCGCCGGATTCTTGATAATCGCACGGTGTAATGGCGCAAATACCGATAAAGGAAATGCGCCATGACCGACGAGCTTCCCTGCCTGATCAAACAGGGTGTGCGCCACCTGCTCAACCCGCGCCACCTGATTTCCCTGCTGCCGCTGCTGCCCTGTCTGCTGCTGACGGCCCTGCTGCTGACCGGCTGTGACCGCAAGCGTTCACCCATGCCGCCACCACCGCGTCCGGTAAAGTTCATCACGGTTGGCCCGCCCGCGCTCGCCGGGCAGCAAACCCTGACCGGCGAGATCCGCGCGCACGATGAAACCTCGCTGAGTTTCAGGCTGGAGGGGCGGATTCTGTCGCGCAGCGCCGATGTCGGCAGCCGCTTCAGGCAGGGAGAGACGCTCGCGGTGCTTGACAGCCCCGGCGCGCTGAATCAGCTGGCGAGCGCACAGGCGGAGCTGAACAGCAGCCGCGCGGCCGAAAAGGTGGCGGCCCTCAATCTGCGCCGCATGCGGCTACTGATGCCGTCCGGGGCTATTGCCCGCGCTCAGCTCGATAGCGCCAGCGCCGACTGGCAGGCTGCGCTGGCGCGGCGGCAGAGCAGTGAAGCGGCATTGAAAAATGCGCAGGATAGCCTGCGCTGGACCCACCTCACCGCGCCTGACGATGGCGTAGTGACGGGCGTCAGCGCCGCAGCCGGTCAGGTGGTCAGCGCCGGTCAGACGGTGTTTACCGTTGCGACCGGCACAGGCCGTGACGTGGTGTTTGACGTTGCCACACCTGAAACCCTCGATCGCCGGGCCAGTGCCCGCTTCCGCGTTGCGCTGTTGCAGAATCCGTCCGTGATAGCCGAAGCGCACCTGCGTGACGTCAGTCCACAGGCCGACGCCCAGACACGCAGCTGGCGGGTGCGCATCACACTGGACAATCCTCCCGCAGAGATGGTGCTGGGCGCCAGCGTCGCCGTCACCCTGCCGCTGATTGACACGACGGCGGATGCGGTGATGGCGATTCCGGCCACCGCGCTTACCCGCCAGGCAGGCCAGCCGGCGGTGTTTATCCTTGACCCGGTGAAAAACTGCGTTATCCGGCGCACGGTCGCGATTGCCGGCTACACGGCAGATGCGGTATGGATTCGCGCCGGTATCATGCCGGGCGATCGGGTGATCACGGCGGGCGTCAGAAGCCTGCGTGACGGTGAGCGCGTTGCCGGCAGCCAGGAGGATCAGCATGAAACCGGCGTTTAATCTTTCTGCCTGGGCGCTGAAACAGCAGCAGCTGATGGCCTTTCTTATGTTGCTGATCGTGGCAGCGGGCATCGTCAGCTATGAAAAACTCTCGCGCAACGAAGATCCGGCGTTCACCATCAAAACTGCGGTGGTGTCTGCGCAGTGGCCAGGTGCCGACATCAACGATACGGTCAGACTGGTCACCGATCCGCTGGAGAAAAAGCTGCAGGAAATTCCCTGGCTGGATTATGTGCAAAGTGAAACGCACGCTGGCCGCACGGTCATTTTCGTCAATCTGCGTGACGACACCCCGCCCGCGCAGGTGGCCGGCATCTGGTACCAGGTGCGTAAAAAAATGCAGGATGTGACCCCGGCTTTGCCGCAGGGCGTGCAGGGCCCGGCGGTCAACGATGAGTTTGACGATACCTTTGGCACGATTTACGGCTTCACCGCTGACGGTTTTTCCCCGCGCGAGCTGCGGGACCGGGTGGACGACATCCGCCGCGATCTGATGAGTCTGCCGGATGTGGGTAAGATCCAGCTACTGGGCGAGCAGGAAGAGCAGCTGGTGGTGGCCTTTTCCCCGCGCCAGCTATCCGCCATGGGGCTGGATTTGCAGCAGGTAGCAGAGGCGCTGCGGGCGCAGAATGTCGTCGAGCCGGCGGGCAGCGTGCGCACCGCCACCGATAACATCGCCCTGCGCGTGAGCGGCGCGTTCAACAGCGAGGCGAGCCTGCGGGCGGTTACGCTGCGCGTTAACGATCGCTATGTTCCGCTGACGGCGATAGCCACCATCACGCGCCGCCCCGCCGAGCCGCCTGCTCCGCTTTTTCGCGTTAACGGCCAGCCGGCCATCGGACTGGCCGTGTCGATGGCCGCCACCGGCAACATGCTGGAGTTTGGCCAGGCACTGCGGACGCGCATGAAGAGCGAAGCCAGCCAGCTGCCGCACGGCATTGAGATGACGCGCATCGCCGATCAGTCAGCGGTAGTACAACAGGCCGTCAGCGGATTTGTCGATGTGCTGGGCGAGGCAGTGATCATCGTGCTGGCGGTTTCGTTTGTCTCGCTGGGACTGCGCGCCGGACTGGTGGTCGCGGCGGCGATCCCGTTGGTGCTCGCCATGACGTTTATCGGCATGCATCTGGCCGGTATCGGCCTGCAGCGCATCTCGCTGGGCGCACTGATCGTAGCGCTGGGCCTGCTGGTAGACGATGCGATGATCACGGTGGAAACCATGGTGGCGCGGCTGGAGGCAGGCGATTCCCGCATCGGCGCAGCGACCTGGGCGTTCAGTACCACCGCCTTCCCGATGCTGACCGGTACGCTGGTGATGATTGCCGGTTTTATTCCGGTCGGCTTTGCCGCATCCAGCGCGGGCGAATATTGCTATACCCTGTTTGCGGTGGTGCTGATGGCGCTCATCAGCTCATGGCTGGTGGCGGTGCTGTTTTCACCGCTGACCGGCAGCTGGCTGTTGCCGGCCACGCTAAAGCAGCACCGCGCCGGAAACGGGCGCCTCAGCCAGTGCTATCGCCGCCTGCTGAGCAGCGTGCTGCGCCACCGCATGCTGACGCTGGCGATGGCGTTGCTGGCGCTATTGCTGGCCGGCGTCGGCACCACGTATATGCAGGGCGAGTTTTTCCCGGCCTCCGATCGGCCGGAGCTGCTGGTGAGCCTGGCGCTGCCGGCCAGCGCGTCGCAGCAGGCCACCCTGCGTCAGGTGCAACGCCTTGAGCGGATTGTCTCCGCCAGCCGGGATGTTGACCACTATTCGTCTTACGTCGGCACCGGTGCGATACGCTTCTACCTGCCCATGGATGTGCTGCTGGACGATGAAAACAGCGCTCAGCTGGTGGTGGTGGCCAAAAGCCTGGCCGCCCGTGAACGACTGCAGCGCTCGCTGGATGCGGTGCTTGCCCGGGATTTCAGCGACATCACCACGCGCGTCGCGCCGCTCGAGCTCGGTCCGCCGGTAGGCTGGCCGATTCGTTATCGCATCAGCGGGCCGGATTATCGCCAGGTGCAGCAGCTGGCAGAGCAGCTGGCCGCCGTACTCGGCAGCTCAGCGCTGACGCGTGACGTCAATCAAACCGCCGGTGAGCCCGAACGCGTAATCACCTTGCAGGTGAATCAGACGGCAGCGCGCGCAGCCGGCCTCTCTTCTGACCTGATTGCTCAGTATCTGCATACGCTCTGGTCAGGAACGCTGATCACCACGGTACGCGATCGCAACCGGCTGATTGATGTGGTGCTACAGGGCAACGCTGCAGCGCGCCATGACCTGAGCAGCCTGTCCGGACTGCTGCTAACCGCGCCGTCGGGCGCAAAAATTCCGCTGACGCAGGTCGCAACACCGCAGTGGGGGCTGGAGGATCCCGTTATCTGGCGACGCCAGCGCCTGCCGTTTATCACCGTTCAGACCGATACGGCGCCGGGTTTGCGCGCGGAAGCCGTCTCCGCCGCACTCACGCCGCTGATTGCCACCTTCAGGGCCAGCTTGCCGGCCGGTTACCGCCTGAACGAGGACGGGGCGGTAGCAGAGTCTGACAAGGGCAACCAGTCGGTGATCGCTATCCTGCCGGTCACGCTGCTGTGCATGCTGGTGCTGCTGATGTTACAACTGCGGCGGATTTCCCGCCTGCTGCTGGCCCTGCTGATGGCGCCCTTTGGTCTGCCGGGCATTGTGCTGGCCATGCTGCCGACCGGCACGCCGATGGGCTTTGTGGCGCTGCTGGGTGTTATTGCTCTGGCTGGCATGATCATCCGCAACGCGGTGATCCTGATCAGCGAGGCAGATAACAACGTTGATGCAGGTATGCCGCCGGATGCCGCCATTGCGGCTGCGGCAGAACACCGCGCCCGGCCGATCGTGCTCACCGCCAGCGCCGCGATTCTCGGTATGATCCCCATCTCGCGTCAGGTTTTCTGGGGACCGATGGCGCTGGCGATTATCGGTGGGCTGTTAGTGGCGACGCTGGTGACGCTCACGGTTTTACCCGCGGCGATGAGTCTGGTGATGCAGGCAGCAGCCCGTCGTGACAAACTGAAATCGCTGCGCTGGCGGCCGTTCAGAAAATAACCGCCTGCTGGTCAGCCCTGCTGGCATGGGGCAACGAAAGGTTTATCCACAGGGTTCCGGGCGGGATATGCACGCCAGATGTGGACAGTATCAGGAGAGAACGCGCAGCACCGGCTGCGCGTGGCCAGGGGCTATTTCACTACCGGATGCTTCTCCTGCTGCAGCGCATTCATAAAGGTGTCGCTGAGATGCAGATGCTGGCGCACCAGCGCTGGCGGCGTGCTGGCCAGCCACTGGTTAAGCGAAATATCCGCGTAATAATCGCTTTTAAACAGTTCCAGAAAGCGCAGCGGCTTGTCACCCGTGTTTTCGATATAGTGACCCATGGCAAAGGGCACATAGCCGACATCACCGGCGCGGAAGTCAAACGTACGCGCCTGACCCGACGAGGCAAACACGCCCATCCGCCCCTGACCTTCCAGATAGTATTGCCATTCGTCGTTATTGGGATGCCAGTGCAGTTCGCGCATCGCGCCGGGAGCCAGTTCCACCAGCGCGGCGGCGATGGTTTTCGATACCGTAAAATTACTGGAATCAGTAATGCGTACCGTGCCGCCCGGCAGCGTCAACGGCTTCTGCGCCAGCATTTTATGCGAGAAGACCTGCTTCGATTTCACCCCGCCGCTCACCGCCGAAGCCGCCGCGCCGTCCGGTGCCTGCCCGGCAAAGATGTACTCCTCTTCTGGCGAGGGCAGCGTGTTAAACACCTCAGCCGGCACGCCAAAGTTTTTTGCCAGCACTTCAGGCGGGATATGTTTGAACCAGTCGCTGAGCAGAAAGGTACTGTCTTCATCGAAATTGCCGTTGTCGAAGGCCAGCAGGAATTCGCAGCCGTCCGGCCCGAGGCCCTGAATTGAGTGCGGCACGCCCGGCGGGAAATACCATAAATCGCCCACGCCAACGTCATCGACAAACCAGCCACCTGCGGTATCCAGCGCGGTGATGCGCGCATTGCCGTACAGCATGTAGGCCCACTCGCCCTCTTTGTGCCAGTGCAGTTCGCGGATGCCCCCCTTATCCAGCCGCATATCGACGCCAGCAATGGTGGTGGAAATGCCCAGTTCGCGCTGCGTCACCTGGCGCGTCCAGCCGCCGCTGCCCTTGCGCACGTGCGCATCGCTAAACGAAAAGCGCAGGTTGGGTAATGTGCCGCTGTCGGTTGCTGGCGGATCGACCAGATCCGGATTCAGCGCTTCGCGCACCGGATCGTGCGGGCCAGGGTCGCGCGGATGGTTGGGATCATTCGTCGGATAAGTCGCCACCTTGCCGTCGTGGGCATGGACTTTGCCGGCGGCCAGCGCCACGGTGCCACCAGCCGCGAAGGCCATAAAGCTTCTGCGAGATAAGTTTTCCAGTTTCATACCTGCCGTCTTCCTCAGTTTCTTATGGTTTGTGTCATGCCCCTTAACCATAATCAAACTGTGGCTTCCGCCAACCTTGTGTCACCGCTGAAATCAATAGAAAACCTTTATCATCGCGTAATCCCGCTATTCACCCGCCTCACGCCATTTACGCTTCGTTGAGATCGCGTTGACGTTCAGGTTATATCAGTCGACAAATAAGGCACAAAGTGATTAAACCCCCTCTCCGATTAAGCAATTTTTTTAATGATAGCCCGCCGAAAAAGTTAATTTAATGTTACAAAAGCATCGCAATTGCAATAATTACCCGGCTACGTTTTTTCTCCGGCGAGACGTGGCCGTTCCGGGCGGAAACCCATGCCAATCAATCGGCCAAACAGATGGCGTAAAAACGGATAGCGGCTGATGAGCTGCGGAACCTTACTGGGCGTGGTACGCGGGCGCTTGCCGCTGCTCATTTTGATCTGCAGGAATTGCGTCGCCACCGTCGGAAACTGCCGCCGCCGCTGCACGTTCTCTAAATCGCGCAGCGTGAGCGTGCCGTTTTGCAACGGCCGCGTCAGATAATTGGCGCTGGCCACCGCGTCCTGAATCGCCAGGTTCACGCCCACGCCGCCAATCGGTGACATCGCATGTGCGGCATCGCCAATGCACAGCACGCCGGGCTTCATCCACTTCTCCAGCCGATCGATACGGATGGATAACAGACTCAGCTGCTGCCACTCCTGCAGCTGCGCCATGCGCGCCACGCTGAACGGCGCAACCTCTGCCATGCGATTTTTCAGCGCGTCGAGCCCGGCCTGCTTCAGCGCCTCGAATTCGCCTTTCTGAATGGTGAATCCACACTGCCAGTATTCGCCGCGGTCAATGACGATGAAGTTTTGCTTCGGCCCCTTGTGGCCCATCCCCAGCTCGGGGTCGTCCGGCTGTTTATCCAGCCGGAACCACACCACATCGCGTGGAGCACCGAAGCTTTTACCCACCAGCCCGGCTTTCTGCCGCACCGCCGAGCGACGGCCATCAGCGCCTATCACCAGCGGCGCGTGAATTTCGTGACCTTGTAACGTTTTCACGCCTGCGATTACGCCATCCTGATAAAGAAAATCGTCAAAACCGGTGGATTGCAGCAGCGTGAAACCGGGATAGTGCGCCGCCTGGGCGGCGAGGAAAGTGAGGAAATCCCACTGCGGCATGAAGGCGATAAAACGGCAGCGCAACGGCAGACGGGAGAAGTCGGCCATGGTGATCTCCTGCCCGCCCACTTCCGCCTGTAACTTTTCCGCGCGCTGATGCGGCAGCGCCAGCAGCGCGTCGAGCAGACCCAGCTGGTGCATGATCTCCAGGGTTGAGGGATGAATGGTGTCGCCGCGAAAATCGCGCTGAAAATCGGCGTGCTTCTCAATCACGACCGCGCGCAGGCCGGCGCGCGTCAGTAAATAGGCCAGCATTAAGCCGGCCGGACCGCCGCCGACGATACAGCAGTCGGCGTTTATCACCTGTGGAGACGGCATGATATCCTCATCAATCGCTATATATGATAATTGTTATCATTTATATAGCATCTGCGCGTCACCAGGGTGATGATAAATGCCGCAGTCAGACTAGTGGTTTGCCACCAGCCCCAGCGCAATCAGGCTGCGCGCGGTGGCAAGAATGGCCTCCTGCGGACTGCGCGGGTGCCAGTTCAGCAGCCAGCCAGCTTTAGCGGCGCTGACATTCATATCAACGCCCAGCAGTTTTACCATTCCCGTCATCAGCGGATTTTGCGCTGCCGCCGCCCGCACCATGGCGTCACTCATTGGCTGCAGCGAAACCTTCTCTGCTTCTGCTGCCAGATGGGTTTTGAGCGTGCGCGCCACCTCAATAAGCGGCAGGCTGTGCCCCGAACTGGCGAGGAAGCGCTGCCCCTGCGCGGCGGCGTGGGTCATCGCCAGCACGTGCAGACTGGCCACGTCACGCACATCAACAAAACATGAGTTGATGTCAGGACAGCCTGGCTGCCCCTCCAGTAGCTCCTTCACAATGCGAATCGAATGTGAATAGTCGGCACCCAGCACCGGCCCCAGCACCGACACCGGGTTCACCGTGGCCAGTTCCAGACCGTTACCCTGCTCAGCGATAAACTGCCAGGCGGCGCGTTCCGCCAGGGTTTTCGATTTCTGATACGGCCACACATCGCCGCTGACATCGCTCCAGTCGTGCTCGGTAAAGGGGCGCGGATAGTCCGCTGGATGTCCGATACCGACCGCGCCAAACGCCGAGGTCAGCACCACACGTTTAACGCCTGCATCGCGCGCGGCGCGCAATACGCGCAGATTTCCTTCAATCGCCGGATTCACCCAGTCAGCTTCGCTTACCTGGCTGCCGGTCGGGGTGGGTGACGCGCCATGCAGCACGAAGCGACAGCCTGCCACCGCATCTTCCCAGCCCGCGTCTGCCGTTAAATCGGCAACGACAAATTGCAGCGCCTCGCCTGCGGCCACCCCGGCCTGCAACAGATGCGCCCTGACTTCAGCTTCACGTTCGGCATCACGTAAGGTGGTTCGCACCTGATAGCCCTGCTGCAGCAGCGCAATAATGCAGTACTGAGCGATAAACCCGCTGCCGCCGGTAACCAGAACTTTGTCATTACTCATCTTTTTTCCTCATCACAAGCATCGTTCATTCGACGCGCTCTACGTTAAGCGGCGGATGGCGTATTTTGAATGCTTGTAAATGCAGTTTACTTGCGTGATAGTACAGAAATGAGCCTTGATCCCTTTTCCGACATTCTGCGATTCGTTCGCGCTGAATCATTGCTGACCGGCGGTTTTACCGCGGGCGGACGCTGGGCGCTGCGTTTCCCTGCGCCCGAAAAAATTAAATTCTTCGCCATTATCAAAGGCAGTTGCTGGGTCATACTGGAAGGCGAACCTGAACCGTTCCACTTTGCCACCGGCGACGTCGGCTTGCTGAGCGCTAAACGCGCCTTCGTGCTGGCCAGCCATCCGGACGAGCCGCCGGTTGACGCCATGAGTGTGTTTTATGGCGCAGGAAAAGGTCATGCGCCGATTGGCAGCGGCGATGATTTTGTCCATATCGGTGGCCATGTACTGCTTGATCCTGCCAGTGGTCGTTTACTGACCCACGTATTACCTCCCTGGATTCAGGTACCGGCGGCGTCACCGCAGGCGGCGTCATTCCGCTGGGTGCTGGATCAACTGGTGCAGGAAGGCCAGCATGTTCAGCCGGGATCGCAGCTGGCAACGGCCCAGCTGGCACAACTGCTGTTCATCCAGATTCTGCGGGCGCATTTGCAAACCAGCAGCGCACTGCCCGCCAGCTGGCTCCGAGCGCTGAACGATGCGCGATTGGCACCGGCGTTACAGCGGCTGCATGGCGATCCGGCGCGCAACTGGCATCTGGACGAGCTGGCGCGTGCCTGTGCCATGTCGCGCACCCGTTTTGCCCAGTATTTTCGTCAGGTGGTTGGCATTACGCCGATAGCCTATCTGACGGCGTGGCGCATGCGGCTGGCAGAGCGTGCGTTGCAGGAGGAAAATGAGGCGGTGGCCGTGGTAGCGCAGACGCTGGGTTACGCCTCAGAGAGCGCCTTCAGCCATGCTTTTAAGCGTGAAACGGGTCAGTCACCCAATGCATTTCGCCGCGCCGTGCGGTTACAGCAGGCGCAGCGATAAAACGCGCCGCGTTGCGCGGCGCCGGGCATCATTTAAGTTGCGAAGAGACGCGCCACATATCCACCCCACCTTCGGTGGCGTAGCAATCAATGTCCGCCAGTTCCTGTGCCGTAAAGGTCAGGTTGTCCAGCGCGCGCAGGGAATCGCTTAACTGATCAACCGTGCGGGCACCAATCAGCGCAGAAGTGACCCGCTCATCACGCAGCGCCCAGGCGATCGCCATCTGCGCCAGCGTCTGATCGCGCGCTTCAGCAATCGCGTTGAGCGCGCGAATTTTTGCCAGGTTCTCTTCGCTGAGCATGGCAGAAAGACGCGGATCGCTGCCGCCGGCGCGCGCGCCCTGCGGTACGCCGTTGAGGTATTTATTGGTCAGCATGCCCTGTGCCAGCGGGGAAAAGGCGATGCAACCGCTGCCGAGCTCCGCCAGCGTATCGAGCAGCCCGTGCTCAATAGTGCGGTTTAGCATCGAGTAATTGGGCTGATGAATAAACAGCGGCACTTTCTCATCGGCCAGAATCGCAGCGGCCTGACGCGTCAGCTCTGGCGAATGGGAAGAGATGCCGACATACAGCGCCTTACCCTGACGATGCAGCTGTACCAGCGCGCCCATGGTTTCTTCCAGCGGCGTATTCGGATCTACGCGATGACTGTAGAAGATATCGACATAATCCAGCCCCATGCGGCGCAGGCTGTTATCACAGCTGGCAATCAGATGTTTGCGGGTGCCGGTCGGGCCACCATACGGACCCGGCCACATATCCCAGCCGGCTTTGCTGGAGATAATCAGTTCATCACGATACGGGGCAAAATCCTGCGCCAGCCAGCGACCAAAGTTCTCTTCAGCCGATCCCGCTGGCGGACCGTAGTTATTCGCCAGGTCGAAATGGGTAATGCCGTTATCAAACGCGTGGCGCAGGATCGCTCTGCCGGTCTCAAACACGTCAACGCCGCCAAAATTCTGCCATAGCCCCAGCGAGATCAGCGGCAGCACCAGGCCACTTTTGCCGGTTTTACGGTACTGCATGTTGGTCTGATAACGCGCTGGCGATGCAACATAACTCATAACAGATTCCTCTCATTAAATGCCGCCGTACAGGTGCACAGAAGACATTGTTTTGCCTTCCTGCAAAACCGCGCGGCTAACAGGCGATTGCCGGACAAATTTTTACCGCGTATCGTTAATCTGTAAAATTCATTATTGTGATTAAATTCATCTTTTATGGAGATAACTGATGGAATTGCGCCAGATGCGGCACTTCATCGCCGTGGCGGAACATGAAAATTTCACCCGCGCCGCGCAGAGTATGCATATTGTGCAATCGGCCTTGTCCACCTCGATCAAACAGCTGGAGGAGGAACTGGGCGCGCCGCTTTTTATCCGCTCCACTCGCCAGGTGCGCCTGACCATGGCCGGGAAAGTGTTTCTCGATTACGCCAGAACCATCGGCGCCTTTGTCGAAAAAGCGTCACAGGAAGTGGCAGCGATCGTGGCGCTTAAGACTGGAACCCTGTCGATTGGCACGGTGCAAAGCGTGCCGCCATTTATCGATCTGCCGCAATTACTGGAAACCTTTATTCGTCGCTTTCCGGATTTTGACGTCAAGCTGTGCCAGGGATCATCGGCGAAGCTCAATGCAAAAGTGCACAATCAGCAGATCGATCTGGCGATTATGCCGGTGGAGGAAGTCTCCGACCGGCTGTCGTCGCGCATCATCGCCTGCGATGAAATCGTGGTAGCGTTCGCCGCCGATTATGCCGGATTCACCGCAATGCAGCCGGACGTCACCATGGCACAACTGGCGCAGCAGTCGTTTATCGATTTCGAAGCCGGCCAGGGCACGCGCAAGGTGAATGACAACAGTTTTGCCCTGCAGGGGCTGAGCCGCAAAGTGACGTTTGAAGTCAGCGATCTGGAAACCCTGCTGAGTCTGGTGGAACGCAATATGGGCATTGCCCTGCTGCCCGAACAGGTAGTGAAAGCGCGCAGCACGACGCTGCATTATTGCCGCATCAGCGACGTTGATGTGTGCTGGGAACTGGCTGTGGCCTGGCTCAGCGATCGTCCCGGCAGTATGAACGTCTACGACCGGCCAGTGCAGGAGTTTATGGATATTCTGGGCAGCAGCGATTAGCGCCGGGGCGGGTAACGGCGGGATAGATACTAACAGGCATAAGATCTATGCCTGTTTTCATCACTCAACCCAGCGTCACAGCGTGATTTTGGCTGCGGCGTCACGACAAATTCGTTGTGTCACGCAATGTCAGGCCACGTTATCCTGTGGTCGCAAAAATGATTAACGCAATACCTCAAGACCCTTTCTATCAATGAGGTTAAGCAGGCGCAGCGCAGCGCCATTTGGCTTTTTCTCCTCGCGCTCCCATTTCACCACGGTGGCCGGGGACAGGCCAATATAGGCGGCTAACATGGCCTGACTCAGACCATGACGCTCACGTAACTGACGAATAGCCTCGCCTGACATCAGTTGTAAAACCGGCAGAGAGGTACGCAGCTCACGTAATCTGACACGTGAATCGATTTTTTCGGTAAGCTCATCGCTAATCACCCCCAGCGGGTTAAAATCATGCGCGATTTCCTGCAGATCTTTTAGATGATCAACCATCGCATATTACCTCTCGCATTTTTCTCGCCTTTATCGCTGCTCTTTCCTGCTCAGTCGTCATGGCAAACAGTTGACTGGCTACCTGTCTGTAGAGATTAAGCTCATCCTCTTTAATCTCACGTATGCCACTCTTCGTGGTCGATTTAGCGTAACCGTTAACAAAAAACAGATGTTTTTGCGATTTGAACGCGACAATGGCTCTGGCTCCGCCGCTTTTGCCGGCACCGAGCGGAATACGTTTTTTGTAAACACCACCCCCCAGGCTGGCCTCATACTGTCCGGCAATCAATTCGCGGGCAGCCAGACAGAGCTTGATGTCCGCAATCATGTCACCTTTGAAATTTCGGTCGAAGGGCTTCAATACATAAATGGCCATGCTGTTTCCCTGCTTTATGAAGAAGAGGACTGTCCTTGTCCTTGCCTGAACCACCTATGCTACTAAGTACAATAGCATCTTGCAACGCCAGCGCGCATCAAAGCGCTAAAGAGTGAAAGGGATGACACTCCCGCCTGTACAGAAGCGCTTTTGTTGTATAAGTTTAAGGGTGCTGTCGGGGAAAAATTTCGCTCAGCAGGTCACACATTTCCGACAGAGGAAGAGCGACACTATCAGTCGTTGATTAGGCTTTGGTTTACCTGCACCAGGCAATGCTAAACGCAACGCGGATACTGAGAGCTTTTATGTATAGAAGTGAAGATGAAAAACTGGCCGACATTGTCATGGGCGATGCCGTGCTGCAATTGTTAAAACAAGCCGGACCGGTAACCACTCTCGCGCTGCTGGAAAAACTGCGCGCGATGGCGGCATCAGAAACCGATCCGGCACGCCAGCGCGCGTTTCGCTATGCGATTGCTGAAGTGCAGAACAGCAAAAGTGCGCCACAGGGCGAAGCAGTGGCGTTAAAAGGTAGCGATAACGTGACCCATATTTTTCGCAACCGTGATAATACGGGCAAAAACACCCGACATTAGCCCCGCTCTGCCCCAGTCTGCTTATCAATAACGTAACCGCCCGCTTATGCCTGCGCCCGACAGGTGACGGCTACACAGCTGCACACTCTCCGGCTGCTGCTCATCCATTAACAGGGCGAGGAAGCTGTCGGCCCACCAGTGACAATCATAGCGGTGCAGATTATTCAGCAAGCGCGCATGACGGTTCTGACGGTCGCTGAGCGGCAGCCGCAACGCCGTATGGATGGCATCCGCCATTGCATCAGGATCGTAAGGATTAACGATCAGCGCGCCATCCATCTGTTCGGCCGCACCCGCGAACTGTGACAGAATCAGCACGCCGGGATTTGCGGGATCCTGCAGCGCAGCATACATTTTCGCCATCAGGCTCATGCCCGCCATCAGTGGCGTCACCAGTGCCACCCGCGCCGCGCGATACAGCCCGGCCAGCTCCTCACGGCGATAATCGTGGTTGAGATAGCTGACCGGATACCAGTTGAGCATACCGTGCACGCCATTAACCTCACCGCACAGATTTTCCAGATTGTGGCTGATCGCCTGCTGCCGGTGCGGGTGTCCGCTGGCAGCAGAAGCCAGCTGCAATAACATCATGTTGCCCGCATAGTCGGGATGATGGCGCAGCAGCACTTCCAGCGCGCTGATGCGATACGGCAGACCTGCGCTGTCGTCGAGATGACCGCCGCTCAGCACCGTGTTGGCCGGCAAATGTTCGCGGCTCTGCTGTTCCATATACTGGCAGCTGTTACTCTCAAGTAACGCCTGAACCTCAGCCAGATCGATCCCGACCGGAAACACGCCGGTGGTGATGATGTGACCGTGCACGCGCAGACGGTTCCTGCCTAAGCGTTCAGCGCGAAACTCGCTCTCCAGCCACAGCAGAAAGTTATTCATATCCTGCCCGGTCTGGAAGCCAATCAGGTCGCAGCACAGCAGCGATTCTGCCAGGCTGCGCCAGTCAGGGATCGCTTCAAACAGCTGACCGGACGGAAACGGCTGATGTAAAAATAAACCGATGCGGTTAGTTAAGCCGGTATCACGCAGCATTTTTACCGTTGGGATGAAGTGATAATCCTGCAGCCAGACAACATCGTCCGGCATGGCATATTCGGCGATGGCGTGGGCATAAGCCGCATTCAGCTGGCGATAGGCCTGGAAGCTGGCGCTGGTGAAACGTGCCAGGTCCGGACGCTGGTGAAACACCGGCCACAAGCCCTGATGGACGTAGCCGTGATAGCCCTCTTCGTATTCTGCGCGCGTCAGCGCAAACTGCAGCCTGTCGTATTCGTTACCCTGCTGAAAGCTAAGCGTGCGCGCCGCTTCCTGCGCAGCGACGGTACGTTGTCCATCCCAGCAGACCCAGAGGCCACCGCGTCGCGCCATCAGGCGATCGTAAATGGCTGCCAGCGTGGAAGACTGATGCTGATTATGTGTGACCAGAATAGTGCCGGGCATGATATTTCCCTTTGAGGTTGAGGCGCGCCACAGTGCCGCCTGCTGCGCTGATTTAACCGCCGGCAATATAAAAAAGGCGTAAAGAAAACCTGCGCGGATATAAAAATCCGGCAAAGATCAGCGCCAGTGTGTGGAAATCAACCCGGCGCCCAAGGGGGAAAGACTTGCAGCGATCAGTGACGGATGGCGCAGCCGCACTGCGACATTTCGCCAGGCACATATTTGCCGTGATGCGAATGGCGCACCTGCAGCTCACCCTGCTGCCAGGCGCGGCTGTGGTCCGGACGCTGATCCAGCAGCCGGTTCAGGGCTTCCGTCACCAGTAAATCACGGCGCGGTGCCCAGCTGCTCAGGTGCCATGTGGAACCGCGCGCCTCGTCAGCATCATCAAAGCCCACTACGGCGATATGCGCGCCCTGACCGAAGTCGCGCACGGCCTGCAGTGCGCCAAAGGCCAGCTCGTCGTATTCGCACATCAATGCATTAATGCGTTCTGCCGCACGGGTTTTCTTCAGATAAGCCATCATCGCCTGATAAGCCTGCTCACGGTGAAGGGCGCCGGCGTGCAGTGCTGCGTGCAGCGTCTTGTCCTCCGCCTGCAGGCTGGCAATAAACCCCTGCACCTGGCGCGGCGGCGTGTCACTTGCCTGCACCTGCATGGCGCCCAAACGCTGGTGCCCCTGCGACAGCAGCAGTGCGCCAAGCTGCTGCCCGGCGTGATACGCATCGGCAATCACCACATCAGCGCCCGCGCTGTCGTTCGGGCACAGATGCACCGCGCGCAGCGATGGCAGCAGGTGCGCGGCGATCTCCTGCGCATCCTGACACGGCGAGCTCAGGAACAGCAGTCCGCCCAGCGGCAGCGACGCCGCGTTCCGCAGCGCGGCCTGAAAATCCTCGCGCGTGGCGGCGCACAGCAGCACCGGCAGCAGATCACGCGCACTGAGTTGACGCGTGACTTCTTTGAGCATGTGCATACTGTGCGGATGGCTGACATCATCGCTGACGATGCCGATGAGCGGCGAATGGACGGACATAACTGACCTCTCCTGTTACGTAGGGTACGGAAAAAATTTTGACGTATGAGTATGAAATTCCACGTTACCCGAATAATCAGATATCGCCAATCGGTGGATGCGAAGGATTGCTGTTCTCCTTTCACCCGGTGCGTGTTGACGGCGGCAAAATGCGCAGCCGCTGCACCGGACGCCCGGTTAGCTTCGTTTTACGTTACACTGACGCCACGAATATTTTGCTAGCGGAAAATTTATGCGCATCACCCTCGATCAGGCCGATCAGCCTTTTATTCACCGCTTACTGGGCGAAGAGATCGCCAGTATCGATTCCCCGTCTGACGAACAACTGCGCCTGCGACAGGCGTTGCAGGATGCGCGGTTACAGAGAAATCATGAAGCAGAGCTCGACTGGAAACGCAACGCGCTCTATCTGCTGCTGTTTGTGTTCCTGTATGGCGCACTGGGCTGCTCGCTGACGCTGGATTTGAGCGCGGTGGCACAAGCGTCAAGCCATAAAAGCATTGCCTATGCGCTGGAAGCGGTACCGGTCCTGATCGCCTTCTCTGGTCTGTTCCTGTCGCTGCTGTTTCTGTTCGCCGCGCGCGGCAGCGCACGCCGCCTGCACAACTGGGATCACACTATCGTGCTGCTGGAAAAATACAGCGGCTGCAACCTGAGTCTGCAGATTAATGAAATGGGGGCGCGCACCACGCATTACTCGCAGTCGGCGATTACCGTGGCGCTGGCGATGTTTATCTGCCTCACCTGGGTGGTGATGTACAACTACTTCACCTTCACCACCAGCGGCGTGATTGGCAGTGTCATCTCGCTGTTTATTACCACTATGACCTACGTGATTCTGGATATTCAGCTGCTGAAATCCGGCAAATCGATCGCTATCGATGAGCCGGTGATTCCGCCAGAAGATGAGGTTGAGAAACGCCGGTAATCGACAGACCGGCAGCGGCGTAAGGTTTTGCGCCGCGCCGGTTTCGCTATCCTTATCTATACTTCAGACAGGATTTTGAGAGATATAAAGGAGTTGCGATGAAAATCTGGCCGTTAGTCGCCATCACGGCACTGTCTGTTACCCTGGTCGCCTGTAAATCCCCGACGCCACCTAAAGGGGTGCAGCCCATCACCCACTTCAATGCCGATCGCTATCTCGGTACCTGGTATGAAATTGCCCGACTCGATCACCGTTTCGAACGCGGTAAAGATCATGTGACCGCCACCTACGGCAAACGCAGCGACGGCGGTATCAGCGTGCTGAATCGCGGTTACGATCCGGAGAAAAAAGCGTGGAGCGAGAGCGAAGGCAAAGCTTACTTCACCGGCAAACCTGACGTCGCCGCGCTAAAGGTCTCGTTCTTTGGACCTTTTTATGGCGGTTATAACGTGATCGCGCTGGATGAAGATTATCAGTATGCACTTGTCGCCGGGCCGAACCGGGGGTATCTGTGGATTCTGTCGCGTCAGCCCACCATTCCGGCTGAAGTCAAACAGCGTTATCTCGCCTATGCCCAGCGACTGGGCTTCGCAACCGATCAACTGATTTGGGTTAATCAGTCACGATAAGAGGGTGCAGCGCCAGTGACGCCCGCGCGGGCGTCAGTGATTACCCTCGCAATAAGCAGAGTGAGGTCAGCAGCAGGCACTGCGTAAATTGACGGCCTTAGTTTCTTATTGAAAAACGGGTGTTGAAGATCTGTTAAGTCAGCAGAGATAAAACGGATGGTAGTGTATTTCTTCGTGAGTATTACCCGCCGCGGCAGCCTGAGCTGCCCGTTACGAATCGAGAGGCTAACCAATGAGTAAGTATTTTCTGGCCTGCTTTTTGGCACTGTTCGCATGCTCTGTCAGCGCTGGACAGGGAGGAGCCGGAGGTCAGGGAGGAAACGGCGGCTATGCGGGAGAATCCGGCGCTGACGGTGGAAACGGTTCAGATGGAGGTAACACTGATGGCTCTGCCGGCAGGCCGGGATGTCCCGGCGGCACCGATCCTGATGCGGACGGAAAATTTTATCTGCCAGGTACCACTCAGGAGTGCAATCCAGGCAAGCATGATTCGATGAAGGTACATCAGCCGACGGTAACCGGTGCTTAATTCGCTAGCGTGTTGCCGGGTAAATGTATGTTTGGGCCAGCGTGTCATTTATTTCCCCGTCATGTACGGTTTCAGTCACTCTCTAAGCGTCAGCAGCAGGCTGGCGGTAAGCATGCTCAACCAGAGCGTTTTGATATACGGAATACAATGAACTGCCTGCGCACTGCCCGTTAGTCTTAGCCTCTGGATATGTGGAGTTGCTGTGAATGCCTGCTTTGTGCCAGAAGCGGAAGTCGCAAATTTCGCGTAGTATTAATTACACAGTAGCGAACCACAATTTTGCCAGTAAAAATTGTCGTTACGTTAGATGTTGATGTTTTCTTGTTATTGGCTGAATTATTTGAAGTTTTAGGTGAACGGGGTGAAAACTTTAACATTAGATGATCTTGGCCCACGCATATGCATCATGGGGCCATCAAATAGCGGTAAATCCACACTGGCAAGAGCAATTTCTTCTAAGACGTCATTACCCTTAATTCATCTGGACCAGTTGTATCATTTACCTGATACAAAATGGATTCCCCGTGTACCTGAAGAATTTTATCGGTTACATGAAGAGGCTGTTAGTGGAGAAAGATGGGTGATAGAGGGCAATTATACAAAGTGTATTTATCCCCGACTTGAACGTGCTACAGGGCTGATACTACTTGATGTGCCAGCAGCGATAGCACTTCAGCGCTATATACGGCGATGTTACTCGTCAAAGCCCAGAATAGGTGGTCTCACTACCCGAAGGGAGAATATTACGTGGGAAATGCTTAAATACATTGTGCATATTGCGCCTAAAAACCACCTTCGTCATAGGCGGCTTTTCGAGCAGGCAACCATTCCAAAGCTCATGTTGTCATCACCTCGCGATATTACCGCCTGCTATCGAATCTGGGGTATTTCACTTTAATTTCAATAGCTTATTATGCTTCCAGTTAGATCCTATCATTCATCAGAGCTGTAACTCGCACAATTTAACAGCCGGCCACATTCAATTTACAGGGAAGGTAATAAACCTGTCTGCTAATCGCTCATAGCGGCCGTTGCGATGTAAAGTTCCGCTCCGTGCCAAAAACGGACATTGTTAACATCTATCTGTATTAATCTGTGGGATCAGGTCATATTGACTTCTACATGTTCGACACATAAGGGAATCCTTCACGCCTGCTAAAAACAACATTCCTGCCTTATAAAAAATTAATCTAATTAGTTTTTTGAACAAGCGCCAAAAAGTCTGAAGCTATACTCCAAGAGATTTTATTTTGAGAGTCGATATAGTGCCTCAATTCTCTGTCAATCTCATATCGCTTCATTATATCATCTGTATTTCCCCTAGAGTCATAGATTTTCATTCTACCTTGAAGCAACTTTACTTTATCTTCAAAACCATCTGGATATTTATTTAGTCTTTCTTTGTTTTTTTCAAGCGCAATAGAGATTTTTTTCAAAAGAACATTGCGAAGTCTTTCCGGTATATTCCCAGCACTTTCATAAAAATTATGATTACCCATCTTTATTGCATTACTAATTGCTGTGTATGGCTTAACATATAATTCGTCAAATTTAGGATAGGATGGGGAACTACTAAGGCTTTTGTTCACCCGGTTTATGCTGCTCCTTAAGTAAGTATTTCCAATCAATCCATTAAAGTTTTCCCAGAAAACTGATGACAAATTTCTGTTGTTATCATCGACTGCTTTTTTAGCCAAAGATCTCTGTTGTTTTAATGCGCGAATTGACTCTGATAATTCAGCATTTGTGGATTTTAATTTCCTTTCCAATTCATCTTGCTGGACATTTAAACTATCAATATCCTTAAGCAATTCACTCTGTGCTAAAATATTACCTTGGAGAATATCAGATGATCTCTTTAACTCTTTTTTTAAACCATTAAGTTCAAATTCCTTTTTCGCAATATCCTCAGAGAGCAATTCCTTTTGATAAATCGGCCTGACAGTATAAAAATAACCGAAAATAGCAAAGGCAACTAAGAAAACCTGTGATAAATGGCTTATACGATTTAAATAAATATCAAGTCTGCTTGGCATCTACTTTAATTTCCTGTAATTAATTCTGCGTGAGTCTAGTAGACCTCTCTTATTGCATTCAGAGATTACACTAAAGAAACTGCCAGCTCTAATCAACATGTTACACATTCAAGTTTTTCAACTATAAAGTACAACATAGCGGTTCCACTTTTATGTCAGGAGATACCCGTTATGCTCATTTGGAACTAAAGAGCAACTGCAAACATACGTGACAGTTTCCCAGTTGATTGACATAAGGTATTGCTAGCAACATCCATGACGACTCAATTACTAACGTCGGCTTCTCGCTCATAGCTGCCCGAGGTCTTTCCAACGGACTGCATTATGCCATTGATGGTACTCAGGGTGCCACGGGTTTGAAACACGAATGTCTGCTGATCGCTCAGGCTGTGTGTAAGCCCTGCCCAAAAATGAAGTATGCGCATCTGCGCAAAATCTGGCAATGCCCGACTGGCTGGCTAGCCAGATTTTACGTATGAGCGCAGTTTTCAGCCTTGCTTTTGGCAGTTTAAGAGACCAAAACAGTTTTCACACAGCCTGCGCTCACAACTGACCTTCAAGTCTGTCAGGTGACGGCTTCATGCAAAGAGAGGATGATAGATTTAGCAAAGAAAAATCTATAAAATAGTCAGCGCCGTTTGACGTTCAAGAATATAAAAAAATCATCACTTACAAAGTATGATAAAATTTTTTAGGTATATCCTATATAGATAGACAATTTTTACCTTCATAAGAGGAAATAAAGAAAATCATGGATATGGCACATTCATATGAAAACATGTATTTAACTTTAAGAGGGATACCAACTGACTCCGTTGAAGACGAGAATATTTACTTTATACGTGACCCTCAAGGAGCATGGTATCCAAACATAGGAAATCATTTTTATGAGATCGATGCGCTATGTGTTAATATCCATGATGCTCTAGCCAATAGAATATTTGATGGGATAGAAAACTATTACGAATTCCTTCATGTGGCTCCTGATTTTTTATCAACAGCAGGTATGAACTCAGAGTCCTTAGTTTCAAAAGAAACATTCATTTTATTTATTGATAAATTAAAAGGTGATACTGACATAAACAAAGGCCTTTATCTTTTCGATTGTCGTAAAATCGTAAGTAGCATACAGGAATGCTGTAAGGAGGTTTTGCAACTTCAAGGAGAGTTTTATTACACGTTAAATTTTGAACCCTTGTTTTTTCCTAATATTAAAGAGGAGGATGGTACAAGATATGTTTCATCTCCGATCGTAACTAAGCTCTTTGCATTACTTAGTTTTATTTACATCCGAATGTACAGCTTGCTTGACTACATAACAAAACTAGCTATAGAAATTGAAAATTTAAAAAAACAATTCTCTTCTTATAATAAACTGACATCCAAAAACTCTCAATATGGCGATAAAAAGAAGACGAGACTTAATAATTATAAAGGGACTCTATTTGAGCAATGTTCTTTTATTAATGAAATAGAAACCGTACGAAACCATGTCATACATGATGGTCTTTTAGACGATATGCCAAAAGCATACAAAGTCATCCTGAATGGTGAGTGCATTGAAAAATATTTACTTTTTCCTGACCAAACATCAGGAGGACGTTTTGAGTCGTACAAAAGTCGAAATTTATTTTATAGTGGTGATACCAAAATAAATCAACTTCTCCCAGAAATAACCAGCCAATTTCAAAAAAGACTTTTGGTTACTTTAAAAGAGTTACTTGTTAAATTCTGATCTGCTCCCCATTAAAACTTCATTCCGGCAGTTAGCGACGTCCGCTTTTCGCTCAAAGCGGACATACACTTGTTCACACTCCGCTTTATGCCAAAGGCAAACATCTCAACATAACCAGGTTTTATTCGATGCGTTTCACATCAGGATGATGCTCAGTTGCAGCTTCATGAAAGATATCACCCAGCCAGCCTGCAATTTCGTCTTCTGGCATATCATCTGGAATAGCGATATCGAACATTCGCGAAAATTTTCTTTCTGTCACGTCGGCACGAAACACCTGCCAGCCATCCTCCTTGCGCAGAACACCAATGTGGCGGCCAAAAACGTCATAAATCAGCATATTCACTCTCCTGTGATATCAATCAGACTCTGACGCCATACTATACCAGCGCCGATTCAAATCGCTGGAAAAAGCCGCACACCGCCACTATTATCGGCTGACTTATTCACCTGCTGATAACTAAGGAGGATCTCTATGCCGTCGTGTGAACTGTTTGTTTACTCACACTTCTATGGTGACTGGACCCGCTCAGGTTTTAACGCACTCGTGCTGCGATAATCCGCCTGAGCGAAGTTCTGACAATCTAATCCCTTCTCTCCGGCTTACCGGGTTGTCGTCAGCGAAATTCTGACGTCAGGCTTTTTTGCGCCTGCAACTTGAGAGTAAGTAGATGAGCACACTCCTTTCCGCACATGCCGTCGGCTTCGACAATGCCTTTGGCCCGCTTTTCCATTCCCTGGATTTCAGCCTGAAAAAAGGCGACCGCATCGGCCTGATTGGCGACAACGGCAGCGGTAAAAGTACCCTGCTGAAAATTCTCAGCGGTGAACTGGCCGCCAGTCACGGCAGCGTCACACCCGCCAGCCACTGTCTGCTGGCGCGCATCGAACAACACCTGCCGGAAATGTTACTTAAGGCCTCATTGCTGGATGGCGTTATCGCCCGGCTGCCCGCAGCACAGCGCAGCAGCGAGCGCTGGCGTGCCGAGGCGCTGCTGCATACGCTGGGTTTCAGCACAGCGCAGCAGTCACAAACCGCGGCGACGCTGAGCGGCGGACAGCATATGCGGCTGTTGCTGGCGCGCGCGCTGATTCTGCAGCCCGATTTACTGTTGCTGGACGAACCGGGTAACCATCTCGACCTGCCGACCCTGCTGTGGCTGGAGAATTTCCTGATCGGCTGGCAGGGCAGCTTTGTGCTGGTATCCCACGACAGCGCACTGCTGGACCGCGTCACCAACTGTAGCGCAATCCTGCGCGATCGCACGCTGCACGTCTTCCGTCTACCCTGCACGGCCGCCCGCGAGGCGCTGGCGCAGCAGGATGAGGCGGATGCGCAGCGCCACCAGGCACAGCAGCAGGAGATTGCCCGGGTTGAGAGCAGCGCAAAACGGCTGGCGATCTGGGGCCGGACCTATGACAACGAAGGTCTGGCGCGTAAAGCAAAACAGATGGAGAAGCGCATCGACTGGCTGAAAGCCGCGCAGACCACGCTCAGCGCCGGCAGTCCGTGGCAGCTGCAGTTACAGGGCGAAGCGCTGCAGGCGGATCGCGTGCTGGCGCTGCCGCCGATGTCGATTCAGCCTGCTGCCGGGGCGCCGACCCTTTTTTCCCTGCCCGCGCTGCAGGTGAAAAGTGGCGATCGCATCGCGATTGTCGGCCACAACGGCTGCGGCAAATCCTCACTGCTGCGCCAGCTGTGGCACAGCTGGCAGCAAGGCGACAGCCCGCTGTTTCATCCGCGCGCCCGCGTCGGCTATTACGATCAGAGCCTGCAACAGTTGCGTGACGACCAGACGTTAAGCGCGGCGCTACACGGTTTCGCTGCGCTGAGCGATGAGCAGTGCAAAATGGCGCTGATTAGCGCAGGCTTTCCCTGGCTGCGCCACCAGCAGAAAGTTGCCTCCCTCAGCGGTGGTGAGCGCTCGCGCCTGCTGTTTGTCGGCCTGACGCTGGCGCGCTATTCGCTGCTGCTGCTGGATGAGCCGACCAACCATCTGGATATGGCAGGCAAAGAGGAGCTGGCGCAGGCGCTGCAGCAGTTCGCCGGCGCGGTGCTGCTGGTGTCTCACGACCGCAGCCTGATCGCCAGCAGCTGCAATCGCTTCTGGCTGATTGAACAGCAGCAGCTGAGCGAGTGGCACGACTGGCCGCAGGTGACCGCCAGGCTGGCCACCGCCCATGTGCCCGTCGATCACCCGCTTGCCGCTGCTGCCGTCGATGACCGCCCGGGCGATGAAGATGCGCTGTTGCAGGCGCTGCTGGTGCTGGAAGAAAAGCTGCAGCAGGACGAAGCGCGTAAGGCAAAGCATCAGAAACCGGCGCAGCAGCAGCAGTGGCGCAGGGAGATTGCGCAGCTGAAGCAACAGCTGAATCTGCTCTGAACGGATTGACTGACGGGGTATCGCTAACCCACAACCTGCGCCAGGGATGGCGCACTCCCCTGCGGCTGACAAAATTCCGCAGAATTTTTCTCCAGTTTGTCCCGCTTAGTGATTATTATTCTCGCTAAATTTAAGGGACGATGATGCACACAATGACGAAAAAATGGCTGTTTGCCGCGCTAACTGCACTGGTGATGATTCTGGTTCTCTGGGCGTATTCGGCGTCACGCAGTAAACCTAATCCGCTGATGACCGCCGCGGTGCGCCAGGGCGACATCGAAAACGTGATTGCCGCCACCGGCAAAATGGACGCGATCGAGCGCGTTAACGTCGGTGCGCAGGTCTCCGGTCAGGTGAAAAAGCTGTATATCAAAGCCGGCGACAACGTGCGTAAGGGCCAGCTGATCGCGGAGATCGATGATCAGCCGCAGCGCAGCGATTTGCGTAATGCGCAGGCGGCGCTGAGCGTGGCGCAGGCGGATTTACAGACCCGTCAGGCTACGCTGGTACGCCAGCAGGCGCAGTTTCAGCGCCTGCAGCAGATGATTAAAACCAACGCCGTTTCCCGCCAGGATTTTGATACCGCCGCCGAAGCGTGGCGCATCGCCCAGGCAGAGCTGACGGCGCAGCAGGCGCGGGTGATTCAGGCGCAGATCGAAGTGGATAAAAAGCAACTCGATCTCGGTTACACGCGCATCATGGCACCGATTGACGGCACGGTGGTGGCGATCGTCACGAAGCAGGGCCAGACCGTAAACGCCGTGCAGAGCGCCCCAACCATCGCCAAACTGGCGCAGCTCGGCACCATGACCATCAAAGTGCAAATATCCGAGGCGGACATTACCAATATTCAGCCCGGCCAGCAGGCGTGGTTTACCACTTTCGCCAATCCGGATAAACGCTACAACGCCACGCTGCGCAGCATCGAACTGGCTCCTGAGTCGGTGATGAAAGATGATGCGCTGATGGGTAACAGTGAAAGCAATACCGTGAGCAGCACAAACGCGGCGGTCTATTACAACGCCCTGCTTGATGTGCCGAACCCGGATAATGCGCTGCGCATCTCCATGACGGCGCAGGTTAATCTGCTGCGTGACCAGGCGAAAAACGCGCTGCTGGTGCCGGTGCAGGCCACGAAAAAGGCCACCGATGGTCGTACTTACGTCGAAATCGCGGATCAAAATAATCAGCCTGAGAAGCGCTACATCACCACCGGCATCAGCGACAGCGTTGACATTCAGGTGCTGAGCGGGCTGCACTTAGGGGAAAAAGTGATCCTTGCCACGCAGCAGCCGGGCGCGGACAAGGTGGTGATGTGAATATCATCGAACTGCACAACATTCAGCGCAGCTACGTCAATGGTTCGCAATCCCTGCAGGTGCTGAAAAACATTAATCTGCAGATTGCCAGCGGCGAAATGGTGGCGATCATCGGCCCCTCGGGCTCAGGCAAATCCACATTGCTGAACATTCTTGGCTGCCTTGATGCGCCGGACAGCGGTGATTACCTGATTGGCGGCAAAAATACCGCCACGCTCTCGCCCGATGCGCTGGCGCAAGTGCGGCGCGAGCACATCGGCTTTATCTTTCAGCGCTATCACCTGATGCCGGATCTCAGCGCGCTGAGCAACGTTGAAATACCGGCGATTTACGCCAATTTATCCGGCACCGCACGCCGTCAGCGCGCCGCCCAGCTGCTGGCACGGCTCGGATTACAGGGGCGCGAACAGCATAAGCCGGGCGAGCTGTCAGGCGGCCAGCAGCAGCGTGTCAGTATTGCGCGTGCACTGATCAACGGTGCCGAAATTATCCTCGCCGATGAGCCCACCGGCGCGCTCGATTCGCACTCCGGTGAAGAAGTGCTGCGCATCCTCAGCGAACTGAACCGCGAAGGTCACACGGTGATTATCGTTACCCACGATATGAAAGTGGCGCAGCACGCGGAACGCATTATTGAAATTCAGGACGGCGAGATTTTTGCCGACAGCGGCAGCGCTGCCACGGCCGCAAAAACGCACTTTACGCCAGCGCCACGCAAGCGGCAAAGCCGATTCCGCGGTCTGCTTGACCGGCTGCGCGAATCATTGCGCATGGCGCTGAATGCCATGAACGCCCACCGCCTGCGCACCGCACTGACTATGACCGGCATTATCTTTGGCATTGCCGCCGTCGTCACCGTGGTGGCGCTGGGCCAGGGCGCGCGGGAAAAAACGCTGGAGAGCATTTCCGGACTGGGTACCAATGTAGTTTCTATTTATGCCGGGGGAGATTATGTCGAGGACGATGCGCATCCGGTACAAACCCTGGTGATGGCCGACGCCGATGTGATTGCGCGCCAGCAGTTTGTCGCCGCCGTCAGTCCGGAAATCATCGCCACGCAGCCCATTCGCTACCTGGCCAACGCCTCCAAAACTTCAGTTTCCGGCGTGGGCGTCGACTATTTTCGCATTCAGGGCATTAAGCTGGTGGAAGGCAGCAACTTCAGCGATGAGCGGCACGCGCGCCAGGAAGTCATTATTGATATCAACACACGCAATAAATTATTTGGCGAACAGGGCCCGAGCCCGATTGGCAAAATGATTGTGCTGGGATCGGTGCCGGTGCGGGTTATTGGCGTGGCCAATAATGAAGATGGTCTGTCGCCCAACCGCCTCAGCGTCTGGCTGCCGTGGAGCACGGTGATGTATCGCATCAGCGGTCAGACCGCGCTCACCAGTATCAGTATTAAACTCAAAGATGATGTGGTGAGCGGTGCGGCGGTGGAATCGCTCACCCAGTTGCTGACGGCGCGCCACGGCACCAAAGATTTCCTGATGTTCAACCGGGACAAGTATCGTAAAGCGATAGAAGGTGCGGCGGCCACGCTGACGCTGCTGATTTTACTGGTGGCTTCGATTGCGCTCATGATCGGCAGTATTGGCGTAATGAACATCATGCTGGTGTCGGTGACCGAACGCACCCACGAGATTGGTGTGCGCATGGCGGTAGGTGCGCGACGCGGCGACATCATGCAGCAGTTTATGATTGAAGCGGTGCTGGTGTGCCTGGTGGGTGGATCGCTCGGCGTGGCGCTGTCTCTGGTGATAGGTCCGGTCATTTCACTGCTGGCTGGCGGCGTGCTGACCGCCATCTACTCATGGCAATCGGCTGGCGCAGCGTTTGCCTGCTCAACCATTATCGGCATGATATTTGGTTATCTGCCCGCGCGCAAAGCCGCGCGAATGGATCCGGTCGCCGCACTCGCCAGCGAATAAAATCAGCAACCGGACCGGCACATTATTCATGCTGGTCCGGTCATTTCAGGTCTAATCCGAAAGTCATTAAATCAATTAGCCCCGCAGGTCATCATCGGCGTAGACTGAATGCGTCTCTAATTTAGACACATCACCGATTATCTATTCGATGGCTATCACTCGCCCGAGAGTAAGTTATGTTAGAACCGCACTATTTTTATTTATGTCACGATCCGGACGCCGGCTGGGTATTGCATAAAAAAGGCTGTTACGTACTGGAATTTGAGGAAGAGAAGCGCTTTATCGGCTCTTTGTATACTGTGCATCAGGCGCTGACGGTAGCGCGTATCCACCATCCGCAAATAGCCTGTTGCCGCGACTGCCTGCTGGACAAAGGCCGGTCGAAAAGAACGCCGGTTAATAAAGAGAAAAATCTGATTCCCTCTCGCCATTTTGACGACGACGCGAAAAAATAACGGTGCAGATTACGCAAACGTAATGTGTTTTGAAATGGTGAAATAAACTCACCCGCTTCGCGTTTATTTAGCCGCAACCGGATTCATTTCTGACAAAATAACCGACGTGTAAGTCGGGAAATCCACTCAGCGTTTATCGCCTGACGGTTTGATATTAAAGCAGTTATCCACAACTGACGTGCAAAGAGGCTGGCTTATCCTGTGGATAAACGCCTGGGCTCCGCCTGTTGCGCCCGCTGAGCAGGATTGGTCAAATTTCGAACGCCAGCCTATTGCTTTTGTTCGTTTTCAGCCTTCCGGAAACAGCAAAGCCGCCCGAAGGCGGCCTTAACACAGTTAAGCAGTCTGAACTTAGTTATACAGTTCAGCCGTCATGTGCACGCGGTTGTTGGTGTTGGCTTCAGTAATTTTATACTGAGCGCCCTGCTCTTGCGCCTGCGCGGCGATTTTAGCTTCTGCACCGTCCAGCGTAGAGGAAGTCACGGTTACACTCTGGGCAAAGCTGGCGGCTGACATCAGAGAGAGAGCGGCAACAGCGGCGATTGACATAGCTTTAATGGTTTTCATGGTCTTATTCCTTAATGGTTGTGTCTGAAGGCTGTGTGCCTTCGATGGAACTAATAATAACTCAGGTTACTATACTGCAATTGATAATTAGTGCGGTTATCGTGATCGTGCTAATTATTTCTGATCGCCCGGTTGCGCCAGCTCAGCGCGCACCGTCGCGATAAATTGCGGCCAGTGGGCAAAACGAATCACCGGAACGTGAGCATGGCGTTGCGTGCGTAATGCATCTGCAAAAGCCAGCGCCTGCCGGTTGATATCCACGTTGTTCAGCATATTGCGTTCTCCTGCCAGACAGTTTGCGCTGCAAATTCAGCAATATCGCCAGAATGATTGATACGCTGCGAGCCTGACTGCACGACAAAAAAGGCCGCCTGTCAGGCGACCCGTTCTGGCACATCCCTGTGCAACCATCCGTTATTTGTAGAGTTCAGCGGTCATGTGCACCAGGTTGTTGGTGCTGGCTTCCAGAATTTTATATTGCGCACCCTGCTGCTGAGCCTGAGCGGCAATTTTCGCTTCGGCACCATCCAGTGTGGTGGAGGTGGCTGAAACGGTTTGCGCGAAGCTGGCAGCAGACATCAGGGAAAGCGCGGCGGCGGCGGCAATGGTCAGTGTTTTGATAGCTTTCATGGTCATATTCCTTAGCGTTTGATGAGAAGGCGCTGCGCCTTCGATGGAGATAATAATAACCATGATTACTATTACAAAATTGATAATTAGTGCGAATACTATGATCGCACTAATTGTTAACGCGTGATATTTAAATTATTTATTTATAATCAACAGGTTGAATGTATTTCGATGCCCATAAAGCGGCACAGAGCGTTAAAGCAGCCATCATGTTGAAGGCGAATTGTCACTGAAACAGGAGACGAATGGTTGACGGGGAGATGGGTCTGAGCATGGGCGCGAAAATGTCGCGCCGCGGCTTTAAGGAGGGATGTCTGACCTCAGACTTTATTTTTATAATTGAAACTGATCTGCGAATTTTGCTCGCGTGGAAGTCGTCTGGCTTCTAAATATACCGATTTCCAGTACGGATTATTCAGTGACGAGCGCATCACGCCCTGGCTGACTGAGGCATGCAGGAACTGGCGATCGGTGTCGTAAAAGCCGACGTGCAGCTCATGCTTAATGCGGAAGAACACTAAGTCGCCAGGCTGTAAATGCGCCTGATCGACCGGCTTACCCATGGCGATCAATTCACGCGTTGTGACGCGATCCATGGGAATATTGAAACGATCTTTTAAGGTGCGCCAGACAAATCCGGAACAGTCAACGCCGGATAATTGCGTTCCGCCCCACTGATATTTGGTGCCTTCCCACGAATGCATTTGATCGTGCAAAGCGGCTATTACCGGAATTAAATCGGGCTGTTTACCACCGTCCTGCGAGGTATCAACACTTTCCTGCTCCGGTGCTGGCGAGGAGTGAGACGAGCAGCCAGCCAGGGTTAATAACATCAGGCAGGCAATCAGGTTGCGGGCCGCAGTAGCAATCATAGGGTGACGTTTCACAGTGGATAACAGGGATAGCAGATTTATACCGTAAAGAAGTTGCAGAAATAAAGCGTCTCCGCTCGAATTCTCGCTGTCTTCACTATTTTTACCTAAGTTTACAGAAAGGTAACGCTATGTATTTAGGATAAAAATCTATATCTTTTGCTGCTTTGCGCCGACAGCGCATATTTATCCGGCAAATTGCGTTTAAATTTTATTCCGCAGCCTGTCCGACTGACCTGCTGCGAAATAACCGGAAAGCTTATTTGCGCACGTTATCGCGCAGCGGCGACTCCGGCAGCAACAGCGAAAGTATAAACGCCAGCAGCATAACGCCGGCGGCCATCTGAAATGCGGCATGCACTGCATCGCTGAACACCAGCAAATAAGCCTGACGCAGCGCTGCAGGCAAATGGTTCACGGCGACCGGATCCAGCGAAGGCGGTAGCACGTTACCCTGCTCTATCAGTCGGGTCGCTCCGGATTTCAGCACGTGACTGAACACAGCGCCAAACAGCGCAACGCCGATCGAACCGCCCACCGAGCGAAACAGCGTAACCGATGAGGTCGCTACGCCGATGCGATCGGCCGTCACCGCATTTTGCACCGCCAGCACCAGCACCTGCATAGTCATGCCCATTCCCATGCCGAGCACGCTGGAGAACAGATAAATGTGCCAGAGCGGCGCATCCAGCGTCAGCGTGGTCATCAGCGCCATCCCGGTTGTGGCCAGTAGCGTCCCGGCGATGGGGAACAAACGGTATTTCCCGCTGCGGCTAATCATGCGACCACTAATGATCGAGGTGACCAGCAGCCCGCCCATCAGCGGTAACAGCTGTAGTCCGGCCTCGGTGGGCGTGGCGTTTTTTACCACCTGCAGATAAAGCGGCAAAAACGTCACGCTGCCAAACAGCGCCATGCCGATAATAAACGCCATCAGACTGGCGAGGGAAAAACTGCGATTACGGAACAGATCGAGTGGAATGATCGGTTCCCATGCGCGTCGCTCCTCATAAATAAACCCCAACACGCCAACCAGCCCCATGGCCAGAATGCACCATAGCTGGGGATCTGACCATTCGCGCAGCGTGCCGCCTTCACTGGTAAACAGCGTTACGCCCACCAGCGCCAGGCTGAGAAACACCGCCCCCGGATAATCGATTTCATGGGGTTTGCGTCGGCTATCCGCTTTAAACACTGCATTAATGATCAGCAGCGCCAGCAGGCCGAGCGGCAGGTTAATGTAGAAAATCCAGCGCCAGGACATGTGCTGCACGATAAAACCGCCCAGCAGCGGCCCAATCACCGTTGCCAGACCAAACACGCCGCCAAACAGGCCCTGGTACCGGCCGCGATCGGCGGGCGGAATGACATCCGCGACCGCCGCCATGCTCACCACCATCAATCCACCGCCGCCCAGTCCCTGCAGTGCGCGGGTAAAAATCAGCTGCGGCATGTTTTGCGCCAGCCCACACAGCGCCGAGCCCAGCAAAAACAGCACCACCGAGATTTGCAGCACCGTTCGGCGGCCAAACAGATCGCCAAATTTGCCATACAGCGGCACGACCAGGGTTGAGGCCAGCATGTAAGCAGTGACGATCCACGACAGGCGATCCAGCCCGCCCAGTTCGCCGACGATAGTCGGCAGCGCGGTCGAGACGATGGTCTGATCAAGCGCGGACAGCAGCATCACCAGCATCAGCGCGCCCATCAGCAGGCGAATGGAAGGCGGGCGGGTTGCCCCGCTGTCGCGCTGCGATGTGATAGATTGAGGTTTCATAACGACACCATTTGAAATTAATTAAATGCACAATTAATATTAACTGAAGTCTGACACGAAACCCGTGAGTACGTAAAGATGACCGCACAAAAAGTGATGGAGAGCGAGACAGCGCCTTCTGATAAACCCCGCCGGCCGGGCCGTCCACGCGGCGGCGCAATCAATGCCCAGCAGCGCGAGCATCTGCTCGACATCACGCTCGCGCTGTATGCGCAAAACGGCATCGCGGAAACCTCGCTCAACGCCATAGCCCGTAAAGCCGGCGTCAGCCCGGCCATGCTGAATTACTATTTTCAGTCGCGCGAGTCACTGCTGGATACCGTGGTCGCAGAACGCTTTGTGCCGTTACGGCAACGGCTGGAAGCGCATTTTGTCGAAGAGAGTAGTGACCCTGTCGCAGCGATCAGCGGGTTTATTAAAGAGTTCGCGGATATCGTGCTGAGTCATGACTGGTTCGCACCGCTGTGGCTGCAGGAAGTCGCCAGTGGTCAGGGGCTGGGCGGCACGCTGAAACAGCGTCACGGTCATGCCGGACGCGAACGGATTCGCGCGCTGCTGATTCAGTGGCAGCAGCAGGGATTACTGAACAACCAGCTGAATGTCGATGTACTGATGACCTCAATTCTCAGCATGGTGCTGGTGCCCTTTACGCGCTTTGCCCACGAGCCGGGCTTTGATACCGAAATGATTCTGCAGCACACCCTGAGCATGGTGTGCCAGGGTATACAGCCGCGCAACTGAGTCAGGCGTCGTCGCCGTGGGTCAGCGTCTCTAACTGCTGCCAGAAATCTTCCGGCACCGGCTGCACCCGGGGAGGCGGCTCGGCAATGTGCTGTTCAAGGGAGGCCAGCAGCTGCTGGGTTTCACTGTTCTGTTTATCGCAAGACGTTGAAGACATATCTAAAACCTAAAAAAACATCAGGCGATTATTGTAAGGATTTCACGCAAAGAATAAATAAACGAGACGGGAAAAAGGGATCTGCCCTGCTTTTTTTTGCCCTTCGCGCAACTTTTTACCGACTGCGGCGAACTGTCTGACTGAACACCCCTAACCGGACCTCTTTTACCGCAGGAGCAGATCATGACAACTATCAGGCATCTCATCGCTACCCTCACCCTCGGCACCACGCTGAGCCTCGCCGCCTTCGCTGCTGGCGCGGCGCTGCCCGTCGGGGCCAAAGCACCTGACTTTGAACTTCAGGGCGCGCTGGCCGGTAAGCCGCTCACCTTCTCGCTGCAGCAGGCGCTGCAAAAAGGGCCGGTGGTGCTCTACTTCTTCCCGGCGGCCTTCAGCGCGGGTTGTACCATTGAGGCGCACGACTTCGCCGAAGCCACGGATGATTTCAAAAAAATGGGCGCCACGGTGATCGGCGTCACCGCCGGTAACACCGAGCAGATCAGCGATTTTTCTAAGCTGGAGTGTCGTGACAAATTCGCCGTAGCTGCCGATCCGGGTGCCAAAGTGGCCGCCGAATATAAAACGCTGATGCAGATAAAAGGCAAAACGCTGTCTGACCGCACCTCTTATGTGATTGCCCCCAACGGCAATATTCTGCTGAGTTATACCGACAGAAACCCGGATACCCACATCGAAAAAGCGCTGGCGGCGGTGAAAGAGTATGACGCTGCGCATCCGCAAGCGCAGTAAGTGAGAGGCCAGCCATGTTAACCGCGATGCTGGCCGCCTTTTTGGGCGGCATCATCCTCAACCTCATGCCGTGCGTCTTTCCGGTGATTTCGCTGAAAGCGCTTAGCCTGCTGCGCCATCAAAGCCAGGCTGCCAGCGCGCGCCGCGAAGGCCTCGGATTCCTGCTCGGCGTGCTGGTGACCATGATGGCGCTGGTCGGTATTCTGCTGGCCGCGCGCGCGGGTGGTGCCGCGGTCGGCTGGGGCTTTCAGCTACAGTCACCGCTGGTGATCGCCCTGCTGTCGCTGGTGATCCTGGCTGCCGCGCTTAACCTGCTTGGCGTCTTTGAGGTGGGACTAACGGTGCAGCGCGTCGGGGCCATCGACATCCAGCGCGGCGCTTTTTTGCGTTCCGCGCTGACCGGAGCACTGGCGATCATCGTAGCCACGCCCTGTGCCGCGCCCTTTATGGCCAGCGCCATCGGCTACGCGCTGGTGCAGCCCCCTGCGGTTGCGCTGGTTATTTTCTCTGCGCTGGCGCTCGGCTTCGCCGCGCCCTTTACCCTGCTGTCGCTGTTCCCGCCGCTGGCACGATTTTTACCGCGTCCTGGCGTCTGGATGGATATCCTTAAGCGCGGGCTGGCCTTTCCCATGCTCGGTGCCTGGGCCTGGCTGGTGTGGATTCTGGCCCAGCAGGCGGGCAGCAGCGCGCTGGCTGTTATGCTGGCCGCCTCGGTGGTGCTGGCGTTTGCCGGCTGGCTGTATGGCATAGCGCAGCAGCGCCGCTTTGCCGGAAAAGGGCACAAAGCGCTGTTCAGCGTCACGGCGATATTGCTGATTGCGGTGATCGCGCCGCTGCCGGGGCTGATCAAGCCAGGCGCGGCGCTGCAAGCCGATGTGCAGGCGCAGGTCAGCAAACAGACGTGGACGCCGCAGGCGGTGGCCGCTCAGCGCGGGCATGGCAAAGCGATTTTTGTCGATTTTACCGCATCATGGTGCATCACCTGTCAGGTGAACGAGAAGACCTCGCTGTCGACCCAGGCGGTGAAAACCGCACTGGCGGAAACCGGTACGCTGTACATGGTGGCAGACTCGACTAAATTTAACCCGGACGTTGATGACGTGATGAGTGAGTTTGGTCAGGGCGGTTTACCGATGTACCTGGTGTATCCGGCTGATGGCGGACCACCGAAAGTACTGCCGCAGGTGCTGACACCCGGCATCGTAGTGGATGCGTTAAACCAGGCGGCAGCGAAGAAGACGTAACGGCAACAAGGCAGCGTATGCACACAGGCGATAGCGCACGTGAAAACTGGCCCGGACTGATGGAACGCGCGCAGGCCGGGGATCAGTGTGCCTATACCCGGCTGCTGCGGGCGCTGGTGCCGGTGATACGCGCGCAGGTGCGGCGCAGGCTGAGCGATGAAGCCTTAACGGAAGATGTGATTCAGGATGTGCTGCTCACGCTGCATCGCGTGCGCCATACCTACGATCCCGCTTACCCTTTTCTGCCCTGGCTGACGGCGATAGTCTCGGCGCGCGCGATTGATGCCCTGCGCCGCCGCGGCCGCCAGCAGCACTGCGCGCTTGACGACGCCCAGGCCGCCGATCCCGCCAGCACGGCAGAACAGCAGCAGCTGGACACCCGGCAGGAGCTGGCGGGCTATCTCAGCCAGCTGCCGCTGCGTCAGCGTGAAATCGTTGAGCATGTTCATTTGCATGAAATGAGCCTGAACGAGGCGGCGGCACACCATAATCTGAGCGTGTCGGCGGTGAAATCGCTGCTGCACCGCGCGCTCATCAATCTGCGCCGCTTTGGAGCAAACCATGACTGATCATCATTTGCTGATTGAAAAACTGGGGCGCGATCTGCGCCCGGTGAAACGCCCGCCGGCGAGCGGAAAACGCGTGCTGGGCTGGCTGGCGCTGGCGCTACCGGCCGGCATCGCGGCCAGTTTGCTGGTGCCGCGCACTCTGACCGACTGGTCGCAGGCCGGCGCAATGCAGGCTGCACTGCAACTGATGCTGGCCTTTATCCTCGGGCTGCTGGCGATGCGCAGCGCCTTTGAACTCAGCATTGCAGGGCGGCGCGGCATCAGCGCAAAGCTGCTGTTGCCGCCGGGCCTGCTGTGGCTGGGATTGAGCGCCAGCAGTCTGCTGCAAACGGCCACGCCGCTGCAGCAGCACGACACGCTGCCGTGCTTTGTTTTCCTGCTGGTGGTGAGTCTGCCGATGCTGCTGCTGACCATCCTCAGTCTGCGCCGGACGCGGGCGCTCTATCCGGCCCGCAGCCTGGCCATGGCGGGCCTGGGCGTCGCCTGCATGGCGGTAAGCCTGCTGGCGTTCTGTCATCCGGTGCACCTGCATGCGCTGGATTTGCTGCAGCACCTGGCGGCCATCGTGAGCATCATCGTGCTGACCGTATTGCTTGGCCGGCGCTGGGTGCAGATCGCCTGACGCCGCCGGCCAGTAACGCTATCAGGGAATGATGCGCTCCGCACGCAGCCGGTCGAACAGTTGGGTGAAGGAATCCAGCGTGGCGCGATAGCCGGTAAAGCCAGCTTTACGGCTCTTGCTCATATCGGTAAACGCCTCCATCGGCCGGCCCAAATCCGCATCGGTGTGCCACCACGACGCCAGTTTATCGATGTCTGCTTCACGCAGCTGATAGCGCGCAGCGATCTCACGCCAGGCCGCTGCGGCTTCCTGCATGCGTCCTTCCAGCGGCATCATCTGCGCCGGATAGTCTGCAGCTTCAATACCGAAATAGTCTGCCAGACGCGGCCACAGCCAGTTCCAGCGGAACACATCGCCGTTCACCGCGTTGAAATCCTGATTGGCAGCCCCCTCAGCACTGGTCGCCCACAGCAGCTGTTCCGCCAGTAAACCGGCTTCGGTGACATCGGCCAGACCGTTCCACTGCTGCGGCGAGCCGGGAAAGATAAACGGCCAGCCTTTTTCACGGCACAGCGTGGCGTAAACGGCCAGCGTCTGCCCCATGTTCATAGCGTTACCCAATGCATAACCGATGATGGTGTGCGGACGGTGCACACTCCAGCTGTAGCCATATTGCTCTGCGCCGGCAAACACTTCGTCTTCCTGCGCATAGTAAAAGTTATCGACCGGCTGACGTCCCTGCTCTTCGCGGAACGGCGTCACCGGCACCGCACCTTTGCCATACGCTTCGAATGGACCAAGATAGTGCTTCAGCCCGGTCACCAGTGCCACATGCGCGCCGTTCAGCCGCTCGCCAAGCGCGGCAATGACGTTATGCACCATGCCGCCGTTAACGCGAATGTTCTCTTTTTCATTCGCCTGACGTGACCAGACGCTAAAGAACAGCGCATCCGGTTTTTCCTGCGCCAGCGCATTGCGCACCGCTTCTGCATCGGTCAGATCGGCCGTCAGACTGCGGCAGCCTTCCGGAATGGCACCGCGTCCGCGCGACAAACCGGTTACCTGCCAGCCCTCGCTTTGCAGCCTTTCCGCCAGCGCACGACCGATAACCCCGCTGATCCCCACGATTAACGCCTGTTTTTGCATGTCGAATCTCCTCTGTTGCAGTTATCCTTAGCGTAATAGAGAATTAAATTCTTAGCCGTGGCATTAATTCACATCATTCCTGAACTGGATTCACCAATACATGCACGATCAGCGTCTGAAAGATATCGTTCCTTTTGTCGCCAGTGTTGAAAGTGGCAGTTTTGCCGCTGCCGCTGAGCGTCTGCACCTGACCGGTTCCGCCATCAGCAAAAGCGTGACGCGGCTGGAAGCGCGGCTCGGCTCACGCCTGCTGGAGCGCACCACCCGCAGCCTGACGCTCACCGACGCCGGCAGCGCCTATTATCAGACCTGCCTGCGCATTATGGAGGAGCTGGCGGAAGCCGAAGCAGTGCTGGCGGCGCAGCGCACCATTCCATCCGGGCGATTGCGGCTGGCGGTGCCCAATACCTATGGCCGGCTCGGCGTCATGCCGCTGCTGATTCCGTTCTGTCAGCAGCATCCGGATGTGGAACTCAGCCTGACCTTCTCGGATCGCTTTATTGATCTGTTTGATGAGGGCATTGATGTCGCGGTGCGCATCGGCGGTTCGCCGGATCTGCCCGCCTCGCTCGGCTGCCGGGCGATGGGCCGCGAGCGTATGGTGTTTTGCGCCGCGCCGGACTATCTGGCGCGCGCAGGCAGACCAACCAGCGAGAGTGAGTTGCTGCGGCATCGGGCGATTCTGTACGAGCGCGTTGACGGCAGCACCAAGCCGTGGCTGTTCACCACGGAGGATGGACATCCGCACTGGCGTCAGGTGCCGTCTCGCATGGCGCTGGGCGACGTGGATGCCCAAATGCAGGCGCTGTGCGCTGGCCTTGGGGTGGCGCAGATGCCGTCATGGCTGGTGCGTGACGCGCTGGCGAGCGGCGCGCTGGAAGTGATTGTGCCGCAGCAGCAGCCGGACGGTCTGCCGCTGTCGGTGATTTGGCCGCGGCGCAAACAGCTGCTGCCGAAGGTCGACGCGCTGCTGGCGGCGCTTGACGGCCTGCAGATCAGGTAAAACGCCTTTAGCGATGGTTCAGCCGGCGCGACAGCCGGTCGCCACACAGCTGCAGCAGCGTGACCAGTGCCACCAGCACCACGATCACCGTGAGCATGACCTGCATATCGAAACGCTGGTAGCCGTAACGATAAGCCAGATCGCCCAGCCCGCCGGCGCCAATCGCACCGGCCATCGCCGAGGCATTAATCATCGTCACCAGCGTAATGGTAAAACCGCTGACGATGCCAGGCCGCGCTTCTGGCAGCAGCACGTGCCAGACAATATGCCAGCGCTGAAAGCCCATCGCCTGCGCCGCTTCCGTCAGCCCTTTATCCACTTCGCGCAGACTCACCTCCGCGATACGGGCAAAAAACGGCGTCGCCGCCAGCGTCAGCGGCACCACGGCCGCCCAGACGCCGTAGGTAGTGCCGACAATCCAGCGGGTAAACGGGATCAGCGCCACCATCAGAATCAAAAACGGAATCGAGCGGAACAGGTTCACCAGCCAGCCCAGCAGCCGGTTGAGCAGCGGATTGGGGAACAGATCGCCGCGCCCGGTTACCACCAGAATCACCGCCATCGGTAAACCGATCAGCAGCGCCAGCAGCGACGACACGCCGACCATCAGCAGCGTATCCAGCAACCCCTGCCATAAACGATCAATAGCCAGTGACATAACCTGCAACCTCCAGTTGGTCCGCCAGCGGATGAAGCGCGGTAAGGGCTGCCGGCGCGTCGTGCCGGGCATCCAGCAGCAGCAACAGCTGGCCGGTGGGTTTGCGATCGACCCATTCAACCGCGCTATACAGTAGCGTCAGCTCGCCGCTGACCTGTGCGCTGATCGCCGCCAGATCCGGCTGCGCACCCTGCCCGCTGTAGCGCAGCCGGACCAGCAAACGCGAGTCCACGTCCTGACGTTGTGGCGTCAGCAGCGGCTGGATGGCCTCCGGCAGCGCGCCGAATTGCGGATTAAGCAACTGCCGCGTCGTCTCATGCTGCGGATCGCTGTACACCTGCCACACCGGACCGCGCTCAATGATTTCACCCTGATCGATCACCGCCACCTGGTGACACAGATCGTGCACCACGTCCATCTCATGGGTGATCAGTACGATAGTGATATGACGCTGCTGATTGATTTTTTTCAGCAGCGCGAGGATGGCGCGCGTGGTTTCCGGATCCAGCGCCGAGGTTGCCTCGTCGCACAGCAGCAGTTCCGGATCGTGCACCAGCGCGCGCGCAATGCCGACACGCTGCTTCTGCCCGCCAGAGAGTTGCGCCGGCCAGGCATGCTGGCGCGCCTCCAGCCCAACCAGCGCCAGCAGCTCATCCACTTTTTGCCGCCGTTGCGCCGCCGGTATGCCAGCCACCTTCATCGGCAGCTCAATGTTTTGCCGCACCGTTTTAGCGGACAGTAAATTGAAGTGCTGGAAAATCATGCCGGTGCGGCGCCGCCACTGCACCAGCTGGCTGGCGCTCAGTGAACTGAGATCGATACCGTCAATCACCACCGCACCCTGCGTCGGATTTTCCAGCCGGTTCAGACAGCGGATCAGCGTCGATTTGCCCGCGCCGCTGCGGCCAATGATGCCAAAAATCTCGCCGCGTTTAACCTGCAGGTCGATGTGCTTCAGCGCATCCTGCGACTGGCCGTCATAGCGTTTGCTCAGCCCGCGGATCTGCACATGCGCACGGCCCGCAACCGGCGTCGTGGTGTGCAGCGCCGCCTGCTCGCCAGGAAGAGTCAGGCTGACCATGATTACTGGCTCCAGCCCGGCTGATACAGCTTGCCGTAGAACTCATCCAGCTTCGCGCGCACCACCGGCGAGTGCTGATAGATATCTACAAACTTTTTGAGACGCGGATCGTCCTGATGTCCGTCACGAATCACGAACTGAATCACATATTCCGGATGCTCAAGGCCATCAAATAACAAGGCCTTGTTGGGGTCGATGGTCTTCGACAAACGCAGATAGTGCGGATATCCCTGCGCCAGGTCGACCTCATCCAGCGAGCGCGACAGCTGCACCGCCTCCACTTCGATGATTTTCAGGTGTTTGGGATTGCTGGCGATATCATCCACGGTGGATTTCAGCCCGCTGCCCGGTTTTAACGTAATCAGCTGCGCTTTTTGCAACAGCAGCAATCCGCGCGCACCGTTAATCGGGTCATTGGCAATCGCCACCGTGCCGCCGTCCGGAATCTGATCGATTGCCGTGTGCTTCTTCGAATAGAGCCCGATGTTATTGATGATGGCGGGCGCATACGGCACCAGATGAAAACCGCCCTCGCGGTTGGCATTGTCAAGAAACGGCTTGTGCTGGAACAGGTTGACGTCAATGTCGCCATTTTCCACGCTCACGTTCGGCGCAGTCCAGTCGGTGAACTCCACCAGCTCCACCTGCAGACCCTGCTTTTTCGCTTCAGCCACGGCGGTTTCCAGCGGCGGCGCGAAAGCCGCCGTGGTACCGACTTTGAGTGCGCCGCTGTAGTCACCGGCGGCTAACGCGCTGGCGGTTAATATTGCGGCGCTCAGCGCCACTAATGAGGCAAATTTCATCCTGACTCCCTGAGGTTAAATTAACGAACGTCAGCCGCAGGCCGCCAGCGCGCGGCCGGGTGGCGCGCGGGCAGACGATCCTGCTGCTGAAAAATTTTTTGCCGGAGCGATCCCGGCTGATAAGCGGTTTTAAAGCGGCCGCGCTGCTGAAGTTCCGGCACCACCAGTTCAATAAAATCGCGGTAGCTTTGCGGATTCAGGATGCGCGTCAGATTGAAGCCGTCGATGTCACCTTCATCAATCCAGCGGATCAACTGGTCGGCGACCTGAGACGGGTTGCCGACAATCACCGGGTAGCGGCTGCCAAGCGCGTGCTGCTCCAGCAGCTGGCGGCGCGTCCAGCCGTTATAGGCTTTGCTCACCGATTCAATGGCGCGCGTGTCGCCGCTGTGAATCGGTTCATCGAGGCCAAACGCGGCGAGATCGACGCCAATTGAGCTGGAGAAGTGCGCAATGCCGGCTTCGGCACTGGCGTATTCCAGATAGCTGCGGTGCTTCTCCTGCGCTTCGCGTTCGCTGGCGGCGACGATCACGCTGACGCCCATAAAGATGCGTAAGTCGTCCGCCTGACGACCCGCCGCCACCGCCGCGTGGCGCAGACGCTGCGCCTGCTCGCGCAGCGCCGCCGGCGAGCTGGCATTCACGAAACTGCACTCGGCGTGCCGCGCAGCAAACGCCACGCCGCGCGCGGATGAGCCTGCCTGGAACAGCAGCGGCGTGCGCTGCGGCGAAGGGCTGCTCAGGTGATAACCCTGCACCTGATAAAATTCGCCCTGATGATTGATCGCGTGAATCTTCTGCGCATCGGCATACAGCCGGCGCTGTTTGTCGGCCAGCAACGCATCGTCCTGCCAGCTGCCTTCCCACAGCTGATAAGTGACATCAAGAAACTCATCGGCCTGGTCGTAGCGCCGATCGTGCGCCAGCAGTTGCTGCTGCCCCATGGCGCGCGCCGCGCTGTCGAGATAGCCGGTTACGATGTTCCAGCCGATGCGGCCGTTGGTCAGATGGTCGAGCGTCGACAGGCGGCGGGCAAAAGGATAAGGGGCTTCGTAGCTGAGATTGGCGGTCACGCCAAAGCCCAGGTGCTGCGTCACGCTGGCCATGCCGGAAATCAGCATCAGCGGATCGTTCACCGGCAGCTGAATGGACTCGCGCGCCGTCAGGCCGATACCCTGCTGATACACATCGTAAACGCCGAGAATATCGGCAATGAACAGTCCGTCGAACAGGCCGCGCTCCAGCAGACGCGCTAAATCCAGCCAGTACGCCAGCGAATTGAACTCCACCGAGCGGTCCTGCGGATGGGTCCACATGCCATGGTGAATATGCCCCACGCAGTTCATGTTAAAAGCATTAAGCAGAATCTGTTTGCGGCTCATAGCGTTCCCCGTCGCGGTGGCAGCACGCCGTTAAGCAGATAGTTGCCGATGACCGGATATTTCCAGCGTACCGGGTCATGCAGCGTATGGGTACGCGCGTTGCGCCAGTGGCGATCGAGGTTGTGCTCGCGCAGGCTGGCGCGCGATCCGCCCAGCTCAAACAACAGATTGCCGGCTTCCAGCGCCACCTCAGTGGTCCAGGCACGGGCTTTCGCTACGTCAACCGATGCCAGCGCGACGTGCTCAGCACTCGGGTTGCGTTGGGCGACATCGACCGCCTCCCCGGCGACATCCAGCAACGCATCACCGGCGCTGAGTCGTGCGGCGAGCCGCCCGGTGCGATCCAGCGTCAGCGGATCGTCACAGGCTCGCTCAACGCCGCTGTCCGGCCACGGCCGCGCGCGCTGCTGCACAAAGGTCAGCATGTCGTTGAAGGCCGCGCGGGCAATGCCCTGGTCGATGGCCGCATGCATAATCTGGGCAAACGGTCCGACGGTGGTCGGCTGCTCAAACGCGCTGTGAAACGGCACCACATCGTGCGGCGCGATCGCCACATCACGAAACTGCACGCTGCCGCTGCCGGTGGTGCGCTGGCCGAAACCGCTCCAGTCATCAATCACCGTCACGCCCGGCTGATGGCGCGGCACAAACACCAGCTGTTCTTTGCCGTCATCGGCGATGGCCAGCGTCGGGATGCGGTCGGCAAACAGCGCCCCGGTGCAGTAAAATTTGTCGCCATTGAGGCGCAGCCCGCTGGCGGTCTGGCTGAAGGCGGTGGTGCGCTGATGCGCCGCCGCAGAGCCGAACTCCGCCAGCGCGTTGCCATAATGAACGCCCGCCAGCACTTCGTTGTACAGCCGCTGCTGCTGGGCATCGCTGCCGTTAACGCGCAGCACTTCCAGCGCGTAGAAGTGGTTTTGTGGCACCTGACCGATCGATGCATCGGCAGCGCTGAGAATGACAAAAATCTGCGCCAGTTCTGCGCTGGAAATCTCAATACCGCCCCACGCACGCGGCACGGTAATGGCACCTAAGCCGGACTGGAAATAGTGCTGAAGTTCAGCATGTGGCAGCTCACGCTGCCGATCGCGCTGCGCTGCGCCGCTGCGAAAGCGTTCAGCCAGCTCTTCTGCCACCTGCAGGGCCTGCTGCGCGCTGCGGATACGTGCTGCCGGCTGTTTAGCGAAAACCTGCGTCATCATCGCTCCTTAAATCCACGCATGACGCGCGGGCAGAACATCATTGAGGTAATAGTTGCCGATGGCGTGCGTTTTCCAGCGCACCGGATCGTGCAGCGTATGGGTGCGCGCGTTGCGCCAGTGGCGATCCAGCCCATGCTTCAGCAATGTGCCGCGGCTGCCGCTCCACATCAGCAGCTTTTCACTGGCTTTCAGCGCAATTTCGGTGGTCAGCACTTTGGCTTCTGCAACCGCGATGGAGGCGCGCGCGCAGTGCGCAGCGGTAAGCGCGTGCGGGTCAATGCTGTCCAGTACGCGCGCCGCCCGCACCAGCAGCGCGTTGGCGGCGCTCAGTTCGGTGTTGATATGCCCGACATCGGCGAGAATGTAGGGATCGTCTGCGTTGCGGCTCACGCCTGCGTCCACCCACGGACGCGAGCTGCTGTGAATAAACGCCAGCGCCTCATCCAGCGCGCCCTGCGCGATCCCGGCGTCAATCGCGGCCTGGATCAGCTGCGATACGGCACCGCGCAGCGTTGGCTTATCGGGGGACGGTAGCGCGATGGTCAAACCGGCATCGACCGCCACCTGCTGGAGTTTCACCGTGCCGCTGGCGGTGGTGCGCTGACCGATACCCGACCAGTCATCGATAATCTCCACCCCTGCAGCCGGCAGCGGAATGAACGCCATCACCGGCTGGCCCTCCTGCTGCGCGGTGGTCACCAGAATGTCGGCAAACAGTGCACCGGTTGAATAAAACTTTTCACCGCTGAGCCGTAACCCCTCCGGACCTGACACCAGCTGCGCCTGCACATCACGCGTGTGCTTGCTGTTCTTTTCCGGACCGCCGTTGCCCAGCCGCTGGCCCTGTACCACCGCGCTGAGCAGGCGCTGCTGCTGTTGCGCGCTGCCTTCCCCCAGGATGAACTGGATCAGCCCGAAGTGGTTTTGCGGAATCTGGCCAAGCGACGGATCGCTGGCGGAGATCAGGCGGAACACCTCCGCCACGGTACCAAACGACAAACCGCCGCCGCCAAACTGGCGCGGTACGCTGATACTGCCCAGCCCCAGCTGGGTGAACTGATCGAGCAGTTCACGCGGATAGATACGCTGTTGGTCGCGTTCGGCTGCCCCGGCTTTCGCCTGTTCCGCCAGGTGGCGGGCGGCGTCGATTGCCGCCGCGTCAGACGTGATCACCGCCGCGCGCTGAAGTTGTTGAGCCCTGATTTGCGTCATCGCTGGATTCACTTTTTATTTTGCTGTGATTCACAGGCTCATTCTGCCAGGGCAGAGAGCCGTAATTTAATAACAGATTGGGCGCGATGATAATCAGCGGGAATAACAGCGGTAAAGAGCGCGGTTATGCTATATCCGGCAAACGGCATGCAGAAAGAGAATAAAGAATTTATCAGGGATAAGAAGGCGTTAGCGGGCGCGGAGATACAAGGTTATTACGCTGAGTGACACGGGTGAATAATCTTAAGTATTAATTCCGCTATCGATAGTGATAAATGACATTATTGTTTTATTGCGCCATGGGCTGGCGCAATAAAGTGGGCATTAAGTTATCCTGGTATTACGCCTGCGCCAGATACATCGCCGGGGAATAGTGGCGCGTCGATTCACTCTTCTCACTGTGCGGTGTGCTGGTGCTGTCAATCAGCTTCGCCAGCTGATAGGTCTTCACCGTTTCCTGCTGCGTCAGCTGCCGGGCGAAACGGGCGGTGAGATTGCCCTGCGCATCCTGCGTCACCTCAGTAGTGCTGCGCGTTTCATCGTGAATCTGGTGGTAGTGATAGTTTTGTGACTCTTTGGTTTCGTTGAGCGCCAGCGGCGAACTGGCGCTTAGCGCGGTATGAAAACTGGCGTTCAGCTTAAACAGGGTTTCCTGCGTCATGCGCTGCGTATCGCCGTTCTTCTGCTGGCTGCTGCGCTGCGCCACATCCAGAGCGAAAGTATCTTCTTCTTCCGGCTTCAGCGGATTGCTGGAGCGCGCCGTCTGGTGATAGCTGGCCGAGAAATCTGCCAGGCCGCTGATGGCACCGGCCTGCGCCGCATGCGCGCCAACGGTGATCGCCTGCGGGGTGCGCATCGCCACGCCGGCCGCCGCGCTGGTGCTGTTTAAGCTCTCGAAACCCTGCTTAAACAGTGCCAGCGCCGCGCGATCGCCGTGACCGCGCGAAGCGGCCTGATCAAATTCCGCGCTCCACTGCGCCAGGGCGCTCTGCTGCTGACCGGCGTTGCTGGCCTGCGCCAGGCTGCGCATGTCCGTCGTCAGTTTGAAACTGGCGTCGGCATTATGGAAACCCAGCCAGCGTGAACCCGGGTCGGCATGCAGATTCAGCGACTGCATTACTTCGCCGCTGCGACGCAGGTCGGTTTTCAGATCAACGCTGGCCAGCTGGTTACTGTCAAAACTGAGCAGGTCACCGACATCCAGTTTACCGTTGCCGTTATCCAGCCCGCTCAGGGTTTTCTCCAGCGCGCCAGAAAGTTTGGCAATTGCCGCAGCTTCGTCATCGCTCAGCTTACCGTGAGTGGTTTTCAGTGCCACCGCTACGCCATCCTGCTGCCGCGTCATCTGCAGAGTCAGGCTCACGCCGGACTGAGTGGTAATCTCCAGCGCCACCGCGCTCTGCGTGTCAGTTTGCGCGCCGCCGCTGGCCGGTACGCTGATGGTGACATCGTCACGCTGCTGCGTCAGTGCGCTCAGCAGCGCGCTGCCAATGCCATTCATGCTGACGCCCGAGCTGCGCAGCGCACCCATCGCCTGCGTCTGCATATCAGGCGAAAGAGGCGTGCTGGCGGTGACGCGCGCCGGCGTCATCTGGTACACCGCAGAGATGGCGTCGGTGGCTTCGCTAAAGGTGACTTTCGCTGAGGCGTCTGCCGTCAGACTATTTTGCCGGGTCGCATTGCTTGCCGTGCTGCTGGTCACGCGTGCGCTGGCGCTGCTGAGATGGAGCGGTGAGAAACTACCCGGTCCGATACCGTTAATCATCCTGACTATCCTCGCTGGTATTATACCGCTACGTTATCGGCGATCCTGACGAAATCTTTACACTTCCGCACGGCGCATGACGGTGCAAAATGGCTGTTGAAATTAATAATCATTATCACTAATCTGTCTGGCGCTTTCGCTGTGACACGGAAGTAATTGACTCGCCAGCTAGTAAGGAAGCGCCATGATTTATCGCCTTGTCATTCCGCTGTTCACCCTGCTGAGCCTGCTGCTCGGCCCCGCTGTCGGCTTCGCCCGGCCTGATATGACGCCGCTCGGACCCAACATTGCCGACAAAGGCTCTGCCTGGTATCGCTTCACTGTTAACACGTTTGATTCCGCTGACGGCCAGCGCCACTACAAGGTGTGGACGGCGGTGCCACGTAAACCGGCACCGGCCAACGGTTACGCGGTGCTGTATATGCTGGATGGCAACGCCGTGATGAACCATCTCAGCGAAGCACTGTTGCAGAAGCTGGCGGCAGGCAACCCGCCGGTGCTGGTGGCGGTAGGCTATCAGACCCCGCTGCCGTTCGATCTCGCTGCGCGCACGCTGGATTACACCCCGCCGCAGCAGGTGCAGGATCGTCGCGGCCGGCCAGCTGGCGGCAGTGCCGCATTCCGCCAGCTGCTGGAACAGACTATCGCGCCGCGTGCCGAACAGCATCTGCCGATCAATGCGCAGCAGCGTGCGCTGTGGGGCCACTCTTACGGCGGGCTGTTTGTGCTGGACAGCTATTTAAACTCCGGATTTTTCCAGCGCTATTTTGCCGCCAGTCCTTCCCTGCGCGGCGACGCAACGCTGTTGCAGCAAATGGCGGCGGTGACGCCCGCATCGTTTAAGCAGAAGCAGCTGGTGCTGATGGAAGGCAACGGCGAATCCCGTTCTGGCGTCAGCGATGTGCTGGGCCGGATTCGCACCACCCTCGACGGCATGCAGGAGAACGGCCTGGCGGCTCGCTTCCAGCTGTTTCCCGGGCTCAGTCACGGCCAGATGTTTCCGGCTTCGCTGGAAAGCGCGCTGTCGGCTATGGCGGAAGACGGTGCGCCGTCACGCGCACCGGATGAGTGAAAGGGCAGTTAGTTAAAGAATTTGATGTCGGTTGGCGTTGCCAGCTTCGCCGCCACACCGCGCGCGCTCAGCTTGCCGCTGTGCGCATCAAAATCAAACAGCGTAATGGTGTTGGTAAACACGTTAGTGACATAGAGGTGTTTACCGCTGTTATCAAACGCCAGCGCGCGCGGCTCAATACCGTCGGCGGCATAGCGCTGTGGATCTGTCAGGCTGCCATCGGCGGCAATCTTAAACACCAGCAGATGATTGTCAGATCCGCGGTTAGCGGCAATCAGGAATTTACCCTGCGGGCTGAGAATGATGCCGCCGCCGCTTTTATAGGCGGCGCTGCTGTTTTGCGTATTCAGCGCCACCTGTGCCTGCCGTTCCAGCCGGTCGTCAGTGACGCGAAATACCACGATTTCGCCCGCCATTTCAGTAATCACGTAAGCGTGTTTACCGTCGGCGGAGAACACCATGTGGCGCGGACCCGCACCTGGCGCAAAGCTCACATCACGGCTGGTATCCGCCTGCAGCGGCTCTCGCCGATCCGCGTGGTAGCGATAGGCGTGCAGTTTGTCGTCACCGAGATCGGCCGCATACAGATAGCGGCCATCATGGGTAAAGGTGGTGGAGTGCGCATGGCCGCCATCCTGCCGATCTTTTACCACGCCGCTGCCTTCGCTGAACGCGAAATGCTGGACCTGTTCGCCCAGCTTGCCGTCCGACGCAATCGGGAACACCGTTACCCCTGCTCCGCCTTTCGCCACCGAATAGTTGGCGACAAACAGGAATTTGCCGTCCGGGCTGAGAGTGGCGTGCGTCGGCTGCTCGCCGTGGCTGTCGACCTGATTCAGCACCCGCACTGCGCCCTGTTTATCGATCGCCAGCGCGGTAACGGCACCGGCATTTTCCTCATTGGTGGTATAAGCAAACCGCCCGTCGCGTGATTTAACGATCCACGACGGGCTTTTCATCCTGATCACCTCCAGCGGCTTGAGCGTCCCGTCGCTGTTGACCTGCATGCGATACAAACCTTCACTGGGTTGATCCGGCTTTTGTACCGCAGGGGCATCCGGAATACTGGTCCAGGTGCCGACTAATGCTGTTTGATGATGTTCCGTGTTCTGCGCCATAGCACTCCCCGCCAGCGTCAATAGAGCCAGTGATATTGCCACGGTTAAGTTTGTTGCTAAACCGCCAGTTGCCGGTTTTGGGTATCCACTCATTGTCTTTCCACCATAATCGGAATTTTCACGGGCCTGCGCCCAAACCAGGTTGATTTTTTTGTATTGAAACGGACGTTGTTAACGTCTCGTTAACGACTATAGTGGCATTCCCTGCGCGCAAAGCTGCGCAGGCCGATCGGCTTCACAAATCGGTTTATTTAATTGTGCCTTTGCTTACGGGTCATAGCGTTTGGTTATGGATGGCAGGAAGCAGTGTAAAAAGCCCCGGCACGCATGCTTTAATCTTTCCTTTACCGAACTCAGGGATGGTCACGACGTTATGCTGCCGTTTTCTAATGGTTTTTTATTGAGTTTATCGCTGTGTCTGGATATCGGACTCGCCAACATCGCCATGCTGACGCTGGCGATGCAGCGCGGTTATCTGCACGGTTTCTGGCTGGGCATGGGCACCTGCGTGGGTGATTTAATTTACGCCTTGCTGGCGATGGCTGGCATGGCGGTGGTACTGCAGTTTACGCCGGTGCGCTGGTTGCTATGGATTGGCGGCGGCATTTTGCTGTTGTGGTTTGCCGCTAAAATGCTTTACGCCGCGCTGGCCAAAAAAATCGACATTCCCACGGCTGAAACCCAGCCTTATCGTTCACTACTGCGCGAATTTCGGCGCGGCATCGTGCTGGCGATGTCGTCACCGACGGCGATTCTGTGGTTCGCCAGCGTGGGCGGCGCGCTGATAGCCCGCATCGGCCACAGCGATGCCGGTGCAACTTCGTGGTTTCTCAGCGGGTTTTTCCTCGCCGGGGTGGTGTGGACCTGTGTTATCTGCCTGATCGGCAGCATGGGCGGAAAGCTGTTAGGCGAGCGCCTGCTGAAGTATTCGTATCTCGCCTCAGCGCTGATTTTTTGTTATTTCGCGGTGTATGTGATTTGGTCGGGATACCGCGAGTTCGTGGCGGTTTAAATCACCACTTTATCGTTTGAAATCATGCCATTATCCAGTTACGACAGCGCAAGCGTAGTAAGGTCGCCATGGATGGCGACCTGGAAAACGCCGCGCGGCCGTGAAATGCACCACTTAAACGCCGGCAATCCGCCTCAGCTCCGCCTGTGCACCCGGCGCCACCGCCAGCACCTGGGCGCCTTTCAACAGCCGGTCGCCCTCTGTATTAAACGGGTGATACCAGCCGCCGGCCTCTTTCACCAGACAGTAACCGGCCAGGCAATCCCACGCGTGCATGTAGGGTTCGAAATAGCCCACCACGCGTCCGGCTGCCACCCACGCCAGCATCAGCGCACCAGATCCGATACGGATAAAGTTGCCCCCCGCTGCCAGCAGTGACGCCAGCAGGCGGCCCACCTCTTCCGGGCTGACATAGCTATTAGCGCCAAAGCCGGTCACGTGATTTTGCAGCGTACGTGACGGATCCACCTGCAAACGGCGGCCATTCAGCGTTGCGCCCTGGCCGAGCGCGGCGACGTAGCACTCCTGATAGGTCGGCGCAAAGATCACGCCAATCACCGGTACGCCGTCATGCAGCACCGCAACGGAAACACACCAGTTTGGCATACCGTTGAGGAACGGGCTGGTGCCGTCAATCGGATCGACCACCCAGGTGTAGCCTGACGTGCCCGGCTGCAGGCCGTACTCCTCGCCAAGAAAACCGTCGTCCGGGAAGCTGGCGCGAATCTGCTGGTCGATCATCTGTTCCACCTCGCGGTCAGCGCGTGATACCACATCCTGCAGGTCGTGCTTGGTTTCGACCACCAGCGTGTCACGCTGATTGAAGTAGGCCAGCGCCTTCTCCCCGCCCGCCCGCGCGACGCGTTCGGCCAGCAGCAGACGCGATTGCAGCGCGTCATTTTTCGTATCACTCATGCGTTATCCTTAAATTAACCGGCAATCAGGGCCAGACCCTGAGGTTTAAAATCAATCGCCACCCGTGCGGCCAGCGGCAGCTGCTGCTCCATCTGCGCATCGACGATAAACAGCGAGCCCAGTTCCGTGTTGACCTCGTATTCGATGTGATCGCCCAGCCAGGTGGCATGCGTCACCTCGCCGCGCAGTGCGCCTTCAGCACCGCTGTGCAGGGTAATGAACTGTGGTCTGACCGACAGCTGCGCGGATCCGGTCGCAACGCCGTTACCGCGCACGCGATAGCGCTGCCTGCCGAGTCGCACCAGCGCTTCGCTGCCTTCTACCTGTTCGACTTCGCACGGCAGAATATTGGCTTCGCCCATAAAGTCAGCGATGAACACCGAATTGGGCGCGTGATACAGGCTTTCCGGCGCGCCCTGCTGAGCAATATCGCCCTCTTTCATGACAATAATTTTATCCGACACCGCCAGCGCCTCTTCCTGGTCGTGCGTGACATACACCGCCGTGAAGCCCAGCCGCTGCTGCAAATCACGAATATCCGTGCGCACCCGGCGGCGCAGGCGCTCGTCGAGATTGGAGAGCGGCTCATCCAGCAGCAGCACCTGCGGCTCCAGCACCAGCGCGCGCGCCACCGCAATGCGCTGCTGCTGCCCGCCGGAAAGTTCGGACGGCAGCCGCTGCCCCTGACTCTCCAGCCCGACCAGTTTCAGCCCTTCGCGCGCACGATCCTGCGCTTCCTTTTTGCTCATGCCGGACGATTGCAGGCCGTACATGATGTTGTCGAGCGCACTCATATGCGGAAACAGCGCGTAGGATTGAAACACCATCGCCACGTCGCGCTCGTTGGCTGGCAGATGCGTTACGTCTTTGCCACCAATTAAAATACGCCCCGAAGTCGGATGTTCCAGGCCGGCCAGCAGGCGCAGCGTGGTGGTTTTACCGCAGCCGGAAGGCCCCAGTAGCGTCACCAGCGTACCTGGCTCCACCGTCAGCGATAAATCCGGCAGCGCGGTAAAACCGGCAAAGCGTTTTTCGACGTGTTCAAACACCACGGAACCAGCAGTAATCGCGGTCATACGGCACTCTCCTGAGTTAACGAAGGGGAAGCAGGTGGCGCGGCGACGTCCACCGGGCGCGCCACGCGGCGCAGGCGCCGTTCGCCCACCAGCCACTGGAACACGCCAATGATCAGCAGCATCACCACAATCAGCACCGTGGAGTAAGCGATGGCGACGCCGTATTCGCCATTCTCTACCAGCCCGACGATGTAGGACGTCGCCATGTTGTACTGGGCGCTGACAAGGAAGATCACCGCGCTGATCGAGGTAATGGCGCGGACAAAGGCGTACACCAGCGCCGCGCTGATCGCCGGTTTCAGCAGTGGCAGCACCACTTTGCGCAGCGTGCGGAAACTGCTGGCGCCCAGCGTCAGTGACGCTTCATCAAGGCTCTTATCCAGCTGGCTCATCGCCGCGATACCCCCGCGCACGCCGACTGGCATATTGCGGAACACAAAGCAGGCAATCAGGATCATCGCCGTGCCGGTAATCTCCAGCGGCGGCAGGTTATAGGCCATCACATAACTGACGCCGATCACCGTGCCGGGAATGGCAAAGCTCAGCATCAGCAGAAACTCAAACGTCTGACGACCGGCAAATTTCTGCCGCACGATGAGCCAGGCGGTCAGCAGGCCCACCACGGCGGTGAGCGGTGCGGCAATCAGGGCTATTTCCAGCGTGGTCCAGAACGAGTTCCACGCCACGCCACTCCACAGCAGATGACCGTCACTGACGCTGACGCGGAAAGCGCGCACATAGTGCTCGATGGTCAGCGCATCGTTCAGGCCCCACGACTGCACAAAGCCGCCCACCACAATCATGCCGTAGATCACCAGGGTAAACAGACCCCACGGAATCACCATGCCGTACACGCCGTAGCGCAGCAGACGCGGCAGCTGACCATGTTTGCCGCCGTCGCCCTTGCCGGTCACCGTGGCGAAGTTTTTGCCACCCAGCCACAGCCGCTGCAGCACAAAGGCGGCCAGCGTGAAGCACAGCAAAATCATCGCCAGCACCGCGGCGCGACTCGGATCGTTTTGCGCACCTACCACCGAGAAGAAAATTTCGGTAGAGAGCACGCCGTGGCTGCCGCCCAGCACCATCGGATTACCAAAATCAGCCATGCTTTCGATGAAGCTGATCAAAAAGGCATTGGCCAGACCCGGCGCCATCAGCGGCAGCGAAACGCGGCTGAAGGTGCGCCAGCGGTTAGCGCGCAGCGTTTGCGACGCCTCTTCCAGCGACGGACTGACGCCCTCCACCACGCCAATCAGCACCAGAAAGGCAATCGGCGTGAACGACAGCACCTGGGCAATCCAGATACCGGTCAGGCCATACAGCCAGCGGCCGGGCTCGATGCCAAATAGCGCCGCCAGATGCTCCGTCACCACGCCCGAGCGACCGAACAGCAAAATCAGCGCCAGACCAATTACGAACGGTGGCGTGATGATCGGCAGAATGGTCAGCATACGCAGTGCTTTCTTGCAGGGCAGCGGCGTGCGCGTTGCCGCCAGGGCAAAGGCCAGACCCAGCAGCGTCGAACCGCTGGCGGTCATCAGCGCCAGCCACAGCGTGCGCCACGCGGTGCCGCAGGTGCCGCCTTTCAGACAGGCAAGGCTCCAGATTGACGGGTCCTGCAGATTGCTGATCAAACCGTCCGGTTTGAAACTGCCGTCAACGTCCTGCACCGACACCACAAACATGCTAAGCACCGGATAAAGTACGAAGATGCTGACCAGCGCAGTCAGCAGCACCAGCGACGCCACCACAAAGGCATCGCCTTTCAGCACGCCGCGTTCGGCCAGCGCAAACGAGAACAGCAGCAAAAACACGGTCAGCAGCAGGAGCGCGCCAGCGCCCATCGCTGGCTGTCCCTGCGGCAGCGCGCCGAAGCGGTTTTCCAGCCACAGCCAGCTCCAGCCGCTGTAACCAATCGCGTGCCCTTCCACAATCAGGAAGATCACGCCCAGCGCGCTGAACAGCAGCAGCAACCGGCTGCGTGCGCTGCCGGGCAGTAAACCACAGGCGGCGCACAGCGCCAGCAGCGCCACGGCGAGCGCCAGCCATGGATGGCTGCCGATCTGCCACAATGCCGGCGCGCTGGCTTCATCACGCCACAGGTTAAGCAGCCAGCCGCTATCGAAAAAGCCTGCTTCCAGGCTGTACCACGGCAGCAGCAACAGCGCGACGGCGCCCAGCAGCAGCGCGCCTGTCAGACGGCGATTATTTGCGTTCATGTGTTACCTCAATGCGGGATCATCGCGCCATCCTTAGCGCTGTCGGAACCGGCAAGCCGCCGTCAGCGGCAGCGTCCGGCGATGCGGCATTACTGCGCGCTGGCGCCGATCTCTTTATCCCAGCGGCTCAGCAGCGCTTTACGTTTGGCGGAATCGCCGTAGGTTTTGAAGTCATAATCGATCAGTTTGATGTTCTCGAAGCGCGGCGCGTATTCGGAGATCTCTGCACTGCGGTTTGACGGCAGCTGGAAGGATTTGGCCTCTTTCATGTGCGACTGCGCTTCGGCGCTAAGCGCCCAGTCGTACCACACTTTGGCATTGGCCAGATTGCGTGCCCCTTTGACGATCGACATTGAGCCAATCTCATAGCCAGTACCTTCACAGGGCGCGACGGTTTTGATCGGGAAGCCGTCGACTTCCATCGCCACCGCGTCGTGCATAAATACGATGCCAACGGTGGTTTCGCCGCGCGCCGCCGCCTTCACCGGTGCCGAGCCGGATTTGGTGTACTGGGAAATGTTGGCGTTGAGCTTTTTCAGGTAATCGAACGCTTTGTCCTCGCCCATGATCTGCACCAGCGTCGCCAGGGTGTTATAGGCGGTGCCGGACGAGTTCGGATTGGCAATCTGAATTTCGCCTTTGAAGGCCGGATCGAGCAAATCAGCCCAGCAGGCTGGCGCTTTGAGCTTTTTATCCGCCAGCAGTTTGGTGTTGTAGCCCCAGCCGAGCGCACCGGCATAAATCCCGACCGTGCGGTAACCTGAGTTTTCCGCCTGCTTCTGCGCCCAGTCCTGCTGCTGGTCGAGCAGCGGCGATTTATACGGCTGCGTCAGCCCCTCTTCCGCCGCCTGCATATGCGGATCGCCGGTGCCGGCCCACCAGATGTCGGTGCGCGGGTTACGCGCTTCGCTGCGCAGGCGGGCATAGGCTTCACCCGCCGACAGGCGCACCATGCTGACTTTAATATCCGGATGTGCCTGGCTGAAAATGCGCGTCATGTGTTCGCACACCACCACGTCCGCCGAGCAGACCATATTGAGATTGCCAGCGGCCGTCGCAGCAAACGGCAGCGCGGTGCAACTGAGGGACAGCGCAATGGCCAGTGAGGTGTAGCGCATGATGTTCTCCTTGGTTGGCAGGGTTCCGTGCTTAACAGAGGTTTTATTTGCACGTGTGTGCAAATTAGTAATGAACAGAAAATAGCCTGTCAAATAGCGCAATCTGCAATTGACAGGCTGTGTCACAAAAATGCAACAAATGTGATCGCAGACAAATTGCACAGCTTTGCAATTTACGGCAGACTGCTTTTCAGCCGTAATTGTGAGGAGTTGAAGATGCAGAATGACAAAGCCGGGGTGAGCGCACAGGATGTGGCCGATCGCGCGGGCGTGTCGCGTTCGGCGGTGTCACGCGCCTTTACGCCCGGTGCCAGCGTTTCTGCAGCCACGCGTGCCCGGGTGATGAAAGCGGCGCAGGAGCTGGGCTATCACGTTAACCACCTGGCGCGCGGGCTGGTGCGCAACCGCAGCGGCATCGTCTGCCTGATCGTCTCTGAAATCGCCACGCCTTACCGCGCCACGCTGGTGCGCTGGCTGACCCAGTTTTTACAGGAAGCGGGCAAAGTGGCGATGCTGATTAATACCGATCGTTCCGACAACAGCGTCTCCGCCGCGCTGCTGCAGGCGATCAATTTTCGCGCCGATGCCTCCATCATCCTCTCCGGCATGCCGGATCGCACCATCACCCGCCAGTGCTATCAGCACGGTCAGCGCATCATCCTGATCAACCGCGACGAAGCGCTGCCGGGCTCGCTCAGTATCAACCTCGACGCGCAGGCGGCGGCCGAAACGGCGGTGATGGCGTTTCAGCGCGCCGGCTGTCGTCAGCTGGCGTTCGCCAATTCGCTGGCCGGTACGCCGAGCCTGATCAAACGCGAAACGGCGTTTATCGCTGTGGCGGAGCGCGCCGGACTGACGGTCAGCGTGGAGCGTTTCGGCACCACCTCGTATGAGAGCGGTCAGATTCTGGCGCATCGCCTGCTGACGCGTCATCAGCGCCCGGACGCGGTGTTCTGCGTCACCGATCTGATGGCCTGCGGTTTCATGGATGAAGCGCGCCACCGTTTCCAGCTGCGCGTGCCGGAGGATTTGTGCCTGATCGGCTACGACAACATCGCGCAGGCTGGCTGGTCCTCTTACAATCTCACCACCTTCGCCCAGCCGGTGGAGCGCTTTGCCCGCGACGCCATCGCGTGGCTGACACAGACGGAACAGGCGGAGAGTGGTTTTACGCCGCAGAGTGAGCAGCAGCACGACACGCTACTGTATCAGGCTGATGTGGTATGGCGCGGATCGGTGCGCGGCGGCTGATCTAAGCGCGGCATACCTGCCGCACCGTGTCACGCAACCAGCGGTGTGCGGCATCCTGCTCCAGCCGCGGATGCCATAGCTGTGACACCGTCACCTCTGGCGTGGCGAACGGTAATTCAAACATCGCAAACGCCGGATTATCTTTGATTAGCGGATGGTGCAGGCACAACGTATGCGGCACCAGCGCCAGCCAGTCGCTGTGCAGCGTAAGCGCGACGGCAGTGGAAAAAGCGGGTACCACGGCCGCTACCTGACGGGTAAAACCGGCGGCGAGCAGCGCCTCATGCACCGGCCCGCCCAGCTCACCGCGCCTTGACGCCACGATGTGACCATATGCGGCCAGCTGTGCCAACGTCACGTCCGCGAGTAACGGATGCCCGGCGCGCACCACGCCGACGAAGCGATCGCGAAACAGCGCCTGCAGCCGAATCTCCGGTCCCATATTGCCCAGAACACCAATCTCCAGATCGACGTCGCCGCTGCGCAGCGGTCGATCATTTTTCTCTGCTTTCGGCATGAAGCGCAGCTGCACGCCAGGCGCCTGTGCGCGGACTGCGGCGATCAGCGCGCTGCCAAACGCTTCGACAAAACCTTCGTTGGTACGCAGCGTGAAGTGGCGCTGCAGCTCGGCGGCAGCAAAGCGTTGCGCGGGTGGACTCAGCAGCGCCTGCGTATCCCGCAAAGTGGCATGCACCTGGTTGCGCAGCGCTTCGGCGTGTGGCGTCAGCACCATCACGCGCCCGGCGCGCACCAGTAGCGCATCGCCGGTGGCAGCACGCAGTCGCCCCAGCGTGCGGCTCATCGCTGACTCGCTCAGCCCCAGGCGACGCGCAGCGCCCACTACGCTGCCTTCACTGAGCAGCGCGTCCAGCGCAGGGAGTAAATTCAAATCGACGCTATTCATCGCATCATCCTTATTGATTGAGCGCCATCTGGCAAGGCGTTTGCTGCAGGTTATGTATGCAGATGCTGCGCGTTCCGCCTGTTGTCATGCAAGGGTAGACTTTTCACTCACCCCAAAACCAGGAGAGGGTCATGAACAAGGCTTCCCGTGCTTTATTGATTGGTGCTTCGCGCGGCCTCGGCTTCGCGCTGGCGGAGAATATGCTGCAGCGTGGCTATCAGGTGGTGGCGACCGGCCGCCAGCACTCCCTTCACGCGCTGCAACAGCTGGCGCAGCGCTACCCGCAGCAGCTGACGGTGGAGAGCGTGGACATCACCGTGCCAGCAGAGGTCAACGCCCTGCATCTGCGGCTAAGCGGCCAGCAGTTCGATCTGCTGCTGGTCAACGCGGGCGTGAAAAATGACGATCGCGAAACCCTTGCCGATGTGTCGACGGAAGAGTTTATTCGCGTAATGGTCACCAACGCGCTGAGCCCGCTGCGTGTGCTGGAAACCTTCAGAAACAACGTCAGCGCGCGCGGCACGCTGGCGGTGATGTCCTCCGGCCAGGGCAGTCTCACCAACAACACCCATGGCAACTACGAGGTGTATCGCGGCAGTAAAGCGGCGCTGAATATGTTTATGCGCAGCTTCGCCGCGCGTCACGACGATGCGCGCACGCTACTGCTGCTGGCCCCAGGCTGGGTGCGCACCGACATGGGTGGCGCCGGGGCGCGACTGAGCATTGAGGAGAGCATCCCGAATCTGCTCAACACGGTGGAAAGCCAGACCGGACGCGGCGGCCTGCACTATCTCGATTACCTCGGCCGCGTAGTGCCGTGGTAAGCGTTTCACGCCAGCTTGCGTTCGATCAGCTGACGCAGCGTGGCGCGCAGCCAGCGGTGCGCCGGGTCTTCGGCCCGGGCGTTATGCCACAGCAGCGAAAGCGCATAATCCGGCATGCCGATCGGCACCGCCGCCGTACTCAGCGCATAGCGCTGTTGCCATGCCTGCACCAGTCCCTGCGGAACGGTCGCGAACAGCGGCAGACGCTGCAACATTAGCGGTAACACCGAGAAGTGCGGCGTGACATAGCGCACGCGGCGCGTCAGTCCCTCGCGGGCTAACGCGGCGTCCAGCGCACTTTCACTCACGCCGCGATAGGAGACCAGCGCATGCTGATACTGCACGAACTGCGCCAGCGTCAGCGGTGGCGCAAGGTCAATTTGTCCGCGATGCCATACCGTGACTCACGCAGACCGAACAGGCGGTGAGTGGTTTTACGCCGCAGAGTGATAAGCACGACGCACTGCTGTATCAGGCCGATATGGTGTGGCGCGGATCGGCACGCGGTGGGTGAATCTGAAGGTATGTAACACCGCAAACACATCGACCCGAAAAGTAAATCCCGGATATCAGACACGTGGATCTGGGATTTACGCCGGGTCTTTCATTGATCGTTTAAAAGTAACAGGCTATCAAGATACGCCAGAAGCGGTTTATTATTAAGAACCGATTGATAATAAATTGCCATCCATGAATTAACGCCTTTCTTTTTTTGCATACTTAAAAAAAGGCCGACTGTAGTTTTTGCGTCATTAGCTGTCTCTTTATCACGAAAAAGTTCAAGTAAATCACTATGCATTTCAATACAGTAGCTTTCAATTCTGGGAACAAGATTAATTCCATCGACATGGTTACTGATCACCTTGTGCATCGCAGAACAACAATTTATCTTCAATTCAAAATTACTGGGAGCATCGAAAGGTGGAGCAATATCGATATAAAAACTAAAACCATCATAACAGTCGTAATAGGGGTGCAGAAATCTTTTTTCGCCGTTGACAGGTACATAGTCAGAAGATTTTAGTGTCTGACATTTAGAACACATAGGGGTAAGATTCTCAAGAACGACCGACAGTTCTGGAAAGTATTCTTTTGGAAGATAGTGGTCCAGCGTTGCCGGTACACCCTCTTCACCACAGCATGGGCACGTACGTAATTTGTGCTTATGCCTCATTACATTTAATATAGTATATAATTCGGAGTCTTTTTTTGGTTCAAAAAAATTAATAAAGCTAGTTTTCCTTTTTAGTGCAACACGTTCTACCAGTGTCATGCGCTTGCTCTTCGCAGTTGCTTTTGTTTTTGTCTCCTGCTTTAGCTCCTCTTTCGATATGTATACTTTAAAATCGAAGGGGGTTAACTTTAAAGGGCTCCCACCACAAACATGATAATTTTTAGCAACAAGCAACCAGTCTTTTAATATTCTGGTAAAGAACGCATTGTTGTTTCTTCTTAAGCTAACAATATCATTGATAATAGTTGCCGTATCACCTTTTGGCAGCTCTAATTTAGTGACCATTTCTTTTCTCAAGCTGATATAACGACATGATGAGGTTTTCGTTAATTTCATCCCCTAGCTTTTCAATGAGCTCTTTAGCATCCGGATGCTTATCGATCAATTCCTCCAGCCACGCCTGAAAAGGCTTGCTAATTGACCTATCCCCAAAAACGTAGGCAGAAATCTTTTGTACACTTCCACCAAAAGTTTCGAATGGCGGATTAACCACATCTAAAAAACCTTGCTCATTGCGGAATATATGAACGCATCTGCCGGGAACCTCACGTGAAATTGAGATAGAATGGGTTGCCAGAATTGCTTTAGAATTGAATGGAATTAAAACCTTCTTCAATAGACTGATCAAACCTATTTCTAGCGTTGGATGCAAGTAAAGCTCTGGTTCATCAATAACAACCATACTGTTAGTTCTAATTTCACCAATAATATTTGTTATTATATAACCAAACATTTTCTGGCCTGAACTTAACAGACAAACGTTGCCATTCTTGAAATAAGTCACGCCGGTTTCAACATTTACAAATTTAGTTAGCAATTCATGATCATAAATATCACCCGATTTTTCGTGAATATTCAAATAAACCTTATCTTCAAATTTAATCAGGTGTTCAGAATCTGATAAACTGGCATCCTCAGAGTTTACTTCTACCGCAAGACAATCAAAATCAATCGCCTCTTTAAGCGTATCAAGTAACAGGCTTACCTTTTTCAACTTCCCGGACTCTTTGTAAAAGAAATCATGACCCACTGCCTTGATCAATGATTGTGTCGCTTCTTTAGCTGGCAAATACTTATCAACTACCTCTATTTTATTTTGGTCCAGACGCCTTAAACCAAAATATTTATATACTCTTGTTTCCTGAATATGAGTTTCTGTCAAATCCAGCTTAAAATCCTCGAAAGGACTAAATGAGATAAGAATCAAATTACTGAAGTTAGGATGTATATTGAATGGGACGTGACCAATCTGACGTAGGGTGTCTGGTTCTCCGCTGGCGGTTTTTAACCAATATTCCACTAACGACTTGATTGCATAAGACTTCCCGACTCCATTTGCACCAATCATCACATTTATGTCATAAGGTAATAATTCAGAGTTGAATTTAAAAGAGATGGTTGCTCCTTTACCATCATGAGTGCGCAGGCTTAAGTCAAAATCATCAATGTTAGTGATTTCATCTCTGAAATAGGACCATCCATCACGATATGATTTAACTGCACCACTTTCTCGCAAAAGTGAATATTTGAAAATACTTTTATTTTCGAGATGACCTGCAGATATGCGCCCGAGATTGACCCGTATTCCAGCATCATGAAGACAATCAAAAAGCTGGTAAGCCTCACGATGACCTAATGTTGAAATCATAATTTCATAGATACTGATATCAGAAGGCACCGAATAATATTCATCCACCGGGATAGGAAACACCCCATCCCAGCCATGTTCACATAGCTTATACAGATATTCAGACGTGTTAGATTCATCACCAATGATAATTTTTATATGGAAATCAAAATCCAGCTTTTCACCCTGAATAAATACAACGGCATTTAATGTAGTTTTAAAACTATAGTCATCCCATTTATTGCCCAGCAACACCATGACATCGGTTTCATCATCGTTCAGCTTAACATCACTTTTCCAGTTGGCGTCAGGTTGATAGCGTATCTTCATCAATGATTTCCAAAGCGAGTTTTAATGATTAAAAACATTATTCACGGCAATTATTTCCGTCTATCCCCAGGTGAACTTAGGCCAACTTAAATTCTTCTTCCGATAAAATCAATACTGCAAACTTCATCAGAGCATTCAGCATGACTCTCCCTCTGAAAGTTGAGCGCTGGCACAAGTCCAGTCTCAACAATTCAAATTGATTTATGATGATTCAACCATGCAGCGCCAGCCCTTTGATGGCTTTATCCACCGCCTTTTTCGGGCCGCGCAGCGCGATGCCCACCAGGTTGAGATTATCGGCGTCTTCGGCCAGAAACACCGCGCGGTTGGCGGCATCGTGGCCGGTGGAAAACATCGCTTCGACGTAAGGAATTAGCGTTAACTCACGCTCTACGCCCTGGCGATGCGCCCGTTGCAGGCCGGCTAAATCGGCGGCAAACACCAGCATCGGCTGGCCGGCCATGTTGCCGTACTGACGACCGAGCGCGTCGACGTAGGGTTCACCCATCATCTCCGGCGCTGCCGCCGCAATGCCGGTTGCCAGAAAAGCCACCACATTCAGGCGCTGCCAGGTGGCTAAATCATCACGTACGATCAGGGCAATTTTGGTATCAAACATCTGTCAGAACTCTCCGGTGAGAATTAAAAATCCCATCATCGGTTAGCCGGCAGAGAGCGGTATAGAATGTTTGTGCACTGGCGCTGATAGGCGGCGGGCGTCATGCGATAAGCACGCTGGAACCAGCGGCCAAGATGGCTTTGGTCGGCAAAGCCCACCTGCGCTGCGACCTGCACTGGCTCAACGCCTTGTGCCAGCAGCGCGCGGGCGCTACGCAGCCGCAGCCGTACCAGATAAGCGTGCGGCGACTGGCCAAACGCCTGCTTAAACTGGCGCGTCAGGCGGAAACGATCGATGCCGGATAAGCGAGACAGATCATCCAGCCCGATATCCTGCGCCATAAAATCATGCAGATAGTCACGCAGCAGATGCATCTGCCGCTGAGCGTCACTGAGCTGCATGCCGGGTTTATTTTCCAGATGCCGGGACAGCAGCGTGAGCAGATGATCCAGGCTCTGATCGCGCGCCAGCCGCCCTTCCCGCTGATGCACCGCAAACCATGCCTGCTGAATCGCACTGGCCAGCTGCGCATCATCGGTGAGCGTGGAGCGAAACGCCCCCTGAATATTCGCCACATCGCCCAGCCCACGGCGCTGCATCATCTCCGCCACCCAGGGTTGCGGCAGATAAAGCATCACATAGGTAAAACCGGCGGCATCGGGCGCGTGACCATCGTGTACCGCGCCCGGCTCAATCAGAATAGCGCGGCCCGGCGTGCTGGTGTGCAGCGCGCGGTGGCAGTTAAAGCGCTGCAGCCCCTGCTGCGTCACGCCGACCAGCAATTCGTCGTGGTCGTGCGGATCGTAAGCGTGGCCGCAGAAGTGCGCGTTAACACTTTCGATGCCCGTCTCCTCATCACGACGGAAATCTACCCAATCGTTAGTAGCTGACATAGCGAATTCGTGACCTCTGACGGCGTATCAGGCATAGCCTAGCAGCCGGAACCACAGATAATCCAGCGGTAACAGCAGCAGCGCGCTCAGCACGAACACCAGCAGGCACAGCTGCAAACCGGCTCTGGCAGGCACATTCCCCAGCCCCATTGCCACCACGATGGGCGACGCCTGATATGGCAGCAGCGGGGTGGCGTAGGCAAAAACCTGCAGCATCACCACGCTCAGTAGCGGAAAGCCCGAAGCGGCAGCCAGCTCCTGCGCCATCGGCGTGACCATCGCCGGCACGCCGTTGGCGGTGAGCACAAAATTCAGCAGCGTCACCAGCGCATTGAGCACAGCAAAATTACTGAATGACGGCGAGTCATGCAGCGGCAGCAGGTGAAGCAGTGCATTGGCGATGAGCCGCCCCAGCCCAGAGTCCACCACCACCGTGGCGACGCCGAGAATGCCGGCGATATAGATGCAGGTGCGGAAATTGACGCCGCTGGCAAAATCGTCGCCCGAAAGAAAGCCCACGCGCGGTAACAAACACAGACACGCCGCGGCCAGCCCGACCCACGCAGCGGATAAGCCGTGCAGGCTGTCGGTCATCCACAGCAGTAACGTGACGGCCAGTAGGGCAATCAGCCGCCATTCGCGCCCGCTTAGCGCCGGCAATGCTTCCCGCGTCGCCACCGGCTGCGGCTGAGCGCGGAACAGCAGCGTAATGCAGGCAACCAGCAGAATACCTTTGCCCAGCCCCACCACCGGCATGTGCAGCAGCCACCACGGCAGCCATTGCAAATGCAGCTGGTACGCGCTTTCCGCCGCGCCGCTCAGCACCAGGTTTGGTACGTTGGCGGGCAGAATACTGGCAGAGAGTTGAAAGGTGCCGAAGCCCACCGCCAGCGCCAGCCCAATGCTGCCGCGACTGCCCGGCCGGATACCGGCCCGCTCGCCCAGCGCCAGCACCACCGGCGTCAGCAGCGCGATGCGTCCCATGTTCGACGGCATCACCAGCGCCAGCAGATAACTCAGCAGCACCGTGCCCGCCACCATCCGCGGCCAGCTCTGGCTGAACGGCACCACCAGCCAGTTGGCCCAGCGTTGGGCAAGGCCCACTTTGCGGATCGCCGCGCCCAGCACAAAACCGCTCAGCACCAGCCAGAACGCTGAGGAGGCAAAACCGCTGAACACGCTGCTGGCTGGCGCTATGGACAGCAGCATCGCCGCCGCAAAAAACAGCAGCGCGGTAAGGTATTCCGGCAACCGCGCCAGCGCCCACAGCAAAATTGTGATGCTGACCACCAGCGTGGTCAGCCAGAATGAGGTATCAATCATCGTGCCTGAACTCCCTTTCTTCGCAACTGCGCACAAAGCGCATCAGCATAGGGCAATCCCTGTCGCAGAACGCTGCGGCAGTTAACAGTTTGTTAACTCGCCAGCTGCGTCAGCCACTGAATCAGCGCCTCGCTGCCGGGCTGACTGCGGGAGCGCTGTGGCCAGGCGAGGAAATAGGGTTTGCTCAGCGGCAGGCTGAGCGGATCCACCACCTGAAGTGCACCGCGCGCCAGTTCGCCGGCAATCAGGCGACGCTGCCCCAGCAGCACACCGGCCCCGGCTACCGCCGCGTCTATGGCCAGGGAGGTGAGATTAAAACTGAATGCCGGCTGGGCCGCCGGCTCCATGCTACCTTTGGCCTGAAACCAGCTGCGCCAGTCGGGCAGAAAGCGGCCTTCATTGCCCCAGTCCAGATGGATCAACGGCGCCTGGCTGAGCAACGATTCGCCCGGGTAACGCTGTATCAGCGCCGGACTGGCGACCGGCAGCACCTCGTCACAGAACAGCCGTTGTTTGTCGAGTTGCGGGTAGCGATCCTCACCAAAGCAGATGACAAAATCTGCCGGTGTGGCGCTGAAATCCACCGGCGCATGAGTGCCGTGCAGGCTAAGATCGCAGTCCGGGCAGTGAGCCCGCCAGGCGGTGATATTCGGCAGCAGCCATTTCGACGCCAGCGCCGGCAGTGAATAGAGCGTCAGCTTTGGCATGCTGGCCGCATGGCGCAAATTTTGCTGCCCCAGATGCAGAATGTCGAAAGCTTCACTGACGTAGCGCAGATACTCTTTGCCGGTTTCCGTCAGCATCACGCCGCTCTGGGTACGCACAAACAGTGCGCTGCCCAGCTGCGCTTCCAGCTGACGAATTTGCTGGCTGACGGCAGCCGGCGTCAGCGCCAGCTGTGCGGCGGCTTTCGCCAGGCTACCAAGTTCCGCCGCCACTTTGAACGACTGAATCACGCTGATTTTTGGCAAACGCGACGCGGGTGCAGGCATTAAGGTTTCCTTAGCAAGGCGTTAAATATTTATCGTTAGGCATCAACATATCAGGCCGTTACAGTCTCTACACCTGTCAACTCAGAGAACCACCGCGATGTCTGCTTTGATTCGATTTGATTTGCACCCACTGGCCGACGCCGACTGGCGTCGGCACTGTCGCCAGCAGCTTGAGCAACACGGTGCGCTGGTGCTGCGTCAGTTTTTGCAACCGGCTGCGCTGCAGGCGATCGTGGCTGACGGGCTGGCCCAGCGCCATCTGGCTTACCACACCGTCAGCAAGCACAACGTCTATCTGCTGAAGCCGGACGAGGCGTACCGTGCCGATCATCCGCGCAACCGTGACGTGATCAGCACCAAAGGCTGCATCACCGACGATGTGATTGCGGCGGAATCGCCGCTGCGTCAGCTGTACAATGACGAACTGTTTAAACGCTTTCTGTGTGATGTGCTGGACGAAGACGCGCTGTATCCGTATGCCGACCCGCTGTCGTCCATCAATCTGCATTACGCACCTGACGGTCAGGAACTCGGCTGGCATTTTGACAACTCCTCTTTCGCCATCACGCTGCTGGTGCAAAAACCGCGCGGCGGCGGTGTATTTGAGTATGTAAAAGATTTGCGCGATGCCGATGCCGGCGAGATGAACTACGACGGCGTCGCCGCCGTGCTCGATCAGCGCCAGCCGGTCGAGGCACTGGAGATTGATGCCGGTGACCTGGTGCTGTTTCGCGGGCGTAATTCGCTGCACCGCGTGACGCCCACCGAAGGCGATGTCACGCGTATGCTGGCGGTGCTGGCCTACAACACCCAGCCCGGTATCGCGTTGTCCGAAACCGCGCGCATGACCTTTTACGGCCGGTTGTAAGCCACCAGCGCGCGCCAGCCGCGCAGGAAAATCTGCCGGGTACGAAACGCAGTTAAGGCGCGCCAGTCTTCATCGGCGGGCCAGAACCCCTCCACCAGCTGCTGCTTCAGCGCGCGTCCGGCGTGGCTTGCCGGATCGCCCTGCAGATGCAGCCAGTGATCGTCGCGCACCCGGCGGTGCATCTCCTCACCCGGATAAGTGCCGCACTCCACTACCAATGGCAGCAGCTGCGTGTCAGGCAGCGACGTCAGCAGAAACTGCGAGACATAGCCCGTTGCCGTGGCGGTCACGCCGGTGTCGCTGTCGCGCCCGGCGCCGGTAAACAGCAGCGTCAGCCACTCATCGTATAACGTTTTGCCCCAGTCATGCGCCGGATAGCGCTGTTCAGCAATCGCCAGCAGCATCGGATGGCCCCACGCGCCAGCACCGGTGTGCAGGTCGAAACTCAGGATGACCTGCGCCTGACGCAGGTGCTGTTCGACAATGGCGTGCAGCGTGCGGTGCGACCAGGCCGGCTGCTGCCCGCCATAAAACAGGCCATCTGCTGCCTGATATTGGCCCGCTTCCACCACCCGTTTTAGCGCCGGCCAGCCTGACTGCTGCAGCGTCTCCGCCAGCAGCCGATCGGCATGTGCGCGGTCGCCATGGTACAGATCGTGCCATAGCGCATAGTGCGGATTAGCGGGTGCGGGCTGGCTGAAATCGATGAAATTCCGGTTGAGATCGATATTGTCTTCATTGACGCGCCGCAGATGCGCAGCGCCCCACGGATTCAGCAGATGGACCAGCACCAGGGCGCAGTCGGGCGGTAACGCGGCGACATCGAAGCTATCAAGCCAGGCGATCTGGCTGTCTGAACCGTAATAGCCCTCCACACCGTGTGTGCCGGAGAGAATCAGCATGCGTTTGCGGGCCGCCGGATCGCCGATCACCGCGACGTCGGTATACAGCGCAGCCCCGTCGGGCGCGGTCAGCGGATGGCGATAGGCAGTCAGCGCGCCGTGCTGGCGCGTGACAGCGGCCAGGAATCGCGCCCGCTGCTGGGTATAATCAGGGAGTAAAGACATGATTTTCCTGTGCGTGATGAAGGCAAATCGCCCTGCGATTAGGGATAAACCTTAACCTTAAAGTACTTCTGCGCCAGCCGGTCATAGGTGCCGTTGCTGTGCAGCGCAGCCAGCGCATTGTTAATTAAAGTAAGATTGGCCGTATCGCCTTTACGCAGCCCGATACCCACGCCGTTGCCCAATAATGCTTTATCCACCAGCGTGGCTTTATTGACATAGCCCTTGCCTTCCGGCGTGTTGAGAAAGCCCTGCTCGGCCGAAACCGCATTCGCCAGGCTGGCATCGAGTCGACCCGCTACCAGATCCGGATAGATCTCCATCTGATTCGGATACGAGACCACATTGACGCCCTGCGGTACCCACTTCGTTTTGGCGTAGGTTTCCTGGATGGTGCCCTGCGCGACGCCGATATTCTTCCCGCGCAGCGTGCTGATATCCGCCGTCAGCGTGCTGTTGGCAGGCGTCAGCAGCGCGCTGGGCGTGATATACAGCATATCGCTGAACGCCACCTGCTCGCGGCGCTTCTCCGTCATCGACATCGCCGACAGAATGGCGTCAAATTTCTTCGCCTGCAGCGCCGGAATGCTGCCATCAAAGCCAATCTGCACCCACTGACATTTCACTTTGGCCTGCGCACAGATGGCATTGCCCAGATCAATATCAAACCCCTGCAGCGAGCCATCGCTGGCTTTGGATTCGAACGGTGGAAAAGTGGGATCGACGCCGAAACGCAGCGTCTGCTGCGCCGCAGCCAGTTGGCTGAGGGCGCTGAGTGACAACAGTAAGGCAAAAGACCAACGCTTTTTCATGATGCTCTCCGGCAGGCTATCTCACAGGTTTTAACCTTGTAATAACACGATGCCGCTGACGCCACCATCAAAAGCGCGCAAAAATGCAGAGCAAATTCTTATATATGTTAATGATTTAGCGAAATTTGTCGCGCCCTTAAGTTTTACTTAACGCTCTGTCATGATTTTGTCATCAGGGGCTCATGCCGCTGTCAGCCTCGGTTTTCTATGCTAACCCGCGTTATACTGCCCGCCATCAGCAAGCGGCCGCCACTGCCGGGAGATCGCATGAAAATATTGGTGATAGAAGATGAAGCCGGGGCGCGTGATTACATGCGCAAAGGATTGACCGAGGCCGGTTTTATCGTCGACGTGGCGGAAAACGGTCAGGATGGCCTGTTTTATGCGCAGGAGCACCATTACGATCTGATTCTGCTGGATGTGATGATGCCCGGCATCAATGGCTGGGAGGTGATGGCGCAGCTGGATAAGCAATTGCAAACGCCGGTGATTTTCCTCACCGCCAAAGGCACGGTGGAAGATCGCATCAAAGGGCTGGAACTGGGTGCCGATGACTATCTGGTCAAGCCCTTCTCCTTCGCCGAACTGCTGGCGCGCGTGCGCACCCAATTGCGGCGCGGTAGCCAGCAGAAGCTGCCCGACATCCTGACGCTGGCCGATCTGCAGCTGGATATTGCCCGTCGCCGGGTCGAGCGCGCCGGACAGCGCATCGACCTGACCAACAAAGAGTTCAATCTGCTGCATCTGTTTCTGCTGCATCCCGGCGAGGTACTGACACGCACGGTGATTGCGTCGCGCGTCTGGGACATGAATTTTGACAGCGACACCAACGTAGTGGATGTGGCAGTAAAACGGCTGCGGCAGAAAATTGACGGCCCTTTTAACCGACCATTAATTCATACCGTGCACGGTGTCGGTTATCGCTGCGAAGCTGAAACATGAAACCCCGCTCGCTCGCCGTCCGCCTTTCGCTACTGCTCAGTGCTACGGTGGTGGTCATTTTTACACTCAGCGGCATGGCGCTGTATCACGCACTGGCGAAGCAGATCGGCGTGCGCGATGACGCAGCCCTGCTGACGCGCATCGATCAAATGCGCACGCTGCTGCGCGATGAAGATGCGCTGACGCTGATTCAGCAGAAGCCGCGGCTGTTCGCCAACATGCTGGGCAATACCGAATCGTTGCTGGTGCTGCGCTTTCCCGGCCAGCCGCCGCTGATCGTGATCAATCCTGGCGCGCGTCCGGTGCCAGCCATTACGCCGGTCGCCGCCGATCAGCCGTTAACCCTGCAATCGGTCCACCATCAGCAGGCGGCGGACGGCACGCCGTTTATCGCCGCCGCCGCGTTAACACCAACGCGCGATGGCAGCGGCCAGATCGAAATCATCACCGGTCGCCTGATGAGCGACCGCACGCAGACCCTCACCGGCTATCGCCACCAGATTATCCTGTGCACCGCGCTGGCGGCGCTGCTGGTCGCCGCGATCAGTGTGCTGCTGGTGCGCCGCGGCCTGACGCCGCTGCGCCGGCTGGCGGCGGAAGCTGGGGTGATCGACGTGCGGCGGCTGTCGCATCGCATTGAACTGACCAGTGCGCCAGGCGAGCTGCAACCGCTGCTGGCGGCGCTCAACCAGATGCTGAGCCGGCTGGAGCAAGGTTATCAGCAACTTAGCCAGGTCTCAGCGGACATGGCACACGATCTGCGCACGCCGATTGGCACGCTGCTTGGTCAGACGGAAGTGGCGCTGAACCAGCCGCGCAGCGTCAGCGAGTATCAAACGCTGCTGGGTTCCAATTATGCGGAGCTGGAGCGGCTGGCGAAGATGATTGATAATATGCTGTTTCTCGCCAAAGCCGCAGACGCCAGCCAGGCGCTGGACAGGCAACGCATCGATCTGACACCGCTGGGTGAGCGGTTGAGTGACTATTTTGAGGGTATGGCAGAAGAGCATGGCATGCAGCTTGTCATCTCGCTTCACGGCGAGTTGCACGCCGATCCGCAGTTATTACAGCGCGCGCTGGCTAATCTGATCGCTAACGCGCTGCATTACGGCACGCGCGACGGCACCATTCACGTCTCCAGCATCACGCAGCCAGACGCCGTGCTTTTGGTGGTAGAAAATCAGGGGCCGACGCTAAGTCAGGCGCAGCAGGCACGCCTGTTTGACCGCTTCTGGCGCGCCGATGCGTCACGCCAGCAGGGCGGCAGCGGACTGGGTCTGTCAATCGTGCGCGGGATCATGCAACTGCATCAGGGCAGTTGCACGGTGAGCAGCGAACACGGCATAACCCGTTTCTGCCTGCGGTTCCCACGTTAAGCGCGCAGGTGCGCACCTGGTTAAGTCCCTTAGATAAAGGTGAAAATTTCGTCCTGCGGCAGACGCGATTTCGGCAGCGTGGCGTTGAAATCTTCCTCACTGCGATAGCCAAGCGAAACCAGCACCACGCTGGTAAAGCCCTGTTCACGCAGGCCCAGCGCCTGGTCAAGTGCACGCGCATCAAAGCCTTCCATCGGGGTGGCATCAATGCCGAGCATCGCGGCGCCCAGTAACAGTCCGCCCAGCGCCAGATAGACCTGTTTCTCCATCCATTGCGGCACATCGCGCAGCTCATAACGGTGCATATCCACGTAGCTGCGGCGGCTCTTATCCTGACCGGCTTTGGCTTCGGGTTTGGCAAAACGCCCGTCTTTCTCTTCCTGCGCCAGCACGTTTTGCAGGTGCGCTTCATCCAGATCGGTGCGCATGCACAGCGCAATCACGTGTGAGGCGTTCAGCACTTTAGGATTGTTGTAAATGAACGCGCCACTGGTGGATTGCGCCATCTTTTCCCGCCCTTCCGCAGTCGACGCGACAACAAAGTGCCACGGCTGCGAGTTAACCGATGACGGGCTGTTGCGCAGCAGGTTAAGCAGCGTGTCGATCTCCTGCTGCGGCAGCGTTTTGCCCGCAGAGAAAGCTTTTACGGTGTGACGGCGGGCAACCGCATCATTAAGGGTCATGAGAGTCTCCTGATTGAAGATTGCGCCAGAGCGCAGATAAATAGCAAAGTTGCTACCATAACCGCCCGGGCTGACGGACGGTTAACCTTACGTGTTTTAATGACTTAAAAGCCGCTGAGGACAATCTTGCCGCGTGCGCGACCGCTCTCAATCAGCGCATGCGCTTTACGCAGGTTGGCCGCGCTGATGCTGCCGTGATGCTCGCCAGCGGTGGTCTGCAGGGTTTGATCGTCAATCAGCTGACTCACCTGCTGCAGAATCTGATGCTGGCGCTGCATATCGGCGGTATGGAACAGCGAGCGGGTAAACATCAGTTCCCAGTGCAGCGAGATGGCTTTGCGCTTCAGCGGCACCGCATCCAGGGTTTCCGGATCGTCAATCAACGCCAGTTTGCCCTGCGGAGCCAGCACATCGATCAACTGCGGATAGTAGCTGTCGGTATGGGTCAGTGAGGCCACGTAGCGCACCTCTTTATGGCCAATCGCTGCCAGCTGCTCACCCAGCGGACGCTGATGATCGATAACATGATGGGCACCCAGCGAGCGCACCCAGTCAGCGGTTTCCGGGCGAGAGGCGGTACCAATGACCGTCAGTCGGGTCAGTTTGCGCGCCAGCTGCGTCAGCATCGAACCCACGCCGCCGCCCGCGCCGATGATCAGCAATGTGCCTTCGTCGGCAGCATCAATTTCCAGGCGATCGAACAGCAGTTCCCACGCGGTGAGCGACGTCAGCGGCAGCGCGGCGGCATCGGCGTCGCTCAGCGTGCGCGGCTTGAGTCCGGCGATGCGTTCATCCACCAGTCCGTACTCGGCATAGCTGCCAGCGCGTGTGATGTCGCCGGCATAGTAAACTTCATCGCCGGGCTGAAACAGTGTGACATCGCTGCCCACCGCCTCGACCACGCCCACCGCATCCCAGCCGAGAATGCGCGGCGTGTCCGTCGGGGCGCCAGCACGCACTTTGGTATCAACCGGGTTAACCGCAATCGCGCTGATTTTTACCAGCAGATCGCGTGCGCCTGGCTGCGGTTTCGCCACGTCCAGTTCATACAACGCATTTTCATCTGAAATCGGTAAACCGTTTTGGCTATAAACAATCGCTTTCATGCAACAGGCTCCAGGTGAATGAATATTTTCAGGGTGTTGACAGCAGCATAGCCAGACATCGCGCCGGGAAAAATGCCTGTTGCAGGACAACACTTTCACTCGTAGAGTGAAAATCCCGATAATGGCGAGAACGTCGATGATTCGTTTAGAAGATGTCACCCTGTTTGTGCGCTCTGCCGCGCTGGGCAGCTTTTCCCGCGCAGCGCGCGAAGCCAACCTACTGCCCGGTCAGGTCAGCGCCGCCATTCAGCGGCTGGAGCGCGATCTCGATCGCCGCCTGTTTGCGCGATCGACGCGCAGCCTGCGTTTAACGGCGGAAGGCGAAAAGTATCTGCCGTTCGCTCAGGAGATGCTGGCGCTGATGCACGCCGGTGCGGAAAGCCTGCAAAGCCACGACGATGCCCTGAGCGGCGAGCTAAAAATCGCTCTGCCGTCTGACATCGGCCGCCATATTATTCTGCCGCTGCTGACAGAATTTTGCCGGGCGCATCCGGCGCTCGGGCTGCGTCTCTCGTTTTCCGATCAGGTGAGTGACGTGTTCCGCGATCCGGTGGATATCGCCATTCGCTACGGTAAGCTGGAGGACAGCAGCTATGTCGCGCTACCGCTGGCGGAAGAAAACCGCCGTGTGATGGTCGCCGCACCCGATTATCTCGATCGACATGGCCGTCCGGAAAAACTCGAGGATCTGGCACAGCATCACTGTCTGCCGTTTGTCATGGGCGGTCACGTGTATGATAAATGGACCTTTCCGCAGGAAGGGATGCGGCGACAGATTACGGTGAAAAGCCGGCTGCTGTGCGACGACGCTGAAGTGGCGCGCCGCTGGGCGATTGCCGGAATGGGGATTGCTTATAAATCCTGGCTTGATGTCTGCGACGATATCAGACACGGCCGGCTGGAACGGGTGCTGCCGCAGCTGCCAGGCGAAAGCACGCCGCTGCATTTAATCTGCCCGCATCGCAAACAATTCTCGCCGGCGATTCGCGCTTTACATCAATTACTGCGTGAACATTTACGCACTCTGACGGCGCAAATCTTACCGGCAATTTAATCTCACCGCTGCGCCTCAACGCCATCAGCCACGCAATCCGGGCCAGCCATCAGGCGAATGCCCCTGCGATTTATCTTTAAAAATAAGGACGCGCGGCCGCAAGCGGATGAAATGTCGTGCCTTCTGAACCCGCGCATGAAAACGCAGCGGTCCGGCACCTCTGATAACCGTGGCACAGCATAGTAATCTTATTCTTAACAGGTAATATTTAACGTTACTTCACTGTATTCACGTTAATTATTCAGGACTAATGATGTCTCAACCCAAAGCGATGTCCGTTAATGCCCTCACCCACATTATCCTGTTCTTCCTGGTCATCAACGCGATTGATGTCGTGTATGCGTTGATGCACTGATGGCTTATTGCGCTGCGCTTTGCCGCTGATTTTTGCGAGCCAGACTCGAAAGATGAGATAAATTCCCCGTCACGGATTTTTTAATCCGCGAGCCTTGATAGACTGCAGACGATAAAATAGACTACAGACTATCAAGGATGGCATCGTGTGGCAGGTTGAAGCAACAGATCGGTTTTGGAAATGGTTGCAGGCTCAGGATGAAGCGTTGCGTCTCGATGTGCTTGCCGCCATGAAGCTTCTGGCGCAGGACGGTCCGCACCTCGGCCGCCCTTTCGTTGATACCCTGATGTTATCACGGGTGCCCAATATGAAAGAGCTACGCGTGCAAAGTAAAGGTCGTCCCATCCGCAGCTTTTTTGTTTTCGATCCGCGCCGCCATGCGATTGTGCTGTGTGCCGGCAACAAACAGGGTAAAAATCAAAAGCGTTTCTATCAGCGGATGCTTCGCATTGCCGAAACCGAATACCATCATCATCTGAACGCAATCGGGGAAACACATAATGAAAACCTTGGATGAGATGCTGGCGGCGCTGACGCCCGAACAGCAACATCAGGTCGATGAACGCGTCAGCCAGATGCGTCTGGAATACCAGCTTTATCAATTACGTGAGCAGATGCAGCGGACTCAGCGTCAGCAAGCGCAGGCCATGCACATTGCCCAGTCATCTGTGGCGGCGATGGAAGCGCGTGGTGCAGAGTTAAAAATTTCCACGCTGAAGCGCTACATTGAGGCGCTGGGTGGAGAGCTGACGCTGGGTGTAAAGATGCCGGGTGGCCAGCATGTTGACTTAATTATCTGACCGTTCAGGCAGAGCGCATTACGCCCTGCCCCAGACTTCGATCAACGGTGCCGACACCTGGCCCGCACCGCAGTCAATCAGGAGTTGTTTGGCGTGGCAGCGCTTTCGCTGAACTGCGGTTTTTGCCGCGTAACGGAATAGACCACGTTTTTCGGGCCATTGGTGTCTGTGGTGACATCGACCGCAGGAATGGTCACTTTGCCAAAACCAAACAGTGTCTGCACGTAGCCGCCAATCTGGTGTTTACCGGCCGGAACGCGGAGCTCTTTACTCTCGCCCTTTTGCAGCAGTCCGGCTTCCTGCCCATCCACCGTCACGTACACGGATGAGCCATCGTCGGTGCGCGTCACCAGATGGGAGACATTGATGACGGTCGGTCCGCTGGCAAACGGCGAAGCGCTGTCGTTGTTCTCGACCGGAGCGGAAGCGGTAGCCGGGGCTTCTGCGGCGGCAGCATCAGCGCTGCTGTCGCTGGCAGCATGACGCGCGCAGCCGGTGAGCAGGAGTGTGGCCGTTAACGTGGCCAGTGTGAAACGCGAAAACATCGTGACGAAAAACCTTCTGCTAAATGAGAAGTATTTATTTTAGCGTTACCCGCGCAGTGATAACAGTCACAGAAATCCAGTATTTTCCGAAAACCGGGGATGCGGGTCTCCGTTTGTCCCCCGGCCGCACGCAATGTCAACGCGCGCCGTTCTCCCGGCCCGGGAAAACGGCGCAAGCGGACGGACTACAATGAATAGCGCGCCAGCGGCGCCACGGTGGTGATCAGCCCGTTGGCTTTCATATATTCACCAAATGCCTGATAACGCGCCTGATTGAATTCCGCACTGTGCGATGCAAAATAAGGCAGCGTCGCCTGCCAGGCCTGATGATTGAGCGGCGTATCCAGTTCAGGGTAACGCTTAATGAACGCCTGCCACGCCTGTTGCGGGTGAGCGCGCAGCCAGGCGATGCCCGCATCCAGCCCACGCAGAAATGCCGGGATGCGAGGATCGTTTGCCGCTGTGTTGCTGTTGGCCAGAATGATCAACTCATCGTAGGCCGGCACGCCGTAATCTTCCGGTTTAAACGACACCGGCTTTGCGCCTTTGTCCTGCAAATCCAGCAGCTCGTAGTTACGGAAGATGGTCAGCGCGCCGTCAATTTTATGCGTCAGCAGCGCGGAGACGGCGTCCATATTCAGATTGACCAGCTTCACGCTGTTAACGTCGACACCCTGCGATTTCAGCATATTGCGGATAGCCACATCTTCCGCGCCGGGAATCGCATAGCCAATCGATTTACCGGCGAAGTCTTTAATACTGTGGATATCGCCCGATACGGCTGTCAGGGTGTTCAGCGGCTGGTTAATCAGGGTACCAACCCGGATCACCGGCACCTGCTTGTCCACCAGCGTATAGAGCTGCGGCTGATAGCTAATCGCCAGATCCGCTTTGCCTGCCGCCAGTAACAGCGGTACCGACGCGGAATCCGCCGGTGCGATCATCTCGACATCCAGCCCCTGCTGTTTAAACGCCCCGCTGTACTGAGCGGCAAAGATCGCCGCGTGGTTAGGGTTAATGAACCAGTCGAGCAGCAGCCGCACCTTTTCGGCTGCCTGCGCGTTGACGGTGGCCAGCAGCAGTAACGAAGCGATGGCACGAAGAAGTCTATTCACTCAAGTTCCTTAGTATGATTGCCAGAGAAATTTTTTACGCACCAGCGCCACGGCCGCTGAGAGCAGCAGCGCCAGGCTCATTAACAGCAGCAGTGCGGCAAAACTGGTGGCCGTTTCCAGCCGCGCGTTGGATTGCATCATCAGGTAGCCTAACCCTTCGCTGGCACCGACCCACTCGCCGATCACCACCCCAATCGGTGCCAGCACCACCGCCATCTGCAGGCCGGCGAAAAACTGCGGCAGCGCAGCCGGCCAGCGTACGCGCCAGAAAATTCGCCAGCGCGAGGGATACAGCGTTTGCGCCAGCTCCAGCCAGCCGGCAGGCGTACGGCATAAACCGTCGAACAGCGACAGGCACAGCGGGAAAAACAAAATCAGCGCCGCCACCACGACTTTTGACGCGATGCCAAAACCCAGCCACAGCACCAGCAGCGGGGCCAGCGCAAATACCGGGATGGTCTGGCTGGCTGTCACCAGCGGAAACAGCACCCGACGCAGTAGCGGGCTGGAGGCCATCAGTACCGCCAGCACCACGCCGCCGCCGACGCCCAGCAGCAGCGCCAGCACAATTTCCGCCAGCGTAAACATTGCGTGATGCGCGAGCAGCTGCCGCTTTTGCCACAGAGCCTCCAGCACCGCCTGCGGTGCCGGCAGCAAAAATGCCGGTACGCCGTTGTGGCGCGCCAGCAGCCACACGCCCAGCACCACCGCGATCAGGTAGATACCACTACTCAGCTTTTTCATAGGAATTCAGTCGGGAAAAGAGTTCGGCCTGCGCCTGCAGCAGTCCGGCATCATTGAGCGCGCGCGGCACCGTACCTGCCGGCACAGGCCAGTGCGTCACCTGCAGCGGCTGGCCGTGCAACAGCAGAATGTCATCGGCCATGCGGCAGGCTTCCAGCGGATCGTGCGTCACCAGTAACACCGTTTTGCCGCGCAGCAGCGTCGCGGTCAGCGTTTGCAGCTGGTGTTTGGTCATGACATCCAGCGTGGCGAATGGCTCATCCATCAGCACCAGCTCGCGCTGCGCATACAGCGTGCGCGCCAGCGCGACCCGCTGTCGCATGCCACCCGAGAGCTGTGAGGGCGCGGCTTGCGCCTCGTCTTCCAGTCCCACCTGCGCCAGCAAATTGTGCGCCCGCACGGGGTCCGGCTTCGCACCGCTCAGACGCGCCGTCAGCATCACGTTCTCCAGCACCGTCAGCCACGGATAGAGCAGATCCTGCTGCCCCATCCATGCCACGTGCTGCGCAATACCGCTCAGGCTGCCCTGCTGCGGCTGCACTAAGCCGGCCACCAGACGCAGCAGCGTGCTTTTCCCAATGCCGCTGCAGCCCAGCAGCACCGTGGTTTTGCCGCCGCGCAGTTGCAGATTGAGCCGATCGCACAGCTGTTTTTCGCCCCAGGCAAAGCTCACCTGGTCAAAGCGGATGTCCTGCGTCATGGCCGGCGCGCCGCCAGAATCGCCAGCTGATTAAAGCCGCGCTGCGCCAGCGCGCTGGCCGCCTGCGCCGCCCGGATGCCGCTGGCGCAGACCAGTACGATGCGGCGATCCGCCGGTGGCTGCCAGGCGTCCAGTTCGTGCGGCAGCACGCGCTCAACCCGTTCGGCCACGCTGGCGGGCGCCTCTTCGCAGCTGCGCAGCTCCACAATGCAGTCTTCGGGTTGTAACAGGTGAGCATCAATAAACGGCACGCCGGGCTGGGCCGGTTCCTGTGCCGCATCAAAGCGGAACGAACGAAAGTGCCAGCTGACGAAGTCACAGTTGACCATGCAACCGAGCGGTGAGGGTTGCAGGCCGAGCAGTACGCTGAGCGCCATCTGCGCCTGCATCGCCCCCAGCGCCGCCACGGCTGGCCCCATCACGCCGGCGGTGTTGCAGTTAGCTGCGGAGGCGGGCAGCTGCGGAAACAGCGCACGGTAGCTCGGTGCGCCGCCGCAAAAACCGCCAGCATAGCCCTGACGACCCAGCACCGAGGCGCTGATCAGCGGTATGCCTGCCTGGAAACAGGCATCAGACAGTTGGTAAGTCACCGCGAAGTTATCGGCGGCATCAATCACCAGATCGCACCCCGCCAGCGCCTGCGCGATATTGCTGGCGCTCAGCGCCTCGGGCACCGCGTCGATTTGCACCTCAGGATTGCGCAGCAGCAAAGCCTGCTGCGCCGCCACAGCTTTGCTGCGACCCACATCCTGCAGGGTGAACAGCGTCTGGCGATGCAGGTTATGCAGCGCGACCTGATCGTCATCGTACAGACACAGCTGACCGACGCCCGCGCCCGTCAGCTGAGGCAGCAGCGTGGCGGCCAGCCCACCGGCACCGGCTACCAGCACGCGGGCGCGAGCCAGTTTCTGCTGCCCGACGACGCCAATTTCCGGCAGCATCATCTGGCGTTGGTAGCGTTCCATTGCGCGCTCCTTAGTTCAGGTTAGCGAGGCCGAAGATCGGCGTTGAGGCCACGGCCATATCACGCTTCTCCATCAGCCCGGCCTCGCGCGCGCCCTGCCCGGCGGCGATCGCCTGGCTGAACGCGCGCGCCATCGCCACCGGATCGCCCGCTTTCGCCACAGCGGTATTGAGCAGGATGGCATCGAAGCCCATCTCCATCGCCTGCGCTGCCTGTGACGGCGCGCCGATGCCAGCATCAATGATCAGTGGAATATCGCTGAACCAGGCACGCATCGCCCGCAGCCCGTCAATATTTCGCAGTCCCTGGCCGGAGCCGATGGGCGCGCCCCACGGCATCAGCAGTTCACAGCCGGCGGCCAGCAGTTTTTCACCGACAATCAGATCTTCCGTGGTGTAAGGAAACACCTGGAAGCCGTCGGCGCACAAAATGCGTGCCGCTTCGACCAGCGCGAACGGATCGGGCTGCAGCGTGTCGGCATGACCAATCACTTCCAGCTTGATCCACGGCGTGTTAAACAACTCGCGCGCCATGTGCGCGGTGGTGACGGCCTCTTTGACCGTGTGGCAGCCAGCGGTGTTGGGCAGCACGCGTACATTCAGGCCCGTCAGCAGCTCGCGAAAAGCCGCGCCCGCCGTGCCTTCGCGGCGCAGGCTGACAGTGATAATTTCACTGCCGGATGCGGCGATCGCCTGCTGCAAAATCGCCGGTGAAGGGTAGCCTGCGGTGCCAAGCAGCAACCGTGACTGCGGTGTAAAATCGTAAAACATCGCTCAGCCTCCCTGCATCGGTGACAGGACTTCCAGCTGCCAGCCTTCCTGTAACTGCAGGCTGGCATACTGACTTTTCGGCACAAAATCGCCATTGCAGGCGGTGGCAACACAGACCGCGTCAATTTGCTGTTCGATCAGCAATTCGCTGAGGCTGGTGGCCTCAGTGCTGATGGTGCGGCCGTTAAGCTGAATATTCATGGCTAACCTCCCCGGACAGGCGCTGCATCAGCTGTTCTGCCATCATTGGTGCCAGCAGAAAACCGTGACGATACATGCCGTTAAGATAAAAAATACCGTTGTGATAGTGGATTTCCGGCAGATTAGCCGGCCATGCCGGACGCAGACCGCTGCCGCTTTCGATGACGCGCGCTTCCGCCAGCGCCGGATGCAGGGTGTAGGCCGCGCTGAGCAGTTCCATCATGGCGCGCACGCTGATAGCGCTGGCATCGTCGCTTTCGATCATGGTGGCACCGAGCATGAAGTGGCCGTCGCGACGCGGCACCAGATAACAGGGAAAACGCGGATGGAGCAGACGAATCGGCCGGGAAAATGACACCTCATGACTCTGCAGGATCAGCATTTCCCCGCGCACCGCACGCAGGCCGGAGAGTTGCGCTCTGGCATGGATACCGCGACAGTCGATGATCTGGCCCGAGGGCTGGCGCGCATCAAAGCGGACGCCGCGCTGCAGCAGTTTGTCACGCAGTTCAGCCAGCGCACGGCGCGGATCGAGATGTGCTTCGCGCGGGAAAAACAGTCCGCGCGCAAACCGGTTTTCCAGCGCCGGTTCAAGCGACGCCGGATCAACCCATTGATGCGCCGTCGTCATGCGCGCGAAGCGGTTTAACTCCGGGTTATCACGCGGCGGTGCCAGCACTAACGTGCCCTGCTGCACCACGCTGCTGACGCGCGTTTGCCACCAGGCCGCAGCATGCTGGCCGAGGGTAATCACCTCCGCTGGCGCGCTTTCTGCTTCACACCACGGCGCCAGCATGCCACCGGCAAACCACGAGGCAGGCTGACGCGCTTCATCATCAATGACCTCGACGGTTTCGCCGCGCTCAGCCAATAGCGTGGCAACACAAAGCCCGGACACGCCGCTACCGAGCACGCTCCAGCGGCTCATGAACAACGTTCCGGTAAATAATCTGGGAAATTCACATCGGCCTCTCAGTGATAACTGAGACCCGCAGATACAGGTGAAGGGAATCGACGCCAGCGATCGGGCTCGCCTTTGCGCCAGACGGCTTTGCACATGAAGCCGTCAGTCTTCCTACGCCAGTATCAACTGGGTCAGGTTCAAAGGGTCGCTAAGCCGCGCAGTGCGCTATTAGCCTCTCAGTCTCTCAGGCGAGACTCCCCCGACGCGTCTATTTGTATTGCAGGCGCTGGCTGGCGTCAAGCAGCACGTTAACCACACTGCCCGCGTTGTGGATCAAAATTGCAACATATGGTATACCAAACGGATAGCGGGCAGATGATAAAAAAGACTTTTTTATTATTCACTTATAAATTTTTCAGCTAATCATGGAAGCATTATGAATAAGTTTCGTGTGGCTTTTATCAAAGCAGGATGGCATCAGGCGATCGTGAACAACGCGCTGGTGGGATTTGAGCAGGAACTGGCAGAACAAGGCGTCGAAAATACATTAAAAAGCTACGATGTACCCGGCGCGTTTGAAATGCCGCTGCTGGCTAAACGCCTGGCCGAAACCGGCAAATTTGATGCGATTGTCTGCGCCGCGCTGGTGGTCGACGGTGGCATCTATCGCCATGACTTTGTCGCGCAGGCCGTCGTCGATGGCCTAATGAATGTGCAGCTCACCACCAATGTTCCGGTGTTTTCGGTATCACTCACTCCGCACAATTTTCAGCCGGTCGACGCGATTGAAGCGTTTTATACCGAACATTTTATTAAAAAAGGCAAAGAAGCCGCCCGCGCCGCTCTGATGATTCATCAGCTTCAGATCGACTGAACCTCAAACGGATTGTTAACTTTTCCCACTTTTAACAATCCTTTTCCTGCAGTGTGCTCCCTCTTACCTCTCGCCTCTTGCTTACTTAAAGCAGCACCGTCAATGCCATTGCAAGTTATTCGGGATATCGTTAAAATCAGATAACCCAAATAACCTTGCGGGAGTTAACTGATGGTTAGCGATAAAGATCACACCGGGGTTTCTGCACTGACAGGTACCCCGCAGGAGATTCAGGGTCGGCTGTCAAAATCACATGCCAGTCACGTTGTTGCCATTACTTTCGACCATCCAGGCGATGCGCTGACGCTACGCAACCTGTCAGAAAATCTTTCCGCAATCGCTTCATCCATGTTTGCAATTTTTCAACAGCGGCAGCGGCAGGAATCGCTGGAGCAACTGGCCAGTGCGATGTTACCGCGCGTGCCAGCTTCGCCTCATTTACTCAAAGAAGCGGCGATGTTACTAGAGGCGCGCAATGCCGTACTGGAGAGCGGAAACTGGCTCAGCGCCGCAGAAGTGGCGCAACTGGCAGGGTTGAGTTCCACAAATCCGAGCGCTCAGCCGAATAAATGGAAAAAAAGCGGCCAGATATTTGCCATCAATCACAATGGGATAGATTATTTCCCCGATTATGGCCTGGATCGCGACACGCACTTTCGCCCGGTTAAACCACTGGCTCAGATACTCAGGATTTTTGCCGGACACAAAGACAGTTGGGCTATCGCATTGTGGTTTCTGTCGAATAACAGTTTCCTTGCGGGCAAACGGCCACAGGATCTACTGCTAACCGAAGCGCAACGCGTCATCGACGCCGCTCTGGATGAAATGGAAGGAATAACGCATGGATAAGCGCAGCACTGCGGCGCAACCTGATGATTTATCAACTCTGCCTGTTATTACTCCGAAGAAGGTGCGCCATTGCCAGGCGCTTTACTTCAGCTTTCATTTATTACGCTTTCAGCAGGAAGCATTCTGCACCGGGTCCATCTGTCGCGTTATGCCGCCAACCAGTTCAATCCCGGAGTGAAAGGGAATGCCCGCTTCAGTCCGATAAAAACCAGACATGGGCAGCCAATACCGACCCTTTACGGCGGTTCGACCAGAGACTGCGCATTAATGGAAACGGTATTTCATGACGTGCCCTTCGCACCCGGTCTTAAGACGCAGGATAAGAACAAATTACATCATCAACTTCATTCCTGTCTTAAAGTTAATGAAGATATGCTGCTAATCGACCTGAGCAGCATCGCATTGCGCAAGTTAGGTATCACGCGTAAGCAGCTTATTGATACAGAAAAACATCACTATCCCCTCACCCGACGCTGGGCAGCCGCTCTGCATCATCAGAGCGAATCAGCGCAGGGCCTTTCATGGATATCCCGTCAGGATGATTCAGCGCGGGCAGTGATGTTATTTGGCGATCGAATTTCACCGGGCATGCTGACGCCACTTAATAAATCATTAAGCCTGATTGATGATTCCGATACTTATGGCGAGGTTTTACATCTCGCATCGCGATTAGGTGTGTTTATCATTGCAGCCAAATAAACCACGATGCTATCCGGCGATGGATAAAAGAGAAAAGTGGACGAATAAGGATTTAAGAATGAAGTGGTTTAAAATTTCGCCAGCATTCCGGCTGGCGAAATCCTGAGTAGCGGTGAAATTAACGGCTGACTTCGTGACCAATCAGGCCGCCGATAGCCGCGCCGCCGAGGGTACCGAAGGTGCTGCCGCCGGTCAGAACGGCGCCACCCACCGCACCCACACCCGCACCGATGGCGGTGTTGCGACCACGATGAGACATGCCACAAGCCGTTACAGAAAAGGCTAAAACCAATACCACTGCGATATTAAAGCTGCGTTTTAAAACCATCAAAATCCTCATTACCATTAATTCTAATGGAATGTAATAGTGTTAACTTTGTTTGTTGTTTAGCCGCCAAATACCTGGCGTAGCGTGCTTATCCTGGAGGCAAATTTAAGGGGCTTTGCATTTTTGTGGAAGGTAAAAATTCCTATTTTATGCCGGACCTGTCAGGTGCTGGTTATTATTCGTACCTTAAGCCAAATAAAAAGGCATGGCGTGAAGGTTCACGCCATGCCTCGCTGACTTACCGCGCAATGAATTAACGCTGCGGATGATTAACTTCTACTGGTCGTAAATCAAACACCAGCACTTCAGCATTGTTACCGTTAGCGAACTGCAGCGCCGTCTCATTGCGTACGCGCGCGCCGTCGCCGGCGTTAAAGCTCACGCCATTCACTTCAATGCTGCCGCGCGCCACGTGAATATAAGCATAGCGATCGTTAGCCAGTTCCAGCGTCTGCTGCTCGGCACCGTCAAACAGTCCCGCGTAAATACGCATATCCTGACGTACGCGCAGCGAGCCATTGTCGCCTTGTGGCGAAACAATCAGGCGTAGCTGACCGCGTTTGTCGGCCTCTGCCACTGACACCTGCTGGTAACCTGGCTCGGTACCGCGTTCTGCCGGCACAATCCAGATCTGCAGGAAGTGCACATTATCCTGTTTCGAGTGGTTAAACTCGCTGTGCGTTACGCCGCTGCCGGCGCTCATCAGCTGCACGTCACCGGGCACGATAACCGAACCGGTACCCATGGAATCTTTATGCTCCAGCGCGCCTTCCAGCACGTAGGAGATAATTTCCATGTTGTTGTGCGGATGCGCACCGAAACCGCGACCCGGTGCTACCTGATCATCGTTAATCACCAGCAGATCGGAGAAACCGGTCTGTTGTGGGTCCCAGTAGCTGGCAAACGAAAAGGTATGGCGTGAATGCAGCCAGCCGTGATCGCCTAAGCCACGTTGTTCGGACAGTCGTTGTTCAATCATGGTCTGCTCCTTAAATTTTTAGCTGGAGGGCGAAGGCCCTTCCCGTTGCTGACCAGTATACGTAAACTGATTTGCCCAACAATGCGCCTGTATGACAATGACTGTCACAGATAAGTGGACAATATGCAGATTGAAGATCTACGGATTTACGTCGCCGTAATCAAAGCGGGCAACTTTACCGCTGCGGCTGAACAGCTGATGCTCTCCAAGCAATACGTCAGCCGACGCATCGCCGCGCTGGAAGAGTCGCTCGGGGCGCGTTTGCTGAATCGCAATACGCGCAAACTGTCCGTTACCGACAACGGCCAGCTGTTTGCCCAGCATGCGCAGCGCATTCTGGATGATGTGCAGGAAGCCGAACTGGCGGTGTCCGGTCGTCGTCAGGTGCTGCGCGGCAGTTTTCGTCTCAGCGTACCGATGTCGTTCGGCATCAGCCATCTTTCCCCTTATATCGCCGAATTCCTGAGCCAGCATCCCGGTATCCAGTTCCAGGTGGAACTGGCCGATCGGCATGTGGATATGGTGGGTGAAGGTTTTGATATGGCGATCCGCATCGGCACGCTGCCGGACTCCAGCCTGATCGCCAAACGGCTGGGCGAATTCCGCCGCGTGATTTGCGCCAGCCCGGCCTACCTGCATGGCGCCGGCGCACCGCGTGAGCCGGAGGATCTGCTGCAGCATCTCTGCCTGCGCTATGGACGTGAAAGCCAGACCGGCTGGGAGCTGTTTCAGGGCGACATGCGTAAAGTGCTGGCGGTCCAGGGACCGATGGTCAGCAATAACGGAGAAATGCTGCGTGATGCGGCCGTCGCCGGGCTGGGGCTGATCCTGCTGCCGGAGTTTATCGTGGCTCCGGCGCTGGCGCGAGGTGAGCTGGTGACGGTACTGGATGACTGGCATCCGGCCTCGCTGCACCTGAATGCGCTTTATCCGCAGCATCGCCAGCGCAGCGAGATCAATCGAGTATTTATGACGTTCCTGCAGGCAAAGCTGGCAGGCAAATGAATCAGCCCACTTCGCTGCCTATCGCAGCACGCAGCGCCGGTGCGGCTTCGCCGCTCATCGGGCTCACCAGCGCATAGTTATAGTGGCGATCGCTCCAGTATTGCGCCACCAGGTTGTCCGCCTGGCGCGACCCCTTTTCCAGCCGCACGGTTTGCGGGCGGATGTACCAGCCAACGCGCGTGCCGCTGGCGGTCTGATACAGCACCAGCGCCGAGGCGCCATGCTCATTCGCCATCAGGCGCGCGCCGATGAGCTGATAGCCAAAGCGTTCCAGATTGGGCGGCAGCGTACCGTTGATAAAATAGCGGCCCAGCCAGCTGGCCAGCTGTGTCGTCTGATGGGTGCTAATGTCCATCGTCGCCTGCTGCGCGCCATCGCCGAATAACCGGTAAGCCTGTACCGCATCCTCCATCGGTAACGGGTGATTCTGTAAGCGTTCAGTCATCTGCCAGCCGGACAGACTGCCGATCCCCAACGCCAGCACCAGCGAGCAGGCCAGCGCCAGCCGCTGATAACGCTGCCGCGCACGCCGCTGGCGCAGCTGTGCTGGCTGCAGTGGCGTAAAGGCGGTTCGCGCCATGTTGCGCTGCAGGCTTTGTTGCAAGCGCAGCTTGTCCTGACGCCAGCCCTCAACCTGGGCGGCGACGTCAGGATGCTGCGTCAGCCAGTCGCTGACGGCCTGATGGCTGGCGCTATCCAGTTCACCATCCAGCCAGGCGTGCAGCTGGTTCTCATCGGGCGGGATCTTCATTTTAATCTCCTCAACGTCACCGGGGCCGGCAGGCCTTCGGTCATGTGCTGCAACTGTTTTCGCGCCCGCGATAACCGTGACATCACGGTGCCCAGCGGAATGTCCAGCGTGTCAGCCGCTTCCTGATAACGCATGCCTTCAACGTTAACCAGGAGCAGCAATGCGCGACTGTCAGCCGGCAGATGGGCGAACAGCGCCAGCATCTCATCGGCGATGGCGTGATGCTCAGCCGACTCGGCAAAGGGCTCGGCGCGGCTGAACAGCGTCATAATCGCCTGCCAGCGCTTGCGGCGGCGTTCGCCATCAATGAACTGATGCCAGAGAATGGAAAACAGCCAGGCACGCAGACTGCGCGTGTCATCGCGCGCCGCGTCCAGTGCTTTGACCAGCGTGTTTTGTACCAGATCCTCAGCGGCCATGCGCTCACGCGTCAGCCCCAGCGCAAAACGCTGCAAATGCGGCAGTAATGCGCGGATTTCGTCATCGCTCAATGCAGACATTATTTTTGCTCTCGCACCCGGCGCAGGCCGGTCATGCTACTCAGCACGCCATCACGTAAAATCACACCATGCAGCAGCGCGGCAGCCAGATGGGCCAGGATCAGCGCGAACAGACTAAACGCCAGCAGCGAGTGTAACGGGCGCAGCACGGCATAACTTTCCACGCTAACCGGCAGCAGCGGCGGCAGCACCAGTCCCTCGCCAATAGTCACTGGAAACCCGCCTGCCGACAGCATCGCCCAGCCTACCAGCGGTTGCGCCAGCATCAGTAAATAGAGCGCCAGATGGGTCAAATGAGCCACCGTTTGCTGCCAGCCCGGCACCGACGCGGGCATGGCGGGCACACCATAGTAACGCCGCAGCCCGATACGCACGACCACCAGCAACGCGATTACCACGCCGAGCGGTTTGTGTATCGCCAGCAGCAGTGAATGGGCAGCCGAGATATCCGCCACCATCGCCACGCCGATAAATAGCATGGTCAGCACGGCCAGTGCCATCAACCAGTGTACGATGCGCAGCAGCGGATGAAACAGGGTTGTCTGGTGACTCATGATTTTTTCTCCTGCTGGTGCGCCTGTTCAGCCGTGCGCAGATTGAAAGATTTTGCGTAAGCGGCGGAGCGCGCGTTGAGCAGCGGATCGTCAGAACCGCTGATGCCCTGCGGCAGAATCAGCGGATCGTAATTGATGTCATTGCAGCTGCCGCCCTGTTGCGGGCTGCTGTCGCGCAGCGTCAGCGTACCGGCGACAACCTGCTGCCGATCGGCTGGCCACACCTTGCTGGCATCGTTCACCGCATCGCCGGGCTGAGCCACGCTGATCACCAGATCCCACTTCAGCGGTGCGGTCGCCAGCCGGTCGTGCAGGTCGCTCTGCAGATAATCCGGCTGCTGCTGCTGAGCGGCACTGATCGGCTGCCATGGCGTACGTGGCACCAGACTCCAGCGCACAAAGCGCGTTTCCCCCTGCGCATTGGTAAAGCGGAAGGCATTCAGGCTGTTGTACTGCTCCTGCGCCCAGCTGGCGGCCAGTACATGGGTTTTCACCCAGGCAAAGAACGGTTTAACTTCGGGATGGGCAACGGTAAACGCCATCAGCTTTTGCGCATCAGGTTTACCGGTCTGCGGCAGCGGTCGACTGGCCTGCTGCTGATCGTAAAAAGCCTGCGGCGTACTGACCGGGAAAAACGGCAGCGCGTTCATGCCGGTACGCCACTGCTCGCCGTGCGCCAGCTGAAATTCCAGCGCCAGGCTGCGCACCGGCACGCCATAGTCCGGCGCGTGCGGATTACCGCCGGCAATGGCAAAGCGGCCAATCACCGGCACCGTACCCGGCTGGAAAACGCTGGCGCGTGACAGAAACGCCGCGTTGCCGCTGGAGGTAAAATCACCGGTAACGCACACGCCCTTGGCATGATTGCGCCGGTATCCCGGATGCACACCGCTGTTTTGCTGCAGCGACTGCACCAGACTTTGCGCACTGAGGCGCTGCGGCGTCAGCCAGCCGCCTGCAGCAAGAAACAGCACCAGCAGTAATCCGGGAATAATGACCACCAGCAGTAACAACGGCAGATGTCTGACCGTAGGTTTAAAGTTCATCTTAGCCAACTCAGTAAGGAAAAGTGAGCATAAGACGAACCAGCGCGGCGTTTATTCCCGCGCGGTAAAATTATTTTATGGCGAGCGCCGGCGTCCGGCGCGCATCGCGCACCGCAACGGCATGAATCAGCAGCCCCAGTACGGACAGAATGGCCCCAACCCAGCCGGTAGACTGCCAGCCCAGCCCGGCGGAAATGGTGATGCCGCCGAGCCACGCCCCCAGCGCGTTGGCAATGTTAAACGCTGAGTGATTAAGTGCGGCCGCCAGGGTTTGTGCATCACCGGCCACGTCCATCAGGCGGATTTGTAGCACGCTTCCCAGCGCCACCATGGTACCGACCAGCATCACGTTAAGCGCGCCCGCCAGCGCATAATGCGCCGCGAAGACAAACGCGCTCAATACCAGCAGCGACCACACCAGTATAATGCGGATGGTTTTCTCCAGCCCGCGATCGGCCAGACGTCCCCCGACAAGGTTGCCGATAATCATGCCAAGACCAAACAGCGCCAGTATCGCCGGTACCAGATTTTCCGGCAGGTGGGCCAGTTCCATCATGGTGGGTTTAACGTAACTGAATACCGAGAACATGCCGCCGCTGCCAATCGCGCCAATCGCCAGCGTCAGCAAAACCTGCTTGCGCGTCAGCGCCGAGAGCTCGCGCAGTGGACTGGCCTGCTTGTCACCGGCCACATTGGGTACCCAAAGCCACACCAGTAGCAGCGTCAGCAGCGCCAGTCCGCCGACGATGGCAAACGCATCACGCCAGCCAAACCACTGGCCGATGGCGGTAACGGCAGGTACGCCAATCAGATTGGCGATGGTTAATCCCAGCAGCACCATCGACACCGCCTGCGCGCGCCGCGCGCGCTCCACCAGTCCTGCCGCCACCAGCGCCGCAACGCCAAAGAAAGTACCGTGGGGAAAGCCCGCCAGAAAGCGGGCCACCAGCATCGCAGGGTAGCCCGGCACGACAGCACTCAGCAGATTACCCAGCGCAAACAGGCCCATCAGCGTCATCAGGAAATTACGCCGTGAAGCCCGCGCGCCGAGAATAGCCAGCAGCGGCGCGCCAATCACTACGCCGAGGGCATAAATGCTGATGAGATGGCCGGCCTCAGGAATGGTGACGTTCAGGCCTTTCGCCGCATCGGGCAGCAGGCCCATGATGACAAATTCACCGGTGCCGATGGCAAATCCACCGGTGCCCAGCGCGAACAGCGCTTTTGGCACGCTGTGACGCGGCAGCGAGGCCTCGTCCGGAAGCTGAGAGAGTTGAGGTTGTACTGATGACATGTTTTTATCCGTACCGCAGGTGAAAAAAACAGCAAAGAGGCTGGCGACAGTGTCTGTTCACCAGCCTCTTTGCTGCGGGTTTTAGCGCGTCAAGCTTAGCGCATTTAAGGTTGAATCGGGTTCAACGAAGTCTTGAGCGCAACACGGTAACCGAAAAGCGCCAGCAACGGGCGAAAGGGCAAAAGCTCAGGACGCGCTGAGCGCCTGCCGCGCCAGCAGCGCCGCACCCACCATGCCGCCCTGATGGGCAAACTCGCCCGGCACCACCAGCGCATGCGCTGTGCTGCGCAACACGCAGCGCTGCACCGCATCATTAAGCGCAGCAATCAGCGGGGTGACCGAAGCCAGTCCACCGCCTACCGCCACCCGCGACGCACCGGTAATGTTAATGGTGTAGGCGAGCGGCTCGCTCACCAGTTGCAGCCAGGCTTCTATCGTCTGCTGCGCCCGCGCTTCTGCCTGCTGCCAGCGGGCAATGACTTCCACGCTGCTGGCGCTTTCAGCGTGCAGCACCTGATGCAGCGTTTCCAGTCCGCGTGCGCCGCCGTAGGTGTCCAGACACCCTGTCTGGCCGCAGGGACACGCCTGGCGCGGCACGCGCACGCGACCATGCGCCAGCATCACTTCCGTGAGGGTAATCGGCCCGTGGCCCCATTCGCCGGTCAGGCCGTTTTGTCCGGTGATTATGCGGCCGTCCGCCACCAGACCACCACCCACGCCGGAACCGAGAATCGCGCCAAACACCACTTTGTGCCCTTTGCCGCTGCCGGCCAGCGCCTCGGCCAGGGCAAAGCAGTCGGCGTCGTTGTGCGCGATCACTGGCCGCTGCAGCACCTCACCCAGTTCCCGCGCCAGATTACGCCGGTGAAAAGCCGGGATGTTGCTGGCAAACATTTCGCCGGTTTGCGGTGCCACAATGCCCGCCGTAGAGATGGCGACAGCCGCCTGGCTGCTGAAATGGTTATGCTGCCCGGCGATCATCTCGCTGACTCTGGCGCAAAATGCCTGCCAGTCCGTCGCCGGGATTTTTTGCTGATCGAGCAGCGTTAGCCGATCCTGTGCATCCATCACGCCAAGCTTGATAAAGGAGCCGCCCAAATCGAGGCAGATCACGGTTGAGTGCGGGTGAGTCATAAACGTTTATCCATTACATCGCGCAGGCCGTCGCCCAGCACATTAAAACCGAGCACGGTAATCAAAATCGCCAGTCCGGGAAATAGGGAGACGTAAATATTTAGCCCGAGAAAGTTGCGGCCATCGCTCATCATGGTGCCCCACTCCGGCATCGGCGGCTGCACGCCCAGTCCGAGAAACGACAGACTGGCGGCAGAAAGCACTACCGCGCCAGCCGTCAGCGTCGACTGTACAATCAACGGGCCAATGGCGTTGCGCAGAATATAGTGCGTGATAATGCGCGGGTATCGCACGCCAAGCATATGCGCCGCTTCGATATACTCCATGTTTTTCAGTCCCAGCGTCAGGTTGCGACTCAGACGTGCATATACCGGGATCGAGAACAACGAAATGGCGATCAGCATGTTTGTCAGCCCCTCGCCGAGCACGCTGACAATCAGAATCGCCAGTACGATGCCGGGGAAGGCGAAAATAATATCCATCAGCCACATGATCAGCGCATCAATTTTGCGTCCGGCCAGCCCCGAGATGATGCCCAGAGGAATGCCGATCGCCATCGAGATGGCTACGCTGAGGCTGACTTCAAACAGCGTGATGCGCGCGCCATAAATGACGCGGGCAAAAATATCGCGGCCGTAATCATCGGTGCCGAACCAGTGGGCAGCGGAAGGTGCCTGCAACGTGTTCAACAGATCCTGCTCGATGGGATCCCAGTGAGTGATCAGCGGTGCGAAAAGGGCAGCCAGCACCACCAGCAGCACCAGCCCGCCTCCGGTCGTGATTGAAGGGTTGCCAAGCAAAAACCTCACGATCTGGCGGCGGCGCGCGGGCGGCGGCTGGAGAGACGTGTCGAAACTGTTCATCAGTCGAACCTTATTTTCGGGTTGAGCAGGCCAATCACTATCTCACCCACCAGATTCATCAACACCACGCCGGTTACCGCCACTAACGTTACGCCCTGAATCACCGGATAATCGCGGTATTTCACCGAATCCACCAACAGGCGGCCAATACCCGGCCAGTTAAACACCGACTCTGTCACCACTGCACCTCCGATCAGGCTGCCAAAATTCAGCGCGACGATGGTGACAATCGGTATCAGCGCATTGCGCAGCGCGTGTTTCCAGTTAACGCTGGCCGACGATAATCCTTTGGCTCTGGCGGTACGGATATAGTCCTGACTGAGCACATCCAGCATGCTGGAGCGCGTCATCCGCGCGATCATCGCCATCGGGAGAATCGCCAGCGTCACGGTCGGCATCACATAGTTGCGCCACGAATCAGCGCCGAGTAGCGGCAGCCAGCCGAGCTGAACCGCAAAGTAGTTCATCGCCAGCAACGCCAGCCAGAAGTTCGCAATCGAGGCACCGGCAATGGTCAGTACCATGACGATCTGATCGGGAATGCGCTGTCGGTAAATGGCCCCGGTCATGCCCGCCGGCACGCCGATGGCAATTGCCAGCAGGTACGCCAGCGCCGCCAGCGACAGCGTGTACGGCAGGCGTTCGCTGATTTCGGTCATCACCGGACGCTGCGACTGCAGCGACAGCCCAAGATTGCCATGCAGCGCTTCACCGGCAAACCTGACGTATTGCAGCGGCAAAGGCTGATCCAGCCCGAGGCGCACGCGCATACTGTCCACTGCTTCCTGCGGCGCTTCCGGGCCGGCCATCAGGCGTGCCGGATCGCCCGGCAGCGCGCGGATGGCGATAAACACGATGATCGACACACCGAAGATAATTAACGGCAGCGAGAGCACCTTTTTTGCGACATACGCTTTCATATTAATCAGCCATCAGCACTATTTCTTCACGGCATCACGGACCACAATCTGGCCGCCCGGTTGCATTGTCACGCCACTGATATTTTTGCGCGTCGCATACAGATCGTCCTGATAGTAGAGCAGCACCTGCGGGGCGAGTCCGCTGATCCGCTGCTGTGCCTGGAAATAGAGCGCTTTGCGCTGGGCATCGTCGAGCGTGGAGGCGGCGCTATCGATTAGCTCATCGGTACGTTTGTCGCTGAAGAAGCCGAGGTTGGCCCCGCCGGGCGCAAAGCTGCTGCTGTGATACAGCGGACGCAACTGCAGATCCGAGCCGTACAACCCCGAAGACCAGGACGCCAGCACCGCGTCCGTACCCTGCGCGGCTTTCTCTTTGGCATCGGCAAACGCCGCTTTGGCCCATACGCCGCTCTCCATCTGGCGCACGCTGAGCTTGACGCCAATTTTGCTCCACATACCCTGCAGAACCTGCGCGGTGCGTGCGTCGGGTGCCTGCACGGCAATCGACATGGCGAAGCCGTCGGCATAGCCCGCTGCCTTAAGCAGGTCTTTGGCTTTCTGCACATCGTACGGATAGTCATGCAACGCTTTGTCGTAGTTGGCATCGACCGGCGCCAGCGGGGAATTGGCCGGCTGCGCATAACCAAACATCACCGCTTTCACCAGCGCCTGCTGGTCGGTCGCGAAGTTCAGCGCCTGGCGTACTCTGACATCGCTGAGGGCTTTACTCTGCGTATTGAGATCGATCCAGAATACCGCCGCGCCCGGCGACTGTTTTAACTGCACGCCGGGATTATTTTTTAACATGCCGGCAAATTGCGGCGGCACCGGGTTAATAATATCGACCTGACCGGATTGCAGCGCCATATTCATGACTGACGGCTCACTGCTCCAGGTCCATTTTATTTCGTCCGGCCCGGCAGACTTGCCCCAATAGTCCGGGTTCTTCTGCTCCAGGACAAATTCACCGGATTTATACTGCGCCAGTTTATAGGGCCCGGTACCGTCGGCTTTATTATTGATCGTGCCGGCTTTGTCAGCTTGAGGACTCACCATTAATCCCGGGCCGGAGGCTAGCACAGTTAAAAACGCCGGATTAATTTTCTTCAGTGTGAAGGTGACGGTTAAGTCATCTTTTTTCTGCACGTCCTGAATAAAGGTGCGAATTTTCCCACTTCCGGCGAGACCGCGCTTCGTATCCAGATGACGCTGAAAGTTTTCAACGACCGCATCGGCATTAAATGGCGTGCCATCGTGGAATTTAACGTTGGGACGCAGCGTAAATTCCCAGTGCAGTCCGCTGTCGTCGGCATGCCAGGAGAGCGCCAGAGCCGGCATGATTTTGCCATCGTCACCGAGCCGCGTCAGGCCTTCATACATCGGGTCCAGCACCGTGCCAGTAAAGGTCGCGGTCTGATTGCCCGGGTCCATGCTGCGCGGCGGTTCGTTTTGCATAATGACCAGCTGAGCAGCCAAAACCGATGCGCTGGAAAACGACGCCAGAATACCCGCGGCAAGTGTCAGTATCCTGAAATGCTTGAGTGTGCTTTGCATGAAGGCCTCAGTGAATCAGTGACAAAGAGTGAAGAGTCATCGCCCGGCAGGCAGCTGACTGTCATTGCACGCCATCGCCTGCCATACGCTTTGATCATGTTAACGGCAGCAGAAGAACGGGCTCGACGCTATATAAGGCACACTCTGCAAACAAAAGCCAAGATGTCAGTTCATATATTTTACTTATAATTCGATCTGCATTCAGAAAATAAACTAAATGCGCTTGAATTTGTTTTCACGGCTGATTATTGTCGGCCTAATACAGCCTGTGCCGTGAGAACCCGGATGCTTAATGCTCATCAGCAACAAATTCTGCGTTTATTAATTGCTTCGCATGGCATGAGCCGCACGGCAATTGCGGAAAAAATGAAGCTGAGTAAAGCCGCAATCAGCACATTAATCAAAGAGATGCTTAGCGCAGGACTGCTTGAAGAGAGCATTCCAGAAAGTAACGGTCAGGGTCGGCCTTCGGTGTTATTAAAAATGCGTGCCGACAGCGCCTATTTTCTCGGTGCGTCGTTGCTCGGTGACGATGTGTATCTGGTGCTGACGGATATGCACGGCCGCATCCTGGCCAGTACCCACATGCCGCTGAATCCCGATCCTGCGCTGCTGGCTGGTGCGCTGGCCGCCGCCATCCCCGGCCTGCTTGCACAAAAAGGCATCTCCGCCGACCAGCTTATCGGGCTGGGCGTCACGCTTTCCGGCTTTGTGGATGAAAACCAGGCGGTGTGCGTTCAGTCTGCCCTGCTGGGCTGGAAAAACGTCCCGCTGGCGGCACTGCTTAACGCGCAAACCGGTCTGGAGGTGTCACTGGAAAACGATGCCAAAGCTCTGGCGGTCAGCGAAAAGATTTTCGGCGTGGCGAAAAAGGCACGGAATTTCACCCTGATTTCCCACGGCGACGGCATTGGCTCCGCGCACTTCTTTCAGGGGCAGCTGCACCGCGGCGCGCACGGTGGGGCCGGTGAAATTGCTCACTGTACCATAGAGCCCGGCGGCCGCCCGTGCCGCTGCGGCAAACGCGGCTGCCTTGATACGCTGGCATCGCTCACTGCAATGCGTGAAAGCATGCGTGACAAACAGCTGCCCTGCACCAGCGTTGCCGAACTGGAAGCGCTGGCGGTAAAAGGCAATAGCGCCGCGATTGCCATTCTGCACCAGGCAGGTGACGCACTTGGCCTCGCCATCGCCAACATCATTCAGATGAACGATCCGGAGATGATTATCATCGCCCATCAGCCGGATGCGTTCGACGGCCTGCTCAGAACCGTGGTGATGCAGGCGGTAGATAGTCACGTGTTGCCTTCAATCATGGGCAAGACGCCCATCACCAGCATGGCGATTGATCAGTTCAGCTGGGCCCGCGCCGCAGCCAGTGTGGCGGCTTACCGTTTTATCGTTCACTTACCCGACTAGCGGAGTCTGTTATGCGCATTGCCTATGGTGGAATTCATACTGAATGCAGTACCTGGAATCCGGTGCTCAATTACGCCGACGACTTCCGCATCGTGCGGGGTGAAACGATGACGTCCAATCCCTATTTCGCCTTTCTGCAGGATTACGCGGCCGAATTTCTGCCGACCTTTCACGCCCGCGCCATTGCCGGTGGGCCGGTGGCACGTGTGACCTATGATGCCTTCAAACAGGAGTTTCTCCGTCGGCTCGAGGCGTATTTGCCCGTGGATGGCGTTTACCTGGCGATGCACGGCGCGGTATATGTCGAAGGGATGGAAGACGCGGAAGGCGACTGGATTAGCGCGACGCGCGAGCTGGTCGGGCCCGATTGTCCGATTAGCGTCAGCTACGATCTGCACGGTAATGTCTCGCAGCGCATCATCGACGCGATCGATATGTTTTCGACCTATCGCACGGCACCCCATATCGATGTGGAAGAGACCATGCGCCGCTCCGTCTCAATGCTGGTCAATAGCCTGCAAAGCGGCATCCGACCGGGTGTGGTGTGGGCACCGATCCCCGTAGTGCTACCAGGCGAGCGCACCAGCACGGAAGATGAACCGGCCAAAAGCCTTTACGCCAGCCTGCCCGGGATTAACGCACTTGAACATATCTGGGATGCTTCGCTGATGGTTGGCTATGTCTGGGCGGATGAGCCACGCGCCACGGCGGCCGCCATCATGACCGGTACCGATGCCGATGTGCTGTCTGAGCAGGCGGCCAAACTGGCGCTGGCTTACTGGCAGGCGCGTGAGCAATTTGTGTTTGGCTGCGTGACCGGCAGTACTGAAGAGTGCGTACGCATGGCGATTTCCAGCCCTGGCGGACCGGTGATTCTCGCCGACTCCGGTGATAACCCGACCGGCGGCGGCGTGGGCGATCGGGCCGATGTTCTGGCCGAACTGCTGCGGCAAAATGCGCAGGATGTCATCGTTGCCGGCATTACCGATAAACCGGCCACGGAGGCGGCCTTCGCCGCGGGCGTCGGTGCCCGGCTCTCCCTGACTATCGGTGCCACGCTGGATCCTGCCGGCGGCAAAGTCAGCGGCGAGTTTGACGTGTTGCTGCTGAGTGATGATGCCCGTTCGGTTGCCCGTCAGGCGCTGCTGAAGATTGCAGGCATTACCGTGGTAGTTGCCGATCGGCGTCGTCCTTATCACAACCTGGCGGATTTCGCCCTGCTCGGACTCGATCCGCGCCAGGCAAAAATTGTGGTGGTGAAATCCGGTTACCTGTCGCCCGAGCTGGCGCCGATTGCCAATCCCAACCTGATGGCGCTGTCGGAAGGGGTGGTCGATCAGTATGTTGAACGGCTGGTGCGCAAGCGCAAGCTGCAGCCGGCTTATCCGTTCGATACCGATTTTACCTTTGTGCCGGTCAGCACCCGCTCGGCGCGTTTTGTGGCGGCACAATGAATCGCGCTGACCCGCCGGTGCTGAGCATCGAAAATCTCACCGTCGCGTTTCGCAGCGATGACCGCTGGCGTGAGGTGGTGAAAAACGTCTCTTTTACCCTCGGGGCCGGTGAAACGCTGGCGATTGTGGGTGAGTCGGGCTCAGGCAAAAGCGTTACCTCGATGGCGATCATGCGTCTGCTGAATAGTCGTCACGCACGTATCAGCGGCAAAGTGCTGCTGAACGGCGTGGATTTGCTCACGCTGAGCGAACGTGCAATGCGCGATATCCGTGGCAATGCCATCGCGATGATATTCCAGGAGCCGATGACCAGCCTTAATCCGTCGTTCACTATCGGTCACCAGATTGCTGAGGCGCTGATCGCGCACCGCAAAATCAGCGCACGCGCCGCCCGCGAAGAGACCATCCGGCTGCTGGAAAAAGTGCGTATTCCCAACGCGGCCAAACGCTTCAGTGATTACCCGCACCACTTTTCCGGCGGCATGCGTCAGCGCGTGATGATCGCCATGGCGCTGGCGCTGCGTCCAAAATTGCTGATTGCCGACGAGCCGACCACGGCGCTCGACGTCACGATTCAGGGGCAAATCCTTGACCTGATCAAGACCCTGCAGGAGGAGGAAGGCACCGCCGTGCTGTTCATCACCCACGATATGGGCGTGGTGGCAGAAGTCGCCGACCGCACGCTGGTGATGTACCAGGGCGCGATGGTGGAAAGCGGCAGCACCGCCGCGATTTTTTCAGCCCCGGCAGCAGAGTATACCCGCACGCTGATTGCGACCGTGCCGCAGCTGGGTGCCATGCGCGGCATTGATGGACCGCGTAAGTTTGCGCTCAACGGCGAAGCGCCGGTGGCGCAGGCGCGCCAGACACCACAAGGGCAAACGCCGCTGCTGTCAGTGAAGAACCTGAGCACGCGCTTCAGCATTCGCGAAGGGCTGTTCAGCCGTAGAACCGGTGCGGTGCACGCCGTGGAGAATATCTCGTTTGATTTGCTGCCGGGTGAAACCTTGTCGCTGGTCGGCGAATCCGGCTGTGGCAAGTCCACCACCGGCCGCTCGCTGACGCGGCTGGTGCAGCCGAACTCCGGGAAGATTGCTTTTGACGGCAGCGACGTGCTTACCCTCTCCCGGCAAGAACTGCGCAAGCTGCGCTGCGCCATGCAGATGATTTTTCAGGATCCGTTTGCCAGCCTTAACCCGCGTATGTCGGTCCTTGAAGCCCTCACCGAACCTTTTTTACAGCATCGGCTGGGCAGTAAGGCCGCCGCACAGAGAAAAGCGGCCGAACTGATGACGCGCGTTGGCCTGCCCGCAACCATGCTGAAACGCTATCCGCACGAATTTTCCGGCGGCCAGCGTCAGCGCATCTGCATTGCCCGTGCGCTGATGCTCGATCCGAAAATGATCATTGCCGACGAGTCGGTGTCCGCCCTCGATGTCACCGTAAAAGCGCAGATCATCAATCTGCTGCTCGATCTGCAACACAGCCTGAATCTGTCGTATCTGTTTATCTCACACGATATGGCGGTAGTGGAGCGTATCAGCCATCGTGTGGCGGTGATGCTGCTGGGAGAGATTGTTGAGATTGGACCGCGCGCGGCTATTTTTGAGAATCCGCAGCACCCTTACACACAAAAACTGCTCGCGTCGGTGCCGGTGCCCGATCCGGCGCGCCGCCATTTAAAACGGCACGTGGACGTCAGCGAGTTGAAGAGCCCGGTGCGTGCCAATGGATTTGTGCCGGAAACACGGCATTATCAGGAAGTGAGCGCCGGACACTGGGTGATGCGGTAAGACGCTGTTATAAGTGCCGATGCTATTCTGGTTTCATTTACCGGACATCATGCGCGACGCCACGGCTAAGGAAATCAACGTGACACGTCACAATCATTATGGTCAGCCCATCGGTTTTGCCTTATCGGACTGGCAACCCGCCAGCTATCCGCCAGCAAAAAATCTGTCAGGGCGCTTTTGTCAGCTTGCGCCATTGCAGTTGAGCCACAGCCAGGCGCTGTTTATGGCATTTTCACTCGCCCCAGACGATCGCGACTGGACCTGGCTGGCCGCCAGCCGACCACAGTCATTGATTGAGATGGAGAGCTGGATTGAGCATAAAATCAGCGATCGCCAGCTGGTGTGTTATGCCGTCATGGACAGACATCAGCGTGCCGTGGGTGTGGTTTGTTTTGCAAATATTGATATGCAGAACGGCGCGATAGAAATCGGTCACGTCACCTGGTCACCGCTGATGCAGCGTAACGTCATGGGTACGGAAGCCTTGTTCCTGTTGCTGCGCCAGGCATTTGCGCTGGGCTATCGTCGCGTTGCATGGCGCTGTGATTCGTTAAACCTGGCTTCACGCCGGGCTGCCGAGCGCATTGGTTTTACCTTTGAAGGACGCTTTCGCCAGGCCATGACGCGTAAACAGCGCAATCGCGATACCGACTGGCTCTCAATGATTGATGGTGAATGGCCTGTTGTTCAGCAGGCACTTACAGCCTGGCTGGCACCAGACAATATGGATGATAACGGGTGCCAGCGGCGGACGCTGGCCGCGTTTTTCACTTCATCAGCACCTGGAACTGCGGATTAAACTCATCAAAAATTGGCAGAGCCGCTGCGCCCAGGGCGGCGGTGTCGCTGCCAGTCATGCCGGTCTTGAGTCGCGTGCCGGTCAGATAGCGGCCGCGCACCGATTGGTAGAGCGGCGGCAGGCGCTGGATAATTTTATCCAGCAACACCGCAGGCATCATGCCGCCGATAATCACGCTCTCGGCATCAAAGATACACTCCAGCATGTTAATACCCTGGCGCAGCGGCGTAAGCACGGTATCGATCCAGCGATCAAACAGTGCCGGATCAACCTGCAGTAAATCTTCCGGCAGCGCGCTCATCGGGTCCAGCCCGCAGAATTCGTAAGCGGCCTGCAGCGAAACATAACGCTCCAGGCAGCCGTGGTTGCCGCAGTAACACTCACGTCCACCGGGTTCAACCACCACATGCCCTACTTCACCGGCGTTGTGCGCATGGCCGCTGTACACATGGCTATCCATGATGATGCCCGCGCCCAGGCCCGTACCAATATACAGATAAATAAAGGAATTAAGATGACGCGCCACACCGTGAAAGCGTTCGCCAATCGCCGCGACGGTGGCATCATTCTCCAGCGTCACCGGCAGTCCACTCATCTCAGCAAGACGCGCAGCGATATCAACATCCTCCCAGCCGTGCAGCGTGGTCGGCCCCATTGACGAGATACCCTCCACACCAAACGGCCCCGGCATCACCACGCCAATACCCAGCACTTTTTGCCAGCGCGGCCCGGTCTGCTGTTTGATCTCCGCCAGCACCCCGGCAATGCGCGCTAATGTGGCATCCGGCTGCGGTTTTTGCACCATAATAAGGCGGCGAAAATGGATTTCACCGGTCAGGTCCACCAGCACAATCAGTAGCGTCTGATGGTCGAGATGGATGCCGATGGAAAACGCACTGGCCGGATTCAGGGTGACCGGAATCGCCGGCTGACCGCGGCCCTGCTTACGCGGCTGACGGCTGGTGAGCAACTCCGCCTGCTCCAGTTCAGCGACGATATTCGAGACGGTTTGCGGCGTTAACGCGGTCAGTCGCGCCAGCTCGGCACGGGTCAGCTCACCGTGCAGGCGTATCGCTTCGATAATCACCCGGCGATTGTGCGCGCGCGCATGTTCCAGATTGGTTCCCGACGTTTTCATCCTGCTAGCTTCCCTCTTTTAACCACCGCTGCGGACCGCCGCCTCAATATCTATGATCGGCCACACATTTTACAACCTGTTTACCTGACAGCGGCAAAAATCTGTGCAAAGTAGTGTCGGATGGCAGCGTTGTTTTCTGCCCTGGCACGTCCCTTGCTTTAGCTCACTGCTGTCAGCCACTGCGCGCTGGCAATCTGTGCGCGATATTAAATCAATCAAATTGATTTAATTAAACACCCTCTACTGCATGAAGGCGAGAACGCAATGAAAAATCAGATGAAAGGTTGTTTTGCCGCCGTACTGTTCGCCTGCGCGGGCAGCGCGGCAGCGGCTACCACTACGCTCAACGCCCTGTTTATGACGCAGGCGGCCTATAGTGAAAATGATATCCGCGCCATGACGCAGGCGTTTCAGACAGCGCACCCGGACGTGCAGGTCAATCTGGAGTTTGTTCCTTACGAAGCGCTGCACGATAAGATCGTCGCGGCACGCGGCGCGGGCGGCAACGGTTACGATGTGGTGCTGTTTGATGCCATCTGGCCGGCGGAATTCAGCAAGTTCGACCTGCTGCAGGATGTCAGCAGCCGTATCAGCGCAGATGAAAAAGAGAAAATCTTCCCCGGCGCAATGAACACCGTGGTGTTCAAAGGCAAAACATTGGGCATGCCGTGGATCCTCGACACCAAATATCTCTACTACAACAAAGCGATGCTGGAAAAAGCCGGCATCAAAGATCTGCCGCAAACCTGGCAGCAGGTGATGGATGATGCGCGCATCATTAAGCAGAAAAATATCGTTAAATATCCGCTGGTATGGAGCTGGTCACAGGCGGAAGCGCTGGTGTGTGACTACACCACGCTGGTCTCCGGCTTCGGCGGCAAATTCTATAACAACGGTAAGCTCGATTTCTCAACGCCAGCCTCGCTGCAGGCGGTGAAGCTGATGAAAAGCTCGCTCGATGAGGGCCTGACCAACCCGGCTTCGCGCGAATATCTGGAAGAGGACGTGCGCAAAGCCTTTTCCAACGGCGATGCGGCTTTCGCGCTCAACTGGACCTACATGTACAACATGGCCAATGATGCCAAACAGAGTAAAGTCGCCGGCCAGGTTGGCATCATGCCCGCACCCGGCGATGCGCCCAATCGTTTCGGCGCGGTCAACGGTTCGATGGGTCTGGGCATTGCCAAAGGCAGCAGCCATCCGGAGCAGGCGTGGCAGTACATCAGTTACATGACTTCGCAGCCGGTACAGAATAAATACGCCACGCTCAGTCTGCCGATCTGGAAAAGCTCCTACCAGGATCCCGCGGTCAGTAAGAATCAGGAAAGCCTGATCGCTGCTGCCGACAAATCGCTGAACGTCATGCTGTCGCGTCCGGAAACCGCTGATTATTCACGTCTCTCCAACACCCTGCAGCAGCAGCTGCAACAGGTTCTGGTCGGCAGCGCGACACCGGAAGCGGCCATGCAGGCGGTAGACAAAAGTGCGGCGCGTCTGCGTTAAGGGGTCAGTATGCTGAGTTTGCGTCAACGCGAACAACGGCAGGCATGGGTGCTGCTGGCACCCATGCTACTGGTGATGCTGTTGCTCACCGCCTGGCCGCTGCTGCGCACTATCTGGCTGAGTTTTACCGATGCCGCGCTGATTGGCAGCGGCGGTGAAGCACCGCAATGGATTGGCCTGGAGAACTATCTCTACGCCATTACCGATGCGGATTTTCAAACCTCGCTGTGGCGCACGCTCTACTTCACCGTGGTGTCGGTAGCGATTGAAGGCGTCATCGGCGTGCTGGTTGCGCTGCTGCTCAACCAGAAATTCGCCGGACGTAACGTGCTGCGCGTGCTGGTGATTCTGCCGTGGGCGCTGCCAACCATTGTGAACGCCATGATGTGGCGCCTCAATTTCAATCCGGATTACGGCAGTATCAACGCACTGCTGACGCAGCTCGGTATCATTGATGGCTACCGCAGCTGGCTCGGGTCGCCGGCTTCCGCACTCAACGCGGTAATGTTCGCCGACATCTGGAAAAACTATCCGCTGGTGACGCTGCTGGTGCTGGCAGCGCTGCAGTCGGTGCCGGAGGATCTCTACGAAGCGGCGCGGCTGGATGGCGCATCGGCATGGCGACGTTTTCGTGCCATCACCTTTCCGGCGATTGTCGGATCGCTCAGCGTGGCGCTGGTGTTACGCACCATCGACGCCTTTAAGATCTTCGACATCATCTATGTGATGACGCGCGGCGGTCCGGTCGACAGCACCAAAACGCTGAGCTTTTACGTCTATCAGGAATCCTTCAGCTACCTGCGCGCCGGCAGCGGTGCGGCTTATGCCATGTTAATGACGCTGCTGTGCGCGGTGCTGATCACCCTTTACATGCTATTACTGTGGCGGCAGCGCCGTCGGGGAAGTGCCTATGAAGGTTAAACTGCGTACCGGCGCTAAATACGCGGCGGCGCTGCTGGTGGCGCTCTCTGTCGTGGCACCGATGGGCTGGCTGTTTCTGATGAGCGTCAGCGCCACCAGCGATCTGACACGCGTGCCGCTGGAGTGGCTGCCGCGCCAGTGGGATTTTAGCCGCTACGGCAGGCTGATCTCGCTGGAACCCGGCCAGCCCGGCGTGCTGTTTTTGCATGCGCTGGGTAATAGCCTGCTGGTGGCAACCGGCGCGACGCTGGTGTGCCTGCTGCTGGCGATTCCGGCGGCGTTCAGCTTCTCGCGCTATCGCGGTCGCGACGGGTGGCTGTTCGCGTCTCTGGCCATCTATATGGTGCCACCGGTGGCGTTTGTGCTGCCGCTCTACTTTCTGCTGCAGCAGTTCGATTTGCTTAACACCCGACCCGGTTTGATCATCGTGTACTGCTCGCTGATTTTGCCGTTTCTCACCTGGATGCTGAAAAACCAGTTTGATGCCCTGCCGCAGGATATCGAACAGGCCGCGCGTCTTGATGGCCTGCGCGTCTGGCAGGTGCTGCTGCGCATTACGCTGCCGCTGGCGAAACCGGTGCTGGGCGCGGCGGCGCTGTTTGGCTGGCTGCTGGCGTGGGATGAATTTTTCTACGCCCTGCTGTTCACCAGTAACATCGCCGCGCAAACCCTGCCGGTCACCATTGCCGGCTTTACCGCAGGCCGCGCCACCGACGATGGGCTGATTGCCGCCGTCGGTATTCTGGCGTCGGTTCCTCCTCTCTTTATCGCTATCTGGCTGCAAAAAACGCTGGTCAGCGGCCTTGCCAGTGGCGGGAGCAAAGGATGATGAGCAATAAGGAAGCCCGCGCCACGCTCTACGTGGTGGGCAATATCAATGTCGATGTCATCATGGGTACGCTGGACAGCTGGCCGCAGCGCGGCACCGAAGTGATGCTGCAGCACAGTGAGCTGCGTCCGGGCGGTTCAGCGGGCAACTGCGCGCTGGCGCTGGAAGCGATGCAGGTGCGCCATCGCGCCGTCGCTAATCAGGGCGATGACGGCCTCAGCGCATGGTTGGCGAGCCATTTTCCGCACAGCGCGGCGCACTGGACACGCTACCCCTGCGAAACCTCGCTCACCGTTGGCGTTACGCACTCCGATCACGAGCGATCGTTCCTCAGCAATCTCGGTCACATTGTGCGGCTCAGCGCGCAGGACGTGCTGAGCCAGCTCCCGGCGCAAGCCAGCAGCGGCGATATCGTGCTGTTGTGCGGCACGTTTCTCTGCCTGCAACTGTATGAGGACTATCCGCAGTTGCTGGCCGAACTGCAGCAGCGCGGGTTTATCACCGCCGTCGATACCGGCTGGCCGCCGCAGGGCTGGAGCGATGAGGTACGCGCGCAGATCGCCCGCTGGCTGCCGCAGTGCGACTGGCTGCTGCTCAATGAAGTCGAAACGGTCGGGCTGAGTGGGGCAGATGATCTGCACACCGGCGCGCACCTGCTGGCGCAACGGCTCAGCGGGCGCGGCGGCTGCGTGGTGAAATGCGGTGCGCAGGGCGCAGGCTGCTGGCAACGTCAGCACAGCCTGCAACAGCCTGGTCGCGCGGTCGCGGTGGTCGACACCATCGGTGCCGGCGACAGCTTTAACGCCGGCTTTCTCACCGCGCTGCTGCATCAGCAGGATCTTGCCACCGCGCTGCAATGGGGCATTGCGGTGGCCTCACTGGCAATCAGCACGCAGCCACGTCGCTATCCCGACTGGCAACAACTGCAACTATGCGCACAGGAGTTTTAAATTATGGCCGGTGTTGAACTCGTTAAAGTGGCCAAGCGCTACGGTAAACAGTCGGTGCTGCATCCGCTCGACCTGACCATTCCCGACGGCAGTTTTACCGTGCTGGTCGGCCCGTCCGGCTGCGGCAAGTCGACGCTGCTGCGCCTGCTCGCCGGACTGGAGAGCCTGTCCGACGGCGCGATTCTGATGGATAAGGTGCAGATTAACGATCGCGATCCCGCCGATCGCGACATTGCGATGGTGTTTCAGAGTTATGCGCTTTATCCGCATCTGACGGTGGCCGAAAACCTGGCGTTTCATATGCAGGTGAAAAAGGTACGTCGCGATGAGCAGCAGCAGAAAATCGCGCGCATCGCCGCGATTCTTGGCATTGATAAGCTGCTGCAACGCTACCCGCGCGCGCTATCGGGTGGGCAGCGTCAGCGCGTGGCGATGGGCCGCGCCATGGTGCGTAATCCGCAGGTGTTTCTGTTTGACGAACCGCTCTCTAACCTTGATGCCCAGCTGCGCATGGAGCTGCGCGCCGAGATCAAGTCGCTGCATCAGCGTTTCAAAACCACCATGGTGTATGTCACGCACGATCAGGTAGAAGCGATGACGCTGGCCGACCAGATTGTGGTGATGAAAGAGGGACGCATCGTGCAACAGGGCGCACCGCTGGCGATCTATGATCGTCCGGCAGATACCTTTGTGGCGCGTTTTATTGGTTCGCCGCCCATGAACCTGTTACCGGCACAATTGCTGACGCACGATGGCGTGCCGGGCGTGCAGTGTCAGGACTGGTGGCAGCCGCTGCCCGCGCAGTGGCAGGCGGTGGCACGGGAACGTGAAGGCGCTGCCGTGACGCTGGGAGTGCGCCCGCACGATCTGTGCGAAGTGCAGGACGGCGCGCCTGCGAGGGTGAATGTGGTGGAGATTACCGGGGAATCAACTCTGCTGCACCTTGACTGGCACGGTCATGCGCTGCATATGCAGATGGCCGGCCGGCATGCGGCCAGCAGTGGCGCGACGCTGCGCATCGGTTTCAATCCGCAAAAAATTCATCTGTTCGATGCCGAAAGTGGTTTACGCCTGGCGGAAAAGTAAGCGCAGCGCGGTTTTCAGGTGCCGGGGCGCATCAATGCGCACCCGGCCCAAAAACCTGTTATTACCTTGCAGGATCAGCGTTTACGGTGACCAGACGGGCTGACTTTTTCCCTCCGGCGTCAGCCTTCAGCCGTCACCGGCTGGAACGTCCGGCGGTTGACGCTGGTCAGCACCACCAGCAGTGCCATCATCAGTAACTCCACCGCCAGCGTACCGCTGATGGCTGCCAGATGATTACCATGCTGATTGATCTGGGTGAACACGCCGCCGAGCAGCATCGGTCCCAGTCCCAGCGCCGATTGCTGCACGGTAGACAGCACCGCACTGCCTGCGCCGGCCTGATGATGCGGCACCCCGCTCATGCCAATGCGGTAGAAGGTGCTGACAATAAACGACTGGCCAAAGCCAATCAGCGCGGTAGCCGGAATCAACGTGACAATGCCCACCCGCGGCCACGCCAGCTGCAGCGTCGCGATCAGCGCCACCAGCCCGACCATCTGAATCGCACAGCCAGACAGTAACGTGGCACGTTTACCATAGCGCTCAACCATGCGGGTAGTACGCATTGAGCCGATAAAATAGGCCGCGCCCAGGGCAATAAACGCGTTGCCGGACTGGAAAGCGGTCATGCCGATGCCGGATTGCAGCGTCAGCGCCACCGCGAACATAAAGCCGCTCCAGCAGGAGAAAAACAGCACCGCCAGCGTCAGACCAAAACGCACGCTGGAGAGACGCAGCAGCGAGGGCGGCAGCAGCGGCGATCCGCCAGCGGCTTCCAGTCGCAGCGCGCTGTGGCGCAGTCGATGCAGAAACAACGGAAACAGCGCCAGCAGTAACAGGCACGGCCACGACCAGTGCAGCAGCGGCCCCAGCGCGAGTGCCAGCATCAGACAGCCGATCGCGCCAGCCAGCAGCAGCGTACCGCTCACATCCACCGGCACCCGCTTGAGGTTATGCGTTTCCGGCACGAAGCGGCGCGCGGTTAGCAGGACGAACAGGCAGATCGGCAGGTTGATGAGAAACACGCTGCGCCAGCCGTAGCCGCCAATATCAGCTTTGATCAAAAAACCGCCCAGCACCTGGCCAATAATAAAAGCCAGCCCGCCGATACCGCCGTACAGACCAATGGCCCGCGCATGCGCCCTGCCCTGCAGCGTGACGTGCAGCGTGGCGAGAATCTGCGGCACCATAAACGCGGCACCGACGCCCTGCAGCGCGCGCGCAAACATCAGCATGCCGACGCTGTTAGCGATGCCGCACAATAATGACGCAATGCCAAAGATCCACACGCCGGCAAGAAACACGCGACGGCGGCCAAAGTTATCGCCCAGGCGTCCGCCCATCGCCAGACAAATAGCAAAAGCGATACCGTACACCGCCACGATCAGCGCCAGCGCGATCGGCGAGGCACGCAGCGATTGCGCCATCGCATCCAGCGCGACGTTGACTATGGAAAAGTCGATCATCGGCAATAGCTGCCCGGCCAGCAGGACCACCAGTCCTGCACGTTGAAGTTGCGATGTCTGCATAGCGTTAACCTTGTTTTTAGTTTCACTACGGCATAGCATCACCTAACCGTTAAACGGGTACCAGTTCTTGATTATCATGGTATAAATTCTACCCGTCTCGTCTGGAGAGCTGCTGATGAGCACCGCGCAAACCCTTACCCCCGCTGAGCTGAACAACCGTAAATTACTCGGTACCTTTTTACGTACGCGTCGTGAGAGCCTGGATCCTAACCGCCTCGGTTTACCGCGCATGCGTCAGCGCCGCACGCCGGGTTTACGCCGTGAAGAGGTGGCGCAGCTGGCGGATGTCGGCGTCACCTGGTACACCTGGCTGGAACAGGGGCGCGATATCAAAGCCTCCACCAAAACGCTGACGGCCATCGCCAGCGCCCTGCAATGCAATGATGTTGAGACGCAGCATCTTTTCTCGCTGGCCGGACACACCCTGCCATCGACGCGCGTCGCCGCTGCCTGCTGCAAACTCGCCGGACATAATCAGCAAATGCTGGATGCCATTCAGCTGCCGGCGATCATCGAAACGCCGCGCTTCGATATCCTCGGCTATAACCAGGCGTGGTGTGCACTGATGGGCGTCGATTTAGCCCAGATCGCGCCGGAAGATCGCAACTGTATCTGGCTGGCGTTCAACCATGCCGGCTGGCGTAACGTGATGACCGACTGGGACGAAGTAATGCCACAGATGGTGGCGATGTTTCGCGGTCAGATGGGCGAGCATCTGGGCGATCCGCACTGGGAGAGCTTCCTGGCGCGATTGCTGAACAGTTCCGATGAGTTCGCGCACACCTGGCAGCGCTACGAACTGGGCAAGGTGGAAAACCGCGTAAAACGCTTTTACCGTGCCGAAGTGGGCGAAATGACCCTGCGCCAGAATAACTGGTGGTCGGCGTCACGCAACGGTGACCGCCTGCTGGTGTATGTGCCGGATGATGCCGCCAGCGCAGCGGCGCTGCAGCAATTAACGGCGCGCTGAATCCTGCCGCTTTCTTAACATGTCAGGCTGAAGGTGTTTATACGTTGTATCAACATCATCACGGCTATACAATGTATACACATTCTTCGGAGGCCTGTTATGACGACCGTCACCTTAAAGAAATGGGGCAACAGTCCCTCGATTCGCATCCCGTCCAGCGTGATGCAATCCGCGTCGCTCAGCGTGGACGATAAACTGGAACTCAGCGTTGAAGATGGCAAACTGATCCTTGTGCCGCTCAGGGAAAAGGTGTATTCACTGGACGCTCTGCTGGACGAGATCACCGACGATAACGTCCATGATAAAATTGATTTTGGACCTTCAGTGGGCAAGGAAAGAATCTGATGGTGTCACGTTTTGTTCCCGATGCAGGCGATCTCATCTGGCTGGATTTTGATCCCACCCTCGGCCATGAACAGGGCGGCCATCGTCCTGCGGTTGTGCTGAGTCCCTTTGCCTATAACAACAAGGTTGGCATGTTGTTGTGCGTCCCGTGTACCACCCAGGTCAAAGGCTATCCTTTTGAAGTTTCCCTTACCGGTAGCCGTGATAGTGTGGCGCTGGCCGATCAGGTCACCTCCATCGACTGGCGCGCCAGAAAAGTGGTGAAAAAAAGCCATGTGACCGCCGACGAACTGAGTGAGATTCGCGCTAAAGCTAAAGCGCTGATTGGCTGATGTCCGTTATCTTTGCCATCCCCACCGATAAGAACGTCCTGCGCTATCCCCAACCTTATTTATCCTGACTATGCTTATCAGACGATAATAAATTCAGGAGAGCGCATGAAACTACTTTATTTCGTTTCGCTTATTGCTGCAGCCGGTTATTTACTGGCTTTCTTACCTAAACTGCGCACCCGTCGCGAGCCTGTGGCTTATTGGGGGTGCTGGGCTTATTTAGGTCTGAACGCGGTATATTGGGCAGTATTTGCGTTTCGCTATTATTTTCTGCGCTAACCGTGGTAACGTCATGAAGGAGTTATGTTATGTCAGAAAACAACCGCGATCGGATGCCCTATTTACTCTATTTTTCCCGTCAGCGTTTACTGGTGGAAAATATTGATGGCCACATCGTTGATATTGGCGGTGCGGAAAGAGTGGGCGATCGTTATCGCTGGCAGCTGGATGGTAAAGATGCCGGGGGAGAAACGGAGCAGGAAGTGGACGAACTACTGGCCGAGGTGGAAAAACACCTGAGCTTTTTATTCGTCGATGGCCAGTTTACCAGCCTGCCCGATGTCAGTGCTGATTATGGCGATCGGCTGGATAACGCGCCCTCACGGCAAATTGCACTACCTGAGCTCAACGACCGCGATGAAGATATCGTGCGTTAAGCCACAGAAGCAGGCTGCCGTCAGGCAGCCTGTCAGCACTCAGGCCGCCGGCGTGGTACTGGCCATACCGGGCACCAGAATCACTTTGCGGCAATCCTCTTTGCGTTTTTCAAAGATTTCATAGCCGCGCGCGGCCTCTTCCAGCGGCATATGGTGCGTCACAATCTCTTCCGGCGTCAGCAGCCCTTGCTCAATCAGCGACAGCAGGCGCGGTAAATAGGCCTGCACATGCGTCTGGCCCATTTTAAACGTCAGTCCTTTATCGAATGCATCGCCAAACAGGAAGCCGTGGATAAAGCCGGCATACACGCCCGGCACGCTGACCACACCGCCACGGCGTACCGCCGCAATACACTGCCGCAGCGCCTTCCCGCTGCTACCCTCCAGCTTCAGATTACTCATCACCGTTTCCGTCAGGCTGCCCTTGGCTTCAAAACCTACCGCATCGATTACCGCATCAACGCCCCGGTGGCCCTGGGTATGATCAATGATCCAGCCAGCAGGATCGTCGATTTCATCAAAATTGATCGGCGTAACCCCATAACGCTGGCGGGCAAATTCCAGTCGATAAGCGTTGTGGTCAATCATAAAGATCTCTTCCGCCCCTGCCAGGCGCGCGCAGGCGGCGCTCAGTAACCCGACCGGGCCGGCGCCAAAAATGGCGACGCTGGAGCCTTTATCCAGCCCGGCATTTTGCACTGCCTGCCAGGCGGTGGGCAGGATATCGGAGAGAAACAGCACTTTCTCATCCGGTAGCGCCAGCGGCACTTTAAACGGCCCGACATTGGCTTTTGGCACCCGTACATATTCCGCCTGGCCGCCCGGCACGCCACCATACAGTTTGCTGTAGCCAAATAACGCTGCAGGCGGGGTAATATTTTTCTTGTTTAAAATAGCACCGCGCCCGCTATTGGTATTTTCACAGGCCGCATACTGATGCAGATGACAAAAAAAACAGTCGCCACAGGCAATAACAAAGGGCACCACAACGCGATCGCCAATTTTTACGTTGGTAACCTCACTTCCCGCTTCGACCACTTCACCCATAAATTCATGACCAAATATATCACCGTGATCGGTACCGGGAATTTTCCCGCGATAAAGATGTAAGTCGGAGCCGCAAATTGCCGTCGCGGTGACGCGTAAAATAATGTCGTCCGGATGCTCTAAAATCGGGTCAGGAACAGTTTCAACACGCACCCGATGTGGGCCATGATAAGTTAACGCTTTCATAATCGGCTCCTCATAAATAAGCGTAACGAAAGGCTGTCTTTATTTAACCTGAATCGCTTAAGCCTGGTAGTAATAGTCGAATAGGCAAGCGTATCGGTATCGGGTGCAGAGCGGGGTCCGGCGCAGTTGCGCTTTGTGCGATATCTCGCAGAGAGGCATTTCTTACAGTAACGGCTAAAAATAATACTGGATATGCAAACAGTATATTGTATACTTATCCAGCAGTCTGATGGACTGTTCCACGTTTGTAAGAGGTGATACTGATGATGATCTCAACGGAAAGTCTTGCTGCTCTCAACGCAACTCTGCTGATGAGCAGCCGTGAAATTGCCAGAATAACCGGCATCACGCATGGCGAAGTGAAGCGCCTGATTAAAAGCCTGGAAACCGCGCAGCGCCTTTCCCAGCCTGTCACGGTGAATCATTACGAGCATGAAGGTGAGACACGTCAGGAGTTTCAGCTGAATAAACGTGACTCGCTGCTGGCGGTTGCTCGTCTTTCCCCTGGCTTTACCGCCGAACTGCTGGACCGCTGGCAGGAGCGGGAAAAATTCACCCATCTGCCCGATTTCACTAATCCGGCAGAAGCGGCACGTGCCTGGGCAGAACAGTTTGAGCAACGCCGTGCGGCGGAACAGCAACTGGCGCTGACGGCCCCAAAGGCAGAATTCTTTGATCGCTTTGTTGATGTGCATGAGTCGCTGGGCTTTCGCCAGCTGTGCAAAATGCTCAAGGTGAAAGAGCCGGAGTTTCGGCAGTTTCTGCTTGAGCGCAACATTATGTACCGTGACAAAGGTGCGCTGACACCACAGCAGCACCATCTGCAGGCTGGCTATTTTGCACTGCGCAGCGGAATGGGTGAAAACCAGCATGCTTTTTCACAGGCACGATTCACCGCGAAAGGTGTGAAGTGGGTTGCCAGCCTGTGGGCCGGTCATGTCGCTGCACGGCCGAATGGTGTCGCTGCCTGATATTCAGCCGGTCAGGACGACCGGCTGGATTCGCTTAGCGCTGATGGCGGCGGCGCTGGAGCCGATGGCGAAACTGCCTGACCTCTTCACGTGACCAGCAGCGAGAGGAGAGCGGCAGGCTGTCATCAACCGCCGCCGGCAGCGGCAATTTCTCCAGCGTGCCACGATTACACATAGCACGCGCCAGCGTGGTACAGGGGATATCAAGGTAATGCGCCATCTGCGGCAGCGTCATCAGGGTGGTACGCATACTCACCTCCATTTGGCTTATGTTTCGCCTTCCATGGTTGAGCAGCCCGGCAGATGTTTTTTTGATCGCGATCAGCCTACGCCTTAATTCAGGTTAAAAATTAATCAACCCGCTACCCTGTGGTCTGCGCCATCGCTTCGCTCACTGTGCCGCCGGAAAGTTTCGCTGAATCGGTGCAAACGCGCTGGCGGTTTTGCCGATCAGCCGTTGTGGACGGAACTCTTTCAGCAGGTCGCTGGGACCGTCGCCGATCAGTTCTTCTGCCACCAGCCGGCCAATCAGCGGTGACAGCGTGATGCCGCTGTGCGTCACCGCGACATACACGCGCTGATGCGGGGTGATAAAGCCCAGTGCCGGCAAACCATCAGCTGGACGCGCCCGCTGCCCGACGACAATCTGCTCGATCTGCAACGCACCGGCCGTGGCAAACAGCGCACGGTAGCGCTCACGAAACTGATCGGCGATGGCGCCATGAGTCGACGGCGGCGCACCCGGATCAGCCAGATGATCGAGATCCAGCGCCTGCAGCAGTAACCGACCGCCGCCGTCCGGCCGCACGTTCAGCTGCGGAGAAATCAGGTTGGTGCCAAGCGATAATGGCTGCGGTGCAGTGCGCGCCAGAAAGCTGCAGGCCACCGCATCAGGCTTGCTGGTGTCAATCAGCGCCAGTTCCAGACCAAGCGTATGCAGCAGCTGATTGGCCCAGCGTCCGGTCGCCAGCACCAGACGATCACCCTGCCACTGCTCACCCTGCTCCAGCTGCACCGTCACGCCTTCCGCATTTTCACTGATGTGCTGAATCGCCTGATGCTGATGCAGTACCGCGCCGTGCGCCTGCGCCTCTGACCACAGCCGTGCCAGATACAGCGCCGGATAGAGCACCGATTCCGTTGGAAAATGCCAGATGCTGCCGTGCACCGCAGACGTGCGCAGTTCAGGAATTTCCTGCTGCAGCTCGGCCAGCGTCCTTTGCCGTGCCGCATAGCCAGCGGCCTGTAATGTGGTGGCACGCTGCTGCAGTTGCTGTTCGGCTTCACCCGCGCCGGCCCACTCCCAGGTGCCACAAGGTTCCAGCCAGCGCACGCCATTGGTCTGCGTCAGCTGCAGCCGGATATGCTCCTCCATAGCCAGCGCATTGAGGCGGTGATAGCTGGCAGGCTGTTTGCCGTTCGAGTTCACCCAGGCAAATGTGGTGCTGCTGGTGCCCGCGCCCATGTGTTGCCGGTCAAAGAGGGTCACCTGCGCCCCCTGCCGCGCCAGCGCCCACGCAACGGCGAGGCCGATCACACCCGCACCGATTACCGCCACTTTTTGCGTCGTCATAGCTGTCTCCTCTGATTGCCCGTCATCATAGCAGTCACCGCAGCGAAAACTGGCCTGAGGGTCATAGGAATTACTTCTCAGATTATTCAATAAATAAAAAAAGCGTGACGGTGCGTTAAAGTCGCTTCGCTCGCTGGCGCACTCCCCTTACCGGGTCTACGGTTAATTGAAAAAGCACAAGAATTTAACTAACCATGGAAAGCCGCTATGACCGCCCATGTCGATACCACAGCAAGCCAGGAAAGCGATCTCCTTCAGTTGCATCACGCATTGCAGGCCCATCTTGAACATTTATTGCCTGCCGGGCAGCAAGCCGATCGCGTTCGGGCCGCGATGCGTGCCGGCACGCTGGCACCGGGCAAACGTATTCGTCCGCTCTTGCTGCTGCTGGCAGCACGCGATATGGGCTGTGACGTGGCGCAGCAGGGCATCCTTGATCTTGCCTGTGCGGTCGAAATGGTGCACGCCGCCTCACTGATCCTTGACGACATTCCATCAATGGATAACGCCCGGATGCGACGTGGACGCCCGGCAATCCACTGTGAATATGGGGAAAACGTGGCGATCCTCGCGGCGGTCGCGCTACTTAGCCGCGCCTTTGAGGTGATTGCACTCGCGCCGGGTCTGCAGGCAATGCACAAAGCCGAAGCCATTGCCGAGCTCTCCTCTGCCGTGGGCCTGCAGGGACTGGTTCAGGGTCAGTTCCAGGATCTGCATGACGGCGCACACAGCCGCAGTCCGGAAGCCATTACCCTGACCAACGAACTGAAAACCAGCGTCCTGTTTCGCGCCACGCTGCAGATGGCGGCGATTGCGGCCGATGCGTCAGTGCAGGTGCGTCAGCGTTTAAGCTATTTTGCGCAGGATTTAGGTCAGGCATTCCAGTTACTGGACGACCTGGCCGATGGCTCTAAACACACCGGCAAGGACTGTCATCAGGATCAGGGCAAATCCACGCTGGTGCAGATGCTGGGTCCGGAAGGGGCTGAACGTCGTCTGCGCGACCATCTAAGCAGCGCCGATGCACACCTTGCCTGCGCCTGCCATCGCGGTGTCGCCACCCGTCAATATATGCACGCCCTGTTTAATCAACAGCTGGCGATGTTTAACTGAAGCCGGTCATACCTATGGGGCATTTTGCCGTTATTGCGCCACCGCTCTACAGCCACTTTCACGCATTGCAGGCGCTGGCGCAAACGCTGCTGGCGCGCGGACACCGCATCACCTTTATTCAGCAAAGCGATGCACGCACCTTGCTGAGCGACGAGCGTATTGCCTTTGTGGCCGTCGGCGAGCGCACGCATCCTGCCGGATCGCTCTCCAGCGAACTCAGGCGGCTGGCGGCACCGGGCGGGCTGTCGCTGTTTCGCGTGATTCACGATCTGGCCAGCACCACCGATATGCTGTGCCGCGAACTGCCTGCGGTGCTGAAACGCCTGCAGGTCGATGGCGTGATTGCCGACCAAATGGAAGCGGCTGGCGGTCTGGTGGCAGAGGCGTTACAGCTGCCATTCGTGTCGGTGGCCTGCGCGCTGCCGGTCAATCGCGAAGCGGCCATTCCGCTGGCGGTGATGCCCTTTCGCTTTGCTCAGGATGAGAAAGCGCTGCAGCGCTATCAGGCCAGCAGTGACATCTACGACCGCATCATGCGTCGTCATGGTGCTGTCATCGCTCGTCATGCGCGCGCCTTCGGCCTGCCCGAACGCCATGGCTTACATCAGTGTCTGTCGCCGCTGGCGCAAATCAGTCAGCTGGTGCCCGCTTTTGATTTTCCGCGTCAGCAACTGCCAGCCTGCTATCACAGCGTGGGCCCGCTGCGGACTCCAGTCGCTAGCGGCGCGCTCGCCGCTCCCTGGCCAGCGCTGCGCCAGCCGGTAGTGTATGCCTCGCTAGGCACGCTACAGGGGCATCGTTTTCGCCTGTTTCTGCATCTGGCTCAGGCCTGCCGCAATCAGCAGCTGTCGCTGGTGGTGGCGCACTGTGGCGGGTTGACCGCCAGTCAGGCACATCAGCTCAGACTGGCCGGTGCTGCGTGGGTGACCGATTTTGTGGATCAGCGGGCGGCGCTGCAGCATGCGCAACTGTTTATCACTCACGCCGGTCTGAACAGTGCGCTGGAAGCACTGGAATGTGGCACGCCGATGCTGGCGCTGCCGATCGCCTTCGATCAGCCGGGCGTGGCGGCACGTATTGAGTGGCACGGCGTCGGCCGGCGCGCCTCACGTTTCAGCCGCGTCGCGCAGCTGGAGCGACACCTGCAACAATTGCTGAATGACGATCGCTATCGTCTGCGTATGTCAGCCATTCAGGCGCAGCTGCAGCGGGCCGGTGGCTGTACGCGCGCGGCGGATATTGTCGAGCAGGCGCTGTGTCAGCAGCAAATCGTGCTGGCGGAGGCCACCTGATGCGCGCACCTTATGATGTCATTCTGGTCGGTGCCGGCCTGGCTAACGGGCTGATTGCGCTGCGTTTACGCCAGCTGCAGCCCGCACTTAAAATTTTGCTGCTGGAGAGTCAGGCGCAGCCGGCCGGCAATCATACCTGGTCGTTCCATCGCGAAGACGTCAGCGAAGCGCAGTTCCGCTGGCTCGAACCGCTGCTTTCGGCGCGCTGGCCCGGTTATCAGGTACGCTTCCCCACCCTGCGTCGCCAGCTGGATGGTGAATATTGCTCTATTGCCTCGGAGGATTTTGCCCGGCACTTGCAGCAGGTGCTCGGTGCCGCGCTACGCACCGCAGCGCCAGTCAGCGAGGTCTCACCCACCGGGGTCAGGCTGGCAGATGGCGGGATGTTACAGGCGCAGGCGGTGATTGACGGACGCGGGCTGCAGCCGACACCGCATCTGCAGCTCGGCTATCAGGCATTTGTCGGTCAGGAGTGGCAGCTGGCCGCGCCACATGGCCTGCAGCAGCCAATATTGATGGACGCCAGCGTCGATCAACAGCAGGGTTATCGCTTTGTTTACACCCTGCCGCTCAGTGCCAGCCGTTTACTGATTGAAGATACCCATTACATCAACCATGCCACGCTGGATGCCGCACAGGCGCGCCGGCACATTACGGATTATGCCCACCAGCGCGGCTGGAATCTGCGCCAGCTGCTGCGCGAGGAGCACGGCTCGCTGCCGATCACGCTCAGCGGCGATATCGATCAGTTCTGGCAACAGCAGCATGGACAACCGTGCAGCGGGCTGCGCGCCGGACTGTTTCACGCCACCACCGGTTACTCGCTGCCCGCCGCGGTGGCGCTGGCAGAGAAGATTGCCAGCACGCTGCCCGCCGATGCCCATACGCTGAGCCACTGCATCGAATCCTTTGCCCGTCAGCACTGGCGCGAGCAGCGCTTTTTCCGTCTGTTAAATCGCATGCTGTTTCTTGCCGGACGGCCTGAACAGCGCTGGCGCGTGATGCAGCGTTTTTACCGGCTTGATGCCGGATTGATTAGCCGCTTTTACGCCGGGCAACTGCGCCTCAGCGATAAAGCACGCATTCTGTGCGGCAAACCGCCGGTCCCTCTCGGCGAAGCGCTGCGCGCATTGATGATGACCTCTCCGTTACCAGGGAAGAAATAATGAAACGCACCTATGTGATTGGCGCAGGCTTCGGTGGCCTGGCGCTGGCGATTCGTCTGCAAGCGGCCGGCGTGCCGGTCACGCTGCTGGAACAGCGCGATAAGCCTGGCGGGCGCGCCTATGTTTATCAGGATCAGGGTTTTACCTTTGATGCCGGTCCGACGGTGATTACCGATCCCAGTGCTATCGAGGCGCTGTTTACGCTGGCAGGCAAGCAACTCAGTGATTATGTCGACCTGATGCCGGTGACGCCGTTTTATCGCCTGTGCTGGGAAGACGGCAGGCAGCTGGACTACGACAACAATCAGGCGCAGCTGGAGCAGCAGATTGCTACTTTTAACCCGCAGGATGTCGCCGGTTACCGCCAGTTTCTGGCCTATTCACAGGATGTGTTTCGTGAGGGCTATCTAAAACTTGGTACCGTGCCTTTTCTGCATTTTCGCGACATGCTACGTGCCGGGCCACAGCTGGGTCGGCTGCAGGCCTGGCGCAGTGTCTACAGCATGGTAGCGAAATTTATTCAGGACGATCATCTGCGCCAGGCTTTTTCCTTTCACTCGTTGCTGGTCGGCGGTAATCCTTTTGCAACGTCTTCGATCTATACCTTAATTCACGCGCTGGAGCGCGAATGGGGCGTGTGGTTTCCGCGCGGCGGTACCGGTGCGCTGGTTGATGGCATGGCGCGGCTGTTTCGCGATTTGGGCGGTGAACTGCTGCTCAACGCCGAAGTCAGCCAGCTGGAGACCGAGGGTAACCGCATCAGCGGTGTCCAGCTGAAGGATGGGCGCCGTTTTGCCGCCGCCGCCGTTGCGTCAAATGCTGACGTGGTGCATACCTACGATCGCCTGTTAAGCCAGCATCCTGCGGCGCGTAAACGCGCGGCGACGCTGAAGCGCAAGCGGATGAGCAACTCGCTGTTTGTGCTCTATTTTGGTCTTAATCATGCCCACCCGCAGCTGGCGCATCACACGGTGTGCTTTGGTCCGCGCTATCGTGAATTGATCGATGAGATCTTCAATAGCAACCAGCTGGCGGAAGATTTCTCGCTGTATCTGCACGCGCCCTGCTCCAGCGATCCGTCGCTGGCACCGGCGGGCTGCGGCAGTTTTTACGTGCTGGCACCGGTGCCGCATCTCGGCACCGCCGCAATTGACTGGCAACAGGAAGGACCGCGCTTGCGCGATCGCATTTTTGCTTATCTGGAGGAGCACTATATGCCGGGTCTGCGACAGCAGTTAGTGACACACCGTATGTTTACGCCGTTTGATTTTCGCGACACGCTGCACGCGCATCAGGGCTCAGCGTTTTCGCTCGAACCCATTTTGACGCAAAGCGCCTGGTTCCGGCCGCATAACCGCGATGCCGACATTACTAATCTTTATCTGGTGGGGGCTGGCACGCATCCCGGTGCCGGTGTGCCAGGCGTGATCGGCTCCGCGAAAGCGACCGCCCAGCTGATGGTGGAGGATCTGACCGGATGAACCAACCGCCGCTGATTGAGCAGGTCACCCAAACCATGGCGCAGGGCTCCAAAAGTTTCGCCAGCGCTACCCGGCTGTTTGATCCTCCAACGCGCCGCAGTACGCTGATGCTGTACGCATGGTGTCGTCACTGTGACGATGTGATAGATGGTCAGACGCTGGGCGAAGGCGGCACGCAGCACGCGGTGGCGGATGCACAGGCGCGGATGCGCCACCTGCAAATCGAAACCCGCCGCGCCTATAGCGGTGCCCACATGGATGAACCGGCGTTTCGTGCCTTTCAGGAAGTGGCGCTGACGCATCAGCTTCCCCAGCAGCTGGCGTTTGATCATCTGGAAGGGTTTGCGATGGATGCGCGTGAAGAACGTTACGCGTGTTTCGGGGACACGCTGCGTTACTGCTATCACGTGGCCGGCGTGGTGGGGTTAATGATGGCGCGCGTGATGGGCGTACGTGATGAGCGCGTACTCGATCACGCCTGTGATTTGGGTCTGGCGTTTCAGCTGACCAATATCGCACGGGATATCGTTGAGGACGCGGAGAATGGCCGCTGCTATCTGCCACAAAGCTGGCTGGATGAGGCCGGACTGAGCGCCGCCCTGCTTGCCGATCCGCAACATCGCGCAGCGCTGGCCCCGCTGGCGGCGCGACTGGTGCGCGAGGCCGAGCCGTACTATCAGTCAGCGCGCAGCGGGCTGCCCGGATTGCCGCTCCGTTCGGCATGGGCGATCGCCACCGCGCGCGGCGTTTACCGGGAAATTGGCGTAAAAGTGCAGCATGCCGGTGCCCGGGCATGGGATACGCGCCAGCGCACCAGTAAAGGCGAAAAGCTGGCGCTGCTGGTGAAAGGTGCCGGCGTCGCGCTTACTTCGCGCCTTGCTCATCCCCAGGCGCGTCCTGCCGGTCTGTGGCAGCGTCCGCGTTGACACGACGCCCATGGCGCTGGCGCAGCGTCGCCTGCAGCTTGTGCAGCGGCGGGGCGTAAAGAAAGCCAAAGGAAACGCAGCCTTCCCGTCCCCGCACCGCATGATGCATGCGGTGCGCCATATACAACCGCTTCAGATAGCCTTTGCGCGGAATGTAGCGGAACGGCCAGCGCTGATGGACCAGGCCGTCATGCACCATAAAATAGAGCGCGCCATAGGTCGTCATGCCAGCGCCAATCCACTGCAGCGGCCAGACGCCATTGACACCCAGCCAAATCAGGCCAATCGACAGCAGCGCAAACACCACGGCATACAGGTCGTTGAGCTCAAATTTGCTCTCATGCGGTTCATGATGCGACAAATGCCAGCCCCATCCCCAGCCATGCATAATGTATTTATGCGACAGCGCCGCGACGATCTCCATCAGTATCACGGTAGCCAGCAGGATAAGCGCATTCCATAACCAGAGCATCATTGGTCCATTTGCGAAGAGTGAGAGTATAAAGGTGGACGTGGATAGCGAAAGGCGCAAGTCCCCGGCAAAAAAACGCACCGGCAGCGTAAATACCAGCCAGGTCACGGACGCGTGCTATCACCGTCAGATAAGCAAAGCGGCAAGAAGGTTATCCTGCATGGAGGCCGAGTGGGTCTGCTTTACATCGATTTAACAGCTGGTTAGTATAGCCAGCGGTTCAGCGGTCCAGGCTGCTGCGTACGCGTTAACGTCAATCAACGCACCATATGCAGAGACTTTCTGCCTCATTTCTATGGTGCGCAAACATGTCCCATACCGCTTTATCTGCTGATTCTGTCCTGCGTCGTTCCGGGTTTTTCCTGCTGCTGCTGTTACTGACCGCCGCCAACTTACGCACGCCCATCACCGCCACCGGGCCGGTACTGGAAAATATTCGCCTGACATTTGGCCTGAGCGCCAGCGCTGCCGGCGTGATTAACTTTTTACCGCTGCTGATGTTCGCCACGCTGGCTCCGCCAGCCGCCTGGTTTGGCAATCGCTTTGGCCTGGAGCGCAGTCTGTGGGGAGCGTTACTCCTGATCGTCCTGGGTTCACTGCTGCGAATCAGCGGCAGCGAAACGGCACTGTGGCTGGGGACGCTGATTCTCAGCAGCGGGATCGCGGCGGCCAACGTCCTGCTGCCGCCGCTGATTAAGCGGGATTACACCGCGCACACCGCGCGTTATATCGGGCTGTATGCCATGACCATGGGCATCACCGCCAGCATCGCTTCCGGCGTGGCCGTGCCGCTGGCCGAACTCAGCAGCGCCGGCTGGCGTCTGTCGCTGGCGGTCTGGCTGATTCCGGCGCTGATCGCGCTGCTGGCATGGCTGCCGCAGCTGAAAAATCCCGCGACGCATGCGCAGCGCGCGACAGAGGTCACCGTAACGCGTTCGCCGTGGCGTTCCGCGATCGGCTGGCAGGTTTCGCTGTTCATGGCCAGCCAGTCGTTACTGTTTTATACCCTGATTGGCTGGTTTACCCCGTTCGCACAGGATAATGGCATCAGTCAGCTGCAGGCGGGCGGCATGTTGTTCGTCTATCAAATTGTGGCGATCGCCTCCAATCTGGCCTGTATGCGGGCGCTGAAGCAGCTGCGCGATCAGCGTCTGATCGGGCTGCTGGCCTCGCTGTCGATCTTCATCGCGGTGACCGGCCTGCTGCTGGCACCCGCATGGTCGCTATTGTGGCTGATTCTGGCAGGCCTCGGTGCGGGCGCCTCGCTGCTGATCAGCCTGTCACTGTTTAATTTACGCACCCGGGACCATCGCCAGGCCTCGAAACTCTCCGGCATGGCGCAGTGCGTGGGTTACGGGCTGGCGGCGCTGGGACCGCTGTGCTTCGGCATGCTGCATGATGTCAGCGGCAGCTGGCAGCTCCCGCTGCTGATGCTGTTGGCAGTAAGCGCGCTGCAAATGGCGATGGCGCTGCTGGCCGGACGCGACCGCGCTATCTGACCTCAGACCGTGACGGCGTTAAGCGCCTCCTGTCGTTCCAGTTCGCGCACGCGTGGGATAACTTCACGCCCAAAGAACTCCACCTCTTCATGGAAATGCAGAAACGCCAGCAGCAGTAAATCCACGCCAGCGCGTTTCTGCTCCATGATGCGCTCAGCAATTTGCTGCGGCGTGCCAATCAGATTGGTTTTGAAACCGTCGTTGTATTGCACCAGATCCTCGAAGGAGGATTTGGCCCAGTTGCCCTCGCCTTCCGGCGACGCGCTGCCGGCATTTTTCACCTCATGCTGAAAGCCTTTCACTGCATCCGGATTGGCTTTGGCGATGATCTCCTGCAGCACCGCCTGAGCTTCCTGTTCGCTCTCGCGGGCGATGACAAAACCATTCAGGCCGATTTTAACGGCGTGCTGATTGACGGCGGCTTTGGCGCGGATATCGTCCACCTGTTGGCGTACGCCCTGTGGCGTGTTGCCGTTGGTGAAGTACCAGTCAGACACCCGTGACGCCATGTCCCGCGCGGCGCGCGAGCTGCCGCCCTGAAAAATTTCCGGTAGCGGATCGAGTGGTTTAGGCTTGAGCGCGTAGTCGCGGAAGCGATAAAAATCTCCGGCGAAGCTGAAGCTGCTTTCACGCCAGATGCCGCGCAGGCAGCGAATAAACTCTTCCGAACGCAGATAGCGCTCTTCGTGATCGAGCCAGGGTTCACCAATCGCTTTGAACTCGCCGCGAAACCAGCCGCTGACAATGTTCACCGCGATGCGCGGACCGTACAGATGGCTGATGGTAGCGATCTGCTTCGCCGCCAGCGTCGGGTTCCACGGCCCCGGCAGCAGCGCGGCAATCACTTTGAGTTTTGTGGTGTGGCTCAGCAAATCCTGAGAGAAGGTGACTGATTCGTGCTGATTATCAGCGCCATAGCCGGCGGTGAAGCGAATCTGCGTCAGGGCATAATCGAAGCCAGCGCGTTCAGCGATTTTCGCCAGTTCACGGTTGTACTCCGCGTCCCAGCGCGTGCGCTGCTCGATCTGACTGATAACTAAACCACCTGAAACATTAGGCACCCAGTAAGCAAACTGCAGCGGTTTTACCTGTGACATAGGTTTCTCCTGAGACTTCTTATAGCTGGATTAATGGAAAATCATCTTCATTAATGCTTTTGGCTATAAGAAGCTATGCAGTGAGCGTGCCAGTTGCTGGCAGAGATTAAACGTCTGATTTGCGGGCTAACTGAATGAGAGGATGAGGAATGTCTGTTGCGGATGCAGCAGCCGCTGTCGCCAGGCTGTTGCAATTGCAGCCGCTCCGGCGAAAAGGGCGCTACTCCGCGTGCTGAAAAGCCTGCAACGCGCTTCGGGTGGCGGCATCGTCAACGGCGGCGCTGAGCAGCGCATCAAGCAGACCAGGAAAGCGCGCGTCCAGATCGTCGCGCCGCAGTGACAGCAGATTCTCGCGGCCAGAGGGTTTTTGCCAGATTACGCCGCTGTCACGCAGTACCCGCCAGTGATGGGTTAAGGTTGATTTGGATACGCCTTGCAGCAGCGAACCGCAGCTGCGCGCCTCCCCCTGTGCCAGCAGCGCGACGACCGCCATGCGCATCGGATTGCCCAGCGCGGCCAGCACATTCTCCAGCCTGATGGCGTCACGCGACGGATGATTTTCCAGCATTGCTTATCTCTGTAAGGGCGTAAGACAGCAAATTATCCGTGAGTCGGCGGGCGATGTATAGCGCAGTACGAGCGGTGCGCCAATCGCGCTGCGCTAATTTACGATGTCACATTGCTGCTCTATGCTTGTCACCATCCTCCACTCTTTCCTCATCACAACATGAATGCAAATCCGATAGCGCATCCCGCTGCTTTGCGGTCTCTCCAGGCGTTGTGCCTGGTCAATTTTTTCATGGCCGATGTGCGGGATGGACTCGGCCCTTTCCTGGGAATATTTCTTACTGAACATGGCTGGAGAGCGGATGATATTGGCTGGGCGATGACTGCCGGTGGTTTAGCCGGACTGCTGGCTACGCTGCCGGCGGGTCTGGCAACCGATGCCACGCACCATAAAAAAGGGCTGCTGATTCTGGCCTCACTGCTCATTACGCTGGCCACCCTAATGCTGTGGTGGTTTCCTTACGGTGGAGTGGTGGTTGGCTCGCAGGTGGTTACCGGTCTCGCGGCCGCGCTTATTGCCCCGTTACTGACCGGCGTCACCCTCGGCCTGACCGGCTCTCAGGGGTTCAGCCAGCAGATGGGGAGAAACGAGGCGTTCAATCATGGCGGCAATATGACTGCCGCGCTGTTTGCCGGGTTTGCCGTCTGGCTGTGGGGCACCGATGCGGTTTTTATCCTGATGACCGCGATGGCACTGTGCGCATGTTTTGCCGTGGCCGCCATTCAGCGTAACGCGATCGATGACCGCGCGGCGCGCGGCGGTGCCGGACAGCAGGCCGCAGAGCTTCCGGGTTTCTCTGCCCTGCTGCGCAATCCGGTGCTGCTGATTACCGGCCTGACGCTGCTGCTGTTTCACCTCGGCAACGCCGCGCTGTTGCCGATGCTGGGCATTCGCGCGGCGGCAACGCACAGCGGACAGCTCAGCCCCGGTGTTTATACCGCTGCAACCGTGGTAATTTCGCAATGCGTGATGATTCCCGTGGCGTTATTCGCCGCCCGAAACGCCAGCCGCCTCGGTTTTCCATTGCTGATCACCCTCGCGCTGGTGGTACTGCCGGTGCGTGCCGGCATCGCCTCCCTGTTCGATGGCACCTATGCGATGGTACCGGTACAGATTCTTGATGGTCTGGCCGCTGGGCTGCTGGGCGTGGCAGTACCGGGCTACATCGTCAGCGTGCTTGACGGCAGCGGACACACCAATGCCGGCCAGAGTTTCGTCATGCTGATGCAGGGCGTGGGCGCGGCATGCAGCCCGGCACTGACCGGCAGCATCGCCGCCGCCTGGTCTTATCAGGTCGCTTTCGCCGTGCTCGGCAGCATCGCCCTCGCCGCACTGATGCTCTGGAGCCTCAGCCAGCGCATCCGATGGGTTAAAAGCCGGGCGTGAGGTGATATCAACACGCCCGATCGAATCAAAACTTTCATAGACCAGCGCCTGAAGCTTTGATCGCATCGGGCGTCTCAATCTCCCTGAGTTAATACACTCCTGCAGACCTGGCCCGCCACGATATATGTGGCAGCTTTTCATTTAGAAAAGTCAAAAAACCCCGGAAGCTGAGATTCAAAAAGCGTTACGTTGTCTGGAGGAGATGCTCAATGAAATATAAAATCCATAATCAGCTACATGAAGAAATGCTTCAGGATCCTGAATACCGCGCAGCCTGGGAAGCAGAGGAACGAAAAGCCCGTATGCAAGCCTTGCTCAAAGCGTGGCGGCAGCATGCCGGATTGACCAGTGCACAAGTGGCTGAGCGGATGGGGGTAAAACCGCCCACGGTTTCGCGCATGGAAAAGAATATTACCTCTGCCAGCTTTGAAACCATTGCGCGTTACGCCAAAGCCTGCGGGATCGATTCCGCCACCGTTGAGTTTTAGCAGCACGATAAGGACGGAGAGTGAAGCCGATAGTATTTACCGGCTTCAACTGTCATGGCCGCCAGAAAAAGCCTATTCCGTCCGGGCGCTGGCGCGGTTAGTGAGCTGTGCTTTGGCCAGGGTGCGCGCCAGGATTGAGGAATAAAGCGGTTTGCCACCAAAGAACTGCGCCGCCAGCGTTGCGCCCAGGCAGGTGATGATCATCGGCAGAATCAGTTGATAGTTATTGGTCATCTCCAGCACCAGCACGATGCCGGTAAGCGGCGCGCGCACCGAGGCGGCGAACAGCGCGCCCATCCCGGCGACGGCAAAGGTGGCGGCTTCCAGCTGATAATGCGGGAACCAGTCGGCGCTCAACTGACCAAAGCAGGTGCCCAGCAGCGTGCCCAGCGTCAGCATGGGCGCAAAAATGCCGCCCGGCGCGCCTGAAGAGAAGCAGCAAATGGTGACCAGCGTGCGCAGCGCGAAGAGAGCAAACAGCGCCAGCGCGCCATAGTGCCCGGTAGCGAACTCCGGAATCAGCGTCGTTCCGCCGCTCACCGCCTGCGGCAGCAGTAAACCCAGCACGCCGCACAGTCCGGCCAGCAGGCTACCGAACAGCACCCAGCGCCCGGTACGTCCGAGATGCAGGCGCTGAAACTGGTCCTGTGCGAGAAATATCAGCCGGTTGAACGCCACGCCGCAGCCGCCAAACAGCACACCCAGTACCAGATAGAGCCACAGCGTCTCAGTGGGCGCGTCACGCAGCTGACCGATATTAATGATGGCTTCGTTACCGTTGAGCACGCGAAAGACAATGCTCGACATAATCACGCCAACAAACACCGCTTTTATCGATATCAGGCTATAGCGAAACTGCGGGCGCATCTCTTCGATGATGAACAAAATGCCGGCCAGCGGCGCGTTGAACGCCGCCGAAAGCCCCGCCGCGGCACCGGTCGCCAGCAGCGTATGACGCGATTCGGAATCGCGCACACGAAACAGATCGAGGCACATACCACCGATGTTGCCGCCAATCTGTACCGTGGGTCCTTCGCGTCCCAGCACCATGCCAGAGCCCAGCGCACCCATGCCGCCGATAAATTTAACCGGCAGCACGCGCCACCAGCGCACCGGGCGCAGCTCTTCCAGCGCGCCCTCGATTTCCGGAATGCCCGAGCCTCCCGCCTCTGGCGCGAAGCGGCGCACCAGAAAATAACCGATGCCGCCCAGCAGCGCCGAGATAAAAAACGCGCTCAGCAACGCCATGGCCAGGTTATCCCCACGCTCTGTCAGCCAGCCGATCCGCAGGTGGAGAATAAAATTGACCGCGCGATCGAAAGCCACACCCACCAGCCCGGTGAGGATACCGACCAGCGCGGCCAGCAGCAGCAATGCCAGCGGGGTTTTATCGCGTCGCAGCAGTTTTTGCAGCAGCATAAAGCGCCCGGCGCGCATCGCGTTGGCAGGCCCGGAGGCATCAGGTAAGGCAGACATCGTCATCCTCAATTACAACAGTTGAGCGCATTGGCAGCGCCGGAAAGAGTTTGGGCTTAGCATAACCAAAATTGCCTGATCGGTAACTCAATCATTCGCAACATAATTTTACCTCAGGCCGCGCAATGTGGCGTATGTGCCAGGCTGGGTTGCGATCGGGCGCAACAAACCGCGCAGAAAATCCGCAACGCGGTGCAGGCTTGCTGCAGCATGCTCACAGAATTTTGCGCGGTGGATTGACGCGCCGACGGCAAATCACCATGATCGCGCCAGGATTAGTCACCCCGGAGCCACAAGGTGTCGGAACTCAGTAATGCATTGCTTGAAGAGATTATCACGGACGTACGCCCCCTCACCCGTCAGGGCAAAGTGGCAGATTATATCCCGGCGCTGGCCGGCGTGGATGCCGATCAACTGGGCATCGCCATTGCCACCGCCGATGGACGCAGCTATCAGGCCGGCGATGCGGGCACGCGCTTCTCGATCCAGTCCATCTCCAAAGTCCTGTCGCTTACCGTCGCGCTGACGCTGTACGAGGACGCCGAGATCTGGCAGCGCGTAGGCAAAGAGCCATCCGGCCAGGCATTCAATTCACTGGTGCAGCTTGAACTGGAACAGGGAAAGCCGCGCAATCCATTCATTAACGCCGGCGCGCTGGTGATGTGCGATTTGCTGGAAAGCCGACTCACCGCGCCACGCCAGCGCATGCTCGAGTTTGTGCGTCGTCTGGCACAGCAGCCGGACATTCAGTATGACCGTGTGGTCGCGCGTTCAGAGTATGAGCACTCGGCGCGTAACGCCGCCATTGCCTGGCTGATGAAGTCGTTTGGCAACTTCCATAATGATGTCAGTAAAGTAATGGAAACCTACTTTCACTACTGCTCACTGGCGATGAGCTGCAGCGAACTGGCGCGCACGTTTCTCTATCTCGCCAATCACGGCCGTACGGTGGATGATGAGTGGGCGGTGATCTCTGCACGCCAGGCGCGGCAGGTGAACGCACTGATGATGACCAGCGGCATGTACGACGGCGCCGGTGAGTTTGCCTGGCGCGTGGGCATGCCAGCTAAATCCGGCGTCGGCGGCGGGATTGTCGCAGTGATTCCCGGTGAGATGAGTATCGCCGTCTGGTCACCGGCGCTGGATCATTCCGGTAACTCGCTGGCCGGCACCGCCATGCTGGAGAAACTCACGGAGCGGCTGGGGCGATCGATATTTTGATGCGGGTTAATGAGCGCTAAAGAATGAGCGTAATGCGCGGGCAAGATCGTCAATGCCCGCTTCACCGGTGGCAGCCATAACGGTCAGCTCAACTAACTCTGGCCGATCATGCACCTTTACCCCGTTGCGTTTCAGAAACAGCATGGTGACGTTGAGAGAAGTCCGTTTATTAGCGTCAGCAAAAATGTGACCACGAGAAATAGCAACCCAATAGGTTGCAGCGAGCTCGTAAACATCCTGCACACCTTCATAAAACTGCCGATTAATGACTCGGGTAACGATGGCTTGCGCACGGCCCGGATCCTGCATTCCCGTAACACCGGCATAACGTCTCAACACATAATCGTGAAGCGCAATGACTTCATCGGCTGAAACATGATTCATCTATCGGCCAGCGCCTGATTTGAGGCATCAAACTCCCCGATCAGTTCGGCAAACTCTGCATCAAGCGCAGCTTTACGATAGGCATCAAAATGCGCTTTGCTAATGACGACGGCAGAATCGCCGCTGCGACGTGTAATTTCCACAGCTTCGCCCGCAATGGCCTGGTCAAGCACCTGAGAAAAATTCTCACGCGCGCTGGTATAGGTGAATTTATTCATAGTGGCCTCAGACTTGTACAGGTCAATAGTACAGGTTCCACACCATTGCAACAACAACAGAAAACACCGTTGATTGCAGCACATCGTTGCTGACAGCCAGATTTCGTTGTACAGCTCAGAGTGTTTCTCTAATGTACTCATCAGGTTGCAATTAAGTTAACAAACACACCACGTTAAGTGACCCTTTTCAAAAGGTGCGAATTTTGTCGCTCCCAGCCTCACTTTTATTAACCCTTGTGCGGCAATCGCGTTACACTTCGGCCTCATTTGTTGAAGCACTCAGTATTTGCCATGACGTTTTCCTATCACTTTCGCCAGCGCCTGACCGCCTGCGTCGCCATTGTGGCGGTGCTGCTGCTGTTTGTCGCGCCGATTGTGTCGAAAACGCTGCTGGAGCGGCAAACGCGCATTGACCCCGTGGCGTCGCAGAGCCTTTCATCTGCCATGCTAATGCACCATCACGATATGCCGATGGAGATGGCGATGCCGGGCATGATGCATCACAACATGGACGACGGCGAATTTGCCTGCGGCTATTGTGATTTGCTGGTGCATGTGCCGCTGATGATGTGGGTGTTTATCCCGTTCATCTGGCTGATGCTGGTGATCTCGCGCGCCCCACCGCTGCCGCCGCTGGTGGCACCCCGGCCGCGCCGCTTCAGCGGTACCCATCGTCCGCGCGCGCCACCGGTTTTTCTTTCCTGCTGAATCTCATTAATCGGTACAACGCCTGCGCTGTGCCCTGACATTCTCTTATCGGAAGGAAGACGGCTTTGTCTGCTGTTCACTCTGCAGCACCGCGCGGCGCGGTGCTAAATCTGCTACGCCGCTTACATTTTTACATTGGCCTGTTTGTCGCGCCGTTCATCTTCGTGGCGGCGCTCAGCGGCACGCTGTATGTGCTGACGCCGCAGCTGGAAAATCTGATCTACGCTGATGCGCTCACCGCGCAGCCGCAGGGCAATGCGCTACCGCTCTCGGCGCAGATCGCCGCGGCACGCGCCTATGCGGGCGAAAATCAGCACATTTATGCGGTTCGACCTGCGCCCGCCGCGCGCGATACCACGCGCGTACAGTTCAGCGATGCCACACTCGGTCCGTCGCAGTCGCGCGCGGTATTTATCGATCCCTACAGCCTCAAAGTAACCGGCGACATGACGGTGTACGGCACCAGTGGCGTGTTGCCGCTACGCACCACGCTCGATCTGCTGCACAGCAGCCTGTTACTCGGTGACTTTGGTCGCAACTACAGCGAACTGGCGGCGAGCTGGCTGTGGGTGGCCGCGCTCGGCGGCGTGCTGCTGTGGCTGGGCACGCGACCAAAACGCCGGCTGAAAACCGTGCGAAAGGGGTTTGCCTTCACCCGGCACTGGCACATCACGCTGGGGCTGACGCTGCTGCTCGGGCTGCTGTTCTTCTCCGTTACCGGCCTCACCTGGTCACAATGGGCAGGTAGCAATATCGATAAAATGCGCACCGAGCTTAACTGGCTGACGCCACAGGTAAATACGGCGCTCAGCGGTGATGCGCCCGCCGCGCCGGCGGATCCTCACGCCGATCACCGCAGTATGCCGGACATGGACATGACCAGCATGCCAATGTCGTCGATGGCGAAACCGGCGGCGCAGCCAGCGAAGTCACTGCCGGCAAATGCCGCCGACGCTGACTGGGATCGCGTGCTGGCGGCGGCACGTCAGGATGGCATCCGCGCGGCTAAAGTGGAGCTGCGCCAGCCGAAAAGCGAGGGCAAAGCCTGGACGGTCAGTGAGATTGATCGCAGCTGGCCCACCCAGGTGGATGCGGTGTCCGTGAATCCGCACAGCTTCGCGATTGTCGATCACGTCTGGTTTGATCGCTTCCCGCTGGTGGCAAAACTGACGCGCTGGGGCGTCGATGCGCACATGGGCGTGCTGTTTGGCTGGCCTAATCAGCTGCTGCTGGCGCTGTTTGGCCTGGGTTTATGCAGCATGATTGTGCTGGGTTATCGCATGTGGTGGCTGCGCCGCCCGGCGCTGGATCAGGCTAGCCCGGCGCAAACCCTGAGCGCAAGCTGGCTGGCGCTGCCGCACTATGCCAAAGGGGTTTGCCTGATGCTGCCGCTGGCGCTCGGTTATGCCCTGCCGGTGATGGGCGTCAGCCTGCTGGCCTTCGTGCTGGTGGATGTACTGCGCTGGCGCAGACAACAGCGGGCGCCGATGAGCGAAGCGGAAATTCTCGCCGCGCAGCAGTCGCCGCTCGGTATCGTGCGGGCGCGCTTCACGGTGAAACGCAAGGAGATGCGTTACTACCTGCGTGGGCTGTTTATTCTGGCGCTGATTGTCGGAACGGTGATGAGCAATGCGATTATCGGCGGCGTGATCGATCAATACGGCATCCCGTTCAGCCACTGGACGCTGACCATGTATCTGACGCAGGGCTTTATGATCGCGCTTTACACCACGGTGTTCACCGCGCTGATGTCGATTCCGCTGTGGTATTTCTTCCTCGGCGAAAAGGATGATTCGCAGGGATAAGGCGTAAAAAACGGCGGATGATCCCGCATCCGCCGTTTTATCTGACAAATGTCAGCGTGTTATCCGACTCAGAAATCGGCCTTCAGCACCACGCGGTAATTAGCTTTACCGGCGCGTACGTGATCCAGCGCTTCATTGATTTTTGACATCGGGAACTCTTCCACCTGCGGTGCCACATCGGCGCGTGACGCCAGACGCATCAGCTTACGCAGCTGGCCCGGTGAACCGGTAGACGAACCCGTTACCGCGCGATCGCCCAGAATCAGACTGAACGCCGGCACCTCAAACGGCTTCATCACCGCACCCACGGTGTGGAACTTACCGTGCGGAGCCAGCGCCTGGAAGTACGGCTGCCAGTCCAGATCGACGGCTACGGTGCTGATAATCAAATCAAATTGCCCGGCCAGCGCATTCAGTGCCTGCGGATCGCGGCTGTTGACCACGCGATCGGCGCCCATGGCTTTGATGGATTCGGTTTTGCTGGCATTCGTGCTGAACGCCGTAACTTCAGCACCCATGGCGCGCAGCAGTTTGATCGCCATATGACCGAGGCCACCAATACCGATGACGCCGACGCGGCTGGTGGCCGTTACATGATGCATCAGCAGCGGTTTAAACACGGTAATCCCGCCGCACAGCAGCGGACCGGCAGAGGTAATGTCCATGGATTCCGGCAGCGGAATCACCCACTGCCAGTCGGCGCGCAGATGGCTGGCGAAACCGCCTTTGTTCATGATGGTGGGCACTGAACCGTTCTCACAGTTGACCTGCTCGCCGTTGATGCAGGCATTACAGTGCTGGCAGCTTTTCGCGGTCCAGCCGATACCCACGCGCTGACCCACCTTCAATCCTTTGTCCTGCGCCGCATCGCCGAGTGCGCTGATGCGACCAATCACTTCGTGACCGGCAATGACCGGATAAGAGGAAATGCCCCACTCGTTATCAATCATCGACAAATCAGAATGGCACACACCGCAGTAATCGACCTCAACCAGCACTTCTTCCGCCGCCAGCGGACCGGTTTCGTACTCGTACGGTACCAGCGCATCACCGGCGTTGTGTGCGGCATAACTTTTGATTTTCATTACTGTCCTCTGTTTTCAGCGTTGTTAACCCAGGAAGTCTAGCAGAGCGTATTGCATGATTATGATTAAATTTCAGCCAATTAGAGTCTGTTAAGCGCAACGGGGGAAGAAAAGCATTTCGCGTTAAAGCGAATCGTGACTGGGCGGACTGCGGAACGCATGGCGCGCCTCTTCTATCAGCTGGCTGGCGGTGACGGTGGGCGGCAAACGCGTCAGCACTTTGCTGGCCTGCCAGTAACACAGCACCATCTCCTCGTTAGTTTCGTTCTCCGCCATTTCCCTCAAGCGCCTGCGCAGGCTCAGCACGTCCAGCGTTTGCTGTTCATCCACCATCTCAGCGATGGTTTGGTTGATGACCTGATGAATAATTTTCCAGGAAAGATCGGCTAACACGTTAAACCTCGTGACGTAGTAACGGGCTCCAGGCAAATGAGGAAAAGGTGCACGCCCAGCGGCATGCAAAATAATCCAACTGGGATAACTATAGCCGCTTATTAAACCAGCAGACGGCTGGCCGCCTGTGTTTGCGGTAGCTCTCGGATCGGTAAATGAATTTTTTCTCTCAGCGCGCGTTGCAATGGTACTAAAACCCGGCGCTGGCGCGCGACCGCAGGATTTCGCAACAGATTTTACCTTGCGCTAAAACGGAGAATTCCGATAATCGTTATCTACTAATTTATATAGCGAAAAGGAATCTCCGCGTGAAGACGCTTACCCTACTGTTAATGACTGCCGCCGGCGGATTGAGTTTACCGGCGCAGGCCGCCATGGATATCCGCGTGACGTATGCCGGTTCGATGGGAAAAGTGATGGATCAGGCACTGGGCCCGGCATTTGCACAACAGCATGACGGTAAGTATGAAGGTCAGGGCCAGGGGGCTTATGGTATGGCGCGCCTGCTGGCGAGCAAAAAAATCACCGCTGACGTGTTCGTGTCTATTACTCCCGGTCCGATGCAGATCCTGAAAGACGCCGGGCTGATCGACAACGCAATACCGGTAGCCAGCACCAGCATGGTGATCGCCTATAACCCGAAAGGGCCGTTTGCGCCGCAGTTTGCCGCAGCCAAAGGCAATGATGGCCGCTGGCTTCAGCTGCTGGCAGCGCCGGGACTGAAATTTGGCCGGACCGATCCGGTAAACGATCCTAAAGGCCAGAACATCATTTTCACACTGCTACTGGCGCAGAAGTATTACCGGCAGCCCGGCATCGCTGACAACATTCTCGGCGGTTACCAGAATCCCGCGCAAACCCATCTGGAAGGTGGCTTGCTGACGCGGCTCGAGAGCGGTCAGGTGGATGCGGCTGCAGGCTATGAAAGCGAAGTGATCTCTGCCCATCTGCCTTACATCGCGCTGCCCGATGAAATCAACCTCAGCAATCCGGCGCTGGCGACTAAGTGGTACAACACGGTCAGCTTTAGCGTCAAAGACAGCCAGGGTAAAGATAAAATGCTGCACACCCAGCCACTGGTCTATTACGCGGCGGTGCTCAGGAATGCGCCGCACGGTAAGGCCGCTGGCAAAGCCTTCATAGATTTCATGCTGAGCCCGTCAGGACAGGCGCTGTTTAAACAGCAAGGTTATGCCGCACCGAAGGGCGATGGGCTTTATATCCCATGAAAATCCGCCATGCTGGCGCGCTGTGGCTGTCGCTACCCGCCCTGGTGCTGCTGGCCGTACCGTTTATCACCCTGACGGGCGTCACACACTGGCAACACCTGCGGCTGGCGTGGGGTGACGGCGCGGCGATTACCACGTCGCTCAGTCTGGGAGCGATCGCGCTGGTGCTGATTTTTCTGACCGGCTTACCGCTGGCCTGGTGGCTGTCGCAGGCGCGGGGAAAAATGCGCTGGCTGGTGGAAACGCTGGTGATGATCCCGCTGCTGACGCCGCCGCTGGCGATGGGAATCCTGCTGGTCAGCGCGTACGGTCCGTACAGTTTACCCGGCCAGCTGCTGAGCAAGCTGGGCTGGACGCTGGTGAACAATCCCGCCGCCTTTATTCTGGCGCAGTGGTATGGCGCGCTGCCCTACTTTGTCACCAGCGCACGCTCGGCGTTTATCGCGGTGCCGCAGGAGATCCTTGAAGCGGGTCGGACGCTGGGTGCCGCGCCGTGGCCACGCTTCTGGCGGCTGGCGCTGCCCCTGGCCGCACCGGGCCTGGCGTGGGCTACGGCGCTGGCATGGGTGCGGGCGATGGGCGAATTCGGCATTGTGATGATTTTCGCCTGGTTTCCCCACGGAATGCCGGCGCAGCTGTACAACAATCTGCAAAACGATGGCGTGGATGCGGTGTATGTGCTGTTGTGGCTGTTACTGCTGTTTACCCTGCCGGTGCCGCTGCTGTGCGCGCTGGCTTCCCGGCGCGCGCTTTCCGGCAACACGGTGCGGCATCATTAGAGGCTGGCGCGCTGCTCACTCTCACGCATCGCCAGCCGGACCGTCTCCAGCAGCGATTCAATCTCCAGCGGCCGGGTGAAAAAGGCAAAGGCGCCCTGAGCAAACAAGCGCCGGCAGGCCTCCAGCGTGTCGTGCCCGGTCATGATGATCACCGGCAGCAGCGGATGGCGTGCTCCCTGCCGTGCCAGCCAGCTCAGGCCGCTACTCTCTGGCTGTCGCACGTCAAGCAGCAGACAGCCGCATACGGCTTGCTGACCGGCGGCGGCGGTTTCGAACGATGCCAGGTCGGCAAAGTCGGCGACCTCATAGTCCACGGTTCGCAGCAGAAATCCCAGCGACTCACGCACGGATACATCATCATCCACTAACCACACCTTCGCGCCCATTACGTACTCCGCCTGTAGAAAAATGAGGAAAATTTCGGCCCTCTCTGTCGCGCGGTGACGCAACAGCAGCCAGACCTGACGGTAGCTGGTTATCGATGGACGTGAAGTGCGCGACGACGTGCACCTTCCCTGCGCCGATAAAAAAGCCCTCCGTTGAGGGAGGGCGATTTTTCCATAATTTGGCTTAGAACACCATTGGCACAAATCTGGTTAGCTGTTGCGCTGCAGGTGGCTGCTGACAAAAGCGCGACAGCGCGCCGAGATCGGTTCGCTGAACACCTGCTGCGGCGATCCTGACTCTTCGATTTTGCCCTGATGCAGAAACACCGCTTTGTTTGATACATCGCGCGCAAACCCCATTTCATGGGTGACGATAATCATGGTGCGCCCCTCCTCCGCCAGGCTGCGGATGACGCGCAGCACTTCGCCCACAAGCTCCGGGTCGAGTGCGGAAGTGGGTTCATCAAACAGTATCGCTTTCGGCTGCTGAGCCAGCGCCCGGGCAATCGCCACGCGCTGCTGCTGACCACCGGAGAGCTGCGACGGCCACGCGTTGCGCTTTTCGTATAACCCGACTTTTTGCAGCAGCGCTTCGGCCTCGGCAACGGCCTCCTGATGACTGCGCTTCTGCACATGGATCGGCGCCTCAATGATGTTCTGCAGCACGGTTTTGTGCGGCCACAGATTGAAGCCCTGAAACACAAAGCCGAGCTGCATGCGCATCAGCTTAATGCGGCGGCGCTGTTCACGGCTCAGCTTTTCGTCCGCGTTATCGAGGGTAACCACTTCATCGCCCACGGCAATCTCACCGGCCTGTGGCACTTCAAGAAACGGGATGCAGCGCAGCAGAGTACTTTTACCGGAGCCGCTGGCGCCGATCAGCGAAATGACGTCGCCATCCTGCGCCGTCAGGCTGATGTCATGCAGCACTTCATGCCCGCTATAACTTTTTCTGAGATGGCTCAGGGCAATAGTGGGTTTGTTCATTAACGTGCTCCAGCGTGATAAGGGGACAAACGGCGCTCCAGCAGCGCCACCGCTTTGCTCACCAGCACGGTCAGCAGCAGATAGATAATCGCCGCGCTGATAAACACCTCCAGCGCGCGGAAGGTTTCTGACACGATGGAGTCGGCGATGCCGGTCATCTCCATCAGGCTGATGGTGCTCACCAGCGAGGTGGATTTGATCATCGAGATGATCTCATTGCTGTAGGCCGGCAGCGCCTGTCGCACCGCCAGCGGCAGCGTGATGCGCCGCAGCGTAGTGAAGCGCGACATGCCGCACACTTTCGCCGCTTCCAGTGACTGCACGCTAACCGCATTCAGTCCGCCGCGCAGGATCTCGGCGGTGTAAGCCGCGTCGTTGAGAATCAGCGCAATTAACCCGCACCAGTAGGGCTCACGCAGCAGCGGCCACAGCACGCTTTCGCGCACCGCCGGCAGGCTGCCGAGGCCATAGTAAATCATGAAGATTTGAATCAGCAGCGGCGTACCGCGGAACAGCCAGACATAAAAACGCGTAACGTAGCTGCCGAGGCGATGCTGACGCAGCAAATTCAGCAGCAGCGCCAGTATCCCGCCGCCCAGCAGGGACAATACCGCCAGGTTGAGCGTCAGCGGCAGTCCGCGCAGCAGCGCCGCCAGCGTGTGCTGTAAAAAGGTGAAATCCATCGTGGCTCCTTACAACCGCGCGCGTTGTTGCCCGCGCATGGCCACTTTTTCCACATAGCGGAAGAAGAAATCTGAACAGGTGGTGATAATCAGGTAAATCACCGCGCCTACGCTGTAGAAGAAAAACGGCATCTGGGTGGAATTCGACGCGGTGGAAATCTGGTTCATGGTTTCCACCAGCCCGGTCACCGACACCAGCGCCGACTCCTTAATCACCGATTGCCACTGATTGCCCATGCCCGGCAGCGCGGTGCGCAGCGCCTGCGGCACAATCATACGGCGGAACAGCATAAAACGGCCCATACCGGTGACCGTAGCAGCTTCCAGCGTACCGGCGGGGATCGCGTAAAACGCGCCGCGAAATACGCTGCTCTGATAAGCGCCGGAAATCAGCCCGATGGCGATCGCGCCCGCAACGAAGCCGTTAACGTCAAACGGTCCCTGCAGGCCGATAGCTTCACCGATAAACCCGACCACCTGTCGGCCACCAAAGTAGAACAGGTAGATTACCAGCAGCTCCGGCACGCCGCGAAACAGCGTGATGTAACCACTGGCAACACGCTGCTGCCAGCGGCCGCCACCAATCTGCATCCAGCACAGCAGGCTGCCGAGCACCGCGCCCAGCAGCCACGCACACAGCGAGACCGTTACCGTGACGGTGGCGGCGTCCAGCAGCACGCCGCCCCAGCCTTCGTCACCAAAACCTAACAGTTGCCAGTCAATAGTCATAAGCGCTCAGCATTATTCCGCAGGCGCGACGTTCTCGCCGAACCATTTCTCTGACAGTTGCTTCAGCGTGCCGTCTTTGATCATCGATACCAGCGCCTGATCCAGCGCGGCTTTCAGCTCCGGATTGTTTTTACGAATGGCAATCGCCGAGCCCTGGCCCAGCACACCGCCCACAAAGCCGTAACCGGTGCTGTTTACCGTATCCGCGTGTTTTTTCACATAAGCATTGAGGTTGGTACGTGATGCCATGACCGCATCAACCCGGCCATTGAGCAGATCGGCGAAGGTTTCCGGGCCGGCCTGATAGGTACGGATAGTCGCGACATCACCGAGGTATTTGTTGAGGAAATCGGCCTGAATGGTAGCGACCTGCACCGCAATGGTTTTGCCTTTGAACTTCGCCTTCAGCGCGTCGATGGCTTTGTTCATACCGGCTTCATCGGTCGCCTGTACCACTTCACCGTTGCCCGGCAGGGTATCCACTGCGCTGCCCTTCAGCGTGACGAAGCCCGAAACGCTCACGGTGTACTGATGGGTAAAATCCACCACTTCTTGACGTTTTGGCGTCACGGTGACGGCATCGACCACTGCATCATATTTGCCATCAGCGAGGCCGGGGATCAGTCCGGACCACTTTTGCGCGACGATTTCATATTTGAATCCCGCGCGTTTCGCCAGTTCGGCCACCATATCGGGCTCGTAGCCGACAATTTTGCCGCTCGGCGTGGACTGGTTAAACGGCGGATAGGCCGCTTCGGTGGCGAATTTTAACGTGCCAAAATCTTTTGCCTGAACCATGGCAGAAGCCAGCAGCAACAGGCCCGCGGAGGCGGAGAACAGCCCTTTACGCATCATCATAAAACCTCATTATTATCAGGAGAGTAAGTCGATCGCTATACGGGCCAGAGCCTGTGTGCCAGCGTGAATGCTGCGTTCGTCCGGCTGATAGTCGGAGTTGTGCAGATGGTCGTCGCGCCCCGGCGCGCCAGAGCCGATATGGATCTGACAGCCCGGCACACGCTCGGTAAACAGCGAGAAATCTTCCGCGCCAAAGCTGCTGCTGGGTTTTGCCACCACCGGCTTGCCGAACTGGTGCGAGAGGATCGGCTCCAGTGCATCAATCAGCGCATCATCATTCATCAGCGGCGGTACGCCTCGCTGATAATTGACCTCAATCCGCGTATTGAGCGACAGCGCGACACCGGCACAGATGCGGCGGAAAGCGTCTTCCATGTGAGCGCGCGCCTGCGGTGATTTAGCGCGGATCGTGCCCTGAATCAGGCAGCTGTCGGAGATGATGTTATGGGTGGTGCCGCCGTGGATATGGCCAATCGTCAGCACAGCAGAGTTCGCCGGATCGAGCTCGCGCGACACAATGGTCTGCAACTGCGTTACCAGGCTGGCGGCGGCAATGATCGGATCGGTACCCATGTGCGGCCGGGCCGCGTGGGTGGATTTTCCGTGAATCACTACGTCGAATTCATCGCTGGAGGCGGTGCTGGCACCGCGCGTCAGGGCGATTTCTCCTGCGGCCAGCTCTGGTTTATTGTGCAGCGTGATCGCCACATCAATGCCGTCCGCTGCGCCGGCAGCAATCATGGCTTGCGCGCCGCTCTCTGGCGTCTCTTCCGCCGGCTGAAAAATCAGCCGCACCGTGCCGTGCAGCTGGCTGCGCAGGTCCGTGAGGATTGCCGCGACACCGAGCAGTGTAGCCGTGTGGATATCGTGGCCGCAGGCGTGCATTTTACCCGGCCAGATGCTGCTAAACGGCAGGCCGGTTTGCTCATGAATCGGCAGCGCATCCATATCGGCACGCAGCAGCACGGTCTTGCCCGGCTGCGCGCCGGCAATGTCCACCATCACGCCAGTGCGGCCCACGCCGGTTTGCGGCGTCAGCCCGAGGCGCAGCAACTCCTGCTCCACAATGGCTGCGGTGCGAACGGTATCGAAACCGAGTTCCGGATGTGCGTGAATATCGCGCCGGATGGCGATGAGGTGCGCCTGCATGCTTTCACTTCTGGCGCTGATATCCCTGGCTAAAAGAATTTTATGATCGGTCATGGTAGTAATACGGTTATGCAGGCTATCGCCTGGCCGTTATGGCATTTTTATGAAATTCAGCGTTTTATTTATTCACAGCCCTCAGCAGATTGCAACGCACAATTCCTTCCCTTAATTGCTGAATTTGCGTGATATTTTTTTAAAACCCTGCCTGTGCAGGATAAACCTTATAAAATGCATGCTCAGTCAGTTATAACATTCATAATTCGCAGACGATCATCAGTTTTACTGATTTTGTTATTGAACATAAAAGCATCGCGTTGCTCAGCCATCAATCTTTGCTTTGCTCTGCTCCGCCTGACTGAGTAGCCACGCACGAACCGCACTCACCGTTGCCTGCTCACGCGGACGTCGCGGAGCCACCAGATACCAGCCGGCATCAACGGGCATCTCACGCTGCCAGGCGGGAACCAGCCGACCGCTGGCCAGATCGTTCTGCACAAAATGCGGGCTGGTCAGTGCGATACCCTGACCACTCAGCACCGCTTCCAGCGCCAGCGCGGTTTGGTTGAAGCGCAGATGATGCTGATGCTGCAGCGACTGGCCGGGGAACATAAACGCCAGGAACGCCGGCCACAGGTGATGGCCATCGTGCAGCAGCGGATAGCGCAGGCAATTTTCTGGCTGCGCTGCATCACCGTGTTGTGCCAGCAGCGCCGGGCTGACCACCGCCAGCACCGTCTGGCTAAACAGCAGCGTGGCCTCGAGCCCGCTACCAAACGGCGGCCGGCCATAGCGCACCGCCAGGTCGACGCCTTCATGGTGAAACTGCACCAGCCGTTCAGAGGCCAGCACGCGCAGATCGATATCCGGCCAGGCCGCGGTAAATGCCGGTAAACGCGGCAGCATCCAGCGGCTGGCAAAGGTCGGTGTTACGCTCAGCGTCAGGCGATCCGGCTCCGGGCGTAGCGTGCGCGTCGCCTCATCAATCAGCTCAAATGCCTGTCGAATGTGCACCGCATAGCCTGCACCGGCAGCGGTCAGCGCCAGCGAACGCGGCAACCGATCGAACAGTTTCAGGCCCAGGCTGGCCTCGAGACCGCGAATATGCTGCGCAACCGCACCCTGCGTCACGCCGAGCTCTTCAGCGGCGAGGCGAAAATTAAGGTGCCGCGTCACGGCTTCAAATACCCGAAGTGCATTCAGCGACGGTAATGCCTGAAAGCCCTGATTCATCCTGTAGTTTTCCTATCGTCAATTGCCAGCTGAGCTGACTCTCTGCGGCATCTCACGGCCATTATACTGGCATGACAGGATTTTTAATTGATGAGGTTACTCACATGACAGTAGAAAAAGTTGCGGTGATTGTCGCAGGTGGCAGCGGTATGGGCGCAGCGGCAGCGGAGAAGCTGGCCAGCGAGGGTTTCAGGGTTGCGATTCTTTCCTCCTCCGGCAAAGGCGAGGCACTGGCGAATCGTCTGGGCGGGCTCGGCATTACCGGTTCCAATCAGTCAGTGGACGATTTGCAGCAACTGGTTGATGCCACACTAGCGCGCTGGGGACGTATCGACGTGCTGGTTAACAGTGCCGGTCACGGTCCGCGCGCGCCGATCCTTGAATTAAGCGATGACGCGTGGCAGCGGGGAATGGAAACCTACTTCCTCAACGTGGTACGCGCTGTACGTCTGGTCACGCCGATCATGCAGCAGCAGGGTGGCGGCAGTATCATTAATATCTCATCGGCATGGACGTTTGAACCCACCGACATGTTCCCGACCTCGGCCGTGTTCCGTGCCGGTCTGGCTTCTTTCAGTAAAATCTTTGCCGACACCTACGCAGCTGAGAATATTCGTATCAACAACGTCCTGCCAGGCTGGATTGATAGCCTGCCGAAAACGGATGAACGGCGCGACAGCGTGCCCATGCAGCGCTACGGCACGGCTGCAGAAGTGGCGGCCACCATTGCGTTTCTTGCTTCGCCCGGCGCGGCTTATATCACCGGGCAGAATATTCGCGTGGACGGCGGCGTCACGCGCAGCGTGTAACCGGCTTTGCTGTGCCAGCTGGCCACAGCGGCACCTGATATCCGCTGTGGCTATCGCCTGCCTACTAAGGTATTTCTCAGCCTGTTTTCAAGACTGGTCTTGTCGTTTCGCGGCCTTATAACACGTCAGAATGTTCTTATTCGCTGACAGAATTTTCTGTTCTCAGCTGCCGGATATTCCCGGTAAAACTTTCTGATTTGAGGTCGCTATGCCACTGCTTCTTCGTATGCGTCTGCACACGCTGCTGACTCCCGAACGCCATCTTGTCTGGCGTTTTCTGCTAACAGGTTGTGCATTTTTCTGGATTCTGCTGGTGGTTGCCGTGATGGGGCTGCGCTGATGAATTGCTGGCTGTTGTGAGGGATGATTATGCTATTAATGTTATCGCCGCGCCTCAGTGCGCTGCTGAATTTTTCCCGCCGGTTACTGTGCCAGCTGGCACTGGCTGCCAGCCTGCTGTTCTGGATTGGCGTGGTGGTGGCAATCGTCATCGCGTACTGAACTAATGTGCCTCTAGCCGCGCGGATAACTGTTCCGGCGGCAGCAGCGCAAATGCGCGTTTCATTACCCGCGCCTCGTCAGCCGGGGTGCGACCAAACATCCGCTTAAACTCCCGGTTAAACTGTGAATCACTTTCGTAACCAACGCGTGCGGCGGCACCGGCGGCGGTGAGATTATCGCGAATCATCATCAAACGCGCCTGATGCAGCCGCAAGGACTTGAGGTACTGAATCGGCGAGGTCTGCGTGACGCTTTTGAAATGCAGATGGAAGCGCGGAACGCTCATGCCCGCTTCGCTGGCCAGATGCGGCACATCCAGCGGCTGCTGCCAGTCAGCATGAATGCGCTGCAGCGCCCGCGCGATGCGGCCAAAATGCCCCTGATAGGTCAGCGCTGCGCGCACCGCACCGCCCTGCTCACCCAGCAACACACGAAAGCAAATCTCTTCTACCCGTGCCGGGCCTAAAACCTGCGCTTCCAGCGGATCGCTCAGCGCCTGCAACAGGCGCAGCGTGCTGTCCGCCAGCGTCTCATTTACCGGCGTCGAAATAATGCTGGCTGGTGTCTCCGCCAGCGGAATGTCTGCCGCTGCGACCTGCGTCACCAGGCGCGCCAGCGTGGCCGCATCCAGACGAATAGCCAGCCCCAGCAACGGTTCGGCGGAGGTCGCTTCAGTTTCAGCGGAGAACGGCAGCGGCACCGACAACACCAGATAGTGCTGTGCGTCGTAGCGATACATTTTGTCGGCAAGAAACGCCCGCTTCGAGCCCTGACAGATAATGATGATGCTCGGCTCATAAAGAACCGGCGTGCGCGCCCACTGCCGGTCGGCACGCATAAAGCGCACGCTGTCGAGCAGTGAGGCCGTGTAACCTTCCTGCGGTGCCAGCTGGCGCAGCAGCGCGCAGGTCTGCTGTTGTACGGTTTGCGACATAACGGGTTTCCGGTGAGAGGTTCAGGCAAAGCATAGCCAGGTTTCTTCCCTGCTCACAACGGTGACGAGAGAATCAGGCAATGATACGCCACAATCCGGTCTGTTCGCTTTAGCCGGCGTTTTCCACAATAGCCTCGTCAACCAACACGAGGAAACCATCATGGCTCATTCTAATGCGAAAGTGATTATTCTGACCGGTGCCAGCAGCGGCATCGGCGAAGCGATAGCGCGTCTGCTGGCCAGTCAGGGGCATAAACTGGTGCTGGGCGCGCGCCGTACCGATCGGCTGGCGATACTGTGTGATGAACTGCGTGCCAGCGGCGCGCAACTGGATTATCTGGCCACCGACGTAACGCAGCGAGCCGATACGCAGCAGCTGGCCGATTTTGCCCGCGATACATATGGTCGGGTTGATGTAATGATCAACAATGCCGGCGTTATGCCGCTGTCGCCGCTCAGTTCGCTGAAGGTGGATGAATGGGATCGTATGCTCGACGTCAACGTGCGTGGCGTACTGTACGGCATCGCTGCCGTGCTGCCAGTCATGGAATCGCAGCAAAGCGGCCATATCATCAATATCGCCTCGATTGGTGCGCTGGCGGTATCGCCGACGGCAGCGGTGTATTGCGCCACAAAATTCGCCGTTCGCGCCATTTCGGATGGCCTGCGTCAGGAATCGCGCCAGCTGCGGGTGACGGTCATTAATCCCGGCGTGGTGGAATCGGAACTGGCGGACACCATCACTGACGAGACCGCACGCGTGGCCATGCAGAGCTATCGTCAGATTGCGTTAAAACCCGAAGCCATTGCACAGGCGGTAAGCTGGGCCATTAATCAGCCTGGCGAAGTTGATGTCAATGAGATCACGGTGCGCCCTACTGCCAGCGCACATTAAGGCGGATTGGGCCTGGCGATTTCAGGCTGAAATCGCCCTGGCCTGCGCGTCTGGTGACAGCGCGCGCAGGCCATCACGCTTACAGCCAGCCCGCTTTTTTCAGCCGCCACCACATAACGAAACAGATCACCAGCGTGACCGCCAGTGCCGCCGGATAGCCAAAGTGGCTGTGCAGCTCTGGCATGTCTGAGAAGTTCATACCATACATACTGAAGATGATGGTCGGCACAATCAGGATTGCCCCCCAGCCGGCCAGCTTTTTATTCACCTCACTCTGCTGTACCGAGACCAGCGCCAGATTCACCTGCATGGCGCTGGCCAGCGTTTCGCGCATGTCTTCGGCGTCAATCATTACGTGGTGCGCGTGATCCTGCACGTCGCGCAGATAGGCGCGCAGATTTTTCGGGATGATATCTTCATGGAAGCGCACCAGCTGCGGGCAGATTTCCGTCACCGGCATTGCCGCATTGCGCAACGACAGCAGCTGACGCCGCAAATGGTAAACATTTTCCAGCGTGACGCTGTCAAAGCGGGTGGTGAACATGCCGTCTTCCAGGTCAGCAATACGTTCACTCAGCGATTCGGTGATTTTGCTGTAGTTGTCGACGATAAAATCGAGGATGCAGTAGAGCGCATAGCCGGGTCCCTGGCACAGCATGGCATGGTTTTTCTCGGCTTTGGCGCGAATCGCTTTATAGCCCTCAACCGAACCGTGGCGCACGGTAATCAGAAAATTTTTACCGAGGAAAAAGTGGGTTTCGCCAAAGCTGATGCGCTGGCGATCTTCCATGTGTGCGGTTTTCACCACGATAAATACCGACTCGCCGTACTGCTCAATCTTGGGCCGCTGATGCGCCACCAGCGCATCCTCAATCGCCAGCTCATGCAGGCTAAACTCCTCCTGCAGCGTTTGCATGAACGCCGGATCGGGTTGATACAGGCCAAGCCAGACGAACGATTTTTCCTCTTTCAGCACTTCGCTGATTTGATCGACTTCGACATGCTCTTCGCGTTTGCCGTGGCGATACACCACGCAGTTAATCACCATTTTCGCGTTGTCCTTGTTGTACTCACTATCCCTAATCATAGCTGCAAAGCAGGTGCCAGTGCGCCGTCATCTTTGCGCCGGTCGTCTCGCCCCCGCTTACGGCACGCCAAAATAGCGCAGCAGCGCCGTCATTACCGCCGCACCGATGATTACCAGTATCAATGGCGCGCGACGCCAGGCGAGAAACACCGCGAACAACACGCCGGTCAGTCGTGCGACGCCGGCAAAATCGGTGCCCTCAAACAGCGCGGTGGTGACAGCGACAGCCAGCAGCAGCACCGTTGCCGCGTCGGACAGCATGTTGCGCACACGTTCCGACATGTGCATCCGGCTGCCCAGCCGGTAACCGGCAAAGCGAATCGCATACGTGCCTGCAGCCAGCAGCGCGATGCCGGCAATCACTAAACTATTTTGCATCTTTGCGTTCCCGCCAGCTCAGCAAACCGAGTAAAGAAAACAGCACCGGCATACCTGCTGGCACAAAAGGCGTTGCCAGTACGGACAGCAGCGCACCGAGGGTGGCCGGAATGCGCGTGCGACGCTGGCGCAGCGCCGGGAAAATCAGCGCGATCAGGATGGCCGGAAACACCGCGTCCAGCCCAATCGCCGACACATCAGGAATAAAGCGCCCAATCACCGCACCGGCAATCACCGTGAGCGGCCAGATGGCAAAAATACCCAGTCCGCAAACCCAGTAAGCCGCCCGACGCTGCGCCAGCTTCGGCTGTGAAATACCGAACACCACGCTCTCGTCATTCATGATATGGCAGCCCAGCAGGCTGCGTCCGCCCTGCCCGACCAGGTCTTTCACCGCAATGCCAAACGGCAGATGACGTGCGTTGACCAGTAAACCAGCAGCGGCAGCGGTTAGCGGACTGCCGCCGCCTGCCACGATGCCAATAAACAAAAACTCGGACGCCCCCGCCAGCACCAGCGTCGAGAGCGCAATCGGCACCCAGAGCGGAAAACCGTCGGCAGCGGCAAGAGAACCATAGGAAAGGCCAACGATGCCGTCGGCCAGACAAACAAGGAAGATCGCTTTCAATACGCCGCGATCAAGCGGTACGGCACCCAGACGCATCACAATTTGATCTCATAACGAACAAGAAAGACGTTATAATGAACGCACCGTACGTGTTTTACAAGATGAACAAAACGTTCGATATAAAGAACAGGAGTAATTGTGACCCCGCCCATTGCTATCATTGCCGCCGGACTGGTGCGCGAACGCCAGCGTGCCGGACTTTCGCTGACGGAAGTGGCGCGCCGCGCTGGAATCGCCAAGTCAACGCTGTCGCAGCTGGAGGCAGGCAACGGTAACCCCAGCATTGAGACGTTATGGTCACTGTGTGTGGCGCTGAATATTCCATTTGCACGGCTGATGGAGCCGGAAGTGAAAAAGATGCAGGTGATTCGGCGTGGCGAAGGCATGGTGGTGTCAGCAGAGTTAGCAGACTTTCAGGCCGCGCTACTGGCCAGCTGTCCGCCGGGCGGCCGCCGCGATCTATACTTGATTACCAGCCAGCCCGGCGCACCGCGCGCGTCAAAACCGCATCCACCGGGTTCAGTCGAACACATCATCCTGGCACGCGGCCGCGCGCGGGTTGGCCTGATGGAAGCGCCGGTCGAACTGTTCCCAGGCGATTATATTTGTTATCCCGCCGATGAACCGCACATCTTCGAGGCGCTCGAGGCCGATACCATGGCGGTACAGTTGTCAGAGCAGAATTAAAGAAATTTCGCGGCGCCTGACTATCACAATTTCCTATGACTAATGCGGATGATTGCGCTGCGGCGCGGTGGCATGCTGTCAGCATCATTGGCAGAACAGCAGGAACATATGGACATTATTCCCGCGCAGCCGCATCACGCGGCGGCGATTCAGAAGATCTACGCCTGGCACGTGCTGCACGGCACCGCAACCTTCGAAACGGAACCGCCGGCGGAGAGTGAAATGCTGCGGCGCATTAATGACGTGCATGAGCGCGGCGGTTACTGGCTGGTGGCTGAGGAGCAGGATCAGGTGCTGGGTTACTGCTATCTCGCGCCGTATCGTCCGCGTTACGCCTACCGCTTCACGCTGGAAGACTCTATTTATCTCGACCCGCAGCAAACCGGACGCGGTATCGGTAAGGCGCTGCTGCAAAAAGCGGTGGCGCTGGCCGAAGCCGCTGGCTTTCGCCAGATCATCGCGATTATTGGTGACAGCGCCAACCAGGGCTCGCTGGGAGTACACCGGGCGCTCGGTTTTGAGCACACCGGCGTAATGAAATCGGTGGGTTACAAACATGGCCGCTGGCTGGACACCGTAGTAATGCAGCGGAGTCTCGGGCCCGGTGACAGCCAGCCGCCCGATCGCTAAGCCGCTTCCATGGCGATCACCCGATGCGTGCCTTTCTCCAGCAGATCGCGGTCATGACTCACCAGCAGCACCGCGCACTGCTGCTCACGCGCCAGTTCCGCGATCAACTGCCATGTTTGCTGCTGCACCAGCGGATCGAGGCGTGACGTCGGCTCATCGGCAAACAGAAATACCGGCCGCAGCAGCATCACCCGCAGCAGCGCGAAGCGCTGCAGTTCGCCGCCGGAGAGCGCCTCTGGTCGCCGCGTCAGCAGCACGGGATGCAAGGCCAGCCGCGCCATGAGCGCATCGCGCTGTGCCGGCGGGAGAGCGTGACGCCGCAGCACATCGTTGATGCTTTGCCCCAGCGTGCGCTGCGGCGGAAACAGCGCGGAAGGATCCTGATAGATTTTCTGATATTTCAGCGCATCGGAATCAGCGTGGTGCGTTACGCGGCCCTGCTGCGGCGCGAGCAACCCTAACAGCACGTCGCCGAAGCTGCTTTTGCCGCTGCCGCTGGCACCGTGCAGGCCAACGATTTCACCGGCGTGCAGCGTGAAATCGCGTGGCACACCCAGCCTTTTGCCCCCGCGCGCCAGCACAATGTCCTGGACGCTGATCACCGGCCTGGCACCGATCACCGTTTGTTGTCGGGCGGGCCAGACGGCCGGATCGGCAGCCAGCAGCGCGCGCGTGTAAGGCTGCTGCGGTAACTGCAACACCTGCTGCGCCGGGCCCTGTTCAATCACGCTGCCTTTATTTATCACCAGCACGTCGCCACCCAGCTGGCGTGCCAGGGCGATGTCATGGGTGATGGTCAACAGCATGCCGCCGTCGGCCACTTCACGCTGTAACAGCTGGCTGACTTCATCGCGGCGCGCCACATCCAGCCCTTTAGTCGGCTCATCGGCAATCAGAATCTGCGCGCCACCGGCACGGGCTGCCGCAAACGCGGCGCGCTGTGCCATGCCGCCGGAAAGCTGCCACGGATAACGCCGTGCCGCCGCGGCCAGACCAAGCTGCTGCAGATCCTGCTGCGCCGCTGCAGCGCTGGCGGCAGGCGGCAAACCGCGCACGAAACGATGCCCTTCCGCCACCTGTTGCTGAATCGCCATGGTCGGATCGAGCGACAACCACGGCTCCTGCGGCAGCGAAGCCAGCGTATTGCCCCACAGCCGACGCAGCTGCGCCGTATCCTGCGGCAGCTGAAAGTGTCTGCCGTTGATCATCAACTCACCGCTGGCCTGCAGCGACGGCGGCAATATCCCCATGATCGCCTGCGCCAGCAGACTTTTCCCCGATCCGGTTTCGCCGAGCAGCGTCAGCGGCCGACCGGGTTGTAGCCGCACATCCACCGGTTCAACCAGTGTTTCAGTCGCTGTGGCAACGCTCAGCCCGGTGATCTGTAATCCCTTCATCATCGCTCCTTTTTCATCAGCAGATTGAGGCTGATCAACAGTAAAAACAGTGCGGCTACCGGCTGCATCAGTAGCCACGGCGCTTCCCACGCAAACGGCAGCAGTTCGGTCATCATCAGGCCCAGCTCCGGCGTGGGCGGACGCACGCCAACGCTGATAAAACCGAGCGCCGACACCGCCATGATGGCGCTGCTGAAAGAGAACAAGGTCAGCGTCAGCAGCACCGGTGCCAGCGCAGGCCACAGATGATGACGAAAACGATACCAGGCAGAGAATCCGAGCAGTTTGCTGGCCTGCATACCGGGCGCCTGCACAATTGGCCGCAGCGTGGCACGCGTGACGCGGAAAAATTCCACCCACAGCACCAGCGAAATGCCCAGCCACAGCATCTGCGGCGCGTCTGGCGCAATGGCGGCCAGCAGCAGTACCAGCAGCAATCCCGGCAGCGCGAGGCACATATCGCCGACGATGCTCAGTAATCGCTCCGGCCAGCCACCGTATAGCGCACTGAGCACACCGGTGAACACGCCCGCTATCAGCGCACTGATCACGCACAGGGCTGCCAGCCCGAGTGACAGACGCAGCGCGGCGCTGAGGCGCGTTAACATATCGCGACCGAGATGGTCGAAACCGAGCAAATGGCTGCGGTTGGGCGTCTGCAACATTTGCAGCAAATCCTGCTGTAGCGGATCGCCGTGCTGAATCAGCGGCAGCACAAACGCGTAAGCCAGCAGCGCCACCAGCAGTACCAGACCCACCCAGCGTGAAAACGTCATCTTCATGCGCGCGCCCCCCGGGGATCGATCAGACGACAACCGGCATCCACCAGCATGTTCAGCAGGACAAACAGCAGGCCGAGCGTCATGGCACTGGCCTGAATTACCGGCACGTCACGCGCAAAAATGGCGTGCACCAGAGCGTGACCAATTCCCGGCCACGCAAACAGGGTTTCCACCACCACCACGCCTTCCACCAGCCAGACAAACTGCATGCCAAACCACGTCAGCACCGGCGCGCTCAGATTACGCAGGCCGTGACGCAGCAGCAGGCGCGCGGGTGCCAGTCCTTTTTGCGCTCCCCAGCGATAGTAGCCGGACGACACCACCTGCCAGGTGGCTTCGCGCACCACGCGCACGCCGACGGCCGTCAGCGACAGTGCCAGCGTCAGTGCCGGCAACAGGAAATGGCGCAGCTCGCCGTGACCGGCGCTCGGCAGCCAGTCGAGTTGTAGCGCGAGCAGCAGGATCAGCAGCATGCCGAGTGCAAAATGTGGCACCGATTTCAGCAAGGCGGTCAGCCAGAACAGCGCACGGTCGAGCCGCCCGTTGGCGTGGCAACCGGCCCAGATGCCGAGCGGCAGCGTCAGCAGTAACGCCAGCAGCAGCGAGACGCCCGCCAGCGCCAGCGTCTGGCCCAGTTGCCAGCGCAGCTCATCCATCACCGGCTCACCGGAAACCAGCGAGCGGCCAAAGTTAAACTGCAGCAGATCGAAGAGCCAGTGCAGCAGCGCACTGCCGCCGCTAAGCGCTCCATCCAGCTCCTGCTGTACCCGCGCCACCGCGTCGGCATCGACGCGATCGTAACCATAGCGCCCCGAGGCGATGCGCCACGCCATGTCGCCCGGCAGCGCCTGCACCAGCAGCCAGGTCAGTAATCCTACCGCCAGCACCACGAACAGCGCCTGCGCCATGCGCCAGCTGAGTTGTTTAATCATGGCTCCCCCAATGCATCTGGCGCAGGCCGAAGTGGCGTTCAAACGGATCGAGTTTGACGCCCTGCAGCTGGCTGTTAACCGCCGCCGACTGCTGATACCAGGCCAGCGGAATCACCGGCAGTTCCTGTTGCAGCGCGCGGGTGATGACGCTGCGCGCCCCGGCGCGGGCTGCGCCATCGGTGGATTGCGTCAGCGTGTGGAGCGCCGCGTCGAAGCCTGCCGCATGCCAGTTCATCGCCCCCCAGTCACCGCCGTGGGTGCCATAATCCTGCAGCAGCGTTCCGGTCGGATCGGGCGTCAGGGCAAAATTGCGCGCAAACAGCGCCAGCTGCAGACGGTTGTTGTGGTGCTGCGCCGGGATCTCGCTGGCGTTGGTCGCATTAATTCGCACGTCTATGCCAACCTGACGCAGCTGCTGCTGAATCACCATCGCCATCAGCGGCAGCTCAGGGCGATCGGGATAGGTCAGCAGCGTCAGGCTAAAGCGCTGGCCGTTGCGCGTCAGTACGCCATCCGCGCCGCGTTGCCAGCCGGCCGACTGTAATAACTGAGCAGCCTGCTGCGGTTGATAGTGCAGCGGCGTGAGTGCCGGGTTGTGCCACTCTGCCATGTTAGGGGGAAACAGCTGGCTGGCTGCGCCCGGATAACGCAGCACCGCCTGCGCCAGCGCGTTGCGATCGATCGCCATGCTAATCGCCTCACGCACCGGCTGTTCCGCCAGCAGCGGATCGGCCAGATTTAGCTTCAGCATCAACGTGCGCGGCACCGGAATCGCCGGGATGTGCAGCGACGCTTTGCGTGCCAGCCGCTGCCGGCTGGCGGCATCAAGGTTAAACACGTAATCTGCATCACCGCTTTCTGCCAGCAGCGCACGGGTTTCCGCGCGGCCGGTCGCCAGATAGCTGGCGGCGGCAATCGCCGGTTTCTCGCCCCAGTAATCCGCGAAGCGCGCCACCGTCAGCGACTGCGGCGGCTGGAAGGAAGTAAGCTTAAACGGTCCGCTGCCAATAATGCGCGTGATGTTGCCCTGCGCATCCCAGCTGGCCAGTGCGAGGATTTGCGAGCGGCTTTCCGCCAGGACTGACAGCAGCGGCGTGAAGGGTTCACGCAGCGTGATGGTGACAAGCTGCCCTGCCCCGCTGATGTCGGCGATTGGCGTTTTGTCCAGTAAGCCCGCTTTGCCGCGTGCGGTGTTGAGTGATTTCACCACGGCAACCGCATCCAGCAGCGAGCCATCGTGAAAATGCACGCCGTCGCGCAGCTGGAACTGCCAGCGCAGCCCATCGTCAGAGACCTGCCAGCGCTGCGCCAGCGCCGCCACCGGCTCACCGCGTTCGTTCACTTCTACCAGCGTTTCAACCACATCCATGCGCAACAGAATGTCGCCGGAGAGCGCCGGATCGCTGCCTTTAATTTCAAACGGTGCGGCAATCCGCACCGGTTTTTCGGGTGTGCTCGCCGCCACAACGGCGCAGGAAGCCAGGCCGAGCGCCGCAGCGATCAGCAAATTTTGCATTGATTTCATTAAATTTTCCGAATAAACCGTTACACTATCATCGAGTCAATTACGTTATAACATAACAATTCACACTTTAACACACGGTGATTGCAGGGAATTCGTCAGGCGCTTGTTGCCTTTTAACCGTCGCGACAGGTTAACGCTGCGCGCGGCAGCCTGGCTGAGGTATGCTTGAGAAGAACTCTAACCCGTGAGGAAACACCGTTATGCCAGAGATTGTCGTTTATGCTGCGGAAGGCCGTAGCGTTGAGCAGAAGAAAAAGTTACTCAAAGCCATCACCCAGGCGGTGGTGGATTCGTTTGAGATCGATGCTGATGTGGTCACCGTGTCGATTATCGAAACGCCGAAGCATCATAAATCTAAAGGCGGCGTGCCGTTCGACGAGCGTTAAGATCAGCCTGTTCAGGCGTACTGAATATTCATGGAGCCGCGCTCGCTACGGTTGACGATGGCCTCGACCTGCCACGTCCGCTGAATCAGGGCAGGCGTCAGCACGGCGGCGGGCTCACCGCTCGCCACCACTTGCCCGTGCTGCAGCACCACCAGATGCTGGCAAAATTTTGCCGCCAGATTCAGGTCGTGCAGGGCCACAATCACCGTGACCGGCAGTGCGGCAATCAGCCGCATCAGCTCAAGCTGAAACTGAATATCCAGATGGTTAATCGGCTCATCCAGCAACAGAATATCCGGCTGCTGCGCGAGCGCACGCGCGATCTGGCAGCGCTGGCGTTCACCACCGGACAGCCGCTGCCACGACCGCCCGGCCAGCGCATCCAGTTTCATCAGCGACAGCGCGTGCTGCACCGCCGTTTCATCTGCCATCCGCCACGGGCTGAACGCGTTGCGATGCGGTGCCCGCCCCAGACGCACGATGTCGCTGACGCACATCTCAGCTTCCATTTCGGCATGCTGCGGCACGAAGGCCAGCGTACGGGCACGCTGCCGCCGGCTGAGTTGGTTCAGCCGCGTGCCGCCCATCTCCAGCCCGTTATAAGCACAGGGCTGAACGCCCGCCAGCGCACGGATGAGCGTCGATTTGCCCGAGCCATTAGGGCCGAGCAACCCGACCGTTTGTCCCCGCTGCGCCGCAAAACTGATGTCAGATAACACGCTGCGCGCCTGTAGCGTCACGCTCAGTTTATCCACCGCGACATACTTCATGATTTCTCCCGGTTGCGATACAGAATCAGGGCGAACACCGGAGCGCCGACTAGCGCCGTCACTACGCCTATCGGCAGCACCTGATGGGTGATTAACGTGCGCGATATCAGGTCGGCAATCACCATGAAATGGCAGCCGCCCAGGAATGCCAGCGGGATCGTCACCAGATGACGCTGCCCGGCAATCATGCGGGTGATATGCGGGATCACCAGCCCGACAAAACCGACCGCACCAATCGCGCTGACGATCACCGCCGTCACTAACGCAGTGGTCAGCAGTAATACGATGCGCACCGCTGAAACCTGCGTGCCCAGCGTTGCGGAAACTTCCGCGCCAAACGAGAAGGTATCCAGCGCGCGCGCATGGTAGAGCACAGTCAGCAGACCGGCGAGGGTTACGGCAAAACACAGTAATGCATCTGCCCAGCGCACGCCGCTCAGGCTGCCGAGCAGCCAGAACATCACGCCGCGCGACTGCTCAGCATTGGCCGCCGTGCTGACAATATAGGCGGTCAGCGCATTAAATAATTGCGTTCCGGCAATACCGGCCAGAATGATGCGCGCGGTGTTTTCCCGCATGCCGCCGGAGAGCAGAACAATCAGCATAAATGCAAGACAGGCACCGCCAAACGCGCCGGCACCGGTGGTGATGGCCCCGCCGCCGATGCCAAGCAGCATCACGCACACCGCGCCGGTTGATGCGCCGGCGGAAATCCCCAGCAGATAGGGGTCGGCCAGCGAATTGCGCAGCAACGACTGCAACACCAGCCCACACAGCGCCAGCCCGCCGCCGCTGCTCGCCGCCATCAGCGCGCGGCTCATGCGGTATTGCCAGACGATGCCGGCTTCCAGCGCCGGCAGGTCGTAATGCGTGATGCCAAGCCCATTGGTGATGGCCTGCGCGGTCAGGGTAAAATTGATCGCGACATCGCCGGTCGCCGCGGCCAGCGTCATCATCACCGGCAGGCTGAGCGCGCCCGCAGCAATCAGCAGGCCGGTGCGCCAGTAACAGGCAGCATGAGCGCTCATCGGGCAGGTGCGAAAGCAGCGATCTGCTGACCGATCAGCTCTACAGCTTCCACATTGCGCAACGAGGGATTCAGTGACATGGCCGGTACCACCACAATGTGGCCGTTTTTCACCGCTGGCATTTCACGCGTCACCGGATCGCTTTGCAGAAAGTGTTTTTTAACCGCGACGTCATCGGCGGGATAGAGCCGCCGCGCCATGCTGGCAATAACGATGATGTCCGGCTGTGCGGAGGCAATGTGCTCCCACGTGACCGCCGGCCACTCTTCGTCTGAATCGATAATGTTAGTCAGACCGAGCGTCTGGCTGATCCAGCCCGGTGCCCCTTTATTGCCGGCGACCCAGGGATCGCCTTTCAGGCGCGGGCTGGAAAACCAGTAAACCACCTTCAGTGGCGCTGACGGTGATTTGTGCAGCTGCTGCTGAACCTGTGCTATACGAGCGGCCAGCTGCTGTTTGAGCGCTTCGCCACGCGCCGGCACATCAAAAATGCGCGCCAGCGCGCTGATTTCCGCAAAGATCAACTCGATCCCATACGGTGTGGTGCGTGCACCGTCGCTATTGGACGTGGTGGTGACGACTTTGCCGATGCAGTCGGCAGGCGAAATCCAGGTTCGGATGCCGAGCTGTTCAAACTGTTCACGCGTGGCGACTTCACCCTGCGGCCCGACGTGCCAGCTGTACTGCGCCAGCACCAGTTCCGGGCGCTGCGCCACCACCGCTTCAAAGCCTGGGGCGTTATCGGCCAGCCGTTTAAGCTGGCTGCCCTGCCCTTGCAAATCGGCGGGCAGCGCGCCAAACCACACCGAGGTTGCGGCAATTTTATCTGCCAGACCGAGCGACAACAGCAGTTCCGTTTCATGCTGGCCAACGGTGACGACGCGCGCAGGCGGATGAGCGAAGGTCTCTTTGACACCGCAGTTATCAACGGTGAGCGGATAGTTACTGGCATTAGCATTGAATACAGGAAGCGACAGCAGCGCCGCAATAAGCAGAGAGAGCGAGTTTTTCATCATGGTACTTTCATTGTTACGTTATAACATAACAATATGCATGACCAGACGTGGACTGTCAATAAACAGGATTGGGCATACCGACCGGGACTGCGCGCATCATGAAGAGGATGACGTTAGGGTATGAGCAGGGCTGCAACAGCAGCCCGCCCAGTTCTGATAATTAAATCGGCTCTGATGATGTCATCGAATGAAGTAGTAGCTGAAACAGAGATTTTATTCAGGATGTTGTGCGGCTGGCTTTAAAGTCCGGGCCACATACCGCCATCAAGCCTTAAATTTGAACCCGTTATGTAACCCGACAACGGGCTGGCCAGAAAGGTGATGGCGTCCGCTATTTCTTTGAGCGTCCCTACGCGCGCCATGGGCACATTGGCATACAGGGGCAATACGGCCTGTTCAATATCTTCCCATGGCGCGTCAGCTGAAAGCCCTGCATCTTTGGCCGTTTGACGAAATGCTTTTTCGAGGCTTGCACTATGAATAGTACCCGGTGAGAGAGTATTTACGGTTACACCATCGTGTGCGACCGCTTTTGCCAGCGATGAGGTCATGGCAATAATCCCTGCTTTAGCAGCAGCATAATCCGGACGCCTGGCGGGAGGCATCAACGCTGCCAGGCTCGAAATATTAATGATTCTGCCCCATTTTTGTTCACGCATCCCAGGAAGAAAAAGATTAATGACACGTAAGGCTGAAAGGACGTTTTTATCATACCCAGCCGCCCAGGTTTCTGGCAAAGAAGACGTCCAGTCCTCTGGGGGGCCGGAGCCACACGCATTATTAACAACAATATCAACGGATTGTACAAGCGAACAGACTTGCTGATAAAGCAGTTGAATATCTGCCTCACGGGTTAAATCTCCCGTTACTGCGTACGCTTGTCCACCTTGCTTTATGATATCGCTGGCGATATTTTCAGCTTTAGCCGGATCCCGGCCATGTATAATAACGCGGGTGCCTTCAGCGGCAAGCCCTCTGGCTACCGCTTCTCCAATACCTTCGGTGCTACCCGTTATCAGAGCAATTTTGCCGTCGAGTTTCAGATCCATTACTGTTCTCCAGAATACGTGAAAAATCCATTGGAAAATAAACTGATGAATGAATCAATTACGCACCTGAAAGTGCCTGTAGGCGATGATGAGAAAACACGTTGTCTCGGACCAGAAGGTTCGGTCGCTTATGTCACGCAATGTTTAACTATTATTTCCGGCAGATGGACACTGCAAATTTTATTCAGATTATTTGCGGAGCCTGCGATGCGTCACTCGCAATTCATGAAGAGTATGCCGGAGATATCACATAAAGTCCTGACTCAACATCTGCGCAAGCTTGAACGTGATGGGCTGATAACCCGCACTGATTTTGGTGAACAGCCCCCGCGTGTTGAATACGCACTCACGCATGCAGGCCATAATCTGATGCCCGTGCTGCTCTCAATGCGTGAATTCTCACGAGACAACCTGTCAAAACCGGGACAGGATTAATAGTGCAAAAAAATTGCACTATTGGCAGCAGGGAAATAATCACACATCCTCAGTAAGGTCGTCATCATGCTATTTAATGCCATTACTGATGAGGAGTATCAAACGTAATTCTGCTTTGCTTAAAATAGTCGGCCGACGAAATAATCCACGCCCAGAGCGGCATCATTTTCATCATCATTTCTTCGCCCGCGTCCGTGGCCGTATAGACGACACGCGGTACTTTTTCCTGATAATCACAACGGGAAATAAGGCCGTCACGCTCAAGCGTACGCAGTGTGCGCGTCAGCATTCGTTGTGTGACACCATGCAGTAAACGACCCATTTCTGCATGGCGCAACGGTCCATGGGTGGCCAGAATATGCAATATACCCAGCGACCAGCGATTGCCGGCGTGTGAAAGAATTTCACGCTTTAATGCTTCATCATCGTGACTCAACGCCTCACAAAATTGTCTGGAAAACTGCAGCAGGGCTTCGCGATTAGGTTCCATCTCTCCTCCGGTATCACGGGTGTACCTGATTGAATCAGGGTTTGTCCGCTGTCAGGATGACGGATATAACCTAAGGAGACAAGCATGCTACCCGTTGATCAACATGTCGAAAATATTCTTATCCTCGGCGCAGGAGAATTAGGCATGGCGGTGTTAAACGCCATGGCTAAAAAAGTGCAGCAGCATCCTCTGATTAAAATAAGTGTATTACTCAGAAGCGAGGCTGCGCATGCCACGTCCGGCCCACTTAAAACCCGGCTGGATGCGCTGCAAAAGCTAAATATCACCGTGGCGGAAGGCGACCTGCAGAAAAATAGCCTGAGCGAACTCTCAGCATTATTTCGTTCTTATGATGCCATCATTAATTGCAGTGGTTTTGTCGGCGGGCCGGGAACGCAGCTCAGAATCACCCAGGCCGTGCTCAAGGCGGGTGTCGCCCGCTATTTTCCCTGGCAGTTTGGCGTGGATTATGACGTTATCGGCAAAGAGAGTGGGCAACCGGTGTGGGATGAGCAGCTTGAAGTGCGCCACCTGCTGCGCGCCCAAAGCAACACTGACTGGGTAATTGTTTCGACCGGTATTTTTACCAGCTATCTGTTTGAACCCGATTTTGGCGTGATCGATGCCGGGAATAAAACGGTTTATGCCCTCGGTGACTGGAACTATGCCCTGACACTCACCACGCCAGACGACATCGGGCAGCTGACAGCCGATATCTTCTTTCATCAGCCCGCTTTTCAGAACGACATTGTTTATATCGCTGGCGATACGCTGACTTACGCAGAGCTGGCTGACCTGATGCAATCTCACTGGCAAAGCGCGGTCAGGCGAGTATTACTTAGCCGGGAAAGGCTAAGGGAAGATGCAGAGCGTCATTCCCATGACACTGGCGCGGCCTACCGGCTGGCCTTTGCCCGTCCGGACGGTGTGGCCTGGCCTAAACAGGAGTCGTTTAACTACCGCGAGCACATTGCCACCACCAGCGCCGCTCAGTGGCTGACGAACCAGCCAGCGGATTCCTGAGGATTTCAGGCGTAGCAGAATGTCCTCAGGCGCAACGCCTGGCCTGAGGGCTATCGAGCCCTTCGCCTGAAATCCCGGCGCTTTGACAAACCGGCAGGTTGCGTCAATACTTTCCCCCGCACCGCTATCCGCCAAAATCAGTACCAGTATAAAACAGAAAACCCGAGCTCCACGCCTGCCCTACCGTTGCAGCCCTTCCCCAAGCATAGCTCATCTAATAAATTTAGGTGATTATATGTTTTTTAATTATTTTAATTGAAATTAATCATCTCCCTGCCGATAACGCCATTGCCATCAGGCAAAAGCGTGGACAACAACAACCAGGGAGATTCACCTTAATGAACAAAATACGTGTTTTTTTGGAAGATATCAGAGTCAGCAGAAAACTCATGCTCGGGTTTGGTGTGCTGCTTATCCTCAGCATTGCTGTAGCTTCCTGTGGCATCAAAAACCTGCACGACATCGCGGAACGTGCGGAAAAACTCAGCCAGTTGAAAGGCATCAACGATCAGTTCGCGCAGGCTAAAGATGCCCGCCTGCAATACGTAAAAACCCACGATGAAAAATTCATTGCCGACAACGAATCGCGACTGCAGGCGATTGAGGACAGTATCAACCAGCTGAAAACCTGGCAATGGGATAGCGCGCAGACCGCGCTGATTGCCTCTCTGCCGGCTGCGATGAACCTTTATCGTCAGCATCGTGCAGAAACGGTGAACGAAGTGCATAAGCGCCAGAGCATTCTGCAGGCGCTGCGCTTCAGTGACGAAACCACGGCGGTTGCCGCGCTGGCCAGAAACTACGTCAGCACACAGCAGGATACGGCAACCGCGCTCAATGAAATCGCTAAATATCTGAATGGTATCAGTATTCGTGTAAAGCTGATGGCGCTGGACAACAGTGAAGAAAACCGTCTGGCTTTGTCAGGCTTTATAGCTGAAACGATTCAACTCATTGACCAGGCACGACCACGCCTGAGCGCTGATGACAGCAACGCGCTGGATAAAATTGCCGTAACGCTGGCGACGAGACGCGACAGCGTGCAGGACTACAACGCCTCCGCGGAAGAAGAAGTGGAAGCGACCCGCCAGCTTGCCATCGCGGGCCTGCATCTGACTAATACCAGTAATCGATTATTTACCCAGCAGCTGGCCGCCACGCACCAGGATATCGCCCGGGCAATCCTGTGGATGTCGCTGATCCTGGCAGCGGCTGTGGTAATCAGCATTCTGATTGCGGTGTTTATCACCCGGCAGATTACCCGTCCTTTAGCGGTAACACTGAACGTCGCGCGGCAGATTGCACAGGGAGATTTGAGCGTACAGCTGCACACTTCGCGTAAGGACGAACTGGGCGAGCTGATGCAGGCGGTCGGTGAGATGAGCAACGATCTGCGCGGCATCATTGGTAACATTCGCAGCGGCGTGATGCAGGTCAGCCACGCTTCCGCAGAAATTGCCGCAGGCAATAACGATCTTTCCGCCCGCACCGAGGAGCAGGCGGCCGCGCTGGAGCAGACGGCAGCCAGCATGGAGCAGTTGACCGCTACCGTGAAGCAGAACGTGGAAAACATTCATCACTCCAGCGAACTGGCGCGTGCCACTTCGGAGAAGGCCAATCAGGGCGGCTCGCTGGTCAAAGGCGTGGTTGAAACCATGGACCAGATCAGCGCCAGCTCCGGCAAAATCGCCGAAATCACCACCGTCATTAACAGCATTGCTTTCCAGACCAATATTCTGGCGTTGAACGCAGCAGTAGAAGCAGCGCGCGCCGGTGAGCAGGGACGCGGCTTTGCCGTGGTCGCCAGTGAGGTGCGCAGTCTGGCGCAGCGCAGCGCTCAGGCGGCCAAAGAGATCGAAACCCTGATTGGCGAATCGGTGGCGCGTATCAGCAGTGGTTCACAGCTGGTGGGTCAGGCCGGTAAAACCATGGATGAAATTGTGCATTCCGTTGGCAACGTAACCAGCATCCTCGCCGAAATCGCGCAGGCATCCGATGAACAGAATCGCGGCATTTCGCAGGTCGGCGTCGCTATCGTTCAGATGGACAGCGTGACGCAGCAGAACGCCGCGCTGGTGCAGGAATCATCGGCCGCCGCCAGCGCACTGCGCGATCAGGCGTCGACTCTGGAAGGCTCAGTCGCGCGTTTCGTGGTGCAGTAAGCGGATTTTCATTGACAGAGAGAGCGGGCAGGATGCCCGCTCTTGTCGGATCACGGCTCATCAGCGGGCTGCTGATCACAGCGAATCCGACTGCGGAATGAAATAACGTTTGATGCGTTGTCCATACAACCCAACCGCCAGCCCGGCAATAATCAGCACCAGCGCCACGATTTTCATCGGAGAAATAGCTTCACCAAATATCATCATCGAACCGAGAATGCCGAATACCGGCACCAGCAACGATAATGGCGCGACGGTGGAGACAGGATACTGCTTAAGCAATGAATTCCAGATCCAGTAGCCTAATAACGTATTAGGGTAGACCTGAAACAGAATGGACAATATCGCACGGGTATCCATATGGCTGATTAATGCGCTATAGCCCGCGCTGCCATTAATTAATCCGTCCAGCAGAAAAAGCGGAAGCGGCGAAAAGGCGCTCGACCAGACCAGAAACGCGAATACCTGCTTCGTGCCGGCTTTTTTCATGATGATATTGGCAATGCTCCAGGCTATGGCGCCTGCCAGCACCAGCAGCAACCCGGCAAACGTCACCGAGCCGTCGGTAATAAACACAATGCTCATCAATCCGCTGCACGCCAGCACAAAGCCAGCGACCTGATAGCGGCTGAGCTGTTCTTTAAACACATAACTGCCGAGCAGCAGAGTGAAAAAGGCGCTGAACTGCAGCACCAGCGAGGCGATCCCCGCCGACAGCCCGGTTTTTATCCCCAGATTGACCAGGCCCCACAAGCCAATGCCGAATACCAGTCCGTAGCCAATAAGGTAGCGCCACGGGACGTCAGGTTTTTTAATAAAGAAGAGCGCCGGGATGGCACACAGCGTAAAACGCAGCCCTGCCAGAATAAACGGATCGATGGCGTGCAGCCCTAATTTAATCACCGAAAAATTAATGCCCCAGATGGCGGTAATACCGATGGCCAGCAGCAGGTGTGATAATTTCATGATTGACGTGTTCCATACCAGAGAATAAGTGCGCAGGCACTGACCAGTGCCCCGCCGCTGCACACTGCATACCATCCCCAGTGCGCATAGAGTTGAGTGGCAGTAATAGCGCCCAGCGCGCTGCCTGCCGCATAAAAACACATATAGGCACCGATAAGCCGGCTGGTGATAGCGGGTTTGCCGGCAATCAGCATGCTCTGGTTGATGACATGCACCGTCTGCACGGCGAAATCCAGCATGATCACACCAATAACCAGCAACAATAATGAGGCCTGCGCGAAGGCGATCGGGAGCCACGAGAGCGTTAATAAAGCCAGTGCGCATCCGCTGGCGCGCTGCCCGGTTCCCCTGTCAGCCCAGGCGCCACTTCTGGAAGCCGCCAGCGCTCCGGCTATTCCAGCCAGACCAAACAGCCCTGTTTGCGTATGGGAAAGCGACATGGCCGTGAGCGGCAAAACCATGGAACTCCACAACATGCTGAACGCGGCAAAAATCAGCAGAGCCAGCGCGCCGCGCTGACGCAACAAGGGCTCGGTGACGAAAAGACGCGGGACAGACCCCAGCAGCCCGGCCACGGAAGTGGCTGTGTTCTGCGGACCGGCAGCAGGTATCACTTTCACCAGCAGCACGGTAATCAGCAGCATCAGCGCGGCGGAGGTCATATACACCGCCCGCCAGCCGGCGATATCGGCAATGATGCCAGAGACCAGCCGCGCCAGCAGTATTCCCATGACGATGCCACTGGTGACGCTGCCAACCACCTTGCCACGCTGAGCCGGTGCCGACAGGATAGCGGCCCACGCCACCACGGTTTGCGTCACCACCGCCATCAGCCCCACCAGCAGCATCGCCACCAGCAGCGCCAGCAAACTCTCTGCTAACGCCGCCGCGATCAGGACCAGCACCGACAGCAGCAGGTGCGTGACCACCAGCTTTTTGCGATCAAAGCGATCGCCGAGCGGCACCAGCAAGAACAATCCCATGGCATAACCCGCCTGCGTTGCCGTGATGACCAGGCCGATGGTGCCGGGCGAAACCTGCAGCGTTGCGGAGATGGATTCCAGCAATGGCTGGGCAGAATAGACATTGCCGACAGCCAGCGCGCAGGTCAGTGAGAACAGAAAAATGATGTGAGGCGACAGCACTGAGGTCGTCGCCGGCGAAAGAGGCGCCTCAGAGGTTGCAGGGGTATCACTGGTGCAAGTCATATTGCATCCCTATGTGGTTTTTTTTTGAAACCGATTTATTCTATAAGTAGCAGCGGTGGTTTTTTTTTGCAACTTGTTTTACTGAAGGCTAAGCTGCCGTCAGTAAATCAGCAGAGTGAGAGAGAAGATGGCCAAACAGGAAGTGCTGAGAACCAGCGAATGCCCGGTCGCCCGGACCGTGGAGGTGATTGGCGAACGCTGGTGTCTGATGATCATCCGTGAAGCGTTTGATGATGTGCGCCGCTTCAGTGATTTCCAGAAAAACCTTGGGCTGGCAAAAAATATCCTGGCGTCACGGCTGAAACTGCTGGTTGAGATCGGTGTGCTTGAGAGTTGTCCGGCGTCAGATGGCAGCGCCTACAAGGAATATGTGCTGACCGAACGGGGACGAGCCGTCTTCCCAATCGTCGTGGCGATGCGCCAGTGGGGAGAGCGTTATTTGTTTGAAAAAGGCGAGACTCACTCGGTATTGCTGGATAACGTCAACGGCGAACCGTTACCTGAAATGGCTGTGTATTCTGCCCGGGGAGAACGGCTCGATCCCGCCGACTGTCATCGCCGGCGCGTCATAGCCGGTAATCGCGCCGATCAGGCTTCGTCGATCGTGAAATAACCGGGGTTGAGAAGTCGCATCAAACCGATCCCGCTTGTTCAATCACCAGCACCCGGGCTACGCCCTGCGGATGTGCAACGTGTTCAGTGCCTTCGCTGGCATAAAAAATATCGCCGGTGGTTAATCGTTGGGTTCTCACTTCACCCGCTTGTTTGTAGAACATGTCAACGCAACCATCCATAACGGCAAACACCTCTTGTCCGTCATTGATATGCCATTTGTAGGGTTGATCGGTCCAGTGCAGTTTAACGCTGGTGTTATCAAAGCTGGCAATATGCTGAGACTCCCAGGCTTTGGAACCCGTAAATTCTCTGCTGCTGTAAAAATTCATGTTTGCGTCCTGTGTGCTGCTGCGGTGATAGCTCACACATGAAATAGCAAAAGGCAGCGCCACGTACCAGATTCAGGGATTGGTTTGTCCTGATTTGGCACCAGCGCGTCCCGTTGTTGCTGCCGCGATGCCTGCTTAATGCACAATGTGTTCATTAAGCAGGCTATTAAACCGGTGAATTGAGGGCATAACCGCGCGGCGGCGTCGCTGCCGTTCAGAAGGGAATAAAATGGCTGCGGATCACCGTGGAGGCATCGGTAAAATGCACCACATCTGCCATCACCCTTTTGGTTTGTTCGGACTCCAGCGCCCGGTTGACATCCTGCTGACAGGCAAACGTGTAAACACCGATGGAGAGCCAGCCGCTGCGGTCTGAAGCGGGATAGAACGCTTCCGCCGAAATGAGCCCATAATCCTGCCAGCACGCCAGCGCCAGCGGCAGGTGCGTGTGGGTATAATAGTCGCGGTCAAAGCGATGGGTTTCATCACCGACGCATACCACCATCATCTGATGCATCCTTTTCTCCCGTTAACGCATGCCGCCAGACGCCATCATCACCTCGCCCGTCACCCATCCGGCGTCGTCGGAAGCGAGATAAGCCACAATCGGCGCAATATCCTGCACCTGGCCAATACGGCCAAGCGGCGTCTGGCTTTCGTTCCAGCGCTGAAACTCCGATCCCATCGCGCCGGTGCTGTGCGTGCCTTCGGTTTCGATTAACCCCGGATTGACCGCGTTGACGCGGATGCCGCGCGGGCCGAGTTCGCGCGCCAGCACGCCGGTAATGGCATCAATCGCGCCTTTGCTGCCGCTGTAGATAGCGCTCTCCGCCAGAAATACCCGCGTCACGAATGAGCTGATATTGATAATGCTGCTGCCCTTGCCCAGATGTGGCACGGCGGCGCCCGTCACCAGCAGCGGCCCGAGCACATTGATGTCAAATTGCTTGCGATACAGCGCTTCGCTGCTCTCTTCAATCTTCGCAAACTGATACACACCGGCATTGTTCACCACGATGTCCAGCCGGCCAAACTGCGCGAGGGTAGATTGAATGAGTGCCTCAACCTGCGGCTGATCGGTGACATCCGCTGCCAGCGCCACCGCCGTGCCACCGGCAGCCTCAATAGCGGCGACCACCTTATCCGCCCCGTTTTTATCCGCGGCATAATTGACGACGACCTTTGCGCCGTCGGCGGCCAGCTGGCGGGCAATCGCCGCACCAATGCCTTTAGATGCGCCGGTTACGAGGGCGACTTTGTCCTGAAGCTTCTTCATGCTCTGCAATCCTCAATCAGTTCAGTCTGGATGATGCCGTTATGGTGATAGCTACAAAGTTGTTTGAGAACTGCCATTTTTGTATATTCGACGTTCATTTTTGAACGGGGGCGAGCGCAATGGAATGGAGCGATGTACGGATCTTTCTGGCAGTGATGCGCAGCGGATCCTATGGCGAGGCCGCGCGCCGGCTCGGCGTCAGCCATCCGACCGTGGGTCGTCGCATTAAGGTGCTGGAAGCGCAGGCCCATCAGGCGCTGTTTCGCCGCACGCCGGATGGCCTGGTGTTAACCGATGCCGGTGACGCCGTGCTGGGCCTGGCAGAAAGTATGGAAAATGCTGCGCTGGCGATGGAGAGACGACTGGCGGGCAATCACCCGCGGCTGGAAGGCATTTTACGCATCTCCTGTGCCGAGTGGTTTGCCACCGCCGTGCTGGCACCGGTACTGAGCGAGCTGACTCAGCGCCATCCCGCTATCGTGCCGGAAATCATCGCCAGCTACCGTTTGCTCAATCTGTCGCGGCGCGACGCCGACGTGGCTTTTCGCATTGTGCCTTTTACCGAGCCGGATATTGTCCAGCGGCGCCTGATGAGCATGCCCTATGCGTTATACGGCACGCCTGAAAATGCCCGCGCATTGCAACACGACCCCGCCTCAGTGGGGCTGATCCTGATGAATACCGCACAAGCCCATTTTCCGGACGTCGTCTGGCTGCTCGATCAATTTCCACAGTCACGGCGGGCTTTTACCAGCACCAGCCGGGCGGTGCAGGCGCAGATGTGCCGGCGCGGCATGGGCGTGGCGGTGTTACCCCAGCCGCTGGGCGATGCCACCGCCGGACTGCAGCGGATTCCAACCCCACAGCCGCCGCCTTCACGCGATATCTGGGTAGGCTATCATCAGGATCTGCGGCACATGGACCGCCTGCGCGCCATGCTGGATATCGCCGATGCGCTGCTGATTGCGAAGTAACGGTCGCAGGGATTAGCGCAGCAATTCAGGCGGGCCGCAGACCCGGTAACGGCTCTATGCTGCGCAGCGCATTTTCCATCAGTCTGGCCAGCAGGTTTTGCGCATTCGGCTCAGTCTGGCTGCCACTTTTTTGTTCCAGCGTAACGCCCAGCGCGCCCAGCGGCGGCAAAACATTGCCAGCGCTCACCAGGTTAGCGGGCATGCCGACCCGCGTGCGCACGGTGATCCCCAGACCGGCCCGCACCGCCGCCCAGATGCCGCTCAGGCTAAGGCTGACAAACACGATTCGCCATGCAATGCCCGCCCGGTCCAGACTGTCGATGGCGCGCGAGCGCATCAGGCAGGGATTATCAAACATCACCAGCGGCAGCGGTTCGCCCTGGCTTATCATCGCGCTGACGTCGCAGTCGGGGTGGGCGATCCACTCCAGCGGGAACTGGCCGATCAACACGCCTTTACGCTGCAGCGTTTGTGCCTGCCACAGCAGCGCCATATCAAGAGCATCGCTGTCCAGCGCTGCAAGCAGCTCCTGATTACGCGCCACGCGGGCGATGATCTGCAGCCCGGGATGGTGACGTGTAAATTCGCCCAGAATACCGGGCATCAGAGTGTCACCAAAATCTTCCTGCATGCCCAGGCGCACTTCCCCCTGCAGCCCTACACCGCTGAAGGTGCACAGTGCTTCGTCGTTCAATGCCAGCAGACGACGGGCATAACCCATCATCACTTCCCCCTCGCGGGTTAACGCCAGATGACGCCCGCTTTTCACCACCAGCTTGCTGCCACATTGCTGTTCCAGCTTTTTTAGCTGGGCGCTGACCGCCGAAGTGGATCGACAGAGCCGCACGGCGGCCTGCGCAAAACTGCCACACTCCATGCCGGTGACAAAACTGCGCAGCGCATCGAGATCCAGCGTCTGAGCTAACTTTTGCATGATCGTCCTGATTTATGGGATGAATGACGGTGTTTTATTTGATTTTCAGGATGGTTATGTTTCGCCACAATCGCGGCTGAGTCAATACGGAGAAACATCATGGCAAAAACACTCGATAGTAAAACGCTGGCGCGCATCGCGCCAAAGCTGGCCGAACTCAGTCAGCAGGTTCTTTTCGATGACATCTGGCAACGTGACGCGCTTACGCCGCGCGAACGCAGCCTGATTACGCTGGCCGCACTGACGGCGCTGGGGCGGGTGCAACAGCTGCCGTGGCATATCGAATTCGCGCAACAGAATGGCCTGGCACGAGAAGAGATCGTCGAAGTGTTCACCCATCTGGCCTTTTATGCCGGCTGGCCGGCGGCAGTATCAGCGCTAAGCTGTCTGAAAGAGGCGTAACCCTCATGCCTTTTACCCGCATCATACTGCGTCAGGGTTATAGCGACGCGCAATTAACGCAGATTTCCGACATCCTGCAACAGAGTCTGGAGGACGAATTTGCCGTTCCACCCGGCGACCGCTTTCAGGTATTTGAAGAACTGCCGGCGCGGCTAAGGGTGTTTAATCGCCACTATAAAAGTCGCGGGCGTTCAGAGAATTTTGTTCAGTTCATGATTACTGCGGGCAAGCCGCGCAGCCGCGAACAGAAGCACAAGCTGTGTCGCAGATTGTGTCAGCAACTCTCGCAATCGCTGGATATCGATCCGCAGGATGTGATGGTGATTATCCAGTTTAACACCGTCGATGACTGGAGTTTCAGCGACGGATGTCTGATGTCCGAAGAAGCGCGTATCCACGAGTAACATAGTCAGTATTGCTGGCAGCGCAGGTTAGCGCGCTGCCAGCAATCACTGTCCGGCTTCAGTGATGGGGGGTGGAGATTAAAAATAACACCTCATGGACGACCAGCAGATTGCAAAGCGGCGCGCTGGCGGTCGCGCGTGAAGATCTGCCACGTCACCGCGTCATCACTCAGGGTAAAAATAGCCGTGGCGAGGGTATTTTCCTCATCCGGATCCTGCGGCGACAGCCGGTAAATCGGCAACGCTGCATCCTGCTGATCCGATAAAATCGCCTTAGCCGCCGCGCCATCTACCGCCGGTTGCGTCGTCAGCCATGTCTCCAGACGCTGCTGGCGCGAGCCGGAACTGGCAGTGACCACCTGTTCGACGGCGGCAAGCTGCGGGTGAATAAGATGGTTAGCGTGCCCGAAAGGTGCGTTCAGTGGGATCACTGAACAGCCTGAGCCTGTCGCTTCAATACTGATCAGTCGGCTATCGCCCTGCTGCCCCAGCGTATGGTGAAACGCGCCGGCGCGCGGCGTGGCGCTAAGTATGGCGATCGCTTCATCCAGCGTGGTCGCATTCAGCGACGCGCGGGCGATAATCTGGCGCGGCATGCCATCCGGACGATGCTGTGCGCGAATGTTATTGACGGTGTTAACGATGCCCTTCTCATTAACGGCAAAAGTGTGACCGCAAAGTGATGCCGGATAGGCGAAGCTGGTGAACGCGAGCCCGTCATCGGGGGTCACGGTGACCAGCGCACAGTCGTCACGCAGCTGGGGAAAGCCATCTTCGTTGTGCGCAATGATCAACTCCCCGCTGGCACTTTTCCCCGCCACCGTGGTGCAACCATCCGAAGTAGAACGCACCAGATCGCCCCGGCAGTTCCACGCAAACACCTCGTCAATCGGTGCCTGTAATCCTGCAGCCAGCCCTTCCAGCTCCTGCCAGATCAGCGGAAACTGGCGCTGGACCCGCGCGCGCATATTGCGGATTTGCTGCGTATCTTTCATGGAGGTGACCGTTTGCCAGAGACGGGTATGCCTGAGTTTGTTATGCCAGGCATCACGGCCAAAGTCACCGAGTTGCTGACCAATAACAAAAGCCGAACCACGGAAGTCGATTTTTTTCATAGCGTTATTTCACTTCATTTCAGGATACATGTTGCAAAAATTCTTTCAGACGCGGATTACGGCTGGCAGTCAGCAGCATATCAGGTGGCCCATCTTCGGCAATGGTACCGCCATCAATAAAGATCAGCCGCGAAGCCACATCGCGGGCAAAGCCAATCTCATGCGTCACAATCACCATGGTCATGCCCTCTTCAGCCAGCGAGCGCATCACTTTCAGCACTTCATGACGTAACTCCGGATCCAGCGCGGAGGTTGGCTCATCGAACAGCATCATTTTCGGCCTGACGGCCAGTGCCCGGGCAATCGCCACGCGCTGCTGCTGGCCCCCGGAAAGTTCAGACGGATAGTGGCTGGCGCGATCGCGCAAGCCAACGCGCTCCAGCAGCGCCAGCGCCTGCTCGCGCGCCGCGGCTTTCGTTTGATGACGCACGCGAATCGGGCCGAACATCACGTTTTCCAGCGCAGTCAGATGCGGGAACAGGTGGAACTGCTGAAACACCATGCCGGCTTCGCGGCGGATATCACATTCATTCGCATGCGGATCGGTGATATGCATTCCGGCGACCAGCAGCGTCCCGGATGAGATCTCTTCCAGTTTGTTGATGCAGCGTAGCAGCGTTGATTTGCCTGAACCTGAAGGGCCGATAATCACCACCACCTCGCCGGACTCAATTTTTAAATTGATATTGTGCAGGACCTGCGTGGCACCGAAATTTTTCGACACTGCGTTAAATTCAACCATGCTCATAAAATATGGATCCTTTTTTCCAGCTGCTTCAGTAAAAAGCTCAGGCATAACGTCACCAGCAGATAAATCATGGCCACCGCCGTCCACACTTCCAGCGCACGGAAATTACCCGCAATGATCTCCTGCCCCTGACGCGTCAGTTCTGCCACGCCAATCACAATAAACAGTGAGGTATCTTTAATACTGATAATCCACTGGTTACCTAAAGCCGGAATCATGCGGCGTAACGCTAAAGGCATAATGACATACCACAGCGTACTGCGCTGCGATAAGCCCATCGCCAGACTCGCTTCTTTAAAGCCTTTATTGATTGAGAGGATCGCGCCCCGGGTAATTTCAGCAATGTAGGCACCGGAGTTAATCACAATAGTCACGATCGCGGCGGTGACGGGATCAATTCTTATCGGCAACACCATCGGCAGTGCAAAATAGATAAACATTACCTGCACCATGATGGGCGTACCGCGAATAAGCTCGACAAAAATAAGTGACAGCGTTTTGGCGATTTTTCCGCCCAGAGCACGGCAGGTTCCTGCCAGTAAGCCAATAATAAAACCGCCCAGCAGACCTGACAGCGAAATAATCAAGGTCAGCTGCAGACCCTGCAGCAGTAGCGGCAGAGATTCCCAAATATATTTACTGTCAAAATTCATAATTTAACCTGTAAACGCTAAACAAGGCCGGAGAGCTCCGGCCTGGCAGGATTATTTCGGCTGCTTAGCAAACCATTTCATGTAGATTTTGCTGTAAGTCCCATCCGCGCGCAGGGCCTGCAGCGCGGCGTTGATCTTAGGCGTCAGGCTGCTGTTTTTCTGCATGGCAAAGCCATACTGCTGCGGCAGAATCGTGTCGTTTTCACCGCTGGCTTTCACTTTGCCATCGCCCGCCGTTTTCACGTAGTACAGCACATTGGGCGAGTCGTGGACCACCGCATCAAGGTTGCCGGCCTGCAGATCCAGATAGGCGTTGTCGATATTAGGAAACTCAACATAATTTGCCTTGTATTTACTTTTCATAAAGCTGGCTGCGGCCGTGCCCTGTTTCAGGCCCACTTTCTTGCCGGTTAAATCGCTGAATTTTTTAATGCTGTTATCATCGCTTTTGACGGCCATTAATAAGTCGGCGTCATAATAACCGTTGCTGAAATCCACCACCTGCTTACGCGCATCGGTAATGGTAATGCCTGCCATCGCGACATCCAGATTCCGTGATTGCAGCCCCGGAATCAGGCCACCAAAGTCCATTGGGTGTAATTCATAGCTGACATGCATTTTCTTCGCGATGGCATCCCATAAATCAATGTCAAAGCCGACGTATTTATCACCTTGCTTAAATTCAAAAGGAACAAAAGCCGTATCAACCCCGACGGTTAATTTATCCTGCGCCGCAGCGATAAAACTGGCGGAACAGGCCACCAATACCAGTGTAACCTTTAGTTTATTTAAAAATGCAGACATAATAACCCTCAGCGTCAGTAATGTAGCGTGCAATGATTGTCATCCAGCGAAATAACCCGGCGGACATGGTCAAAGAAGGTGGTTAATATAATGGGCGCATCAGGTACGCCCGGAGTAATGCGACAACTTATGCAGGAAGCAAGTGATCCTGCGTAAAGGGTACCGGCGTCTGTGCGCCGTTCATGATCATCGAGAGAAAACTGTAATAGCCGTTAATGCCTATCAAATCCACCACGCCCTTCTCGCCCCATAATTCGATGGCTTGCTGCCAGGTGGCATCACTGATTTTCTGTTGCTGATGTAACTGCTGGCAAAACTGATAAATCACCCACTCATCAGGCTGCAAATCCGCGGGCTGACGTTTTTCATTGATGGCCTGCACCGCTGCAGCAGAAATCCCCTTTTCGCGCGCTATGGGCGCATGGATTGCCCACTCTACCGGCTGTGACCAGTGCCTTGCCGTCATTAAAATCGCCAGTTCCGATAACCGCTGGCCCAGCGCACTGCGATAGCGCAGATATTCCCCCATACGCTGTGCATGTGCCATTAACTCGGGGCTGCGCAGCAGCGGCTCAAACGGGGGCAGCAGCGCGCCGCGCGGCCCGTTGATAATCTCTTCCGCGAGCGGACGTTGCCGCTCATCCCAGTCCTGCTCCGCCAGCGGCGGTAATCGGTTAATCATAATTTGCCGGTCTCTTCACGTATCACGGTGTTCAGCGTATCCACGACAAAATCCAGTTGTTGCGGGGTGACGATAAACGGTGGGGCAATTAAAATATGGTCGCCATATTGCCCGTCCAGCGTGCCGCCCATCGGATAGACCAGCAAACCGCGCGCCATACAGTTGGCCTTGATGGCTGCGTGAAGTTTTAACGCCGGATCGAACGGGGTTTTCGTGGCTTTATCACGCACCAGCTCCACACCGGCAAACAGGCCGCGGCCGCGCGTATCACCCACGTGCGGTAACTCCCCCAGCACGTCGCGTAGCGCCTTGTGCAGATAAGCGCCCTGCTGCTGAACCGCCTCCAGCAGATGGTCGCGCTCAATCACCTGCTGTACTGCTAACGCCGCCGCAGCGGCTGTCGCGTGACAGATATAAGTGTGTCCATGCTGGAACAGACCGCTGCCAGCCTGCAGCGCAAACACGATCTTCTCACTGGCCAGCACCGCGCCGATGGGTTGATAACCGCCACCCAGTCCTTTGGCAATGGTAACCAAATCAGGTACCACGCCATCCTGTTCGAACGCGTGCAGTGTGCCGGTACGCCCCATTCCGCACATCACCTCATCGGCGATAAACAAAATGCCATACTTGTCGCACAGGCGACGTACACCCTGCAGATAGCCCGGCGTCGGCGGCGTGGCACCGCTGGTAGCACCGACCACCGTCTCCGCGCAGAAGCCAATAATCGTTTCCGGGCCCGCATCGATAATCGCCTGCTCCAGCTCGCTCAACAGCCGCTGGGTATACTGCTGCTGGGTTTCATCGGCACGGCGATCGCGATACTCATTGCAGGCTGAAACGCGAATCACGTCGATTAACAAGGGTGCGAACTGACGCCGGCGCCATTCGTTGCCACCCACCGCCAGCGCGCCCAGCGTATTGCCGTGGTAGCTCTGTTTGCGGGCGATGAAACGGGTACGCGCGGGCTGTCCGATCTCAACAAAGTATTGCCGGGCCAGTTTCAGTGCGGTTTCCACTGCCTCAGAACCGCCCGACACGAAATAGGCATAGTTAAGATCGCCCGGTGCGGTGCGCGTTAACTGTTCGGCGAGCTGTTCAACGGTATCGCTGGTGAAGAAACTGGTATGCGCATAAGCCAGTTGATCGATTTGACGATGCATGGCTGCGAGGACGTCAGGATGGGCGTGGCCCAGGCAGGAAACGGCGGCGCCACCGCAGGCATCAAGATACTGCTTTCCCTGTGCATCAAAAATGTAGGCCCCGTGTGCGCGAGTGGCCACGGCGGGCACGCTGCGCAGACTGCGGTGAATGATACGGCTCATGCTGGTCCTGCTCCTGAATACGCTTTGTTGTTGAAACGTATCTTGCAGGATCCATTTGAATCACGTCAACGCAATAATGATTCAATCGCATTCAATATTCTTATGACAGATACAAATGAATCATCTGTCAGGATTTGCCGGCATGCACGTAAGCGCCAGAATCGATTAAATAGCGTTCGGCGTTTTCAATTTTACTGACCGCATCACGTCCATGACGGGCCACCAGCATCGCCAGCAGGCACTCGGCCAGGCCCATGCCAGAAACGACTGACGGGAAGAACGATGGGCTGTCCAGTGAAAACCGGAGCGAGCAATCAGCGGCCTGCGCCAGCGGCGAGACCGGTGAGTCGGTGATGGCGATGATCTTTGCGCCCGCCTGCTGCGCTGCGCGCAGTACATCAAGTGATTCGCGTGAATAAGGGGCAAAGCTGGTAAGCAACAGACAATCGGCGGCGGTCAGTTCACGCGTGAAAACTTCGATATTGCTCGCCAGACCATCCACCAGTGATACCTGACGATTGAACAGCCGATACACATAAAATAATGACCAGGCGATCGGAAAGCTGGCGCGGAAGCCGCAGATGTAAACATTGTCAGCCGCATCGAGTAAGGTCACCGCCTGTTCCATTGCCTGGCGGTTTTCGTTCTGCGTAAAGGCCAGGTTGGTCTGATGGGCCTGAAACATCGCATCATACAGCTGCGGCTGCGTGCCGGCAGCTACCAGCTTTTCCGCTTTCGAGACATAGGTATCATTGCGCAGGCCGATGTCATCGATGAATGCGTCTTTGAGTTCACTCCAGCCGTTATAGCCCAGCCGTTTCGCCAGGCGCAGCAGCGTTGCCGGTTTCACTCCGGCCTGCTGCGCAAAGGTGCGCATGGATTGCACCACCAGTTGATTGGCATTCTGCAGTGAGAATTCGGCAGCCCGCTGTAGTTCTGGCGATAATTCACTGAACTCGCGGACGATAGTTTCCTTTAGATTCATGGCAACGATTCACAGGCTTTGACGTTCAGGTATCTAAACACATTTGAGATCAAGACTCTAGGCGCGGTTATCGCACCGGAGTGACGGCCTGAAGCAGGGCGCGATGCGTCGCGCCGCGACAATCAGGCTGCTCATGGTGGTTTACTTAACTGAGCGGCCTGTTGCTATGGAGGGCGAACCTGAGGTTAAAAATTTACTTTATTGACGACTCAACACCAGTTTCAGTCCGGCAATGGCAAAACAGCAGGCTAATAGCGCATCTAATCCCCGGCGGATACGACGGTAAAACGCGTTCATTGCTGCGGTGGAAAATATCAGCGCATAGCCGCAAAATACCGCGACGCAAATTGCCGCACAGCCGAGAATAATCAGCGGTAAGGTCGAGGCTGCAGCGTCCGGTTTGAGCGCGACGGACATGATCGCGACCCAGGTTAAAATGGCTTTCGGATTACCGACGTGCATCAAAATTCCCTGCCGAAATAACGCGCCATACGCAACGCGGTGATCGCTGATAACGGTTTTATCGGCAGCGGTGCGGGTTAACGCAGATTTACCGGCTTTGTATGACAGCCACAACAGATATAACCCGCCGCCGATTTTCAACACCAGCAGCAATTGGGCAAACGTCGCCAGCACGGTTAATACCCCGCAGGCCGCCAGCAGCGCCCACAGCATTGAACCGCCAATTACCCCGCCCGCAAGCGCTAAGGCGGCACCGCGCCCTTTATTCATCGCCGTTCCCATAATCGCCATATTACTCGGACCAGGGCTGGCCGTTGCCACAAAATAAGTGGTGTAAATCAGCATTAATTCGTGTGAAAGCGCCATGATATCCTCTGCAGGTGAAATATCCTGAACCTGTTATATCGGCTTGCTCAGAAATTTACTATGTCTTGTTGATATGAAGAAATGCCGGACGCTGTTCTATTCTGTGGACTGCTGCATGAGCCAGGCTCTTACCTTTACCACAGCAGAACGCAGCAGCGCTTCCTGAGGCGTAATAAGCCAGTACGCGTGTCCGGTATTCAGCGTATTTGGAAACGGTGCCACCACTTCACCGGATGCCAGATTCGCCTGAACAAATCGCCTGCGCATCAGCGCTACGCCCATGCCGGCAAGCATCGCCAGCCACGCCCCGCTGCCATCGCTATACAACGGCCCTTTACCGGAATCAATATGCCCGACACCGGCTTCAGCGAGCCAGCGCTGCCAGTCTTCCCGGTGCATATCATGCAGTAACGTGACGCGACCGAGTGCGGCAAGTGCCGGCGGTTCTCCCAGCTGCTGCGCCACAGCAGGAATGCAGACTGCAAGGTAGTCGTCGTCGATCAGCTTCTCACTCACGCAACCTTCACAGAAACCATTACCATGCCGTACGGCCAGGTCGATACCATCCGTGGCGAAAGACTGAATGCGGGAAGTGGCGCTGATACGCAGGTCGATATCCGGACAGGCGCGTTCAAAATCAGCCAGTCGCGGCAGTAACCAGTGGGTCGCAAATCCGGTGGTGCAGGCCAGCGTGATGGTATTTTTTTGTGTCTCCTGCACCAGCGTTTCAGTGGCTTCACGTATCAGGCTGAAAGCCGAAGCAATCGAGTAGTAATAGCCCTGACCGGATGCCGTCAGCGCCAGCTTGCGTCCATTTCGCTGAAACAGTGGCAGGCCCAGTTGCCGTTCCAGTTCCCTGATGTGCAGACTGATCGCGCCGGGCGTGACGTGCAACTCCTGGCCTGCAAGGGTCATGCTGAGATGCCGGGCAACGGATTCGAACGCCTTCAGGGCGTTAAGAGAAGGCAGGCTGTTTCGCATTGTTTAGTTTTCCTAAAAAACAGGCGGAAATTAAATCGTTTTTATTTCCGCTCCGTCAACGTTATTAATAGGCAAATAGCACGCGATGCCGTGTCGTTTTTATTCCAAGACTGTTGAGTTACATTGAAATTTTAAGAGAAAGTACCGTTTCACGCATCACGCCTCCACACGGAAAAATGATCAGCTACCACGCCCTTTATGGCGATTAACCTTAAGCAGGCTTGAGTTTTTATCGTGTCAGGGGGCAATAAATGGAGACAGGATGCAGATGAAGGATATCGATGTTGGATTTACCCACGTTGCGTTTATGGTGAGGGATCTGGAGAAGAGCATGGATTTCTACCGCCGCTATGCAGGAATGAAGGTGATACACACCCGTGAACCTGACGTCCCGGCTGCCCGCAAGGTGGCATGGCTGAGCGACCATACCCGCCCTTTCGCGCTGGTTCTGGTACAGGCGGATGACGTGTCAGATACGCCACTGGGTAAATTTGGACACTTAGGCATTGCCTGTGCGTCACGCGAAGAGATCGATCGTAAAACAGCGATGGCCGTCGCCGAAGGCGTGTTACGCAAAGCCCCTGAAGAGGCTGGCGAACCGGTGGGATATTACGTATTTTTTGCCGATCCTGATGGCAATACGCTGGAGCTGTCTTTCGGGCAGCGCGTCGGGCTTGAAGCGATACGCACCGCTCCCGGATCACTTTAACTCGCCTGCACGCAGGCAGCGGAGAACATATGGCGCTGACGTTGCCGATTTATACTCAACGCCTGGTGTTGCGCAAGCTGACAGTGGCTGATTTGCCGCATCTGTCGCGCTATCGCAATCTGCCAGACGTTGCTCGTTATCAGAGCTGGGAAGAATTTACCCGGCAGGACGCTGAGAAATTATATGCGCAGCAGGATGCGCTGCCGTTCAACAGCGATAACACCTGGTTTCAGCTTGCCGTAGCACACCAGGAAGGCCACCGGCTAATAGGGGACATCGGAATTCATTTTTTTGATGGAGGAAGACAAGCTGAACTCGGCATGACATTTGATGCCGGATATCAGAAACAGGGTTTTGCGCTTGAAGCAATGAGTGCCATCGTTACTCTGCTTTTCACGCAGTTTGCAAAACACCGGCTTACTGCCGTGGTAGACACACGTAATATTCGCGCCATAAACCTGCTGGAAAAGCTGAATTTTCGCCGTGAAGCGCACTACCGGCAGAATATTTTTTTCAAAGGGATGTGGGGCGATGAATATCTTTATGCGCGGCTGGCCAGCGATTAGCGCAGATATTGCGTTAAGCCATCGCGTTGGCATGTTAAGGAGACATAGTGACAATTAGCGAAGTAAGCAAGGAAGAGTATCACTTACTGATTCAGGTCTGGGAGGCTGCCGTCCGGGCAACGCATCATTTCCTGAATGAACAGGATATCCTGCGGCTCAGACAGCTTATTCTGGAAAATTATTTTGATGCCGTTGTTTTGAGAAAGGTGACCGATGAAAACCATGACATTGTCGGATTCATCGGCGTGCAGGATGAGAATATCGAGATGCTTTTCGTCTCGCCCGCTCATCACAAAAAAGGGATCGGTGCACGGTTAGTCCGTTACGCTATCCGTCATCTTTCAGCGAAAAAAGTGGACGTTAACGAACAAAATACCGCTGCGCTCGGGTTTTATCAGCATCTGGGTTTTCAGGTGACGGGACGGTCTTCTGTTGATGGTGAGGGAAAGCCGTTTCCCCTCCTCCATCTGAAACTGATGCAATAATCCGGCACAGGAATCAGGAGAAAAAATGAACGGAAGTTGTCTCTGTAAACGTGTGCGCTACGAATGCGATCGCCTGGCGGGCAGCATTACGCATTGCTGCTGTCATACCTGCAGAAAAGCGCACGCCGCCGCTTATACCTCGACAGCGCGCGTGCGGCGTGAGGATTTCAGGTGGACCCAGGGAGAAGAATTTCTGACGGCCTTTAATTCTTCCCCGGATAAGTTGCGTTATTTCTGTTCAGTCTGCGGATCTCATCTGATGGCTGAAAGACCTCATCAGAGCCACGTGATTCTGCGTGTGGCCACGCTGGACGACGATCCCGCTCAGACGCCGGTTTCCTATATCTGGTGCTCGCACACCGTGCCGTGGCTAACAGAACGCGATGATGTACGTCATTATGAGCAGGATAAAGAAACATGATGACTGGTCAAAACGCCGCTGGCTGCGCGCCGCATTAAAATTCAGTATTATAGCGGTTCCTGCCGCTGACCCGAGTGAGTGCCCTGCCCGCTATGACTGACCACAATGCGCTGTTGGCGCGGTTGACCACCACGCTGGCGATAGAGAGCCGCACGCCGCTGTATAAACGCTTTGCCAGTGCGATTAAAGAGGCAGTGCGCGATGGCACGCTGGTGCACGAAGAGATCCTGCCGGGCGAGCGCGAGTTTAGCCAGTCGCTGAACATTTCGCGCATCACCGTGCGTAAAGCCATGGACGAGCTGGAAAAAGAGGGCGTCGTGTTCCGTTCCCGCGGCTACGGCACGCAGATTTGCAGCCAGTTTGAATATTCACTCAAAGAACCAAAAGGATTGTCGCAGCAGGCGGTGCTGCGCGGTAAAACGCCGGACACCGTGTGGATCAACAAAAGCAAAATTGCCTGTAGCGCAGAGATCGCCGAAAAGCTGGGGCTGAGCACGGGCAGCGATGTCTATCTGCTGAAACGTATTCGCTATGTTGACCGCCAGGCGGTCTCGGTTGAAGAGTCATGGGTGCCGGCGCGCTACATTGCCGATGCCGATGAGATTGGTATTTCGCTGTATGACTATTTTCATCGCCAGCAGATCCTGCCGGTGAAATCCCAGAGCCGGGTCAGCGCGCGTATGCCGGACGAAGCCCTGCAGCAGCAAATTGCCCTGCCCGCCAATGTGCCGGTGCTGGTGATTAAGCAGCTGGCACTCGACGCACAGGGCAATCCGCTGGAGTACAGCATCAGCTACTGCCGCAGCGATATGTACGTGTTTATTGCTGAGTAAGGCGTTGCTGCCAGTAAGCGCGCAGTGTGGCGCGATCGGGCGCACAGTCGCCACCGCGCCGGGAAACCACATACGACGCCACTGCGTTGCCCAGCGCAACGCTCTCCGCCAGTGACCAGCCGGACGCTAATCCCGCCAGTAATCCGCCAGCATGGCTGTCGCCCGCGCCGATAGTATCAACCACCGTTGTCGCCAGTGCGGGCACCCAGCCCTGCGCCTCAGCGTCGATGTATCCGGCACCTTCGCTGTCCAGCCTTAACACCATTGCGCCGCCAAACTGCTGCTGCCAGCGCGCCATCAGCTGATGGGCGTCGAAAGGTTCGGATGCGCGCAGACGCTCATGCCACAGCAGCTCCGCTTCCTGCCTGTTCACTGTAATCAGTGGCTGCAACGCCATGATACGCGCAAACTGTGCCTCGCCGATGTCCGCCAGCCGCGGGCCAAAATCCACCAGCAGCTGATACGGCGGTGCCTGCTGCTCCAGCCAGTCGATCAGCACTTCGCCGCTTTTGCTGGTGAGCTGATAACCCGAGAGATAGATCCAGCGCTGCGCTGGCTGCGGCAATGTGCGTAACAGCGCGGCGTCCCACTGGTTTTCCACGCCACTGACGGAAAGAAAGGTGCGCTCGCCATCCGGCTCGACCAGCGCCAGACACCAGCCATTATCACCGTGCGCATTTTCCAGTACGCTCTGCACACCGTATTCCGCCAGCTTCTGTCGCACGATACTGGCCCAGATACCGTTCCCCAGCGGCAGCGCGTTGATAGAAGGAATGCCGAGACGATGCAGCGCAATGGCGACGTTGAGCGCGCAGCCGCCGACGTTAACGCCCTGCTGATGCAGTTCGATGTCGCTGCCGCGATACGGCAACGTCCAGGCATCGGCAATCACATCCACTACCGCCGCCCCCACCACGCACACCGGCAACCGGCCCGCCAGTCGGGACAGATCGTCAGGCGTCAGCATAGGCGGCCTCGCGCTGCTGGCGGAAACGGACAAACGCGCGGCTGTAGTGAGTGAAATCCAGCGCGTTAGCAGCATCCAGTTCCGCTTTTAGCTGCGCATCGATCGCGTCGATACCGTGCAGCGCGCCGCAGATAGCAACCGCCATCGCGCCGATGGTATCCGTATCGCCGCCCAGATTGGCGCACAGAATGGCGCAGCGGTTGGGATCGGTGGCTGCCAGTTCGACCATAGCGATCGCCGCCGGTACCGATTCAATGGTGCTGGTGCCGGTACCGACCAGATCGTAGATCTGCTGCATGGTCGACTCGGTGCCCCTGCCCTGCGCCACCACCTGCAACGCCAGTTCGATGCGGGCCGCCATTGCCGCACTGAAAGTGGTGACTTGCCGCTCCTGCGCCGCGCGGGCAATCGCCGGCAGTTCGTCACGAATTGTTGCCCAGTCGCTACCGTCAATCGCGCGGGAGATTGCCCAGGCGATCGCGGTGGCACCGGCAATCGCCACGTCGGATTTGTGCGTCGGACTGGAGGCCAGCGCGACAGCATCAATAAAAGCCGGCAGGTCACGCGCTGGCAGCAGACAGCCCAGCGGTGACACGCGCATCGCCGCGCCGTTGGTCAGGCCGTTATTTTCCAGCTGCGCCACCGGCGTACCGTTTTTCAGCGCGTTAAGCGCGATTTTGGAGGTCGGCCCGAGCACATTTTTGTTAAAGGCATCAAACGCTTCCGCCCAGCGCAGAATATTGGCACCGATAGTTTCCGCATCAATTTCGCCGTCGTGACTGATGATGGCATCGGCCAGCGCCAGCGCCATTGAGGTGTCGTCAGTGAAAGCCGCCCGGCCAAAGTAGCAGGCGGCATTGTTTTCTGCCGGGCCGGGCAGGAAGCGATCGATCCAGCCAAAGTGCTGTTTCACGCGGCTGCGCGGCCACAGTTCCGATGGCATGCCCATCGCATCGCCCAATGCCTGGCCGTAAAATGCGCCCAAAATCCGTTTTTCCTGGTGTGTCATCGTCATGGTTACATCTCTTATTTATGGCTGTCAGCGGTTGCTGAGTTTTCAAAAGCGGTTAATTCATCACTGCGTTTTTTGCCGTCGCGGAACAGAACGATAAAGGCGATGGTGATGATGACTATCATCACGCTGCCAAACATCCACATTCCCGCCCAGTTGAAGGTCTGACCGTTGCGCGGCTGGTCATACGCAAACATCTCCTGCATCAGATAGCCGCCGAGGCGGTAACCCAGCAGGCTGCCGATGCCCTGACAGGCCAGGGTGATCAGGCCCTGCGCAGCGTTACGCATCGCCACCGGCGCTTTCTTATCCACATAAATGTAGGCGGTGATGAAGTAGAAGTCGTAGCTGACGCCGTGCAGCAGAATGCCCATAAACAGCAGGCCGAAGGTCAGCAGGTTTTGATCGCCGCCGAACACAAAGAACACGTAGCGCAGCGCGGCGGTGACCAGGCCGAGCAGCAGCACTTTGCCGATGCCGAAGCGTTTAATGAAGAACGGCAGCGCCAGCAGGAAGAAGATTTCTGATACCTGGCCGAGCGTCATCCAGCCGGTGGCGTGTGGCAGACCGACTTCGGTCAGATATCCCTCAGCGAAGATGTAGTAGAACGCCAGCGGCATACTGAACAGGAATGAACAGACGAAAAATACGAGGAAGCTGCGATCTTTCAGCAGATGCAGTGCGTCGAGGCCGAGCGCCACGCGCAGGCTGAACTTGCCGGTGCTTTTGGGTTCGGTGGCTGGCAGAGTCAGGGCGAACAGGCCAAGCAGCAGCGAACTGGCCGCGGTGATCAGCAACGGTACATTGCTGGCGGAGATATCGCCAAAGCCGAGCAGCGGCGGCAGGAAACCGCAGGCGATGCCGGAGGCGATCCAGCCGATAGTGCCCATCACGCGGATGCGCGGATAGTCGCGCTCCACGTCACCGACGTGGGAAAACGCAATACTGTTGGTCAGCGCAATGGTCGGCATATAGGTGAGCGCATACAGCAGCAGCAGCGGAAAGAAGCTGCTGAAGTGCGTCTGCTGTGCGGCAAAGAACATCAGAATCGCGCCGGCGATGGTCAGCAGCGATAACACTTTCTGTGCCTGGAAGAAACGGTCAGCCAGCGAGCCGACCAGAATCGGTGACAGGATGGCAGCGATGGAGGTACAGGCGTAGCACCAGGCGATCTCAACTGGCGAAAAGCCGTTTTTGCTGAGAAATGCCCACAGCGGCACGAACCATGCCCCCCAGATAAACCACTCTAAGAACATCATGAACGACAGCTTTGGAATTGTAGTTTTCATCGAAATAGACTCCCCGGTGTTGGTAGAACCAATCTAGCACCAGAATAGATACCTTTATAATACCTTTAGCTGATAGTTTGAGCTATCCCACAAGATTTTTACCTTATGGATAACCGATAAGCGAGGAGGATTGGGTTCGGGTGGGCGTGACGGTCTGGCGGGGTGTGGAGCTGCATCCAGCGGCTGTGAGACGGTCGCTATGAATGGCGTAATCCTTGTCAGTTATCTTTGAATTTGTATATAAATGATTGCACTTATCGTAGCGGCGCAATTTATTGCGCGATGAATCGCGCCGCTACGAATTTGTGCGTATTGCAGTTTCTGAACTATTCGGCATTACACCATCGATGGCAATCCATCAGCGGTCGTTCAAATAGGTAAGGTATTCGCTACCGGTTCACCAGCTTCGCTGGCAGCGCGACCACCAACAGCGAGCTGAGCAGCAGACACACGGCGAAGAACCACAGCGCGCCGTTGCTGCTGCCGGTGAGATCCAGCGCCACGCCCATGACGGAATTACTCACCAGTCCGGCGATATTGGCGATCGAACAGGCCAGCGCAAAACCCGCCGCAGCCGCCGTGCCTTTCAGGAACGTAGCGGGCAGACTGAAAAACACCGGCACCGCCCCGATAATCATCGCCTGTGCAATTGAGAACAGCAGCACGGTCATCGCCACGTTGTGAGCAAAGAAGGTGCTGGTGCCCATCGCTGCCGCGCCAATAATAAACGGAACAATGATGTGCCAGCGGCGTTCACGCAGGCGGTCTGAGCTGGCACCGATCGCCAGCATACCAATCAACGCCGCCAGGCTGGGGATCGCCGTCAGATAGCCAATCGTGGTGATATCGGTGGTGCCGGCATTCTTAATAAAGGTCGGCATCCAGAAACCCATGGCGTAAGCGCTGAGCAGAATCGAGAAATCGATGCCGCCGAGCATCACCACGCGAATATTCAGCAGACCATCGCGCAGGCTGTGTTTCAGCCCTTTGGCGTCACCTTCGTCGCGCGCCAGTTCGCGCAGCACCGCCTGCTTCTCACTGCTGCTGAGCCAGCTGGCGCTCTCGACGCTGTTCGGCAGCAGCCAGAACGTCAGCACACCCAGTAATACGCTGGGCAGGCCTTCCAGCAGAAACAGCCACTGCCAGCCGCGCATGCCGTAAACCTCATGAAAATGCCCCATGATCCAGCCGGAAAGCGGTCCGCCAATCAGGCTGGAGAGCGGCAGGCCAATCATAAACAGCGCAATGATGCGGCTGCGGCGCCACGAAGGAAACCATTTGGTGAGATAGAACAGCACGCCAGGCAGAAAACCGGCTTCGGCCGCGCCGAGGAAAAAGCGGATGATGTAGAACTGGGTCGGCGTTTGCACCAGCAGCGTGGCGGTCGAGAGCAGCCCCCAGGTAATCATAATGCGCGCGATCCAGATCTTTGCGCCGACCCGCTGCAGAATCAGGTTGCTCGGCACTTCAAACAGGATATAGCCGACAAAAAACAGCCCGGCACCCAGACCAAACGCGGTCTCGCTCAGCGCCAGATCGCTCGCCATCTGTAGCTTAGCCAGGCCGATATTGATGCGATCAAGATAGGCCGCGAGATAACACAGGCAGAGAAACGGAATCAGCTTCCAGGTGATTTTGCGATAAATCGAAGCGGTGTCTTCGGCTGCCAGCGCAGCAGGACGGGTTGAAACGTCAGTCATGGTGTTCTCCGGGCGCAATAACCCCGTCGTCGGGGAGATGTTGTTATGCGTCTCAGCCGCAGCCGAAACGGACTGTTTGTGCGCACTCCGTGCAGGTGAAACGCGCCCTTAACGGGCGCTGAACTTCCCGAGATACTCCAGCGCCGCGGCTTTACTTACCACGTCGCCATATTTACTGTCGATATCAAACAAATTGGCCTGATGCGGCGCATCATGGCGATCGCCCACGCATTCGCGCACCACCATGGCGCGAAAACCGTATTGCAACGCATCCACTGCGCTGGCGCGGATGCAGCCGCTGGTGGAGCAGCCGGCGATCAGCAGCGTATCAATGCCCTGCGCCACCAGCATCGATGCCAGAGACGTGCCAAAAAACGCGCTGGCATACTGTTTGGTGATCACCACTTCTGCGGCAAGCGGCTGCACCGCCGGACAAAACGCGGCCAGCGGATTGCCTTCCACCATGTCACGCATTACCGGAGCTTTCTGCACCCAGATCCCGCCGTCCTGCTGATGCTGCGGATGGTAGCGAATCTGCGTATGGATCACCGGAATCGCGCACTGGCGCGCCGCCGCCAGCAGGCCCTGTGCGGCGGCCACCGCCTCTACCACGCCCGGGGCAAATAGCGCGGCGCCCGGGGTGGTGTAACCCTGCAGAAAGTCGATCATCAGCAGCGCCGGACGCTGACCAAAACCGATGCGGTTGCCCCAGACACCGGCGTAGTTATCACTGACACTCTGGCTCATGGTTTCTCCTTACCACGCACCGGACAGCAATGCGCCCGCGCCCGGTACCACCGGCTCCAGCTCCAGCGCCTTCAGCAGAGCATACGTGGTGGCAATGGCGGCCGTAATTACCGGCTTGCCGGTCTGCGCCTCCACTTTTGCCACCGCCGGCAGCGACGGCATCTGCACGCAGGCCGACAGCACCACCACATCAACATCCGTCAGCGTCATGTCCGCCACGATGCCGGGTAAATTGGCCGGGTCGTGGCGGGCGACGGCGAGGTTATCGGCAATTTCCAGCGCGCGCCACTGCTTTACCTCAATCCCTTCGCGCTGGATGTAATCCACCACCAGCTCGGTCAGCGGCTTCATGTAAGGTGCCACCAGCGCGATCTTCTTCGCGCCCATAATATGCAGCGCATCGACCAGCGCGCCGGCACTGGTGATCACCGGTGCCAGCGCCTCGTTGTCGCGCGTGACCTGCGTCAGGCGCTGCTGCGACTGGCGATGATAGCCCGGGCCCATCGCCATGATCGCCACCAGACAGGCATAGCCGAGCACGTCAACGCGCGCGTCGGACAGCTCCAGCGCACAGCGGTCGGACTCTTTATCCATCGCCGCCAGCTCATCTTTATTGACATGTTTCATGCGCATACGGCTGGAGTGGAAGGTAAACCGCTCCGGGCGAATCAGCTGGCGCGCCTGCAGCATGGCGGGAATTTCGGTTTCCATGGTGATGTTGGAACTCGGCACAATCTGGCCGATACGATACGAACGCGTCATGGCTGCGTCTCCGGAGTCAGTGAGGGGCCAAGGAAGGTGCCAAAGGCATTAAAGAAGCCGTGAAAATCATCCCACGGGATCATGTGACCGGCGCCGGCTACCCGGCTGATCTCAATGGTCGGCAGCAGCTCGCGGATTTCGGCTTCATCTTCCGCCTGAATGACGCCGCCCTTGCCTGCCACCATCAGCAGAGTTTTTGCCGGCAGCTGAGGGAAATATTGATGGATATCCAGCTGGTGAAAATCGTCATAGGCGCGACGGATGGCCGGCGTATAGCAGGTGTGCAGCCACTCGGCGCGCAGCTGGCGCTGGTCATCGCTCCAGGCCGGGCAGTATTGCTTCATGGTTTCAGCATCCATGCCGCGCTGCGCGTCGCGAATGGAATCTTCATACCACGGCCACTGCCCCGGATAGAGACGCCGGCCCGGCCCGGAAACTGGCGGATCGATCAGCGACAGCGACAGCACGCCGGCTGGCTGTTTCACCGCCGCACGCATGATGAAGCGCGCGCCCATCGAATGGCCAACCAGGTGATAGCGCGTCAGCCCCAGCGCATCCGCGAAGGCGTTGATGTCATCGGCGCAGCTCTCCATGCCGTAATCCAGCCCTTCACCGCTGCTGGAGAGCCCGCGACCGCGCACGTCCAGTACCCAGGTATCAAAATGCTGCGCAAAAACTTCCGCCACAAAACCCCAGGTGATTGCCGGGCTGGTGATACCCGGTACGAGGATCAGCGCGGGCCCGCTGCCGCCGTAGCGCAGATAGTGCTGGCGAATGCCGTTGGCCTGTACCTGACCGCCGTGCATAAAACGGCTCATGAGGTCACCTCGCTTTTCAGCGGCGCGGCAAACACATCGTAGCCGTACACCCAGGCCGGATCTTCCTGGGTGCGCAGGAAAGTATTGGCGTTAGAGACGGCCTGCACGCGCGACGCACGTTCTTTGCGGTTGGCTTCATACAGGCGGAACGCGGTGCGGTAATCATCAAGACCGGTTTCTGTCAGGCAGCGCGACAGCATGGCGGCATCTTCGATGGCCATCGCAGCGCCCTGCGCCATGTGCGGTTTCATCGGATGGCAGGCATCACCCAGCAGCACAATGCGCCCTTCGCTCCATACCGGCAGCGGCTGGCGGTTGAGCAGCGGCCATTTGGTGACCGATTCGCTGCACTCGATCAGCGCCTGTACCACCGGATGATAGTGACCAAAGGTTTCCAGCATCTCCTGCTGACTACTGTCAACGAAGCTGCCTTTGATATCCCACGCCGGGTGCGGCACACCGGAGACGTAATAATATTCGTCGCGCGCTTTGGTGGTGTAATAGACCATCAGATGACGATCTTCAGACCACCACTTCACGCAATCTTCAAAGCTGAGGTTGTATTTGCGCAGTTGTTCGCCGCGGATCAGCGCACGGTGCGCCACCCAGCCGCTGTAAGTGGGCGCTTCCACACCCAGCAGATGCTCACGCAGTTTTGAGTTGATACCATCCGCACCAATCACGATATCCGCGCGCGCTTCGCTGCCATCCTGAAAACGCAGCACCACATCGCTGCCGCTGTCTTCGACGCTGCTCAGGCACTTGCCGAACTGGACGCTGCCCGGCTGCAGACTGGTCATCTGCATGGCCTGCAAATCGCCCCGGTGCACCGTGACATAAGCCGCACCGTACTCTTTGCGCGCATAAGCGCCCAGCGGAATGCGTGACAAATACTCCCCGGTCTCGCCGTCGCGGCTGAACCAGAAATCGGGATGCGAAGCCAGATCCTCCAGCTGCTGTTCGATGCCCATGCGGCGAAACACCTTGAGCACGTTCGGCCCCATGTGGATGCCGGCACCCAGACGGGAGAAAGCCGGGCTTTGTTCATAAACCGTGACATGAAATCCCGCTTTCTGTAACAGCGAGCCGGCGGCAAGCCCGCCCAGCCCGGCGCCGATCACCGCGATGCGTTTCATATTGCTCATATTTTCCTCTCACACTGACGCTGATTTGAAGGTATGCACGCGGATAAACGATCAAACCCGACGCTGAGTTTATAGTGCATACGCTTTAATTATTGAGGTTATGACACTGTTAAAAGCAACCGTATTTACAGTGAAAACTCGATAACATGATGTTAATCACAGCCTGATGATAAGGTTAAATAGGCTTTTCTTATGTCAAAAAGAAATGCTTGCACTGTTCTTCGCAACACGTCTATAACAAACACATAAAGCGTGTTCGCTATAAATAGCTGAAGTTTTGCGCAGCAAATTGTCTGACATCTAACCCTGAGAGGAAACCGCTATGGCAGTAAATCAGAGCCAGTTAGGCCAGATGTTCGAGCAGGTTTTACGGCTGTCGAAAGTCGACGCCAGCCAGAGTGTCGCCATCCTGAAAAGTCACTATTCCGATGCACGCACCGTGCAGGCCGCCACTGATGCTGCACTACGATTGGGCGCGAAGGTGTATTGCGTTGAGCTGCCGGCCTTCAATCACCCGACGGCGATGGGTAACGACATGACCGCCTACTGTGGTGATACCGCGCTTACCGGCAACATTGCCGCACAGCGCGCGCTGGAAGCGGCGGACCTGATCGTCGATACCATGATGCTGCTGCATTCGCCGGAGCAGGAGCAAATCCTGAAAACCGGGACGCGAATTTTGCTGGCCGTCGAGCCGCCGGAAGTGTTGGCACGAATGTTGCCCACTGAAGAGGACAAGTCGCGCGTGCTGGCCGCGGCGGCGGTGCTGGAAAAAGCGCGCATGATGACGGTGAAGTCACCGGCCGGCAGTGATTTTCGCGCCCCGCTCGGCCAGTACCCCACGGTAACGGAATATGGCTACGCGGATGAGCCGGGCCGCTGGGATCACTGGCCGAGCGGCTTCCTGTTCACCTGGCCGAATGAAGATCAGGCTGAAGGCGTGCTGGTGCTGGACGTCGGCGACATCCTGCTGCCGTTTAAATCTTACGCGCGTGAACGTATTACGCTGGAGATTGAGCAGGGCTTTGTCACCCACATCCACGGCGGCTTTGAGGCTGAGTATCTGCGCGATTACATGCGCTACTTCAACGATCCGGAAGTGTACGGTATTTCCCACATCGGCTGGGGGCTGCAGCCGCGCGCACAGTGGACGGCGATGGGGTTACACGACAAAAACGACGGCATGTGTATGGACGCGCGCGCCTTTTACGGCAACTTCCTGTTTTCGACCGGACCGAACACCGAAGTGGGCGGCAAGCGCAAAACGCCGTGCCATATGGACATTGCTCTGCGCCGCTGCGACATCAAAGTGGACGATTTGCTGGTGGTGGCGGAAGGTGAAGTGGTGGCACCGGAGGCCTCACGCGCGCGTTAATCGTGCGCAGGGAACGGCTGTCAGCGCAGTGACAATGCATTACACTGCCTGACAGTTTCCGGGAAAAAGGATAAAGGCATGTCGCACCAGCAGGATCCGCGCGCAGACCAGCGCTATGACTATACCGAGCAGGTTGGCCATCTGTTGCGCAAGGTGTATCAACGCCATGCGGCGATTTTTCAGCAACACGTCGGTGATTCACAGATAACCGCCGTGCAATTTATTACCCTCTGTGCGCTGCGCGATCGCGGTCCGAGCGCACAGAACGATTTAGTGCGCTATACCGCCGTCGATCAGGCCACCATTCGCGGTGTGGTTGAGCGTCTTAAGGCGCGCGATCTGGTCAGTCTGGGTCCCGATCCCACCGACAAACGCAAAGTGATTGTCATGCTGACCGACGCAGGCCACCGCCTGATTGACAGCACGACAGACAACGCGATGCGCATCACCGAAATGACTTACGGGCAGCTGAATCCGGCCGAACGGGTCGCGCTGATTTATCTGCTGAAAAAAATGCTGGACGATACGAGCCAGCCCTAACCCGGGGCGCTTAGCCGCCTCGCTAAGGCGGTTAATAATGAAAATGCTGGCACATCAGACTGCCACACCGGTTTCACCTGCATCCACGTGCCATTACGCCCTTGAGGTGAACGGTGCGACTCACCCCATCAGCAGCTATCGCGATACCTCGCTGCTGCTGGTGCTGCGTAATCAACTCCAGCTTAACGGACCCAAATATGGCTGCGGCCTGGGCGAATGCGGCGCCTGCACCGTGCTGATCGATGGTGTTGCCGCGCGCGCCTGCGTGATCCCGGCGTATGGCGTGCGTCAGCGCGCTATCACCACGCTGGAAGGCCTGGGCAACCGCGACGCACTGCACCCGGTGCAGCAGGCGTTTATTGAGGCGCAGGCCGCACAATGCGGTTACTGCCTTAACGGCATGATCATGACCACTGCCGCGCTGCTGCGCGCTCAGCCCTGCCCTGATGACCGGCAGATACGTGCGGCGCTAAGCGGTAACCTGTGCCGCTGTGGCACCCATCAGGAGATCCTGTGCGCGGTGAAGCGCGCCATTACCTTATGCCTGCAGCAGGCGGAGGCGGCATCATGAGTGCGGCTAACGTCCCCACGCAGCAGCAGTTGCTGGCAGCCAGCGACGTCCTTTTGATTGTCGATGAGATTCAGCCGCCGCCAGGGCTGGTACCCAAAGGCCAGACGCCGACGCTGAAAGCCAAAGAGCGGGCACTGTTTCTGGCTATTGACGGTTCCGGCCGCGTCTGGGCCTTCAATGGCCATGTCGATCTCGGCACCGGGGTGAAAACCGCGCTGACGCAAATCGTCGCCGAAGAACTCAATTTGCGCATGGATCAGGTGCAAATGGTGCTGGGCGATACGCTGCGCGTGCCCAACCAGGGTGCCACCATCGCCAGCGCCACCTTGCAAATTTCTGCCGTACCACTGCGTAAAGCGGCTGCAACGGCGCGCCAGTGGCTGTTAAAACAGGCCGCCGCGCGCTGGCAGCTGCCGGTGGAGAGCATCACGCTGGACGGCGGTTTCCTGCAGCACCCCAGCGGGGTGCAATTGTCATTTGCCGAACTGGTGCAGCAGCAGCGCAGCATCGTGCCGATTGATCATCAGGTAACACTCAAGCCCGCCAGTGAATATCGCTTAGTTGGTACCAGCTCAGCGCGGGTGGATATTCCCGCCAAAGCCACCGGCGAACTGACGTGGGTGCATGACCTGCGCGTGCCCGGTATGCTGCACGGCCGGGTCATTCGTCCACCGTATGCGGGCTATGACACCGGCAGCTTTGTCGGCACCTCATTGCTCAGCATTGACGAAAGTTCGATCGCGCATCTCGAAGGCATCGTGAAAGTGGTGCAGATCGCGGATTTTGTCGGCGTGGTGGCCGAGCGCGAGGAGCAGGCCATCGCCGCGATGGACGCATTACAGGTGCGCTGGAAGCCGTGGGAACACAGCCTGCCGGACCTGCGCGATATCGAACAGGCTATTCGTGATAATCCCCGCACCTCGCGCGTGGTCCATGACAGCGGTGAAGTGGATGCCGCGCTGGCGAATGTCGCGCAGCGTTTTACCCGCAGCTATGTCTGGCCCTATCAGCTGCATGCGTCGATTGGCCCTTCCTGCGCGGTGGCCGACTATCAGCCTGATTCGCTGCAGGTGTGGAGCGGCACGCAGAACCCGCACCTGCTGCGCGCCGATCTGGCATGGCTGCTGGAGAGGCCGGAAGAGACCATTGAAGTGAACCGCATGGAAGCCGCCGGTTGCTACGGTCGCAACTGCGCCGATGACGTGGCCGCCGATGCGGCGCTGCTGTCACGCGCGGTGGGCCAGCCGGTGCGGGTACAGCTGACGCGCGCCCAGGAGCACGTCTGGGAACCGAAAGGCACTGCACAGCTGATGGAGGTGGACGGCGGGCTGGACGCGCAGGGCAATCCACAGGTGTATGATTTCACTACATCTTATCCGTCCAACGGCGCACCCACCCTTGCGCTGCTGCTGACCGGCCGCGTCGATCCGGTGACGCTGGCGTATGAAATGGGCGATCGCACCTCCATTCCACCTTACGATTTTCCCCATCTGCGCGTCACCATTGAGGACATGGCGCCGATTGTACGCGCCTCGTGGATGCGCGGCGTTTCAGCCCTGCCCAACACCTTTGCCCATGAATCCTATATGGATGAGCTGGCCCACGCGGCAGGCGTCGATCCGGTGGAGTACCGGCTGCGCTACATTCAGGACGATCGCGCCGCCGAGCTAATGCGCTCCACCGCTGCGCGCGCAGACTGGACGCCGCGCACCGCCATTCAGCAGACCGCCAGCGAACCCGGCATTTTGCGCGGGCGCGGTTTTGCCTACGCACGCTATATTCACAGCAAATTTCCCGGCTTCGGTGCCGCCTGGGCTGCCTGGGTCGCGGATGTCGCGATTGATAAGCAGAGCGGCGAGATCGCCGTTACGCGCATCACCGTGGGCCATGATGCCGGCATGATGATCAACCCGGAAGGGGTAAAGCATCAAATTCACGGCAATGTCATTCAGTCCACCAGCCGGGTGCTCAAAGAACAGGTGACGATTGAAAGCAACCTGATCGCCAGCCAGGAATGGGGCAGCTACCCGATCCTGACGTTTCCGGAAGTGCCGGATATCGACGTGATGATGGTGCCGCGCCCGCACGAACCGCCGCTGGGCGCGGGGGAATCCGCGTCGGTGCCCAGCGCCGCGGCCATCGCTAACGCGGTGTTTGATGCCACCGGTATCCGTTTTCGCGAATGGCCCATTACCGCTGACAAACTGCGTCAGGCGCTGAACGGCCCCGATCCGCAGCCGGAGCCACAGCTGGCCGCACCGGCCCAAACCGCCCGCCGCCGCAGCCGCAGCCGAAAATGGGCGCTGGGTGGCGTAACAGGATTGCTCGGCCTCGCCGCTGGCGTGGCGATTAACGCGCTGCCGTGGCGCGCACCGATTGCGCCCGTGACACCCCCGGCCGCCGGAAGCTGGTCGGCAGAGATGCTGGAACGCGGTCGTCAGGTGGCCGCCGCCGGTGACTGCGCGGTATGCCATACCACGGAAGGGGGCGCGACCAATGCCGGCGGCCTGAAGATGGAGACGCCGTTTGGCACGCTCTACACCACCAACATCACGCCGGATAAACAGACCGGCATCGGTAGCTGGTCATTTAACGCCTTCGATCGCGCCATGCGCGAGGGCATCAGCCGCGACGGCCATCACCTCTATCCGGCGTTTCCCTACACCAGCTTTCGCCAGCTGAGCGAAGGCGATATGCAGGCGCTGTACGCCTGGCTGATGTCGCAGCCGGCGGTACAGCAGGCACCGCCAGAGAACCAGATGCGCTTTCCCTATAACCTGCGTTTCCTGATGGCGGGCTGGAACGCGCTCTACCTCGGACGCGGCGAATACCAACCTGACCCCCGTAAAAGCGCCGAATGGAATCGCGGTGCCTATCTGGTGAACGGAGCCGGACACTGCGGTGCCTGCCACTCGCCGCGTAATCTGCTGGGCGCGGAAAAACGCGGGGACAATTTCCTCGCCGGTGGCTGGGTCGACGGCTGGGAAGCGCCCGCGCTCAATCAGCTGAATAAAGCCCCGCAGCCCTGGACGGCGCAGTCGCTGTATAACTACCTGCGCAGTGGTTACGATGCGCAGCACGGCGTTGCCGCCGGACCAATGGCACCGGTGGTAAGCCATCTCGCCACCCTGCCGGAAGCCGACGTGCGCGCCATGGCCAGCTATCTGGCAGACATTAATGGTCAGGCAGCGCGCCCTGTCGCTGTGCCGGCGGCAAAACCGGCATGGAACACTGCCGCGGGGGAACGGCTGTTTAAAGGCGCCTGTCAGGCCTGCCACAGCGCCAGCGAGGGCGGACCGCAGTTGTTTGGCGTCAGCCCATCGATGGCTAACAGCAGCAGCATAACCAGCGCGACGCCGGATAATCTGTTACAGGTGGTGCTGCACGGTATCGACAAACCGGCAACCGCTGCGCTCGGTTATATGCCCGGCTTTGCCGCCAGCTTGTCGGATAAGCAGGTTGCGGATATTGCCGCCTGGCTGCGCCAGCGCTACGCACCTGACCAACCGGCGTGGCAGAATCTGAGCGAAAAAGTGGCGCAGGTGCGCGCTAATCCCGGCAGCCACTGACCCAGTCAGGCGTGCTGCCGGTCAGCGGCTTGCATCGGATCGCGGCAGATCCGCGTCGCGGATCGTGCCCTGATGGGCCGGCAGAGTGATGAGAATAGCCGGGTCAAGCAGCGCGCGGGCACCGCTGTCGCCCTGCAGTTGAGCGAGCGCCGCGCCATAGTGCGCGGCAAATCCCACCGGGTGGCCCGGCTGATTTTGCCAGCTGAGCCGTACCTGCGGCGCACCGTTGCGCAGCGTCTGCGCCACACATTGATGATCCTCCGCCCTCACCCACGCCATATCACCCGGTACGATCAGCCAGCCATGCCAGTGGGCAGTGGCCCGCACGCCAGCGGCAATGCTTTCACCGCTGCCGGCGCTGGCAATAGTGCAGGTCGCGACGCCGCACTGCTGTGCCAGCTGTTGAATGGCACCATCTTCCGGCCGGATAATGAGGAGAAGCGGCAAACCGCTGCGCTGCGCCTGCTGCAGCGTCAGCTTCAGCAGCGGCTGAGGCACGCCATTATCGTCAGGATACGGCGCCAGCAGTTTATGCCCGGTCCCGCCGGCCTGACGAAAGCGGCTGCCGAGACCGGCAGCAAGGATAAGAATGCCTGGCGTCTGCATACAAGGATTGCTTCCGAAAGTTGGGGCGCACAGTATGGCGCGCCCCGGCCGGGTTAGCGACGGTTTTTCCACACCGTCTGAATATTACAGAACTCGTGGACGCCGAAGCTGGAGAGTTCGCGGCCATAACCACTCTTTTTCACGCCACCAATTGCGACGCGCGGATCTGAGGCGCCGTTGCCGTTGATAAACACCGCGCCGGTTTCCAGCTGCTCTGCCAGTTCCTGCGCCAGCGCTTGATTGCCGCTCCACACGGTAGCGCTCAGGCCAAACTCGCTGTCATTCGCCAGCTGCAGTGCATGTTGCGCATCGCGCGCAACGGTGATCGCCGCCACTGGCCCGAAGATCTCCTGACGAAAAGCGGTCATCGCGGGCGTGACGTCGGCAAGAATGGTTGGCGCATAATAGTTGCCGACTCCCTCGATCTTGTGGCCGCCCAGCACCAGACGTGCACCCTGCTGCAGGGTTTCCTGCACCTGATGATCCAGTTCATCACGCAGATCGTAGCGTGCCATCGGACCGATATAAGTCTCTTCCTGCAGCGGATCGCCCACTTTCAGTGCCTGCACGGCTGCGCTGAAACGCGCCTCAAACGCCTCTGCGATGCTCTCTTCAATGATGAAGCGTTTGGCTGCCATACACACCTGCCCGCTGTTCTGGTAGCGCCCTGTGACCGCTGAGGCCACTGCCGCATCCAGATCGGCATCCGCCAGAACGATAAAAGGATCGGCACCGCCTAACTCCAGCACGGTTTTTTTCAGTACCGCACCGGCCTGAGCGGCGATAGCCCCACCCGCGCGCACGCTTCCGGTCACGGCGATAGCCGCGACGCGCGGATCTTTAATGGCAGCAGAGACACCGTCGTTATCAACGTTGATTACATTGAATGCGCCGCGCGGCAAATCGGTCGCAGCAAACAGTTCCTGCATCAGCCGGGCGCAGCCCATGACGCTCGGAGCGTGTTTCAGCAGGTAGGTGTTGCCCGCCAGCAGCATGCTGACCGCGCCGCGCAGGACCTGCCAGTAAGGAAAATTCCACGGCATCACCGCCAGGATCACACCGAGTGGACGAAACGATTGCCAGGCCTGCTGGTTTTCCACCAGCGTGGGCTGATCGGCCAGCATTGCCGGTCCGTGTTCAGCATACCAGTCACACAGGCTGGCGCATTTCAGGACTTCGGCACGCGCCTGCGCAATGGGTTTACCCATTTCCAGCGTAGCGAGCGTAGCCAGTTGCTCCTGACGCTGGCGCAGCTGCTCACCCAGCTGACGCAGTACCTTCACGCGCTGTGTCATCTCCGTGTTACGCCACTGCGCAAAGGCGCTGGCGCTTTGCTGTAAAGCCGTTTCCAGCTCTGCTGCATTCTGCAGGGGATAAGTGGCAATGATTTCGCCGCTGGTTGGATTACGTGAAATAACGTGATCAGTCATAAGATGCCTTCGTCAGATAATCGGGTTGATCAGAGTGAGATCTACCTTACGCCAGCCATCAGGTGATGAAAAATGAATAGATGAGAGCAAGTTGTTCACCTGAAATGAATTGAGAGGCAGCGCAGGCCTGAAGATTTTCATTTTCCACCCTCACAGGGTGATTTAAAGACGTAAGCGAATATTCTGCAGGTTACGCTTATCAGCATCAGTCGCCTCAACGGGTTATCCACTTATACAGTGATTAGATCTTAAAGAAAGATCATAAAGAGATCTAAAAGAGATCCTAAGAGATCCCCGATCGCGGCAGGCCGCACCCGACAAGGGCTGAGAAGGTGATCGTGTTCACTATAATCAGTAAAGTATCCACTATAGTCAGTACTTTATTCACTATAGACAGTAGAATGTTCACTATAAACAGTGTTAATGTTCACTGTAATCAGATACCGATCCTTTTCATCCACAGAATGAAGATCTCAGGCTATGGCAGATAAAGAGAGTGAAAACAAGGCGTTACTTGAACCTTTTCTGTCGGTGACGAAAAACAGTGGTGAAGTTATTCAGCTTCATCCCAATAAAAATAACACCGTACAACCGGTCGCACTGATGCGCCTGGGTCTGTTTGTTCCTACCCTGAAGTCAACGGCGCGCGGAAAATCCGGCGCAATGGCTTCAACCGATGCCACCAAAGAGCTCAAAAACCTGTCGCTGGTGAAAGCGGAAGGCTATGAAAAGATTACCATCACCGGCGCACGGCTGGATATGGATAATGATTTCAAAACCTGGGCCGGCATCATTCAGTCTTTCTCGCGTTATCCGTCGAAGGGCGACACCGTCACGCTGCCGTTTATTGATTTCGTCAAGATGTGCGGTATTCCCTCGGCCAACTCGTCCGCGGCGCTGCGTAAGCGTCTTGACGCCTCGCTGCGACGTATCGCAACCAATACCCTGTCGTTTGAGGGGAATGGTAAAGCCTACCACACGCACCTGGTGCAGTCGGCTTACTACGATCGTGAGAAAGATCTGGTGCGTATTCAGGCCGATCCTAAGCTGTTTGAGCTGTATAATTTCGACCACAAGGTGCTGCTGCAGCTGCGTGCTATCTCGCGCCTCAAGCGTAAGGAGTCGGCGCAGGCGCTGTATACCTACCTGGAAAGCCTGCCCACTAATCCGGCGCCTATCTCCCTGGCGCGCTTACGCATGCGTCTTAATCTCGGCTCAAAAACCACCACGCAAAACCATGTGGTGCGGCGCGCCATGGAGCAACTGAAAGAGATTGGCTATCTGGATTACTCCGAAGTGAAACGGGGCCGTTCGGTATTTTTCATCATCCACAGCCGGACACCCAAACTCGATGGTATCAGCAATCTGGAAAGTATCGATTCGCTGGAAGACCTCGATTTCGAAGACTGACTTCACCCATTCACTGTAATCAGTTCACCCTCTTTCCGCAGTGTCATTAAGCCTAAAAGTGACACTGCCGCTTTCCTCTCATTCACTGTAATCAGCACAACCTGATCTGTTCACTGTAATTGGTAGCATTCACTGTAATCAGTGGTCGCTGCCGGTATCGCCTGTTCCGTAAAAACCCTCAAACCTTCCTTTTCATACATAACAGCGCTTTTATTGATAGTGGGTACTTACCAGGTGGGTTGACAGACATCTCGTTTACGCTTTCAGAGACCGTCTGACTGATTACAGTGAATGTCTGGTCTGCCGGGCGATTCTGCTGACCACAGTGAACACGTAAGCCTACGAGCTCACTGATTACAGTGAACGCTTTATCGTATCTGACTGAAAATTAAAGTTAATAATCGATATACTGCAATACATTCACTGTATTCAGTAATTGTGCTGTAAAAGTAACCAGTAAAAGTGACAGGGTTGGTCACTATCACTGATTACAGTGAATCGTGGGAGGGATTACCGATTATAGTGAACGTCATTTCATGACGAAACGGCCCTCTGGGTCGTCTGACTTTTACTGATTGCAGTGAACGTTCTCAACACTCCCCTACCCTCACCGCAGGCACTGGCCTGCAAGGGAAGGAAAGCCAGCTACTGACTACAGTGAACGTTATCGGCCTGAGGCGTAGCGGGCATGCTCTGATTACAGTGAACGTGTGCGTCAGGTACTGCTGCTTCAAAGCGCAGCGCGCGCGAACCCGGCTGCTGATTACAGTGAATGTTGTTAGCTGAGTGCCCTTCCCTGTGCCGCACGACCCTCCCTCGACCTGGCGCGATAAAGATGATCGGGTTTACTGATTACAGTGAATGCTCAGTCAGGCAGGTCAGCAATTCAGCTTTAAACACGCTTTTCCTTTTACTGACTACAGTGAATGCGCCGCAGCGATTAGGTTATGAATATCTGATAACGGTCACATTACTGATTACAGTGAACATTGACGAAAAGGCGTTCATAGTTTACTGACTACAGTGAATGCCGCTGGCATCGACGCCGCAGTTTACTGATTACAGTGAATCTTATACCTGCATCAATCGATGCGCTGGCAGATTGCCGCCAGTAAGGCGGCCTTGAACATGACACTGCACGGCGCTCGCCGCGACGCTACCCAATCATCCTGCAGGCGATGCTCGCCAGACCACAATCGCAAACCGCGTAATGCTCATCGTGTGCAGCTTCTCCCCTTCTCACTGGCCGGCAGGCCCCCCTCACACCGTGCTATGCAGGCAGTCACAGAGGGAAGAATGTAGTGGGCTTGTGCTGACTACAGTGAATCCTGCTCATTTGGTGAGCGGATGATCGCAGAATCACTGACTACAGTGAACATTTACTTTTGCGCACTGGCTCACCCTGGCGCCGGTAGCGCTGTCCCTGCGCTAAGGATTACTGATTACAGTGAATCTTACGGCAGGGTTACTGATTGCAGTGAATGTTCTGCCAAGTACAGTGAACGCAGTTCATTCCTTTTCGCCACCCGCTGATTACAGTGAACGTGCGGACTGCTCTGTCAGGTAACGGCGCGCAGTATTTCACCTTAATCGCCCGCTTCTGCCGCACATGTCGGTTACTGATTACAGTGAATAGTGGCAGAGTGCCGCCCTTACACCGAGCACATTTTCATCAATTGATGGGTAAACAATCAACGCGCGCTACTGACTGCAGTGAACGTCTGGTTTAAACCCCTCTTGCAAAAGGTCTTTTTACAACGCGAGCCGATGATGAACAGATGAGATAGATTTGCCTCATGTGCAGGATTTCGGTATAAAGTCATAAATCCTACATGTGTGGAGCAAGTATGGCTAACGATGAGAAGCAGGTTCTGAAAGTCGCTCAACGCTCAGAAAGAATGCTGATGAGCCTGACGGAGCAGATTCAGGCGCAAAAAGAGGAGTTACACGAGAATACTTTTTACCAGGTTTATGCCAAAGCGGCGTTAGCCAAGTTGCCCAGGCTGACGCGCGCTAGTGTCGATTACGCGGTTAACGAGATGGAAGAAAACGGCTATCCGTTTGATAAGCGCGCGGCCGGCAGTTCCACTAAGTATGCGATGTCGATCCAAAATATTATCGACATCTACCATCATCGCGGCGTCCCGAAATACCGCGATCGCCATCCTGAAGCGTTTACGCTGTTTGTCGGTAACCTGAAAGGCGGCGTGTCTAAAACCGTTTCCACGGTATCGCTGGCGCACGCGCTGCGCGCGCATCCGCACCTGCTGTTCGAAGATTTACGCATCCTGGTTATCGATCTCGATCCTCAGTCATCGGCCACCATGTTCCTGAATCATGAACGTTCGGTCGGTTTGGTTGAAGCCACCGCGGCTCAGGCGATGCTGCAAAACGTCAGCCGTGACGAGCTGAAAAGCGAATTTATTGTGCCGTCGATTATTCCTGGCGTTGACGTACTGCCCGCCTCAATCGATGACGCTTTCATTGCTTCCCGCTGGGAAGAGTTGTGTGCGGAGCATCTGCCGCAGCAAAACGTGCATGCGGTGCTGTATGAAAACGTAGTGGCTAAGCTGAAAAAAGATTACGACTTCATCTTTATTGACAGCGGCCCCCATCTGGATGCCTTCCTGAAAAACGCCATTGCCGCTTCCGATTTGCTGATGACGCCGGTGCCGCCGGCACAGGTTGATTTCCACTCCACGCTAAAGTATCTGACGCGCCTGCCCGAGCTTATCGACATCATCGAAGAGTCGGGAGCCACCTGCCGGTTGCAGGGCAACATTGGCTTTATGTCCAAGCTGTCGAATAAAGCGGACCACAAGATGTGTCACAGCCTGGCGAAAGAGATATTTGGTGGCGATATGCTGGATGCGGCGCTGCCGCGGCTGGATGGCTTTGAACGCTGCGGTGAATCGTTCGATACGGTTATCTCCGCTAACCCATCTACCTATGTCGGCAGCAGCGAAGCCCTGAAAAACGCGCGTTCGGCGGCAGAAGACTTTGCCAAAGCCGTCTTTGATCGTATTGAATTTATCCGCCTGAACTGAGGTTATTATGAGCGCAAAAAGAATCACTATTGGCCGCACCTTCAGCCAGAGCCCGTTACAAAATGAACCCAGCGAGGATGGACACTCCCAGACGTTTATCCTTTCCACCGGTAAACGCGCCCTGTTCACCCTGGAACACATCACGGCTAAAGAGATAGAAGAACGTACGTACGTGGTGATGGAAACCAACGGCCGTGACCAGTCCGGTCTCACGCCAGAGTCACTGCGCGATATCATCCGTACCATTAAACTGCAGCAGTTCTTCCCGGCCATTGGCGTAAAGCGTGGCGATCGGATTGAAATCCTCGATGGTTCGCGTCGTCGGGCGGCCGCGCTGCACTGTAAAACCGGGCTGGATGTGCTGGTCACCGACGTCGCTATCTCTGCCGAAGAAGCCCGTCGTCTGGCGCAGGATATCCAGACCGCGCGTGAGCATAATCTGCGTGAAGTCGGCATGCGTTTGCTGTCACTGAAAGACAGCGGCCTGTCGCAAAAAGAGATTGCGCAGAGTGAAGGGCTGTCTCAGGCAAAAGTGACCCGCGCGCTGCAGGCTGCCAGTGTGCCGCTGGAACTGGTCACCCTGTTCCCGAACCATTCAGAGTTGACCTATCCTGACTACAAAACGCTGCTGCAGGCTTACGAAAAACTGCAGGAAACCGGTCAGACGGTCGATGCTCTGATTGAAACTATCGGTATGGATGTGGACAGCGTCTGTGCGCGTGAAGGCCTGGCGGAAGATGAAGTCAAGAATGGCATCCTGCGGCTGGTCCGTAACGGCAGCCAGACACTGGTGCAGGCGCCGGCTAAAGATAAAGTGGTGGCGACACCGCTGTGGACCTTCGCGGATAAAGACCGTTACGCCCGCAAGAAAACGCGCGGACGCATGTTTAGCTACGAGTTTAACCGCCAGTCCAGAGAATTACAGGAAGAGCTGGATCGCGTTATCACCGAGACGCTGAATAAGTATCTCAATCAGTAGTAGCGCTTTACCTCCGATGACCAGCAATCTGTAGCAGCACAATCCCGTACAACCTGAACCGTGCCGCTACAGATTGTTACCTCACCCACCTGATATCTCCCCCGTAATTTCATCCTTCGCCAGCGTAATTTCAGCGCTAAGTGCATGAAATCAAATCAACCTTAGCTGGAATTTCAGGCTGAAATCGCCAGCTCAGCGATGTAATACGATGAACCCGCGCCATCGCCGATTGAGGCTTTGATAATGGCCAACGCTGCTGGATGCGAAATCGACAATGAAAACAGCAGGGAGAATCCTTAACGGAATCTGCCAGAATCAGGCGACGTTCGCCATGGCGATTTCACCTCTAACTGTTTGAAAAAATAGTTTTTATCTGCAGGATTTCAGGCTGAAATCGCCCGAATTTCACAGTAAACCCTCATGCTGCCGTGAGAAAAACGAGGATTTAGCCAGACGATATTCAATGTGTTATCCACAGAAAACGTGGATAACTTTTACTGTAGCCGCTATGCCATAAGCGCCGTCTGGCTGGGCGACTGCCACACTGCATCACGCACGCGCACCGGTTTATGAATCAAACCGAGTGCATAAAAGCGGTCAGCGATAGTTTGCTGTTCTTTGATGACGTGGAAAACCATGGCCCGCGTCTGGTGGCTGCGACGGGATAAGGCACGTTCCACGGCTGCGAACTCCAGCCCCAGTTCCTGCGCCAGCATAGTGGCAGCTTCATGGCGATGATTATCGATAAAGGTCCCGGTTTGCTGCAGGCTCGTTACCAGCTGCTGCACGATATCGTCATGCTGCTGCACATAATCATGGCGCGCCAGATAAAACTGGTGGTTGCGCACCCGGCCTTCGCCCTTCTCCAGCACGCGCAAATCGGCGTTACTTTCTGCGGCACTCAGCAGCGGATCCCACATCATCCAGGCATCGACGGCCAGATAATCGCTGGCTGTGAGCGGATATTTCGGCGGCGTGTACACCACTTTAATTTCATCCAGACCGATGCCGCCTTCCTCCAGCAGCTGCAACAACAGCCAGTGAACATTCGACCCTTTATTTACCGAGATACGCTTACCCCGCAAATCTGCCAGGCTGTGAATATTACTGTCGCGTGGCACCACAATACCGACACTGCCCGGTGCCGGTGGCTCCCAGGCGATATAAGTCACGGCGTTACCGCTGGCCTGAGCGAAGATAGGTGGCACTTCACCGGTGGTGCCAAAATCAATCTCATTATTCTGCAACGCATACAACAGTTGCGGACCGGCAGGGAATTCACTCCACACCACGCTGATACCCTGCTGGTTGAAGCACTGTTCCAGCGTCTGGCGCGCTTTCAACACGCCGAGATTGCCAAATTTCTGAAAGCCAATGCGCAACTCGCGTTCAGGGCGCGCGGCCCCGCTGACGTGCGCGAAGGCCATGACGGCGGACTTGCGGCGCCCTTTTATAACGCCCATCTGTGCCAGATGCGTGCGTAGCGTGTGCCGGCTAATGCCCAGCAGCGTGGCGGCCTGCGTCTGATTGTTGTCCGCTATTTCCAGTGCGTTACTGATCAGACTCTGAATCACCCGATCAAACAGCTGTTGCGGTTCGCGTGTAATCTGCTGGCGCAGGAAGCTATCCAGCGTCGAATTGTCTGTTTCGCTGTATCCACGTTCACTGTAACCTGCCAGCCGCAGCTGCGTCGGCGTTAATGTCTCATCGCGACTGAGCAGCACCGCATTGTGCAGCGTATTCTCCAGCTCACGAATATTGCCGGGCCAGCTGTAGTCGCGCAGGGCTTCCAGCGCGTCAGGCGACAGGCGACGCGCCGGACGGCCAAGGCGGCGTGCGTACAGGGAGAGGAAATGCTGTGCCAGCAGCGGGATGTCCTCGCGACGCTGGCGCAGCGGTGGCAGGGGAACAACGGCGATATTCAGGCGATAAAACAGATCTTCACGAAAACGCCGTTCGCGAATCGCCTGGGCCAGATCGACATGGGTTGCGGCGATAACGCGCACGTCTATTTTAATGGCCTTGCGTGAACCGACGCGCGTAATTTCACGCTCCTGAAGGACGCGCAGCAGTTTAACCTGCAGCGGCAGGCTCAGTTCACCTATCTCATCCAGCAGCAGCGTGCCGCCCTGCGCCGCTTCAAACCAGCCAGGGTGCGCCTGAGTCGCGCCGGTGAAGGCACCTTTCTCATGTCCAAATAATTCAGCTTCTGCCAGACTTTCCGTCAGGGCGCCGCAGTTGACGGCCATAAACGGGGCATGCCGGCGTGGACTGTGATGATGCAGATACCGGGCGACCACTTCTTTGCCGGTGCCGGTTTCGCCCACAATCAGCACCGTGGCGTCGGTGGGTGCGAATTTATCCAGCAGCGACTGGAAAGCCAGCGATGCCGGGTCGACCAGGCGAGGTGAATCCGGTTGATTGTAAGGTGTCAGCATGAGGGTGGCTCCTGTAAAGGTCTGCCATCACGCTAAACCCGGTAAGTGGCAATGAACAGCAGGAAAAAAGCATAAGCAGTTGCATATGCAGCAAATGCTGTTGGCGTTGCGTTGCAATTGCAACAGACATGACGGGCTCTGATGACCTAACTGACTGAAAATGCAAAATCTCTGTTTCGTTAAAAGCTGGCATGCTTTTCGCTTACGCCTATATAACCAAATAGAAAGTTAAGAATGAACGTTTTCTCATAAAGTTATATAGGATAAGCATAATGGCCGATTCTGCGCACGAGAGCATAAATGTCTTCTGGTTCCTGCCGACGCACGGCGATGGCCGTTACCTGGGTACCACAGAAGGCGGACGCCCGGTTGATTTAGCCTATTTACAGCAGGTCGCGCTGGCCGCCGACAATCTGGGCTTCTACGGCGTCCTCATTCCGACAGGGAAAAGCTGTGAGGATTCCTGGCTGGTGGCTTCCGCGCTGGCACCCATGACGCGCCGGCTGCGCTATCTGGTCGCCGTCCGTCCGGGGTTACAGCCACCCACGCTGGCAGCGCGCATGGCCACCACGCTGGATCGTCTGTCGGAAGGCCGTCTGCTGATTAACGTGGTCACCGGCGGCGATCCGGTAGAGAACAAAGGCGACGGCATCTTCCTCAACCACAGTGAACGTTATGAAGTGACTCGCGAGTTTCTGGATGTGTATAGCCGGCTGATGCGCGGCGAAAAAGTAGATTATCAGGGCGAGCATATTCAGGTTGAAGGCGCTGAGGTGCTGTTTCCACCGGTGCAGGAAAACGGCCCACCGCTCTACTTTGGTGGCTCATCGGAGGCAGCGATCGACGTGGCGGCGCAGCAGATTGACACCTATCTCACCTGGGGCGAGCCACCGGCGCAGGTAGCAGAAAAACTGGCGGTCGTACGTGAGCGCGCTGAGTCACGCGGCCGGAAACTCGAATACGGTATCCGCCTGCATGTGATTGTGCGTGAAACCGAAGAAGAAGCCCGAGCGGCGGCGGATAAACTGATTGCCCATCTGGATGACGACACCATCGCTCAGGCGCAGAAGATTTTTGCCCGCATGGATTCCGCCGGTCAGGCGCGCATGAGTGCGCTGCACAACGGTTCGCGTGATAACCTCTACATTGCGCCGAATCTGTGGGCAGGCGTCGGACTGGTGCGCGGCGGTGCCGGCACCGCGCTGGTGGGAAGCCCGCAGCAGGTCGCTGAACGCATTCGGGAATACCAGGCGCTCGGCGTGACTAACTTCATTCTTTCGGGCTATCCGCATCTGGAAGAGGCGCATCGCGTGGCTGAATTGCTGCTGCCGCTGTTACCGCTGGCTCACGGTCAGCAGCAGCGCGCCCGTACCATTAACACTGGCCCGTTTGGTGAAACCATCGGCGGCGATAAGCGCCCATCGGCGAAACAGACGAGCGCCAGCTGATGCAGGAGAAGGCGATGGCAACAGCGCACATCATTATTGTCGGCGGGGGCTTCAGCGGCACAGCGCTGGCGATCCACCTCGCCCGCACGTCGCTCGTGCCGCTACTGATTACAGTGGTCGAACCGCGCGCCAGCCTCGGCGCCGGTGTTGCCTATTCCACGCCGGAATCGGCACACCGTATCAACGTGCCGGCTGCGCGTATGCAGCTCAGCGGAGAAGAGCAGGGCGCCTTTGATCGCTGGTATCGTCAGCAGCCGGAATGTTCACTGGATTCAGCAGCACACTGTGCCGATGGCGCGGTGTATCCGCAGCGCGCGCTCTTTGGCCGCTATCTGGCGCAGCAGTTTGCCGCCGCCGCTGAGGCGCATCCGCATGTCACTCTGCGTCACGTTCAGGCGCGTGCGCTGGCGTGGGAAGGGCAACAACTGCTGTTGAGTAACGGTGAAACCCTGACTGGCGACATCCTCGCGCTGGCGATCAGCCATCCACCGCCGTCGCTGCCACGCATGCTACAGCCGTTTGCCGACCATCCGGCGCTGATTGCCAACCCGTGGCAGCCAGGCGTGCTGGATAGCGTTGAGCCTGATGCATCGGTGGCGATTGTCGGCACCGGCCTGAGCATGGCTGATGTGGTAGCTTCGCTGGCGACGCGTGACCATCAGGGGCCGCTGCTGGCGTTCTCACGGCGCGGACAACTGTCACGCGCCAATCTCAGCGGCGAATGGCCGGAGTGGACACTGGGCGCGCAATCTCAGCCCAGCGCGCGTCGCTGGCTGCGGCATATTCGTGATGAAGTCGCTCGCGCTGCCGCGCAGCAGCTGCCGTGGCAGCGTGTGCTTGATGAGGTGCGTGTGCAGGGGCAAGCCATCTGGCAGTCACTTCCGCTACATGAACAGCAGCGCTTTGCGCGTCATCTGCGTTCATGGTGGGATGTGCATCGCTATCGCATTGCCCCACAGGTCGCCGCCGTCATCGCCCGGCGACAGCAGCAAGGTAGTCTGCAGGTATTGGCCGCTCGCCTCGTGGCGATTTACGCTCACCCGCAGCAGCTGGAAATCACCCTGCGTCAGCGCGATGGCACCCGGCAAAACCATGTGCTGGATAAACTGATTGTCACGACCGGACCGGGACATGAAGCGCTGACGACCAGCCAGCCGCTGCTGCAATCGCTCAGCGAGCAGGGCCTGATCCGCGCCGATGCGCTCGGCTTCGGTATTGATGTGGATCACCACTCGCGCACCCTCAACCGGCACGGCAAGCCCAACGCACGCCTGTTTGTCGTGGGCCCGGCGGCGCGCGCCCGCTTTGGCGAGCTGATGGGGTTGCCGCAGGTGGCCGATCACGCGGCCGCCGTAGCGGATGAAATTCTTAAGGTATTGCCTGTCGCTCACGCTGAGCGATGTCCCCCTTCCGCCTCCTGAACACTCAACATCCTGATAATTAACTGACGAACGCCGGGTCGCTGCACGATCACGGCCTCGCTATGGAGATTGCTATGCCATCGCAACGCGAAATACGCCTGAATGCCTTTGATATGAACTGTGTCGGTCACCAGTCACCCGGACTCTGGGCCCATCCCCGTGACCGCTCCTGGCAGTATAAAGATCTGGAATACTGGGTTGATTTGGCGCGCCTGCTGGAGCGCGGCAAGTTTGACGGCCTGTTCATTGCCGATGTGCTCGGCATTTACGATGTGCTGAACGGCAACGGTGACGCGGCGATACGCCAGGCCACTCAGGTGCCGGTGAACGATCCGCTGGCGTTGATTACGCCGATGGCGCTGGTCACAGAGCACCTCGGTTTCGGCTTAACCGCCTCGCTGTCGTTTGAGCATCCTTATCCGTTCGCGCGCCGTTTGTCGACGCTGGACCATCTGACCAAAGGCCGCATTGGCTGGAACATCGTTACCTCCTATCTGGAGAGCGGCGCGCGCAACATTGGTCATAAAGCGCAAACCGATCATGACAGCCGGTATGACTATGCCGATGAGTACCTGCAGGTGGTCTATAAACTGCTGGAAGGCAGCTGGGAGCAGGATGCAGTGCTGCGCGATCGTCAGCGTCGCATTTTCAGCGATCCCAGCAAAATCCATCCGATTAACCATCAGGGTACCTTCTTTAACGTACCGGGCATCCATCTGTGTGAACCCTCGCCGCAGCGCACGCCGGTGCTGTATCAGGCCGGTGCATCGAGCCGCGGCAAACAGTTTGCGGCTGAGCACGCAGAATGTGTGTTTGTCGCCGCGCCGTCCAAAGTGCTGTTAAAGAAAACCGTGGCCGACATCCGGCGTCGTGCAGCCGAAGCCGGTCGCGATCCGCGCAGTATTTTGATCTTCAACCTGCAGACGGTGATTGTCGGTGAAACCGATCGGGCGGCGCAGGCGAAGTGGCAGGAGTATAAAAACTGGGTCAGCTACGAAGGCGCGCTGGCGCTGGTCTCCGGCTGGACCGGCATCGACTTTGGACAATATCAGCCGGACCAGGTGCTGAAATACCTGCATACCAACGCCATTCAGTCAGCGGTTGAAACTTTCTCTACTGCAGATCCCGATCGTCAATGGACGGTGAAAGCGCTGGCTGACTGGGTGGGCATCGGCGGTTTTGGCCCGCTGCTGGTGGGCAGTGCGGCAACGGTGGCGGATGAGCTGCAGAGCTGGGTAGAGGAGACCGACGTGGATGGTTTCAACCTGGCGTATGCGCTGACCCATGAAACCTTTGAGGATGTGGTCGAGCTACTGATTCCGGAGCTGCAAAAACGCGGCGTTTACAAACAGGATTACGCCGCGGGCACGCTACGCGAAAAGCTGTTTGCCGCCGGGCCGCAGCTCAGTGCGCCGCATCCGGGTGCTGGCTATCGCGTACGCAGCGCGCAGCAGCAGGAGGTCATATGATCGAAATCGAGCGCCTGAGTAAACACTACCGTGCGCCGGACGGTCGCGTCACCGACGTGCTGAAAAACATTACGCTGCAGGTGCCGGAGGCCAGCATCACCGCGGTGGTCGGACCGAGCGGTGCCGGAAAATCTACGCTGGCGAAATGCATCAGCCTGCTGGAGCAGCCGAGCGGCGGCAGCATCCGGGTTAACGGCAGCGATTTATCCCGGCTGGATGGCGAAGCGCTGCGCCGCGCGCGTCGCGCCATCGGCACGGTATTTCAGTCTTCCGCGCTGCTGCAGCGTAAAAGTGCCTGGGAAAATATCGCGCTGCCGCTGCGCTATCTTGGCGTGGTCGAGCGCGATATCCGCGCCCGCGTCGGCGAGCTGCTGGAGAGTGTCGGGCTGAGCCACAAAGCCAGCGCCTTTCCCGCCCAGCTCTCCGGTGGGCAGCGGCAGCGCATCGGTATTGCCCGCGCGCTGGCGCTGCGTCCCTCTGTACTGCTGGCCGACGAAGCCACCTCCGGTCTCGATCCGGAAGCGACGGACACCATCCTTGAGCTGCTGAAAAAACTGCGTGACGACTACCGGCTGGCAATCGTGCTAATCACCCATGAAATGGATGCCGTACGTCAGGCGGCGGATGCGGTTGCCGAGATTCGCGATGGAGAGATAGTGCAGTATGGCACCGTCAGTGCGCTGCTGGCACAGCCGGACAGCGCGCTCGGCCAGCGGCTGCTGCCGCTGACGGCACAAGTCAGTGATGCCGGACTGGTGCTGCAGCTTAGCTACCGTACCGATGTCGCGGTGGCCAGCGACTGGATTTCGCGCATCAGCCAGCAGTTCGCTTTAAAGGTGGATCTGCTGGGTGCGCATGTCGAGCGGGTCAATGGCATCCAGGCCGGACGGTTGCAGGTGGGCATTCATTTTCAGCAGGAGCAGGTGCCGCTGGCACGGTTGCTGACGCAGCTTGAGCAGTATGGCCTGGCGGCCAGCGTTGCTGTCAGCGTGCCGCCGTTACGGGAGGCGGTATGAGCGTATCCGTGATAAGCCAGGACACACCCTGGCCTGAAATTCCGGCACTAATGCTGCCGGCGCTGGGTGAAACCGCGCTGATGGTCGGCATCGTAATGCTGTTTGTGGTGAGCCTCGGTGGCGTGGTCGGCGTGGTGCTGTTTAACACCTCGCCGCGCGGACTGTTTCCGCAGCGCGGTGTGCATCGGGTGCTGAGCTGGATCGTCAATATGGGGCGCTCGTTACCGTTTCTGGTGCTGATGGCGGCCATCATTCCGTTTACCTTCTGGCTCACTGGCACTACCATCGGCATTCCGGCGGCGGTGGTACCGATGATCGCCGCCGGGATTCCTTTCTTTGGCCGCCTGGTCGACAACGCATTACGTGAGCTGCCTGGTGAAGTTACTGCCGTGGGGCTGGTGTGCGGCGGTTCGCGCTGGCAGATCATCCGCTCCGCCCAGCTGAGTGAAGCGCTGCCGGCGATTGTCGCAGCTATCACGCTCAACCTGATCTCCATGATTGAGTACTCGGCCATCGCCGGCACCATTGGCGCTGGCGGCATTGGCTACCTGGCGGTGGTGTATGGCTATCAGCGGTTCGATAACCACATCATGATCGCCACCATCATAGTGTTAATTGCACTGATTCAGACCATTCAATTTTTCGGCGACCGGCTGGTTGCGGCCTTGCGCCATCCTCAGGGGACATCGTTATGACAACACAAGAATTTGAGTTACGTAAAACACGCCGCTGGCCGTGGCTGCTGCTGATTATAGTGGTCATTTTGCTGGCCGCCGCTGGCTGGTTCTGGCGCAGCCAGCAGCCGCAGGCGGTGGTATTTGGTACCACGCTGAAAGTGCATTATGAGCCGGCAATGGCCGGGGAACAGAAGCTGATCGACTATGTGGGTGAGCATATCGCGCCGGACTACGGCCTGAAGCTGGAGGCGGTCGGTGTGCAGGATCCGGTGCAGGCGGACCGTGCGGTAGCAGAAGGGCAGTATGCTGCGACGGTCTATCAGCATCAGTGGTGGCTGAAGCAGGTGGTCGATGCTAACGGCTTCCAGCTCACTTCCAGCCTGCCTCTGTTCCAGTGGGCCTTTGGTATTTACTCCGATCGCTACCACTCTGTGGCGGATCTGCCGCAGGGCGCAACCATTGTGGTGCCCGACGATGGGGCGAATCAGGGCCAGGCGCTCTGGCTGCTGGCGCGTCAGGGATTGATCACCCTCGATCCAACGGTAGAACCGCGCACCGCCAAACTGAAAAACATTGTCGGTAATCCGCACGGTTTCGTGTTCAAAGAGCTGGATCTGCTGACCATGCCGCGGGCGCTTAATTCGGTCGATGCGGCGATTGGTTATGTGTCGCAGTTTGACGCCGGTAAAGTCCCGCGTGACAAAGGCATTCTGTTCCCGCCCGCGCCGCGCACCTTTGCCTCGCAGCTGGTGATCGGTACGCCTTACCTTGAGCAGGAGAACATCGTCAAACTCAGACAGGCTTTTGCCGATCCGCGCGTACAGCAGTGGCTAAAAACCACCGATGACCCGCTGGTCAAAGGCGTACTGGTGCCGGTTTCTGCTGAATAACTTTACTGCCGAATACGCTACCCGGACCCGCATTGCGCGTCCGGGTTTTAGTGTTGGTGTCTTTATTATCTTATTGATTATATTGTAATTAATAGCAAATATTGTTGCTTTGGTTCCCTGCATAAAGCGCTTATAACCACCTCACCTGCACAACAAAAACAGACGTGAGGCGTTATGAGTACTCTTCCTTTAGAAAACACCTTGCCGGCTTCGCAACCGGTACGTTCGGTCAGTGATGTGGCAAGGCTGATCAACACCCGCAGTAGTAAAAACAACTATGCGCGCATGATTGTGTTTCTCGCGTTGGGTGGCGTGTTCCTCGACGCCTACGACCTGACCACACTGTCGTACGGCATCGATGACGTGGTGCGCGAGTTCCAGCTATCGCCGTTCACCACCGGGCTGGTCACCTCATCCATCATGGTCGGCACCATCGTCGGCAACCTGATTGGTGGCTGGCTGACGGATAAGTACGGCCGCTATTCGGTGTTCATGGCCGACATGCTGTTTTTTGTCGTATCGGCGATTGCGGCGGGCTTAGCACCCAACGTCTGGGTGCTGATTGGCGCGCGTTTCCTGATGGGCATTGGCGTGGGCATCGATCTGCCGGTGGCGATGTCTTATCTGGCGGAATTCTCTAAATTTGCCGGCAAAGGCAACAAAGCCGCACGGCTCGCGGCCTGGTGCCCGATGTGGTATGCGGCTTCCACTGTGTGTTTCCTGCTGATTTTTGGCCTCTATTTTCTGCTGCCTAAAGATCATCTCGACTGGCTGTGGCGCGCCTCGCTGCTGTTTGGCGCGGTACCTGCGCTGTTGATCATCGCGGTACGCAGCAAGTTTATGAATGAATCACCGTTGTGGGCCGCGAATCAGGGCGATCTGACCTCGGCGGTGCGTATCCTGCGTGATTCGTACGGTATTCATGCACACGAAGCAGAACCAGAAACGCCACCCGCGGCGGCGGCACCGAAGGTGAGTTTTCGCGTACTGTTTCAGAAGCCGTGGCGTGAACGCACCATCGTTGCCGGCGTAATGAATATCTGTATTTCGTTTGAGTACACCGCCATCGCCTTCTTCCTGCCGTCGATACTGGCGCAGTTTCTTGGTGCCGGTGTGTTCGAGACCATCTCAGCTTCGCTGGGGCTGAACGCGCTGTTTGCCTTTACCGGCGGGCTGCTGGGGATGCGCCTGGCGTGGAAATATCCGTCACGCCACGTGGCGATCGCTGGTTTTGCGCTGCAGTTTTTGGCTCTGGTGGCGCTGGCACTGATTGGCCACCCGCAGGCGCTAGTGGGTATCGTGTTCGCGGTGCTGATGCTCGGGCTGTGGCTGTTCGCTGAAGGCTTTGGCCCGGGCGCGCAGCTGATGGTCTATCCGGCGCTCTCGTATCCCACCTCGATTCGCGCGACTGGCGTCGGCTTTAGCCGTGCGCTGTCGGGCATCGGCAGTGCGCTGGCGCTGTTCATTCTGCCGATTCTGCAGGCGGCGCTCGGCACCAACATGTTCTGGGTGGTATCGCTGGCCGCCATCATTCCGATCTTTTTCCTGCTGGCGGTGCGTCACGAACCCACCCGCCACGACATCGACGACCTTTCCCCTCAGGAGTAAAACATGAGCATTCTCTCTACCGGTACTGACTATGACACGCTGGCGGCGCACTTCCGACCGCTGTTTGCCCGCATCGCGGCGGGCGCAGCGGAACGCGAGCGTACGCGTACCTTGCCTTATGAACCACTGCAGTGGCTGAAGGAGGCCGGCTTTGGCACGGTGCGTATTCCACAGCAAAAAGGTGGCTGGGGCGCCTCGCTGCCGCAGCTGTTTCAGCTGTTGATTGAGCTGGCGGAAGCAGATTCCAACCTGCCGCAGGCGCTGCGCGCGCACTTTGCTTTTGTCGAGGACCGGCTCAACCAGCCGGACAATGTGGAGCGCGATGCGTGGTTTCGGCGTTTTGTTGATGGCGAGCTGGTGGGCAGCGGCTGGACGGAGATCGGCAACGTCAGGCTGGGCGACGTGGTCACCCGCGTCACGCCTGCCGCCAATGGCTGGACGCTGAATGGCGAGAAGTTTTACAGCACCGGTACGCTGTTCGCCGACTGGATAGATGTTTACGCGCGCCGCGATGACAATCAGGGTGACGTGATCGCGCTGGTGAATACGCATCAGCCGGGCGTCACGCGCGAAGATGACTGGGACGGATTTGGCCAGCGCCTGACCGGCAGCGGCACGACGCGCTTCGAGCACGCGCATGTGGAGACGCAGCACGTGTATGATTTTGCCACGCGCTTCCGTTATCAGACTGCGTATTACCAGCACGTGTTGCTGGCGACGCTGGCGGGCATTGCGCGCGCGGTGGCGCGGGACGGGGCGGCAGCCGTTGCCGCACGCAACCGCGTTTACAGTCACGGCAACGGAGCTGCCTCGCGGCAGGATGCGCAGGTGCTGCAGGTGGTGGGCGAGATCACCAGTCTGGCATTTGCTGTCGAAGCCACGGTGATTCGCGCTACCCATTCACTGCAATCAGCATATGAAGCACACGTCAGTGCCGATGAAGCGGCTATCGCCGCCATCAACAACCTGGCGGAAGCCGAGGCCGGACAGGCGCAGGTGATCGCCAGCGAGCTGGTGCCGCGTGCCGCCACCGAACTGTTTAATGCGCTTGGCGCGTCGGATACGCGCGTCAGCAAAGCGCTGGATCGTCACTGGCGCAATGCGCGCACCGTCTCGTCGCATAACCCGGTGATCTACAAAGCGCGCGACATCGGTGACTGGAAAGTCAACGGCACGCCGCCAACCGGCATCTGGCAAATCGGCAGGGGAGAGGGGTAACCAGCCTTGATGAGCAAACGGCGCCGTTATCGGGCGCCGTTTAATGGCGCAGAATCCGGCTGCGTCATGGAATTAGCACGTCATAAGCCGCAACCCGGCGGCTTAAGAGCGGTATTCAATAATATTGAAACCTTCATCAGCCGCTGGCGCTGAGAAATAACGGCTTATGATTTCAAACTGTTCATCTGAAGCGGCATAATCGTGGGTGCCGGCTGCGTTACGGGCACGTAATCGGCTCTTACACACCTCATCAGGGACGTTAAGGAAATGCAGGTGGTTAGCAGCACCTGATGCTTTAATGATACTCATCATCCATTCACGACTGGCGGGTGTATTAGCCGGAAAATCCAGGACTACCGACATCCCCGCGTTAAGTAATGACACCAGATGCGGTTTCATGGCATTTCTGAGCTTAGAGGAATACTGCACGTAATCCGCGACCGTGTGCATTTCATCGGCATAGAGCGCTGCAAGCCAGCGATCCTCACTGATAATGAGAGTGTGCGGTGCAGCGCCTAATTTTGCGGATAACGTAGATTTACCCGACGCAATTTTTCCACATAACAGGTGAAGCGTGGCTTTTTCAGGTGATGCGACATCGGTGGTGTTCATGGCTGACCTCACTGGTTGATTACCGGTAAGGCCCGCCTTACCGGCGGGAAAATGGCAAACGTTATCCCACCTGAACGTGCAAGGTGATAATAATGATTGCGGAAGACAGAGTTGAGCAAGTTTTCATCGTTTTAAACTAACAGGTTAAATCGCAATAATCACCTTGTGCTTTGCTTTAGCTGTGATGGCAGCGTGTTGTTGATAGCGGAGTGCGCAGGGGGTAGGGCCGTTTGGGGCCGGGAGCGGACATTGTTCAGGTGTCAGGCAGGTATCTCAGGGACAGATTATCCCCGGATGGCTGGCTTAATATCTGTTAAAGATTTCACGCCCACAGGCCGATAAAAACAGGAGCGACAGAAACGTAAGGAGATGCGCATGTATGGAAAACTGGTCATTACGGGAATAATAGTAACGTTGTTAAGTGGATGTTCGGCTGGGTTTAGGCCTTCTCTGGAAGACTATAAAGGTGCAGATGCAGCCAGGGTTCGTGCTGCATCTGAGGGCAATACAGCCCTGCAATTTTACGAAAAACAACCGAGTGGCTGTTATAAAAAAGTTTTAGAGCGCCGGGTTACAGCTGGTCTGGCTATTCTCGGTATTCCTGTGTCAGGAAATAAAAAAATCGGAATGCCAGAATCAAGTAACAATAAAGGGGCTTTCATAAATGAATTTACGATCAAGCCGGGGCAACTGATAAGTATAATTCATTACTGGACTCAGCCGGGCTACTACCAAAATACAGAACGATCTGTCTCCACCAGATTCATTCCTCAGCCAAATCATGATTACGATATCGTCGTCACTGGCTCAGAATTTGGCGGGGATAGCGTATCGGTGAGAGATCTGGATCCAGGCGCTAAGATAGTTGGATGGGAAGGCAATTACTGCCCCTCCGGTATATTTGATTAATTGCATGACGCTGGTCACCGTGTGTACGCTTAAGCCCACCCTGGAGTGGGCTTTTTTATGTGTTAATAAAAGCGCTTGCTTATGCTGGAAGTGCGTCGGGGGTCAGGAAAAATCAATGACGATAAGCGAACGGCAAATACTGCATTCAGGATGAACTGCAGAAAAATAATGATGAAAGCCGCGGCACTCAGCAAGGTGCGCTTTTCCTTCAGGATAAACCTCAGTCCGGACAACGCCGCACCGGGTCGCTGGATAAAAAGCAGGGGATAGCCGGCCGGACGTTGAGGGCAATAGCGGTTACGGGATTCAGTGCAAGGCTAAGTCAGCGTAGCGGTGTGGTGCGCCAGGGGTCTGGAAGAAGGCGGAGACAAAAGACGTTTAGCGAAACGGCGCTTACAATTCATAGAGTTACATAATATTAATGCCACCAGTCGACTTCATGCGCTGTTCTACACTTACACATTCAATCAAGCCTTTTGATTGAAAAAGCAGCATCACTGAGAGGGAGGCGACCGCAAAGCGTCACGCAGCCGCAGACTTCATAACTGATCATGCACGTGAGGAGAACATCATGAAAGCAGTTGTCTATAACGGACCTTTTGACGTTTCAGTCAAAGAGGTTCCGGATCCCAAAATCGTTCGCCCTACCGATGTGCTTGTCCGTATTACCACCACCAATATCTGCGGTTCAGATCTGCATATGTACGAAGGACGAACCAGCTTCAAACAGGGTCGCATCTTTGGCCATGAAAATCTGGGGCAGGTCATTGAAATCGGCAGTGCGGTTGAGCGGGTCAAAGTTGGCGATTATGTCTGCCTGCCCTTTAATGTCGGCTGCGGATTCTGTGAAAATTGCGAGAAAGGGTTAACCGGCTATTGCCTGACGGCAAATCCGGGTACGGCCGGTGCCGCCTATGGCTTTGCTGAAATGGGCGAATGGGATGGCGGACAGGCTGAGTTACTGCGTGTTCCCTATGCTGACTTTAACTGTCTGGTGCTGCCGCCGGATGCGGTTGAAAAAGAGGAGGACTACGTTTTACTTTCCGACATCTTCCCCACCGGCTGGCATGCCACTGAACTGGCAGGATTGCGCCCCGGAGAGAGTGTGGCGATTTACGGTGCGGGCCCGGTCGGCTTGATGGCGGCTCACTCGGCCATGATTAAAGGCGCATCGCAGGTGTTTGTGGTTGATACCCATCCGGACAGACTGGCGCTGGCCGAACAACTGGGTGCAGTAGCGATCAATGGTGTGGGCGATGAGGCAGTAAATAAAATTCTCGAGTTAACCGACGGGCGCGGCACGGATTGCGGTTGCGAGTGTGTGGGGTATCAATGTTGCAATAAACATGGCCACGAGGATAACTCTGCCACGCTCAACAGCCTTGTCGCGTCAACTAAAGCCACGGGCGGCATCGGTGCGGTCGGCGTTTTTGTTCCGCAGGATCCCGGAGGCGCGACCGACCTGGCCAAAGAGGGTAAAGTGCCATTCGATTTTGGGAATTTCTGGTTCAAAGGTCAGTCAATCAAGACCGGTCAGTGTAATGTCAAAGCGTACAACCGCCAGCTCGCAAGGCTTATCCATCAGGGCAGGGCCAATCCGGCGCAGATCATTTCCCATCGACTCGCTCTGGCGGACGCTGCCGAAGGCTATAAGCATTTTGATGATCGTGATAATGGCTGGACAAAAGTCATTCTGAAACCCTGAAAGCCAGGTAACTCAGAAGAGCTAAGACACATTCAGGCGGTGGGAAGAGGGAGAACGAAAACTGCCTGTCTGTGGCTGGCTATATCTGGCATTACCACGCTTATGACACATCAGCGCAAACCCGATAAAGCGCTTAAGCAGACCCGCTATTAAGCGCCCTGAACTGAGCTGCAAGACGCCAGATATCTGCATACTGGGGTTAGTTAAACACACCGTTAATCACTGCGGTCACAACTGCTGTGCTCAACGCAATAAGCACTAAATCATCTCCCACCGCGCGCCACTCGTAGCCGGGGTAATGAGGCAGCGCATTTATCATGGATGCTGGCAAATTTTTCTTAGTAATACCCGGTGGCAATGCTTTCCCACGCGCCACTTTCTTAGCGATTCCCGGCGGCAGAGACTGATAGCCTACCAAGCCATAGTTGACGGCGAGCGCTCGTGCCTGAGAGAAGCTAATATCAGATTGAACATGATCGGGGTGCCGGGCGTTCTTGCGTTGTCCATGTCCGTTTTTCGACGATGCGTAACCCTGCTCTTTATTCCCGTGCGCGCCATTATTACCGTGATTGCCATTGCCATTGCCATTGCCATTGCCATTGCCATTGCCAGGGTTTGCATAAGCCGGTGCAACAAAAACGGCGAAACCAATCATCAGAGCAAAGGTTGTTTTAAGCGTGCGTTGCGCGAGCATGACAAATGTCCTTAATAGTATGTATTGCCTTATTGAAATATAGAACGAGGCGGCAATCTTAACCATCACCTCATTTCTGAAATATCAGTAATGTAATAAGGCTGACATTTCTGAAAAATCACGCTTAATCCGGGCGTTCCACGGCTCAGTCTCTGAATCCAGGGGGGCACCTGCCGGCTCGTGACTACTGAAAGAAATGTCCGCTCGTCGCGCAAATCGGACATTGACGCCTGGTATTAATTTAGAAACGAATCAGGATTACCGATAAGTCGCCGTGAAAAGCAGAGCTAAAGTGGTATAACGGCTTCCACGGTGTGCTGAAAAACGTATGGATCTGAAAGTAACTCAAATTGTTCGTCATCCGGATACGTCACTGCCACGTGATAGTTTTCTCCCGCGAAAGTCTTTACTGACTGCAGATCCTTCCAGTAAGTTGCCAGAAAGAAATGACTCCCAGTCACCCTGTGTTTCTCTGCGCACATAAGCGCCTATATTCCCGGCAGTGCTTCGTGAATGTTCCACACCTGTCTTCTCAAGGTGTTTCGCAAAATCTTCAGCGTGTTTAAGCGGAACACAACCGTGCCAGGTCCTTACAATCATTCGTTTTTCCTCTTAATGTGGCAAGGATGTCACCCTATCATCGCAAGCCACGTAACGGTGTAATTTCTGAAGGGCACGTTCTTTAATGCAAAATAAATTTATGACGACCGAAGCCTATTCACTGTTACCTGTAGGTCCGTTTTTCGCTCATCGAGGCATTCGTCGGTGGAGAAGTCCACTCTGTGCCGGCCCGTTATTTCTGCAGTCTGGCTGCGGCTTTCAGCGTCGCCTGTCGCCGCTTTTCAATAAATGGCGCAACCTGTTGCTGAGCTTTTTTCAGCTGTTCTTCAGATGAGGAGCGGGGCGAGCCACAGTCAAAGGGCGGGGCAGGGTCATATTCCATATGCAGCTGAATATTTTGCGCGATATCCGGTCCGAACATCTCTGAAACGACGCTGATTGCAAAATCGATACCTGAAGTCACACCGGCGCCCGTTATACGGTTGCGGTCGCGTACAACACGCTCATTTACTGGCTCTGCGCCCAATAGCGCCAGCTGATCCAGTGAAGCCCAATGCGTCGTCGCTTTATATCCCTGCAGAAGCCCGGCCGCGCCCAGCACAAGCGATCCGGTGCATACTGACGTTACCAGCTTCGCCTGTTTGCTTTGAGCCCGGATAAACGACAGGACTTCTTCATCCTCCATTAGGTTTATCTGCCCCGGCCCGCCGGGAATACATATGATATCCAGCGCGGGACATGCGTCGAACGTGGTGGTTGGCTGAATCGCCATCCCCCGGTCTGACACCACAAGGTCCAGATTTTTCCAGATGAGATGCACTTTCGTGTCTGGTGCCCGCGCAAAGACTTCAAACGGACCGGTCAGGTCAAGCTGCGTAAGCGCAGGGAACAGCAGCAGACCGATGGATGTAGATGCAGAATCACTCATAAATAATGCCTTCATTATGTGCCAGCAGCAGACATCGCTGCGGTAAGTTATGAATCACTGCAACAGATGATGCAGAGAAACCACCATCAGCAATAGTGGCATATTTTCCGGGCATCAATAGGTTTGTTTTATTCGCGAAAAATACCCGTGTTTGACTGACGGCGACAAGCCAAATGTCCATAAGCCTGAATGGCCGCGCGGGTATCGTCGACATCCAGTGAGTGAATAATCACCCGATCGGAATCTCATTTATTTCAGTATAAATTTTTAACCCGCGTTCTCTGCCAATCCGTATATCGTTATCGGCGCCGTGCGACGCGCCCGGCATACGTAAGACCGCGTCGCAATGTTGAATCAGCCGATGTGCAACCGGATAAAGATAAGCCTCACTGATTTCGTCACCGATTGCCTGTGAACCTGCGGCGGCGGCAAGAGGTAATGCCAGCCATTCTCCAATCACCGGCGTATGGCCTCTGTGATAAACCTGCAGAGCGGCTTCATCTAATTTTTGTATATTGGCGTGAATTAAGACCGGGTCTCCTTCGGTGCCGCTGCGCACAGGGCCGGCAATCAGGATCAGCATGGTTTTGGCTCCTCAAAATGGACATTCATGGCAACGTATTGCAGTAACATGATGGTTTTCGCATCCATAATTTCCCCGCTGCGAATTGCGCTCAGCGCCTGAGTCAAAGGCCATTCCAGTACTTCAATATCCTCGCCCTCATCGGCAAGGCCACCGCCTTTGCTCTGGCGATCGTCGTCAGCATATTCGGCGATGAAGAAATAGAGTTTCTCGGTAACCGAACCCGGACTCATAAACGCTTCCATGACTTTTTCAATATGCTGCACCCGGTAACCGGTTTCTTCTTCTGCCTCGGCGACAATGCGGGTTTCCGGCGAAGCGTTATCGAGCAGCCCGGCAGCCGCTTCAATCAAAAAACCGTGGTGACCATTAATGAAAACCGGCAAGCGAAACTGGCGGGTTAGCACCACGCTGCGCTTTTGGCGGTTATAGAGAAGCACGACGGCACCATTACCGCGGTCATACGCTTCACGCTGCTGCTCCTGCCACAAGCCGTCACGGCGCTGCAATTCAAAGGTGTATTTTTTCAGGGTGTACCAATTGTCGGACAACAGCTGCTCACGGATATTGCGTATTTTCTGCTGCATAGCTTGCCTCCTGAAGATGACAAAACAGACGCTATCATGCATAATCGTGCAAATTCAAGAAAAAACGTGAGCGGGTAATTATGCTATCGAGCCAGCGTAAACAACAGATTCTGAAGATTCTGGCGGCTGAAAATCAGGTGATGTCAGGTGAGCTCAGTCAGCGTTTTGGTATATCCGAGGACTCAATACGCCGCGATTTGCGGGAGCTGGCCGCTGAAGGGCTGTTACAGCGCGTGCACGGCGGCGCGCTGCCGGTGTCAGCCGCGCTGGCATCCTTCGAAAAACGCAAAAACGTGCAAATGAGTTCCAGGCAGAGTGTGGCGCAAAAGGCGGTGAAGCTGATTCAACCCGGGCAGGTGGTGATTATTGACGGCGGAACCACCACAGCAGAACTGGTGCAGTTACTGCCAGCAGACCTGGCTTTCACGGCGATCACCCACAGCCCCGGTATTGCGGTTGCGCTGGTGGATTTTCCGCGGGTAGAAGTGATAACCCTGGGCGGGCTGCTCTATCGCCACTCGGTGGTCGCGGTGGGATCGGCTGTTCATGAGGCAGCTGCGCGTATTAATGCTGATCTGTTTTTTATGGGCGTTACCGGCGTGCATAAAACCGCCGGCCTCACGACCGGCAACTATGAAGAGGCCGGCATAAAACGCGCGCTGGCGGGGAGAGCCGCCGAGACCGTTGTCATGGTGTCAAAAGAGAAACTCAATTCCGCCTCCGCCTTCGCGATTGGGGATCTGGATCTGGCCAGTACGCTGATTGTCGATGGCGAACCTGATAAAGAGCTGCGCCAGATTTTACAGCAGAAGCATGTCTCGCTGTTGTAGTGTGCAACGCTGCCTTTTTGGAGTAACTGCGAAACAGATCGGTTAGTGATCTTTAATGGCCGGCCGGGTAAAGCTATTGGTGTCCGCTGTATGTCAGAAGCGGACTTTAAAAGATACGCTTTGCTTTGTTATTCAACTAACTTATTTAAGACTACATTCGACCCATTAGTCAAATACCTACATTACTAACTGATCGTTATATCTAATACTTAGTGCAGGTCACCAGAGGTGATATGTCATTACAGTATCTTGAAATCGTGCCTCGCCTACTGCCGGACGTTCGCGCAGGCAGGAAGCGTCATACCATCCGATGGCGGGAATGTGAGATTGTGCCGGGCCCTATGCTTTACGTAAACGCGCAGGATGCCTATGACACCGTCATGATGTGTGTCACGCACGTTGAAAAAATGCCGCTTTTTGACGTTGCAGCCAGGCTTGGAAAAAGTGTGGAATGGCCGGATGCATTACTGCCAGAAGGGATGCGTGAGCACTACCCGCGCATAGAGATGGATTTCGAGGTTGCGGTCATACACCATTTACCGTCTACGTCGTAAGTTTATAGCCGGGAATTCGGTGGTTCGAGTGTAACCGTCACTCAAACCACATCGTTTTTTAGCAGCCACCTGCCTGTTTTGCCCCATAGGTTGCTTGATCAACAGTGTATTTGTCTCCGGCACTTGAGGAGAGTTGCTGAATGAGGCCTTTGCATGAGAAGCCCATCATGTTGAGATACTGCTTCGCAGATTTCACCGCCTCCTGGTTCCAGTCAATGTTCAGGCTGTCCACTGCTACCGTAGCGTCAGAAATCTCGTAACCATCTCCAGCATCGGATGAAAGTTGCTGAATAAGTCCGTTTCGTGAGAAACCCGCCATACTGAGATATTGCTTCGCAGATCTAACCGCATTATTTTGAGGCCCAGTCAAATCTCCCGCCCATGTGGGCGCTGCGACAAACAAAGCTGCAGTAAGTACTGTCTTCAAAAAGTCCATTTTTCACTCCATTAGTTTATCTGATTAAGCTTGTTGTTATTCGACGGCTTCGACATTTTGGGCATTAATCTGGCGATCCATATCCAATACAACTTGTCCATTCATGCTTTAAATCCAAATATTTAGCCCGTTAAATGGTCGTTGCCATTGAATACTCCGTTGATTCTAAGAAAATTTGCAAAATGCATTGTGATCATCGGCAAGATAGATATGAACTTGAGTCGATTAAGGAAAATAATGTTCAACGTATTAGAACCACTCAGCAGTCATAAGTGAGACGTCCGCTGCTCGCTCAAAGCTGACCTCGCAACGTTCAGGACACCCAGCACCAAAAGCGGAACTCACCTTCATCGCGCACAGTTGCCAGCAAATGCTGTGAAAAGCGTCATCGCCTGCTCAGGTGATGACGCTCACAATCTGTGCAAATAAAATTCAGGGCCGGGTTTGTACTGCGGTAAAAACAACGGCGCGTTTTGTCTATGTATCCTAATTGTTAAATAAATGATCTAAATTTGTTTCTAAAAATCCATCCAGGAGCTTCAGCAACCACTCCGAGAGTAAACAGAGATGTTAAATTAACTATAATTTAACATATTTAATCATTTAATTTAACATTTATGGGCTTTGCTCACATTTCCATCACATCTGCGCGAAAACCTATGTACCGGTAAGTTAATCTCTGAGCGTGAATTAAATAGCAATCGCCTGTTCCCTATATCAGAACCTCATCAGAAAGGTACCAAAATGAAATTTAACCTCGCATTAGTCAGTGCATGTGTGGTTTCAGCGTGCATGTTATTCACAACACCCTCATTCGCTGCCAAACCTTACGATATCGCCGTGGTGGCCAAAGTTACCGGTATTCCGTGGTTCACCCGCATGGAAGTCGGCGTAAAAGAAGCCGCGCAGAAACTGGATGTCAACGCCTATCAGGTTGGCGCCTCGACGCCCGATCCGGCGCAGCAGGTCAAGGTGATTGAAGATCTGATTGCCAAAAAAGTGGACGCCATCATTGTGGTGCCAAACGATGCCAAAGTACTGGAGCCGGTACTGAAAAAAGCGCGCGACCAGGGCATCGTGGTATTAACCCATGAATCGCCGGACCAGCAAATTGGTCAGTGGGATGTTGAAACCATCGACAGCCAGAAATATGCGGAAGCCAATATGGACGAGCTGGCAAAAGATATGGGTGGCAAAGGCGGTTATGCCATTTATGTCGGCTCTTTGACCGTGCCATTACATAATGCGTGGGCCAATGCAGCGATCAAATATCAGAAAGAAAAATACCCGGACATGCATGAAGTCACGTCACGCCTGCCGGTGGCTGAAAATATTGATAAATCATACTCCACCACGCTGGATTTAATGAAAACCTATCCTGATCTGAAAGGGATTATCGGTTTCGGCTCGCTCGGTCCGATCGGTGCCGGTCAGGCGGTTCAGCAGAAGCGGGCGAAAAACAAGATCGCGGTTGTCGGTATCGCTATGCCGGCTCAGGCTGCGCCATACCTGATGCGCGGTGACATCAAAAAAGTCCTGCTGTGGGATCCAAAAGATGCCGGTTACGCCCTGGTTTCGGTTGCCGATCAGCTGCTGCAGGGTAAAGAAGTCACTAAAGACCTGAGCATTGAAGGTCTGGGCAAAGCCGACGTCGATATGGATAAGAAAGTGATTCGCTTTAATAAAATTCTCGAAGTAACGCCAGAGAATGCGAAATCACTTGGCTTCTGATCAGAGTGTTTAACACCTTAATTTAACGGAGATAGATTATCTCCAGCGCCACACCAGGCAAATAGAAACAGATACAGCGTTGTATGTTGTGCTGTATCTGAACTTCTACTCAGAGATTGAAAACATATACCCTGAATAATTCGCGTCAGGCGCGGCGAAACTCAGTGAAATTCGATGAGATATAAATGATTCGGATAAGCGAGCATCGCCAATACCCGACTGGAAATAGGATGGGCAGGCTTAAGGATCTATGATGAATACGCTCAGCACGTCCCCCGCCAATGCTGAGGCCTTTATCAGCCTCGAAAAAATCAGTAAAAAGTTCCCCGGCGTATTAGCACTGGATAATGTCAGCCTGACACTGAATAAAGGTGAGGTGCATTGTCTGGCCGGGCAGAATGGCTGCGGAAAAAGCACCATAATTAAAGTCATTTCCGGGGTTTATCAACCGGAAAAGGGCGCGGCCATCACGCTGGACGGAAAACTCTTTCATACCCTGACGCCACAGCTGTCTTCTTATTACGGCATTCAGGTTATTTATCAGGATTTGTCGTTATTTCCCAATCTGTCAGTCGCTGAAAATATCGTTATTCACCGCTATTTACCGGGCGGTGATTTCTGGGTACATCGCGAGTCAATGCGCAAAAAAGCGCTGGCGGCGATGCAACGGGTCGGCGTTGCTCTGGATCCGGATCGTAAAGTTGAAAAGCTGTCGATCGCTGACCGCCAGTTAGTGGCAATATGCCGTGCCATCGCTGCTGATGCCAGTCTGGTGATTATGGATGAACCGACAGCGTCACTGACCCGCAGCGAGGTTAATGGTCTGCTGCGGGTGGTGAATGAACTCAAAGCCGCCGGTATCTGCGTGGTGTTCGTCAGTCACCGTCTTGATGAAGTGATGGAAGTGGCCGATCGTATCAGCGTGATGCGCGACGGCAAACTGGTCGGCACCTATCCGGCCAGTGAACTCGACAGCCATGAGCTGGCGTTCCTGATGACCGGGCAGCGTTTCACCTACAGCCATCTGCCGCACCGGGCACCCGCTGATGTGACGCCACTGCTGGAAATCAGCCAGCTGAGCCGCAAAGGTCAGTATCACAATATTTCGCTGTCGCTGCGCCAGGGAGAAATCACGTCGATTATCGGCCTGCTCGGTTCGGGCCGCACGGAACTCTGTCTGAGCCTGTTTGGCATGAGCCAGCCGGACAGCGGAGAGATCCGCATCAACGGCAAGGTGGTGAAATTCCACTCTAACCGCGACGCCATTCGTCACGGCATCGCCTATGTGTCGGAAGACCGGCTGACGCAGGGGCTCATCATGGATCAATCCATTTATGACAACACGCTGGTATCGATTTTCGACAAGCTGCATACCGGCGCCGGATTGATGGATCACCGCAAAGCCGCGGCGGTGGTTAAAGACCTGATCCGTGACCTGAACATTAAAGTTCCGGACAGCAGTTTACCGGTTAAGACGCTCTCCGGCGGCAATGCACAACGTATCGCCATCGCCAAATGGGTGGCGACGCGGCCCCATATCCTGATCCTCGATTCACCAACGGTAGGGGTGGATATAGCCAATAAAGAAGGCATTTACCGCATTGCCCGCGATCTGGCGGAATCCGGCATGGCGGTGCTGATGATTTGCGATGAAATCCCGGAAGCGTATTACAACAGCCATCGCGTGCTGGTGATGCGCAAAGGCGAACTGGTAGCGGAGTTCGCGCCGCACCAGAGCAGCGAAGCGCAGATTGCGGAGGTGATTAATGGGTAACAAATCGCTATCGAAACTGTTTACCCAGCACGAATTCTGGCTGGGATTACTGGTGCTGCTGCTGGTGGTGGGTCTGAGCGCCAGCAGCAGTGAATTTATGACGTTGGGTAACCTGACTGACGTCGCCACCAGCTATGCCATTCTGGGCATTCTGGCCTGTGGTCTGTTTGTGGTGCTGATTGCCGGCGGCATCGACATCTCCTTTCCCGCCGTCACCTCCATCGGTCAGTACGTGATGGCGAGCTACATCATTCATCACGGCGGCAGCTTTCCGCTGGCGTTTGCCATGTCGATGGGAATCGGGTTGCTGCTCGGCCTGGTCAACGGTTTTCTGGTGTACTGGCTGCGCGTGCCGGCCATCATTATCACCATCGCGACGCTCAACCTGTTTTACGGTTTGCTGGTGTATCTGACTAACGGTACCTGGTTGTACGGTTTCCCCGACTGGTTTATGAACGGGATCAGCTGGTTCTCCTTCACCGCCGCCGACGGTTACGACTATGGCCTGACCCTGCCGCTGCTTTGCCTGCTGGGGGTGATCATCGTTACCGGCGTCCTGATGAATTGCACCCGCGTGGGCCGCCAGATTTACGCCATGGGCAGCAACCGTGACGCCGCATCGCGTCTTGGTCTGAACATCCTGCGACTGCATTTTTACGTTTACGGTTTTATGGGATTGCTGGCGGGTATTGCTGCCGTGGTACAGGCGCAAATTACCCAGTCGGTGGCACCTAATTCCCTGCTCGGTTATGAACTGACGGTGCTGGCGGCGGTGGTATTAGGCGGCACCAGCATGACCGGCGGGCGCGGCTCGCTAACCGGCACCATTCTGGGCGTGATGCTGCTGGCCTTCCTGCAAAATGGCATGACTCTGCTGAGCATTTCATCTTACTGGCATCAGGTGTTCAGCGGCGCGATTATTCTTGTCAGCATTAGCAGCACCGCGTGGAACGAAAAACGCAAACTGGCGAAGGGGATGTGACATGACCACCTTAAACCGATTCTTCCCCGGCGACCGCATCATCCGTTTGCAGTTGCTGATCATTGTGGCCGTTGCCGTGCTGTTCTCCTTTACGCTGGGTGGCAGCTTTTACAGCGTCGGCAATTTCCAGTCGATCTCCTCGCAGTTACCGATTCTGGGCATGCTGGCGCTGGGGATGGGCATTACCATGCTGACCGGCGGGATCAACCTTTCGATCATTGCCGGTGCCAACGCGTGTTCGCTGGTGATGGCGGCGATTCTGGTGGCGCATCCGAACCAGCCGGAATATGTCGCGCTGGCGCTGCTTGCGGGTCTGGGTGTGGCGCTGGTGATTGGGGTGCTCAATGGCGCGCTGATCGCCTTTATCGGGGTTTCACCAATTCTGGCGACGCTCGGCACCATGACGCTGATCGCCGGGCTGAATATTCTGCTGACCAACGGCGCGGTCATTTCCGGCTTCCCGCCGGTGATTCAGTACCTCAGCAACGGCAGTCTGCTGGGTATTCCGGTCGCCCTGGTGTTATTCCTGCTGGTGGCGCTGCTGCTGTGGGTGTTTCTGGAACACACTACGCTCGGCCGCAGCCTGTATCTGATGGGTTCCAGCGAGCAGGCGACGCGGTTCAGTGGGGTCAACACGCATAAAGTCACCATCGCGGTGTACGTGCTTTCAGCTCTGCTGGGGTGGGGCGCGGCACTGCTGATGATGTCCAAATTTAACTCGGCACAGGCTGGCTACGGCGACTCCTATTTACTGGTGACCATTCTGGCCTCGGTGCTTGGCGGTATTAACCCTGACGGCGGTTTTGGCCGGGTGATTGGGCTGGTGCTGGCGCTCATCGTGCTGCAAATGCTGGAAAGCGGCCTGAACCTGATGGGCGTCAGTAGTTACCTGACCATGGCGCTGTGGGGTTGTGTCCTGATCCTGTTTATCGCTCTGCAAAACAGAAAATCATAAGCGAAAGCTTTTCAAGAAAGGAAAGAACATGGCGAGTTATTTTATTGGCGTCGACGTAGGAACCGGCAGCGCCCGCGCGGGCGTCTTCGACATGACTGGCCGTATGCTCGGCCAGGCCAGCCGGGAGATCACGCTCTACCGCCCGAAAGCTGATTTTGTTGAGCAATCCTCTGATGAGATCTGGCAGTCCGTGTGTAACGCGATTAAAGACGTGGTCAGTCAGGCGGATATCAACCCGATTCAGGTGAAAGGCATCGGTTTTGACGCCACCTGTTCGCTGGTGGTGCTGGATAAAGAAGGCAAACCGCTGACCGTGAGCCCGACCGGGCGCAGTGAGCAGAACATTATTGTCTGGATGGATCATCGCGCTATCACGCAGGCAGAACGCATCAATGCCACCGGCCATCGCGTGCTGGAGTTTGTTGGCGGGATTATCTCGCCGGAAATGCAGACCCCCAAACTGCTGTGGCTGAAACAGCACATGCCGACCACCTGGAGCAACGTCGGGCATCTGTTCGACCTGCCGGATTTCCTCACCTGGCGCGCCACCCAGGATACCACGCGATCGCTGTGCTCAACCGTCTGCAAATGGACCTATATCGGCCATGAAGACCGCTGGGATCCGAGCTATTTCCGCCAGATTGGCCTGGAGGATTTACTGGAAAACAACGCGGCAAAGATCGGCAGTGAAGTGAAAACCATGGGTGAGCCGCTGGGGCATGGCCTGACGCAGCGCGCCGCCGCAGAGATGGGGTTAATGGCGGGCACGGCGGTCAGCGTTTCGATTATTGATGCGCACGCCGGCAGCCTCGGTATTCTCGGTGCCAGCGGCGCATCCGGCGAATCAGCGGATTTTGACAACCGCATCGCGCTGATTGGCGGCACGTCTACGGCCCATATGGCGATGTCGCGCAGCGCGCGCTATATCGGTGGCATCTGGGGGCCGTACTATTCGGCGATTTTGCCGGATTACTGGCTGAACGAAGGCGGACAATCCACCACCGGCGCGCTGATTGACCATGTGATTCAGTCGCATCCGTGTTATCAGGATCTGCTTAAGCAGGGTAAAGACAGCGGCAAAACAATTTATGAAGTGCTCAACGGCATACTGCGCAAGATGGCGGGTGAACCCGAGAATATTGCCTTCCTGACCAAAGACATTCATATGCTGCCGTATTTCCACGGCAACCGCTCACCGCGTGCCAATCCGACCCTGACCGGCACGCTGACTGGCCTGAAACTGTCACGCACGCCGGAAGACATGGCGCTGCATTATCTCGCCACCATTCAGGCGCTGGCGCTTGGCACTCGCCACATTATTGAGACCATGAACCAGAGTGGTTACTGCATTGATACCATTATGGCCAGCGGGGGCGGCACCAAAAATCCCATCTTTGTCCAGGAGCACTCCAACGCGACGGGCTGCGCGATGCTGTTGCCGGAAGAGAGTGAAGCCATGTTGCTCGGCAGCGCCATGATGGGCACCGTGGCGGCGGGTGCGTACGACTCTTTACCCGAAGCGATGGCCGCCATGAGCCGCATCGGTAAGACCATCACGCCGCAGACCAACAAAATAAAAGAGTATTACGACCGTAAATACCGCGTATTCCATGAGATGTACCACGACAGCATGAAATACCGGCAGCTGATGCAGGGAAAAACTGAATAAATCCGGAAGAAGCAGGGCTGTAATCACAGGCCTGTGGCGGAAGCGGCGGTTGCGGTTATTTTTGCCCATCCGCCTGAATCACCCTTTTCGCCACAATCCGCATTTCCACCAGGGCATTCTCCGGAATGAACTCTGATACGCCGATGGCAGACCATGCCGGGTAGGGGGCTTTGATATACACATCTTTGACCTTAGAAAATACCCCGATGTGTTTTTTAAGATCGATATGAAAGGTGGTCATCTCCAGTATATGTTCATAGTCCAGTCCGGCAGCGTTTAAATACACACCCAGCTTATAAAACGCATCATGGAATTGTTCTTCAGGGTGGGTACTTATCGGTTTGTCTTTCCGCGCTGCCGTCACACCGGAAAGATACAGGGTGCCATCGGCTTCGATAACGGGAGAGAAGTGCCAGTCATGGTAATAGTGCTGAAATTCTTCAGGAATGATCGATTTTTTCATGGTTTTTTCTCTGATTGATGACCTGGGCAATGGCCGCCTGTTTAAAACCCTATGCCTGGCGAACTGCCCGATCGGGTACTCTTAACATAAAACGGCGCAGAAGATCCGCAGCAGGTCGGTGTTATCGCCTTTTTTATTTTTCCGCAGGTGATACCGCTGAGCGAAATCGGGTTATTGTCATCGCTTACCCCGCTTAAGATCAGGCCGGACACAGTGTGGCAGACGGTGCCGGACGACTGAAGGAGACGACGATGCACCGGGTAGGTTTACTGATTTCCGATTATTTCCAGGTTCTGGGATTATCCACGCTGAGCATTTTTGAGTTTGCCAATCAGGTAAACGGCGAACCGTTTTACCACTGCACGGTTTATTCTGAGCGCGGTGGCACGGTGCAGTCCTCTTCCGGCTTCGGCGTGGACAGCCAGCCGATTCATGCAGAGATGGAAATGGATACCTGGCTGGTCGCAGGCGTAATGACGCCGCTGGAGCTGCCGGCCACAGCGGGCATCGTTGATTTTCTTCAGGTGCACGCGCCCCGTGCCCGACGGGTGGCCGGGATCTGTACCGGCGCATTCGTGCTGGGGCAGGCTGGTCTGTTATCGGAGCGCCGCGCCACTACGCACTGGGTACATGCCCAGAGTCTGCAACTGCTGCACCCGACGACGCGGATAGAAGAAGACCGCATCTTTATTATTGACGATCACATCTGGACCTCGGCGGGACTCACCGCCGGGCTGGATATGGCGCTGGGAATGGTGGAGAAAGATCTCGGTGCCGAAGTGGCGCGCAGCGTGGCACACCTGCTGGTCATGCATCACCGCCGCTCCGGCGGACAGACGCAGCACTCTGAGATGCTGATGCTCTCTCCGCGCAGCGACCGGCTGCAGTCGGCGCTGGAATATGCGCGCAACAATCTCAACAAAGCGCTGACCATCGAAGACCTTGCGGATGCGGTTCACCTCAGCGCGCGGCAGCTCAGCCGCCTGTTCCGTTCTGAGACGGGCAAGTCCCCGGCCAAAGCCATTGAGGGATTACGACTGGAAAACGCCCGCTTGCTGATCGAGCAGAGCAGGCTGCCGATGGAGGTGATAGCCCGTGAATCCGGCTTCCGCGATCGCCGCCATATGCGGGAAGTGTTCATTCGCGGTTACGGCATCCCGCCGCAGTCGCTGCGCACCGGTAAAGCCTGACGCGGGCTGTCCCGCCTAAACGCCTTCTGATCACGATGGCCGGAATCCCGGTCATCATGTTGTCCGAAATCACGACCTTTCTCGTCAGCCGCGCCGGTGCGCGACTGCGTACTATGAATTCACCAACCCGATAACTGACAAGGTGAATATCATGACGCAGCAGACACACACCAACCGCGGCACTGCCGTTGTCACCGGTGCCTCTACCGGTATGGGCGCACTGTACGCCGGCCGCCTGGCACGCATGGGCTATGACCTGATCATCGTGGCCCGCAATCACAACCGCCTGAACCAGCTGGCTGAACACATCACCACCGACAGCGGCCGCAGCGTGGAAGTCACCACCGCGGACCTGGCCGATGCCGCACAGCTGAACGCGCTGGAAGAGAAGCTGCGTCAAGACGCGAGCATTACGCTTCTGGTGAATAACGCCGGCATCGGCACCCATACCCCATTGCTGGACAGCGACGTGGCGCAGATGAACGCCATGATTAACCTCAACGTCATCGCGCTGACCCGCCTGACCTATGCGCTGGTGCCAGGCATGGTGGCGCGCGGACGCGGCGCCATCATCAACATCGCCTCGATCGTCAGCATTGCGCCTGAGCTGCTGAACGGTGTTTACGGCGGCAGCAAGGCTTACGTGCTGGCGTTCAGTCAGTCGCTGCACCATGAACTGGCCAGTAAGGGGATTCAGGTGCAGGCCGTACTGCCTGGCGCTACCGCGACGCCGTTCTGGGATAACGGCGGTCTGCCGGTTGACCAGCTTGACCCGAACATCGTCATGAGCGCGCAGGAGATGGTTGATGCGGCGCTCACCGGCTTCGCCCGCGGCGAGCTCATTACCATTCCGTCCCTGCAGGACGAAGCGCTCTGGACCCGCTATGAGCAGGCGCGCCAGGCCATGATGCCGCACCTCGGCAGCGACGCGCCGGCTGAACGCTATCGGCCCGTCTCTGTGCACTGAATGCCCCCTTATTCAGAATCGCAATCCCGATGCACCGACACCATCGAAGCGATTGTCGACCGCGTGCTGCCGGTGCGCGATAACCCGGGCGCGAACGAGCATACGCTGGTGAATCAGTTCAACCAGTCTGTGGCGGATAACCCGATTCCTGTTCAGTAAACATTTCAGGGGCACCGCCCCTGAAGTTTATGCCGGAGAGAAATAATGAACGCTGCCATCACCTCTTCCCAGCGCCGCGCGCTGCGTGCGCTGAGTATTGCCTACTTCGTACAGGCTACCGGTGCGCTGTCTGTCGCTGGCAGTCTGCCGGCCATCTCAGCAGCCTGGCAGCTGACTGATGCGCAGAGCGCGCGCTTACTAAGTGTTTTCGGACTCACCTTCGCGCTGGCGGCTCCGCTGGTACAGGTGCTGTTTGGTCACCTGCGCCGTCGCCGGCTGGTGCTCACCGGCATTGCACTGTTTAGCCTGGGCGCCTTCGCGTTTGTGCTGTCGCCGGGCTACAACGTACTGCTCGCCTCACGCATCCTGATGGGGGCCGGCGCCGGGTTCATCGGTCCGGTGCTGGTTGCGCTGGGCTCCGAACTGGTCCATGAACAGCAGCGCGGCCGGGCCATTGGCATGGTACTGCTCGGGGTATCGATGGCAAGCCTTGCCGGTATTCCGCTCGCCGCCTGGGTAGCCAGCCTGTGGGGCGCGAAAGCCCTGTTTGTGCTGGTCGGATTGCTAAGTCTGCTGAGCGGGCTGAACATTTTGCTGACGGTGCCGGATGACAGTGCCGGGACGCGCATCCGCCTACGTGAGATGGCCGGCGTGCTTTTACGGGCTGATCGGCATGTCGGTGGCCTTTATTCTGCTGGCGATGCTCAGTCTGCAGCTGTCAGAAAAGCGCAGGCAACCGGTAAACATCGCTGAGTGCGGTCAGCGTCAGGCCTGAATCGGTGGACGCCTCTTACCCGGTGCCGCGAAGCGAATGCTGGCCTGGCACGCTCTGCGTATTAAATGTGTGACGTCAGCGGGGAAGGGGACCGGCTGGCTGCGGACAGGCTTTTGCAGAACGTCCGGTATGCGATCCTGGCAGGCCGATGACGATGATAACTCTGGGAAACAATCTCCCGTTGACACCTTAAAATGCCCATTGTATAAAAGCCCGCTTCGTTAATGAGTTTCATTTGCATTAAAGCGGCGCGGGCTTCTCAAAACAATATCAATGGGGATAGGGGTTAATGAAAAAGGTCATCTGCACGTTATGTTTGGTGTTTGCATCGGTTAGTTCTGCGCTGGCCACCACCTATCCTCTCACGATTGAAAACTGCGGCTATAAAGAGACCTTCACCAAACCGCCTGAGCGCGTGGTGGCGCTGGGGCAAAATACCGCAGAAATTTTGCTGCTGCTCGGCCTGCAGGATAAGGTCATCGCCAGCGCGTTCTGGCCAACTAAAGTGTTGCCACAGCTGGCTGAACAGAATGCAAAAATCAAAACGCTGACGGTAGAAATCCCCACCCTCGAATCCGTGCTGGCGCAAAATCCGGACTTCGTTCCTGCCCAGACGCCGCTGCTGCTGGGACCCGAGAGCAAGGTGGCAAAACGCGAAGATTTGATCGCCCTTGGCGTGAACAGTTATGTGTCGCCAGGAATGTGCGCCACCAAAAAAGCCGCAGGGGATATGTATGGCAGCCGCCAGCAGCTGTGGAATATGACGTACCTGTATCAGGAGATTCAGGACTTCGCCAAAATTTTCAACGTGGAAGATCGTGGCCAGGCGGTGATTGCCGATTTCAAAAAACGTGAAGCGGCACTGCGTCAGGAGTTTGGTAGCAGCAAAAAAGATCTCTCGTTTGTGTTCTGGTTCTCAAGCTCGTCACCGTCTGCAGATGCCTATGTGGGCGGTAAAAACAGTCCATCCGGATTCATCGCCAGCGTGCTGGGCGGGCACAATGCCATCACGTCAGAGACCGAATGGCCGACGGTCAGCTGGGAGAGCATCATTGCTGCCAATCCGGATGTGATCGTGGTCTCCAGTCTCGATCGCAATCGCTGGGCGCTGGATAAAGCCGAAGAGAAAATCAAATTCCTGAAAAGCGATCCTGCCGTCAGCCAGCTGGATGCGGTAAAAAAAGGCCACATCGTGGTGATGGATGGCCAGGCCATGAACCCGACCATCCGCACTATCTACGGAGCCGAACAGGTGGGTGAGCAAATGAGAAAACTGGAACTGAACTGATGACCATCGCTGTTGTTCAGGCGCGACAGGGGCTATTCCTGACCGCCTCGCTGGTGGCTGCCGTCGCGTTATTATTGCTGGTGATTGCGACCGGTGTCAGCGTCGGAGAACTGTCGATCCCGCTAAAAAGCGTCTTTTATGCCATCAGTAATAAAATGGGGCTCACGCACGTTCCCCTGAGCCGCATCTACGAAAGTGTGATTTGGGACTTTCGCCTGAGCCGGGCGCTGGTGGCGGCATGCTGTGGCGCCGGATTGGCGATTTGCGGTGCCGTTTTGCAAAGCCTGCTGAAGAATGCGCTGGCTGAGCCTTATGTGCTCGGTGTCTCTGCCGGTGCCTCCACCGGGGCGGTTTCTGTCGTGGTGTTGGGCATCGGCAGCGGGGCCGTCTCGCTGTCGGCGGGTGCCTTTGCCGGCGCCTTCACCGCCTTTGCCTTTGTCGCTTTTCTGACTAAAGGGGCACGCGGCGGTAATGAACGCACCATCCTGGCCGGCGTTGCGGCTTCCCAGCTGTTTAATGCCATCACCGCTTACACCATCAGCACCTCTGCCAGTGCGCAGCAGGCGCGCGATGTGATGTTCTGGTTGCTGGGCAGCTTCAGTGGCGTGCGCTGGCCGGAACTCCAGCTGGTGCTGGTGGTGGTGACCATCGGACTGGCCATTTGCCTCTACTATTCCCGGGCGCTGGATGCGTTCACCTTTGGTGACGATGCGGCTGCCTCGCTGGGTATTGCAGTGCCTCAGGTGCGCCTTGCACTCTTTATCACCACCGCGCTTATCACCGCCACCATCGTCAGCATGGCCGGTTCGATTGGTTTTATTGGCCTGGTGGTGCCGCATGTCATGCGTTTCTTCTTTGGTCCGCTGCATCGCACGTTACTGATTGCCAGCGCACTGGCCGGTGCCATTCTGATGGTGCTGGCAGATATCGCGTCGCGCCTGCTGATTGCCCCGCAAAGCCTGCCGGTAGGCGTGGTGACCGCGCTGGTTGGCGTACCATTCTTTGCGGTGATTATCTGGCGTTCGGGGAATAAATAATGAGTATCTCCGCTGACAACATTAGCTGGAAAGTCGGAAAAAAGGTCATCGTCGATAACGTATCGCTGCACATTTCCCGTGGTGAAACTGTCGGGCTAATCGGTCCAAACGGCTGCGGTAAATCTTCCCTCCTGCGCATCCTCGCCGGTCTGCGGCGCCCGGATGCCGGCTGTGTGACGCTGGACGGGCAAAATATCGCCCGCATCGCCCGCAAACAGCTTGGTCGCCGGGTGGCATTCGTCGAGCAGCACGGCATGACTGACGCCAATATGCGTGTGCGCGATGTGGTGAAACTGGGGCGCATTCCGCATCATTCGCCATTCTCCAACTGGAGCGCGCACGATGACGAGACCGTGACGGCCGCTCTGCAGCGCGTGGATATGCTGGAGAAAAGTGAGCAGGGATGGCTGAGTCTTTCCGGTGGCGAACGTCAGCGTGTGCACATTGCCCGCGCACTGGCGCAAACGCCGAGCGAAATTCTGCTGGACGAACCGACCAACCATCTGGATATCCATCACCAGATGCAATTAATGCAGCTGATCAGCGAGTTACCGGTTACCAGCATTGTCGCCATTCACGATCTCAACCACGCATCGATGTTCTGTGATTCGCTGATCGTGATGCAGAACGGTCAAATCATCGCAACCGGCACGCCGCAGGATATCCTGACCGAGGCGCTGCTTTGGCAGGTATTCCGGGTGAAAACTAAAATTGAGATCTCCCGCTTTCATGGCAAGAAGCACATTCATTTCATTCTTTAGGGTCAGGTAGCATGCTTCCGTTTTCGCTGCGTCCTGTCTCTACCCTGCGCCCGGGCGTTTTGCTGGGCAGCCAGTTTGTTTTCAACATTGGCTTTTACGCGGTCGTTCCCTTTCTGGCGATATTCTTACGCGATGATATGTTGCTCTCCGGCGGCGTTATCGGGCTGATTCTGGGATTACGCACGTTCTCCCAGCAGGGGATGTTTCTGCTGGGCGGTGCGCTCTCTGACCGGTACGGCGCAAAGATCATTATCCTGTGTGGCTGTCTGGTCCGGATTACGGGTTATCTGTTGCTGGCGCTGGGGCAATCGCTGTGGCCGATCATTCTGGGTGCCTGTCTGACGGGCATCGGCGGTGCGCTGTTTTCCCCGTCAATTGAAGCGCTGCTGGCCAAAGCGGGAACGCAAAGCGAGACGCAAGGAAAGCGCGGCCGCGCGGAGTGGTTTGCGCTGTTTGCGGTGTGCGGCGAACTCGGTGCCGTACTGGGCCCGGTGGCTGGCGCACTGCTGACCGGATTCGGTTTCCGCCAGGTGGCGCTGGCAGGGGCCGCAATCTTTGTCATCGCGCTGATGGTGCTGTACTTTTTTCTCCCTGCTACAGGTAACAGCAAACAGGCGCTGAAAATTGTCTCCTGGTGGATGACCTTCCGCCAGCCGCGTTTTGTTGCTTTCATCGTGGCTTATAGCTCGTGGCTTTTGAGCTACAACCAGCTGTATCTGGCGTTGCCAGTGGAGATTCGGCGAGCAGGCGGCAGCGAGAAAGATCTCGGCCCGCTCTTTATGCTGGCCTCGGTGTTGATCATCGCTTTTCAGCTGCCGCTGGCGCGCTTTGCACGACGCGTGGGAACGGTAAAAGTTTTACCGGTGGGTTTTTTGCTGCTCTCCGCCGCGTTTGCCAGCGTGGCCCTGTTCGCGTCGACAACCCCGCCTGACGGCTGGCTGCGATTGATCCCTGCGGTGTGTCTGGTGACGTTTTTAACATTCGGCCAGATGCTGCTGGTGCCGTCGGCCAAGGATTTGATTCCCCGTTTTGCCGACCCCGCGACGCTGGGTGCACATTACGGCGCCCTTGCCACTGCCGGCGGCTTCGCGGTGCTGGCCGGCAATTTAATGTTTGGACCGCTGCTGGACAATGCGCTTGTCCCTTCAACGCAGGCTATTTATCCCTGGCTGCTGCTGGCGTTGTTTCCCCTGTGCAGCGCCGTTGCCATGACCGTGATTTGTCGCCCGCTGCGCAGCGCGCCGTTCGGGAAACCTGAATAACCGTTGCTGCCATTCGGGTTATAACGGCGCGGTGCAGTAGCATGACGTGCACAACGCGGGCAGGGCAGGTTGCGCAGGCTCTCATCGACAAATGATCAGCCCGATCATGTGTAAACTCTACCGGGTTAACAACACCCAGAAAAACGTTTTCAGGAGTCAAGCCAGATGTTTACGCACATGCGCATTGCCAGACCCGTCTCTCAGCTTGAACGATCGGTTCTGATGTTTAGTCAGGGACTGGGTCTGCAAAAAATTGCCGAATTCCACGATCACGACGGCTTCAATGGCGTGATGCTGGGGCGAAAAGACCTCGACTGGCACCTCGAATTCACCTGCTGCCCGGGACATCCCGTTCAACCCTCGCCAACCGAAGACGATCTCCTCGTCCTCTATTATCCGGATGAAAAAGCGTGGAAGCTGGCATGCGAAACCATGATCGACGCGGGTTTTAAACGGACGAATTCTTTTAATCCTTACTGGGATGTGAATGGGAAAACCTTCGTCGATCCCGACGGGTACCGGGTGGTGATGCAAAACAGGGCGTGGGGCTAGAGGGGACCGACCAGTGCGGCGTTGCTGGTTGTATCTGTCTGCTTTTAATCTGAGCGGACATGATAAATGACGAAAACCGCCCTGAATCCTTTTGTTGACGATATCCAACTGCGATCAATCCAGAGTAATAACTCTGTCAGCTGAGGCGATCGTACTTTCCCTGTGCGCAACGATGATTCTGGTAATGCTGAGCTCTCTGATTGCCCGGTTTACCATCGCTTCACTCTCATTATCCAACGCACTTGTCGCCTCATCCAGAAACAAAATTGATGGTTTTTTATAAAGTGCTCGCGCAATGAACAGGCGTTGCTTTTGTCCGCCAGAAAGCCCTTCACCCAACTCGCCTATAAGAGTTTCATAACCCATCGGCATACGCATAATCACCTCATGAATGTAGCTGGCGCGGGCGCATTCTTTCATCCAGACTTCATCAGCCTCGTCTGCAAAACTACAGATATTTTCCCTGATTGAACCACTGAACAGCTTGTCATGCTGCATGACGCAGGCGATCATTTTATGGTAGTTATTGATTCCAATCTGCTGAATATCAACACCCTCTATCTCTACTCATCCGCTGTCGGGGGTAAATAGGCCGCATAATATTTTGAGTAACGTAGATTTTCCTGCCCCGGAAGAGCCCGTGATTGCCACGCTCTGCCCCGGCAGGATTGAGATATTCATTTTGCGAAATATGTAAGGTGACTGAGTGTCGTAACGATAGCTAATTTCATGGGTCTCCAGTCCTAAAGGCTTTAACCCCGTTTCGTAATAGCGGTCAGGTTTATGATTTTCTCGCGGATTCAGTGCAATATCGGCAATGCGTTCATTATGCAGGCTCATCATGCGCAGCTGTAATACAAATTCCGTCAGTGAACTGATGCGATCAGAGAATTGTCCCCGAAAAGCACCAAATGCAACAAACATTCCGATAGTCATTTGGTTATCGATAACCTGACTCGTACCCAGCCAAAGCACAGTAATTTGATCGCAGGCAATAATCAATGTGTTGATACCGCCAAACAGCATGTCCATTTTAGTAATGCGAATGCTGGTATTAATTGAGTCTATTTCAAGGTTTAGCCAGTGGGCGGCGCGACGCCGTCCCATTCCCTGTATTTTTACAGCGGCAATGCCGTATAACGTTTCCATAAAGTAAGAACTGGCACGAGCTTCTCTGACAAGTGATTCTTCTGATAGCTGTCGGTAGCGTCCATAAGTTAGCAGGCGCAGCAATACATAAAGGACGGTAAATGCCATCACAATCCAGGTCAGCCCTCCACCATAAAGCACCATCATAATCACCACTCCAATGACCATGATACTGTCCATGATGGCACCGACTATACTGGTGGTGAAAGTGTTGCGCAGCGTATCCAGTGAGCTAAACCGTGACTGGATATCACCCATCTTACGTCGCTCAAAATAGCTGAGCGGCAGACATAACAGATGACTGAAGAGGCTGGATTGCCACTGCACGTTTATAAGCGTTGCCATAATTAGTGCTGACCAGGCGCGTACCATACCGACTACGGCCCTAAGCAGGATGAAAAAAATCAGTCCGACGCAGATTACCGTCAGTAAACTCTTGTCTCCTGCCGGTATGGCATGGTCCATTACCAGCTGTGTACCGATCGGCATTACCAGATTGATGGTTTCAAACACCAGCGACAGACAAAATATTTTACCGAGCGCTCGCTTTAAACCGTGTACGCTGCCAATAAGGGATCTGAGGCTAATTTTGTTGAGGACGTTTTCGGCTGTAAAATTACTCCCAGGACAGGCTTCCAGCGCCACACCGGTAAAACTCTGCGAAAGTTCTTTAAGGCTAACCGTCCGCCGTCCGCGCGCCGGATCGTGTAGCACCATGCGATTGTTCCTGGCGCTGACCAGCACTACAAAATGATTAAATTCCCAGTGTAAAATGCACGGCATCTTCAGAGCCCCAATCTCGTCGATGTCGAGCGAAAGAGGGCGGGTTTTCATTCCCAACTGTTCAGCCATATCCGTCAGCCCGGATAGCGAAGTACCGCGAGATGACAGATTAAACTGTTGCCTGAGCGCTATCAGGTCCACATTCTTGCCATAATGTCCGCAGATCATTGCCAGGCAGGCAAGGCCACATTCAGCAGACTCGGTCTGGTGGATCATCGGCAGTCGGTTGCGTAACTTTATTTCCAACTTCGCGACCAAAGTTTTAAAGGTCATTCTATTCATTGACTGGTCCTGAAGTACTGACCTTCATATCGTAGAAGGGGGCGATCATCCATTGATAGATTTTCCTTTTCTCCAGAAACATTGTGCTCTGCGCTTGAATGCCATTTTCCAGGCGCAGTCGTTTTCCGACATACCTGACTTCCTGCATTTCAGGCCTGACGATGACCTTGTAATAGGGAGAAACAGTGGTTAAAGCGGATGAGGGAGCGCTTCGGTAGCTGTGCATTTCCTGCAGCGATGCAGGCGTTCTTGAGATAACAGAAACCGTGCCGGCAAACTGGCCGAACTTCTCTACCGGGAAAGCCTCATAACGAATATTGACCCGGTCACCGGGATTAATATAAGGAATGGCGTTATCAGGAACCCAAAGCACCAGAGCGTAATATTCTATTTTTTCTGGAGTAATCTGTAGCAGGCTATCACCCGGATTAACCATTTGTCCCACTGTAACGCTCAGCGAATCTATACGACCAGCGACTAGTGCCCGCACGATAATGGTGTCATCGGCATCAATACGGGTTCGCTCTTTTTGAAGTTCAAAGCGCTGTAGTTCCATCTGATAGATTTGATTGTCAAAATCGGCTGCCTGAGTATGGATCTGGCTATCCAGTGCCGTTATCTGAAGAGAATTATTATCATTTTGAACTGACAAACCGAGAAGACTGTTTTGTTGCTGGTAATAAAGAGCTACCTGGCTAATGAGTTGTTCTTTGTTTACGAGTCCAAGTTTCTGATACTGGCGATAGTTATCCATATTTTCTTTCATGATACGTAGCCCTTCCTGTGCGCGATGAAGAATATTCGTAGAGTGCAGGAAGGCTGAGATGTATTGCTCTTTTTGCTTTTCTAACATGTCCAGCGTAGCTTTCTTATTGCTTTCCAGGCGGCTGACTATCTGTGAAAATCGGTTAAGCTGGTTATCAATATCCCTGCGTTCATTTTCGCTTATGACACCGTTACGCGTGCTTTTGCTTACATCAATTTGGTATACGGGCGAGCCTGCTTCAATTGATTGCCCTTCGTGAACGTATCGTTTTATAACTGTACCCTGAACGCCGGAGTAGAGAGTTGCAGCGCGTGGATAAGTCGATATTTCACCTGAGACGTTGATCCTGCGGCTATAGGTTCCGGCGATAATGAAGGTCAAAAATGCTGCAATAAAAAAGGAACACAGGCTCGCCACTGCCCAAAAAGGGATTCCGGGAAGCAGCAGTGTCCGGCCACGCAATCTCATCCTCTGATAATCAACCGCCTCCCTGCGAAACAATGTCATCTCCTTATAAAAGTATGCTATATGGTGAGAAATCCTTTCTCATTTAACTGCCAAAAATATAGCTTTTATTTATGATGATACAATTCATCAGCGCATGCAGTATGACTGGCAATAATAATCCCTTTGACCGAACTCTCGCTGCTGTAAGCGTTAATGAAACAAAAAAAAGAATGATTAATGGCTCGTAGCCTGAATACTGAGTATGTAAAACGGCGAAGATCAGAGAGGATAAAATTGCCGCAGGGAATTTTGCTTTGAGAAAAATGGTCAGTGATCCGAATAGCGCACCTCTGATTGCAATTTCCTCATAAACAGGCGCCATTAAAATATAAGATATTTGTATAAAAATAAAGGTGATTGCAGGCAGGATTGTCTCAGAATGACTGCCATAGGTTTCTTCTTCGAAGAACAGTTTTGGGAGAATGAACTGTATAATCAAAATAATGGATGAATAAAGGATGAAATCTTTCAGGTTGAAATTTCCCACCCCAAAACCTTCTTTTTCTCTCAAAAACAAAAAATAAAGAGGTGTAATAACCAGGATCTCCACCGTGAACATCAATGGGAAAAACATACCAGACACGATCGACATCATTCTTAACTGTTCAGGCAAAAGCAGTGGAGCCCCGGTAAGAATAACCATAACAATAAAAACAGATAAGAATAAATATCCATCTTTTTTGTTCATTTAATGTTACCATGTGCTTTTATATCACCTTTGAATAAAATCTTTATAATCTTACCGCCTAGCAACACAAATGATATTAATGAGCTGATAGTGATGACTAACCTGGATAACTCAACGGGAGGTTTAAAGGTGTTGAATCCTGGGAAGATACCTGCGCCACTGAGAAACAAAAAGCCAGTCATTATTGATAAAAATAAAATAAGATTTTTTATGATAAATTTCAATTAATCCTCCTTAATACCCGCCGCAAAAGAAGCGGCGGGTGAATATTTTTAACGGCTGCAGGAGCCACCCATTCCACCTGAGTTACAGCTTCCAGAAGAGCTATTATTACCAGAGTTATTTCCACCGTTACCGCTTCCTGTAAAGCAGCCGCCAGCAAATGCGCCACCTGCTATGCCCAATGCTACACCACCGATTCCCCCGGCTGCACCGGAAATAGCTCCGCCAATAATACCATTATTACAATTTACCACGCCCGATTCATTATATCGGGGATTACCATTGGATCCTGAACTCGAGCCACCGTTATTACTGGTGTTGTTACGCCCTGAGCTATAGGAGGGATCGTTACAGCCGCCGGCTCCAGATATTTCGTCTAAAAGGTCTCTTGCGATTACTTTCATAAATAACTCCTGTTTATGGCTGTGGTGAGCTTAATAACAAAACATTGCCAGACAAACAAATACACCGTGAGTAATTTACTTTCAACTTTTTTATTTTTATGAAAACCAGACAAAACTGGTGTGCTTTTGCTAAGTTATCTTTTTAGTAATTTTATCTGGCGTAATTGAATAACGTTTCTGTTTAACGGTTTCCTGTTAATTCATAATTTCACGATTTTATACGGAAATTATTTCTTTTGCTTACATGTGGTTTCTTAGATTTTAAGCAGTTGTTTGATTTATCACTCATTTTTAGAAATATATACTGCTATACATTCTCTCCTATTTTCGGTGTTTTTTTAACATGTGACTGGAAGATAAAATCTATTTTTTGGGGAGAGCATGGCTATGAATGAGGGCGCAATTCGTACCATTTATGGCGCTCGCCGTATATGGGCGCTGCAGCGATAGGGGGGCAGGACGGGAAGGCTCGCTTACCGCCGGATCGCTGAGCGCTAAGGTGGGTGCCATGCTGCGGGTTGAAGTAATCATCCGCGAACTTACGGCGATGGGGAACTTGTATTCAACGGCAAGCCAGCAGACGGCCACTGCGACGCTGCCTATGCTGTTTTAAGTCATCAGTCGCATCATCAACTGAAATGTCTGGCCTGAATCCGGCAGGGTCAAACTGGTAGTTTTTCGACCTTTCATTTTTCTTGAGGAATGCCGGGATCTTCTCGCGGCCCCTCATCATTGCTGCATCCTGGTAAAATAACGCGAACCATACCAGAGGATACCAGTTTTGTTAAAACGGGAGTTTCATCCCTATGCCAGCAGGTAAACATCAGGTATCTTTGAACTCTCATGAGAAAGGGACGGCTGAGCATGGATACGAAATTCATCGAGACACTGAAAACTTACTGTGACGATACAAATCGTGCCGTCGGCCCGCTGTATCTTCGCCTCGAGAAAGGTTTTCGCGACATGATCACCCGCGGTGATTTGAAAGCCGGATACGCGATTCCAAGCGAACGCGAGCTGTCAGAACAACTGAACCTGTCTCGCGTGACGGTGCGCCGGGCATTGAGCGAACTGGCGAATGCGCAGATCATTATTCAGCGACGCGGTGCACGCAGTACGGTCGCTGGCAGAGTTGAAAAGCCGCTGTCATCGCTGACCAGTTTCAGTGAGGACATGATTTCACGTGGCTATCAACCAGGTGCCCAATGGCTTGAGAAAGAGCTGACGCACGCATCGCCTTCGGAAATCATTGCGCTCAACCTCTCTCCTGGCGCACTGGTTTGGCGTCTGAAGCGCCTGCGAACTGTCGACGATCGTCCGATGGCCGTTGAAATTGCGGTTGTGCCACAGACGTTTATTCCGGATATGAATGAGCTAAAAGATTCCCTGTATGCCGTGTTTCAGTTGCATGGGTTCATGCCTGCTCGGGCGCTTCAGCGTATTCGTGCAGAACCGCTAAACCGCGAACACAGCCATCTGCTGGATATGCCAGCGCACAGCCCGGCATTACACGTAGAACGGCACTGCTATCTGGAAGATGGCCGACCGATTGAATACACCCATACCTGGTACCGGGGCGACAGTTACGACTTTCTGGTTGAGCTACAGCGAGATATCTCGTCGGGCCAGTAAACCAGTGCCATCTAATTGCGCTGTGCCCAGTCAGCAGCGCCCAGTAAACCGGCATTACCCTCGCCCAGTGCTGCCGTCACGGGCAGGTTAAACAGTGCCGGGAAGTCCTGAAGTGCCTTATTAACCCGTGCTATCATGCCTTCTGCCAGACCTACGCTTCCACCCAGCACCACCTCCTGGATGTCTACAACCATGAGCGTATCGGCAATGGCCTGTGCTACAGCCGTGGCTGCGTTATCGAGGATCGCACTGGCCTGTGGTTCATCTGCCGCCAGGGAAAACAGTTCGCGGCTGTCGATCCGACGGCCAAAAAGTGCCGTGGCCTGGCGGGCAAGGGCAGTGCCGGAAGCGATATGTTCCAGACAACCCGTGCGTCCACAACCACAGCGCCCTGCGTCCGGATCCAGCGGTGCAACACTCACCGTCGCATGCCCGATATGTCCGGACAGCCCCTGCGGACCAATCCGTAGTTTCCCGTCGCAAATGAGGCCACCTCCGACCCCGGTAGAAAGGGTAATGAAAAGCAGATCTGTACGATTATGCTGGCGTGGAAGGTACTCTCCCCATGCCGCAGCCTGCGCATCATTGAGCATGATCACCGGACAGTTAAACTGCTTCTCCAGCACTTCGCCCAGCGCAAAACCTTTCCAGAAGGGGATGGTGTTGAGATTAACCGACCATACGCGGCCTTCGCGCAAATAACCCGTTGCGGCAACAGCCACGCGCTCAACTGGATAGTCTGATTGGGTGACCTCGCGTAACGCCGCCAGAAAACCCGCCTCATCATGCTGCATGGGTACCTGCCTGCGAGCAATACATTCCTGCCCCTCAATCCATGCAGCGGACAGCTTTGTCCCGCCAATGTCCAGCGCCAGTATCATGCCGTTGTTCTCCCCTTAATCACGTCAGCCAGTGCTGCTTTGTACCAATCAGTGATGTGCTCGACGCGGGTGATGGCAGATCCGACCGTTACTGCAAACGCGCCTGCTTTCAGCGCTGCTGCGGCGTGATCCGGCGTGCGGGTACGGCCTTCCGCCATCACACGATAACCGCGAGCTGCCAGCGCTGAGATGAGTTCAAGGTCTGGTCGATCCATCGGCTGATCGGCTGTTTCATCGGTATAACCTGAGAGGGTGGTGCCAATAAAATCAAAGCCCATCTCAGCGGCAGCAATGCCATCTTTCAGTGACGAGCAGTCGGCCATAAGTAACACATTTGACTGACGGCCAAGCTTATAGAGGTCTGTAACGGGAACCGGGCGCTGACGATCGGTAGCATCCACTGCAATAATGCTGGCTCCGGCAGCTATCAGATCAACAACGTCTTGCAGGAAAGGTGTAATGCGCACCGGCGAATCATCCAGATCACGCTTCACAATACCAATCACCGGGATTTCCAGCGACTTAGAAACCTGCTTCACGTTCTCCACACCTTCGATACGCACGGCACCCGCGCCAGCCAGTTCTGCGCTACGCGCCATCGCGACCACGATGTCGACGTGATCCATTGGCCCATCAGTTACGGGCTGGCACGAAACAACCAACTGATTTTTAAGTTTATTCACATCGAGCGTCATCTTCCGTTCCTGTTGGTTTTGCAATTACCCATCAGATAACCACAATAATACCAGATCTGTAAATTGGTATTTTAAAGACATACTTCTCGCACCGTGATGGTGCTCTGATTTTGACCAAAAGCACCATGATCGTGCTGGACAGCAGTCAGGATCAGGCGTTATAACAGGTTAAATATGTTGCAAAAATATTGATTTAACGCTGATTGCGTTGATATGCAACTAATTTTTACTTTGGTATTAATCTGGACTTATTCTGGCGTGTTATTTGAATCAACTGATATGCCGCGGGAACGTTATGTAGTTTTCAAACTAGGTACTGAGGAAAGTGAAATGACAGACAGCGTTATTAAAGTATGCGTCATTGGCGCAGGTTTCATGGGAGCAATGCATGCCCGCATCTGGCAGCAGATGTATGGCGTTGATGTGGTTGGCGTGGCCGACCCGGACCTGTCCCGCAGTGAAGCGCTGAAGGAGTGGATCCCGAAGCTGAACTGCTATGAAGATTTTAACCAGATGCTGGATCAGGAAAAACCCAACATCGTCAGCATCTGCACCAAAGATGATTTCCACCTGGCACCGGCCCTGGCGGCCGCCCGAGTGGGTGCGCACATCTTCCTGGAAAAACCGATTGCCGCAACGATGGAAGACGGCGAAGCCATCATCCGCGCTGCCCGCGATGCCAATGTGAAGCTGGGTATTGGCTTCCTGCTGCGTTTCGACCCGCGCTACTCACGTGCTCAGGAAATTCTGGCGACCGGTAGCGCAGGCGAAGTCAGCCACATTACTGCTCGTCGTAACAGCCCGGCGATTGAAGGTCCGGCCCGTTACGGTGGCAGCCTGCCGTTGCCGCTGCACGTTACGGTGCACGACGTGGACATGATCCTGTGGCTGCTGAAGCACACCCAGCCGGTGAGCGTGTATGCGCAGACCACCAACAAGTTGCTTGGCCATCTGGGTACCGAAGATTCCGTGTTCGCCATCATTCGCTTCGCGGACAGCACCGTCGTGAATCTGGAAAGCTCCTGGGCACTGCCGGCCGGTTCACGCACGCTGCTCGATGCCAAAATGTCGATCTTGTCGACAAAAGGGCTGATTGAAATTGAATGCGGTGAGTCAGGACTGTATCACGCGTCCGAAACGGCTAACCGTTATATCGACACCCAGCACTGGCCGCTGAGCCAGGGTGAAATCAAAGGCGACCTGCGTGAAGAGCTGATGTCGTTCCTCGGTGATGTCCGCAACGGCACGACGACAGTCGCGACCGGTGAAGAAGCTAACGAGGCGCTGCGCATTACGCTTGCCATTATGGACTCCGCCCGTACCGGCGAAATCGTCCGGGTCTGACATTCTGACTGAATAAACCAGGTGATGAGATGAGCATAAAAAAAATGGGTATTGCAGGTGTTATTGGCACACTTCTGCTGGCAGGTAACGCCAGCGCAGAGGAAACCCTTCGTGTACTGCTTGAAGGACACAGCACCAGTGATTCCATCAAAGCGCTTTTGCCGGAATTCGAAAAAGAGACCGGTATTAAGGTTCAGGCAGAAATAGTACCTTACAACGATCTTACCTCTAAAGCCTTGCTGGCCTTCTCCTCGCACAGCGGACGTTACGACATCGTTATGGACGACTGGGTTCACGCCGTAGGTTACGCCTCGGCAGGCTATATCACATCCGTTGATAAGTGGATGAAGAGTGATACCAAATTTTATGACAAAGCGGATCTGGTACCGAGCTATGCAGATACGCTGCGTTATAAAGATGCTTATTACGGCCTGCCGGTATACGGTGAGAGTACCTTCCTGATGTATCGCAAAGACCTGTTCGAGCAGTACGGTATCGCCGTGCCGAAAACCTTTGATGAGCTGACCGCAGCCGCTAAAACCATCAAGGAGAAAACGAACGGCCAGGTCGCGGGTATCACTCTTCGCGGCGCACAGGGTATTCAGAACACCTTTGCGTGGGCTGCCTTCCTGTGGGGCTACGGCGGCCAGTGGATCGACAGTAACGGCAAGTCTGCCATCTCATCACCCGAGGCGATTGCAGCTACAAATGCGTTCGTGAATATCCTGAAAAATTACGGCCCGATTGGTGCGGCTAACTTTGGCTGGCAGGAAAACCGTCTGGTGTTCCAGCAGGGCAAAGCGGCGATGACCATCGACTCTACCGTGAACGGTGGTTTCAATGAAGACCCGAAACAATCTTCAGTCGTCGGGAAAGTCGGTTATGCCCCGGTTCCTGCACAGCCGGGTGATCATCCGGGTAACAGCGGCGCACTTCAGGTTCACGGTATGTTCATCAACAGTGACAGTAAGCATCAGGATGCCGCCTGGAAATTCATCAGTTGGGCAACCGCCAGCCAGACGCAGATGAAATCGGTGGAGCTGAATCCGAACGCTGGTGTGAGTTCGCTCAGCGCCATTAACAGTGATGCTTTTGCTCAGCGCTATGGCGCTTTCAAGGACGGCATGCTTGCTGCTCTGAAGAACGGGAACGCGAAATATCTGCCTACCGTGCCGCAGGCTACACAGATCATTAATATCACCGGCATTGCCCTGTCTGAAGCGCTGGCTGGCACCCAGTCTGTTGAAAGTGCACTGAAGGCCGCGAACACCCGTAACGATAAAGCGTTGTCTCGTTAACCTTTCTCCCTCAGTGCGTTCAGGCGTGCTGAGGGAAATGAATTTCTTACGCAGGTCCAGGTAAAACTATGAAAGCAAAACTCACGCAGCAGGCGTTTACACTGCCGTTATTGATTGTATTGCTGCTGGTTTCGTTCTACACGCTGGGTTACGCCATCTATTTGTCCGTGTATGACATCGATTTGATGTCGCCACCGCCGTTTGATTTCATCGGTCTGGCGAACTTCATTGAGGTGCTGAAAGAACCCCGCATGTGGCTCTCTCTGTGGCATACGCTGGTCTATGTGGCGGGCTCTACGGTGGCAGAGCTGGTACTCGGCAGTGCCATTGCGCTGTTCATCAGCCGCGATTTTTTTGGCCGCAAGCTGGTACGAGCGCTGTTACTTTTACCCATGATAGTGACCCCCATCGTGGCGGGACTTATCTGGCGTATTTTCTACGATCCTAATGCCGGGCTGTTCAACTGGATCGCGGGCATGTTTGGCATCGCGCCAATTGACTGGTTAGGCAATCCCGGCACGGCAATGGCCTCGCTGATACTGGCGGATATCTGGCAGTGGACGCCTTTCATTATCCTGCTGGTATCCGCAGGGCTGGACGCATTACCAAATGAACCTCTTGAGGCGGCAGAGCTGGATGGTGCACGTAGCTGGCGGCTGCTGGCCTTCATCAAGCTGCCGATGATGAAGCCCATCATTCTTATGGCGCTATTCCTGCGCATGATTGATGCGTTCAAATCTTTCGACCTGATTTATGTGATGACCCGAGGCGGCCCGGCTCTGGCAACGGAAACCACCAACATGTACGCCTACCTCACCGGGTTCCAGGATTTTCGTATCAGCGCAGCGGTGGTGATTGCCATCATCAACACGCTGCTGGTGATCGTGGTGCTGTCATTCGCCAGTAAGAAGGTAATGAAAGATGAGTGATTCACTGAAGTTTATCTGCCGGAGAACCGGCTTCTGGCTGGTGCTAATAGTCATACTGGCGTTTTTCCTGCTGCCGATCTACTGGCTCGTGACAATGTCATTTAAAACGTACTTAGATGCCTTCGCCATGCCACCAAAGCTCTGGTTTACGCCGATACTGGACAACTATCGACAGGTGCTGAGCAATGGCGATTTCATTCGCGCATTCGGTAACAGTCTGCTGATTTCGCTGGTCTCAACGTTCCTGTGCCTGGTATTCGGGTCGCTCTTCGCCTACGGACTGGTGTTCTTTATTGAGCGAAAAGGACAGGCTAAGCAGTTCATCATTAGCCTGCGCTACGCACCGGTCATTATGCTTGTCATCCCGGTGTATTACCTCATTACGAAGCTTGGCATGACGGATAACTATCTGGTGTTGATTCTGGTTTACACCGTAGCTAACGTGCCATTTACCATTCTGATGATCACTACTTTCTTTGAAGATATTCCACCTGAAATTCGTGAAGCGGCGCGCGTTGATGGTGCCAGCGAATGGCGCGTGTTTCGCAGTGTCATGCTGCCGCTGGCAAGAACCGGCCTGGCCGCATCAGGCGTATTGACGCTGTTCTTTATCTGGAATGAATTCCAGATTGTCCTGACGCTCTCTGGCGACTCTACACAGACGCTGCCAGTCGCGATCACCTCATTCCTGACCTTCCAGGGGACAGAGTGGGGGCCGCTGACTGCGGCAGGAACCCTGGTGATGCTGCCGATGCTGGTGCTCGGTCTGCTAGTACAAAAACATCTGGTGCGCGGTTTAACCATGGGCGGCGTCAAGTAGCTCAGAAGAGAGGAGTATTGAATTATGTCAGGTATACGTCTGAGCAATGTGTTTAAGCGCTTTCACGATACGCAGGTTATCAATCAGGTCGATCTTGAAATTAAACACGGCGAGTTTTGCGTGTTTATCGGGCCATCAGGCTGCGGTAAGTCTACGCTGCTGCGCATGATCGCCGGGCTGGAGACCATCTCCTCCGGTGAAATTCGCATCGGCGATAAGGTCGTCAATAAGCTGGCACCCGCCGATCGCGGTGTAGCGATGGTGTTTCAGAGCTACGCGCTTTATCCGCACATGACCATTTACGACAACATGGCGTTTAACCTAAAGCTCGCTAAAACCGAAAAGGCGGAGATTGAGTCTCGCGTGCTGAATGCGGCCAAAATTCTGCAGCTTGAGCCGTTACTTCAGCGTCTTCCGAAAGCGCTCTCTGGTGGACAGCGTCAGCGCGTGGCCATCGGGCGCGCGATTGTGCGTAACCCGGAGGTGTTCCTGTTTGACGAACCGTTGTCGAACCTGGACGCGTCGCTGCGTGTAGCAACCCGCGTAGAAATCGCCAGGCTGCACCATAAACTTGGCAATACGATGATTTACGTCACGCACGATCAGGTTGAAGCCATGACGCTGGCCGATAAGATCGTGCTGCTGAACAGTGGCGCGGCCATGCTCAATGAAGGTTCAATTGCGCAGGTGGGCCATCCGCTTGAACTCTATCACCATCCGGTCAATGCGTTTGTCGCCGGCTTTATCGGCTCACCCAAAATGAACTTCCTTCCTGCAGAGTTGATCAATAGCAGCGCGCAAAGCAGCAAAGTCCGGCTGGGTCATGCAGGAGAGATCATTGATGTTGAGGTCAATACCGCCGTGGCGCAGTCCGGTGAGAAGGTGAAAGTAGGCATTCGTCCTGAGCATCTGCGTCTGTGCAGTAAGTCTGAGGCGCATCTTACAGGGCAAATCCAGCACATTGAGCATCTGGGGGAAGCCGCCTACTTTTACATTGCGGTAGAGGGCTTCGATCCTGTTCTGGTTAAACATGCGGAAGAGCTGGAGCTGAGCCTGGGTGATGACGTTGGGCTGATGATCCCGCCACAGCACGCACATCTGTTTGATGAAAAAGGCGTGGCCTTCCGCCGCACAGCCCTGGCCGTACAGAAACAGTTTGCTGCAGCTTAAGCCTCAGCTTGCTGTTTATTGCTTATTCATGCCGATGGCTTCGCTGACACAGACACTTCGGTACCGGCCGAAGCAACATGGCTTCGTCTTCATTAAGCTGTCTGAAAATTAACGAAGGAGCGGACCATGATTGCAGTACTTTTTGAGGCAGAAGCCCTGCCAGCAGCTCAGGAGCGATATCTTCAACTTGCTTCTGAGCTGAAGCCTCTTTTATCCGACACGCCCGGATTTATTTCCATTGAACGCTTCCAGAGCCTCACCACGCCCGGCAAGATCCTCTCTTTGTCCTGGTGGGAGGATGAGAATGCTGTCGCCGGATGGAAACGAAATGTGATGCATCAGGCCGCGCAGCAAGAAGGCAGGCAGTCGATTTTTTTATTTTACAGAATACGGGTAGCCAGCGTATTCCGTGATTACTCTTCTAATAAGGGAACCAATCCGCATGCATGACATTCACGTTATTCTCAAAAATAGCCCGGGCTCGCTGGGTTTACTGGGGAGTGTGTTGGGGAAAAACGGTGTGGGTCTTGAAGGAGGTGGCGTATTTACAACTCCGGAAGGCGGACATGCACACTTCCTGGTTGAAGACGGTTATAAAGCGCGCACGGTATTAACTGAAGCCGGTTTTGAAGTCGGCAACGTATGTCGTCCTCTGGTCAGAAAATTAGCGCAGGAACGTCCCGGAGAGCTGGGCGAAATCGCTGACACGCTTGCCCGGAACGGCATCAATATTCTGGTACAGTACAGCGACCACCGTAACCGGCTCATTCTCATTACGGATGATGATGTCCGGGCAGCCGAAGTAACCCGAAAATGGGCAGTAGCTTCTGAATGAACCTTGTTAACCAAACGCGCGAAAGTGAGCCGGATAATGTCCTTGAAACATCAATGGCAATGGTGGCGTCTGCGCTGGCAGACCCGTCAAGGGTGACTATTCTGTGCGCGCTGATGGACGGGCGCGCATGGACAGCGACCGAACTTAGCGTAGTGGCTGGCATAGCAGCCTCGACAACCAGCGGGCATCTGAACCGACTCCTCAGTAACGGTCTGGTTAGTTGCCTGATGCAGGGTCGTCATCGCTATTACAGTCTGGCCGGTCACCCTATCGCCGGATTACTGGAAAACCTGATGGGGGTTTCCATGGGGACCATTAAGGCCCCCGTTTCCAGTACGCCGGTTCATCTGCGTTACGCCCGCACCTGCTATGACCATCTGGCCGGCGAGCTTGCTGTCGAAATTTATGACTTTATGCTGCGGGAAAACTGGCTGGAAGCAGAGGGGTCGGGACTGACATCAGCCGGCAAAATGCATTTTGAGAACATGGGCGTTTTACTTAACTCTCGCACACGGCGCAAGCCCTGTTGCCCCTGTCTGGACTGGAGTGAAAGGCGTTTGCACCTCGGCGGTGACGCGGGCTCAGCCCTGTTTACGCTTTTCCTGCAAAAAGAATGGGTAAAGCGTATACAGGGATACCGTGAAGTCAACGTGACCGATTCAGGCCGGGTGGCAATGAATCGGCTGTTTAAGCTGAAAATCAGCTGAATAAACGTCTGGTACCGGTCGATGTGATCAGGTTAGCCGGCATGCCTTCATTGTGAAAGGTTAAGCGGAGGGCGATAAGTTTTCCTTCAGAACGCGGTAACTTACCTTCCGGCCGGGGAAAACAGGCTTACTCCGCTTCAGGTCAGGCGCCAAATCGCCAGAACTTAAAGAGGTTATTTCTTATCCAGCGACCAGGTCGCGCTGCGCACATCGACTTTCACCGGCAGCAGGCCGACGCGGGTGAAGGTGTCCGCCAGCGCCTGCTGTTCCGCAAACACCTGCGGTGACATGCGTGACGCGCCATAAGGCAGGCGTTGCAGCGTGGTCTGCCAGATGGATTTATCCAGACCGGTGGATTTCGCCAGAATCGCGGCGGCTTCGTCCTGATGCTGATTGGCCCATTCGCTCAGCTTGCTCAACTCGTCAACCACCTGCTTAGCCGTTTGCGGGTGGTTTTCGGCAAACGGGCGGCTGGCAAGATAAAAGGTGTAGTGCGGCACCAGACCTTCGGCGTTGCGCACTTCACGCGCGCCGGCGTTGGCTTCGACCTCAGCCAGGTAAGGATCCCAGATCACCCAGGCATCGATTGCGCCCTTCTGGAAGGCGGCGCGCGCATCGGCCGGCGGCAGGTAAACCGGCGTGACATCTTTATAGTTCAGCCCGGCATCTTCCAGCGCTTTCACCAGCAGATAATTGACGTCTGAACCCTTGTTCAGGCCAACGCGTTTGCCTTTGAGATCGGCCACGCTTTTAATGGGTGAGTCTTTCGGCACCACAATGGCTTCGGTTTTAGGGTTGGCGGGTGAATGTCCGAGATAAATCAGATCGGCTTTTGCCGCCTGCGCAAAGGCGGGTGGCGCATCGCCGGTGGCGGCCAGATCGATACTGCCTACGTTCAGCCCCTCCAGCATTTGCGGGCCGGCGGGGAATTCCACCCAGCGCACCGCAATACCCTCTTTTTTGAAGGTCTCATCCAGAGTGCCGCGATATTTCAGCAGCGCAAAAATGTTGGCTTTCTGATAGCCGATGGTGACGGTTTCCGGGTTGGCGGCGAAGGCGTGCGTGGCGAGCAGGCCGAAGCTGAGTGCCAGTGCGCTCAGGGCAAAACGTTGTGCTTTCATGGGGCGTCTCTCGTGGTTTTTCCTCCATCCTGGCAAAGTTGTTATATAACCAATAAATAACTTTTTGATATCGCTTATAACTCTAATTCCAGCCTGCATCAGCATTCACTGTAATGGGCAAGTTGCATAGAGAACCGGATAATTAGCACGGTAATAATTTGTATAACAAATCAAAATGTCATCGCCGCAGGCTTCTGTCAGGATAAGCGATAACGTTGCCTGCTATAGGTTGCTCCTGTTCTATGAAGTGGTTTTCCCGAAGCGCCGTACTATTCTCTGCCAAAACCTGTCTGGCCGCCTTTCTGGCATTTTATCTTGCGCTGGAACTCAACCTGGACAAACCCGCCTGGTCACTGACCACCGTGTATGTTGCCTCGCAGCTTTATTCCGCTTCGACGGTGTCTAAATCGGTGTTTCGCTTTTTTGGCACCGTGCTGGGCGGGCTGTTTACTCTGTTGATCTATCCGGCTACGGTCCAGTCGCCGATGCTGTTCAGCCTGTGTATTTCACTCTGGGTCGCCGTCTGCCTCTATCTCTCGCTGCACGACCGCACGCCAAAAAGTTACGTCTTTATGCTGGCAGGCTACAGCGCCGCCATTATGGGCTTTCCCGATGTGACCTCGCCCGGCGCCATTACCTATACGGTGATTTCCCGCATTGAGGAAATCACCGTGGCGATTGTCTGCAGCAGCCTGGTGCATCGGCTGATCTTCCCGGTTTCGATGCGCCATCTGCTCGAACAGAGCGTCGGGCTGTGGTATCAAAACGCGCGTAAATTGTGTAGCGAGCTGATGACGGCGATGCCCGCGGCAAAATCGCTGGAGCGCGAGGATATTCTGGTGCAGATGGCCAACTATCCGCTTAACGTTGAAACGCTGATCACCCACTGCGTCTATGAAGGGGATGCCGCGCGGCGGCTGGTGCGGCTGGTCAGCGTGCAGTATCAGCATTTGTCGTACCTGATCCCGACGCTCACCGCCATTGAATCGCGTCTGAATCTGCTGGCACAGCAGCAGATCCGCTTTCCCGATTATGTCGCGACGGCCTTTCAGCAATTTTTACAATGGCTGAACGGCGACGCGCAACAGCCGGTGCGCGATCGCCTCACCGGCGCTCAGGAGCAGCTGCAGCAGGCCTGGCGCGCAGGGCGGCTTAACAGTGAAGAGAGCATTTTGCTCATCGGCCTGCTGGAACGGTTACTCAATTTTGTCCGTATTGCCGATGCTTACCACAGCGTCAGCGAGCGCGTCAGTGACTGGACGCCAGCGGTGAAACCGGGCAAGGCGTCACGCGCGCACAAACATGTCGATAAAGGTCTGCTGTTGCTGTCGTGCTTTACTGCCTTCATCGCCACCTTTGCCAGCTGCCTGTTCTGGATCGGCAGCGGCTGGCGTGATGGTTCAACCGCGCCGATGATGGCGGCGGTGCTGTGTTCGTTCTTCGCCGGGCTGGATAGCCCCATCGCGCCGATGAAGCTGTTTCTGAAGGGCGTACTGATCTCCATGGCGATCAGCCTGATTTACGTCACGCTGCTGATCCCGCAGGCGGTGACGTTTGAAGCGCTGGTGATTTGCCTCGCGCCGGGATTGTTTGCTTTAGGGCTGGTGATCGCCAATCCGTCTACCAACCTGATCGGTCTCATCGTCGCCACGCAGATCCCCGGTTTGATCGGCATGAGCCACAATTTCAAACCCGATTTGCAGCTTATAGTGAATGCCATGATCTCGACGCTGGTGGGCATTGCTGTTGCGCTGGTGCTGACGCTGCTGATTCGCAACAAACGCCCGGCGTGGACGGCCACGCGTGCGCTGCGCAAAGGCATTCGCGATCTGCTGCAGTTTATTACCGCGCTGCGCATGAACACCGCCACGCTGACGGCGCGGCAGCAATTTGTCGCACGCACGCTGGACAGAGTAAACGTGATTTTGCCGCGTAAACGTGTCGATCCGGCACCGGCACTGGTGGCGGGCGGTAACCTGATTGCGGAAGCCTGGCTCGGTGCTAACTGCTATGACTATTACACCCGTCATCGGCACCTGCTGCTGGCGAACCAGATAGAAAGCGCGGCCATGTTTCACGAGCTGAGTCAGTTTCTTAAGCAGCGGCTGAAAACGCTGGACAGCACGCCATCGCCGGCGCTGCTGCATGAGCTTGATGTGTTGCTGCTACGGCTGGAGGCGGCGGCGCAGCAGGAAAATGCGCTGTTTGCGCCGCTGTTTCATCTGTTCAATATCCGTCTGTCGCTCTTTCCTGGCGCGCGCTGGCCGCAGCCGCTGGCAGAGCAAAACCGCACATAGTGTGATTAAGATCGCACTTTTTGTTAGGCCGGTAATAATAACAATGGTTACTATAACTCCCATGCAGAGCATTCAGCTCTGACCCAAACATTGAAGGAATATGACCATGAAAAACGTAAAAACTCTGACCATCGCTGCTGTTGCTGCTCTTTCTATGATCTCTTTCGGTAGCTTCGCCGCTGAAAGCATCTCCGTCCACGGCAGCACCCTGGATAGTGCTGAAGCCCAGGTTGCCGCTCAGGCTAAAGCGAGTGGTGCAGACAGCTACAAAATCACCAGTGCCCGCGCAGACAACGGCGTGGACATGACTGCTGAGCTGTACAAATAATAACAATCCCTTTCTCCGTTAACGTGCTTAGCCCGGGTTATCCCGGGCTTTTTTGTGCCTGCGATGCGGTTCAGCGCCGCGACGCTTTCATGCCTTCATTGAATACCGTACAGTGCCAGACGAGCTAATTTCCGTGGGGAACGGTAACTGATGAAAATGATTGGCCTGATTGGCGGCATGAGCTGGGAATCCACCGCGCTTTATTACCGCATCATCAATGAACAGGTAAAGCAACAGCTGGGCGGACTGCACTCGGCGCGCAGCCTGATGTACAGCGTCGATTTTCAGCAGATTGAGAAATTGCAGGTCGCCGGTGAATGGCAGCAGGCCGGTGAAATCCTGGCCGAAGCCGCCCGTAGCCTGGAGAAGGGCGGGGCGGATTTCATTGTGCTGTGCACCAACACCATGCACAAAGTCGCCTATCAGATCACCACGGCCACCCGCATTCCGCTGCTGCATATCGCTGACGCCACGGCACAACGCATTCGTCAGGCCGGCGTGAAACGCGTCGGTCTGCTGGCGACCGCGTTCACCATGGAGCAGGAATTCTATAAAGGCCGCCTTGAGCAGCAATATGACATCGAGGTGCTGGTACCGGACGCTACCGGACGTAAAACGGTGCACGACATTATTTATCAGGAGCTGTGCCTCGGCGTGATTCGTGATGAGTCACGCGCGCAGTTCCGTGACATCATCGCTCAGCTGGTGGCACAAGGGGCTGAAGCCATTATCCTTGGCTGTACCGAAATCACGCTGCTGGTTAAAGCGGAGGATGCGGCGGTGCCGCTGTTCGATACCACACTAATCCATGCGCAGGACGCGGTGAAGCTGGCGCTGGCAACAAATAACTAGCCTGCTAATTATAAGCTGTGTTATTATGTGTTCATTGAAGGCACAACGCCGACCCGCATGGTCGCACAGGGATGTGCCAGAACTGGCTGCCAGCACTGGCAGCCTTTTTTGTGGCTGAAAAAGCGTCAGAACGCTGTTTCCAGTGAATCGGTGACGCAATAGTCATCATCCACCAACGGTAAATAGCGCCACTTATCAAATGCGGTACAGGGATGGGAAATGCCGCAGCCAATCCAGTCGCCCGGTTGCAGCGGATCGTCCGCCGGTAACTGCAAATAAGCGTGCTGATCGTTGACGTCGGTGATGCGCAAATGCGTGGCCGCGCGCGGTGCGCTGCCGTCCACCTGACGAATCCACAGCGGATTGGGCAGATCCTGATCGAACGGCACATCGCGCCGGCCGAAATCGACAAAGGCCAGCCCCGGCTCCGGACGCGATAACACGCGGCCCCAGATCTCCAGTGCGGCGCTGAAATGGTGCGTTGCTCCCGGCTGCGCAAAGGGGGCAATGCGTGCATACAAGCCGCTGTCGTGTGCCATGTACGCACCGGATCGAATCAGCGGCGTGACCGGCAGCGGCAACTGTGACGCGCTGAAGCAGGCCGCGACCACATCAAACCACGCGCCACCGCCGGCGCTGAGAATAATCTCCCTGCTGGCAAACAGCTGGTGTTCAGCGAGCAGCGCGGCGGTCGCGATCATCATCTCGCAGTAATCTTTCACGCGCTGTACGCCTGCGGCATCGCGTCCGGCACCCAGCGCACCTTCATAACCGGCCACCCCCACCAGCTGCAGCGAGCGACTGTCATGGATTGCCTGGGCGATTTCCAGTGCAGCCTGCGGCGAGCGACAGCCGGTGCGGCCGCCGCTGACCGACATCTCCAGCAGTGCGGCGATCTGCGCGCCGCCGAGATGCTGCTCAAGCAGTTTTACGCCCTGCAGCGAATCCACATAACAGAGAAAGCCGTGGTCGGGATGCTGCTGTTGCCACTGGCCAATCCAGCGGATCCCGGCGGGATCGACCAGTTCATTGGCGAGAAACACGTTGCGGATGCCAAACTGGCGCAGCGCGCGCACCTGGGCCGGCGTCGCTGCGCTCAGGCCCCAGGCGCCGCCTTCACTGACGGCACGGCGCAGAATCGCCGGCGACATCGAGGTTTTGCCGTGCGCAGCCAGCATCACGCCGTTTTCCTGGCAGAACGCCGCCAGTTGCCGCAGGTTATTCTCCAGCGCCGATTGTTTCATCAGCATCAGCGGTGAGAAAACGTCAGGGCTGTTAAACACCGGCGTACCGTTAGCCAGCGGCTGATTGCCCGTTCCGGCCACTGATTTAAATCGCGGCGCAGGCTGCAGCGCATCCAGCGCGCCGTCGACCTGCAAAGGGAAGTGAATCGACATCCTGCCTCCTGTTAGTGTTCAAGCACGCGCGACAAAAACTGCTGGGTGCGCGGATTCTGCGGATTAACAAAAATTTGCTCCGGCGAACCCTGTTCGGCGATCACCCCCTGGTCCATAAACACCACGCGATCGGCGGTTTTACGCGCAAAGCCCATCTCATGCGTCACCACCACCATGGTCATGCCTTCACGGGCCAGACTGCGCATCACTTCCATCACTTCACCGACCAGCTCGGGATCGAGCGCGGAGGTGGCTTCATCGAAGAACATGATTTTCGGCTCGACCGCCAGCGCGCGGGCAATCGCCACACGCTGTTGCTGGCCGCCGGACAGCTGAGCCGGATAGTGATGCGCGCGCTCCGCCAGGCCAACGCGCGTCAGCGCCGCCATGCCGCGTTTGTTCGCTTCCGCTTCGGACAGCTTCTGCGCTTTGATCAGCGCCAGCGTCACGTTGCCGAGTGCGGTTTTATGCGGAAACAGGTTGAACTGCTGAAACACCATGCCGACGTGGCCGCAAATTTCACTGCTGCGTTTACGGTCATGCAGCGGTACTTCATTGACCCAGATTTCACCGCCGTCGGCGGTTTCCAGACCACTCATAATGCGCAGCACGGTACTTTTTCCCGAGCCGGAGGCGCCAATCAGCACCAGCACTTCGCCCGGCGACACGTCCAGGCTGATCTCTTTCAGTACCTGGGTTGCGCCAAAGGATTTGGTAATACGGCTCAGCGTAATGGCGGATTTGCTCATGATAACTGGCTCCTGGTTTGATGATGTTGAACCCAACGGGAAAGCGGAAAGCAGACAGCGAAGTAGAGCAGGGCGACCAGGCCGTAAACCACCACCGGCTGGCCAATGCGATCAACAATCGCCTGCCCCTGGTGCATCAGCTCCGACATGCCGATCATGCTGACAATCGACGTATCTTTGATCAGTGAAAGATACTGACCTACCAGCGGCGGCAGCACGATGCCGCGCGTTTGTGGCAGCACTACGCTGAGAAACGTCTGGCGTTTTGATAATCCGAGGATCCACGACACTTCCCACTGCCCTTTCGGCACGGCTTCAATGCCGGCCCGGAACACTTCAGCAATGTAAGCGCCCTGATAAATGCTCAGGCCCAGAATGCCGGCGGCGAACAAATTGATTTCATAGCCAAAGTAGGCCACGCCGAAGTAAATGAACATCAGGGTGATCAGCACCGGCGTGCCGCGGAACAGCTCGGTGTACAGCACGGCAATCTCTCTGGCGATCGGCAGACGGCTGGTGCGAAGCACCGCGGCGAGTAAACCGAGCAGGGTGCTGCCGGCGATAGCGGCGATGGACAGCAGTAAGGTGATGACCAGTCCTTTCAGCAGGATTGGCAGCGAGCTGATGATAAGTTCGCTCATAGCGCATTCTCCCGTTTCACTGGATTAATCAGCCATTTTTTTGCCCACCGCCAGCCGGACTTTTTTACCGGCGTCACCAGCGGCGGGTGGAACAGCCGGCGTCCGGCCACGGTGCCAAGCCATGAAAACAGGTTGCTTAGCACCAGATACACCAGGGCAACGACGCTGAAAGTCTGGATATAAAGCAGGGTGCGCGCGTTGATCACCGTGGCGGTGCCGGTCAGCTCTGGCAAAGCGATCGCCGAGAGCAGCGACGTACCGAGCAGCAGCTGAATCAGGTTATTAATGATCGCCGGCCAGACGGCGCGAGCCGCCTGCGGCAGCACCACGCTGAGGAAAATCTGGTGGCGCGGAATGCCGAGGATATACGCCGCTTCCAGCTGGCCCTTCGCCACGGACTGAATACCAGCGCGGAAGGTTTCCGACAAATAGGCACCAACGTTAATCCCCAGTGCCAGCACCCCGGCGGTAAAGGCGCTCATGGTGATACCGAGCGACGGCAGGCCAAAAAAGATGATAAAGATTTGCAGCAGCACCGATGTATTGCGGATGAATTCAACATAACAGTGGCTGATCCAGCGCAGCGGCGCCAGCGGTGAAGATTTCGCCAGTGCGGCCAGCAGACCGAGCGCCACCGCCAGCGCGAACGCCAGCAGGGTAACCTGCAGCGTGAGCCACGCGGCCTCCAGAAAGGTGTCGGCGTAACGCCACAGGGTTAGCCATTGATAACTCATGGTATGACTCCTTCAGGCGGCGCAGCCTGTGCGACTGCGCCGTGGGCGGACAATCAGTATTGCGGATTCAGCGGATAACGCGGTTTGCTGCCGAACCATTTCTCATACAGCTGGGCGTTCTCACCGGATGCGTTGATTTCAAACAGGAATTCGTTGAGGTAATTGGTCCATACCTGGTCGCCCTGTTTCACCCCAAAGGCGTTGTACTCCAGTGGTACCAGCGCTTCGTTGGTCACGGCCAGTGACGGATCGAGCTTCGCCTGGTAAGCGAGGAAGTTGTTATCCTCGATCATCGCATCGGCCTGACCCTGTTTGACGGCCAGAATCGCCGCCTGGGATGAGTCGTACTCCTGAATTTTCACGTCGATGCCGAGGTTGCGCACTTCGTCGCCATTGGTCGAGCCTTTCACCGTGGCAATGGTTTTGCCGGCCATGTCATGCGCAGACTGAATGCCGCTGTTTTTGCGCACCAGCATTGCCTCACTGGCTACTACGTACGGATGGGTGAAGCCAATCTCTTTGGCGCGTTCCAGATTGCGGGTGAAGTTACAAAACACCACATCGACTTTGTTGGTTTGCAGATTAGGGATGCGGTTGGCGCTGGTGGTGTTGACCATTTCCAGCTTAACGCCCATCTCTTTGGCCAGCGCTTTCGCCAGGTCAACGTCGTAACCATCCGGGTTGCCGTCTTTGTCATAAAAACCGAACGGTGCGAAGCTCAGGCAGTCACCGACGCGCAATGTGCCGCGTTGCAGCACGGTTTGCAGCGCCGACTGTGGCGCGGCGCCAGCCTCTTTTTTCTCTTCGGTCGGCGTACAGCCTGCTATCGCCAGCAAGACCAGCGCACCGGCCACGGTTTTGGCACTTAATTTCAGCGATGTTGCATTCATCTTTATGCTCTCTTTAAATGTTTGACGAGACGGCGTTATTCCGCATCACCCGTTTAATAGACGATCGCCAGCGCAGCGGCCGCACCGCGTATTTCGGGTTATTTTTTTGAAAAAGCAAATGCACTAATTAATATCAGGCTGGCCTGGTGTTGGCGAAGAAAATGAACATCGCAGCCTGGTTGAACGGTATTACTTATTTACGGTCGGCGCGGAAACATTTCATGTCCACTTCGACTTTGCAGTCGACCACTAAATCCTGCACGCTACAAATACGCGCCGGTGGATGACCACTGAATATCTCACTGAATACTTTGTTGAAAGAACTGAAATAACGCGCGTCGGTCAACACCGCCGTCACATGGACCACATCCTCCACGCGATAACCCGCTTCGCGCATGATGGTGAGGCAGTTGTCGAACGCTAACTGTGTCTGTTCGATGATGCCGCCCTCTACCACTTCGCCGTCGCGCATCGGCGTCTGGCCTGAGATATACAGCCAGCCATCGGCCTCCACGGCGCGGGCGAACGGCAATTTTTGCCCGCCGGTACCGGTACCGCCCTCAATGCCATAACGTTTGATCGTCATGTCTTTCTGCTCCTTTGCACACTACCGTTTCTGTCTGATATACCAGACTGCTATCTGCAATACCGGATAGGACGAGATTTGCACAGCTGTTGTTTTTTTGCAATATGGCAATCGGCAATTAATTTCTTGCCGTGCTGGTGCGATCGCAAAATAAAATCCAGTGCTTAAGTTTTTTGAATAGAAATGTGACCGCTATCGAATTTAACAGCGAGTCCCATCCTTTCTATGCGCCACAATGGGGCCCGAAAATAGCGCATGATAAATAAATTCACCGGAAAGATTTTTATTATTGCGGGGGATGGGTAATTTCGTTTGCCGGGTGTATCATGCAGCTCTTTTTAAACGCAGATGAGTAGCACCATAACGACAGGGGAGTGAGCGTATGCCGGATGAAAAAACGTCCCGGGCACGCGGTGTTGACCGGGTTATTGATATTTTTCGCCAGCTGCATATCGCGCGTCAGCCTATGGCGATGCGGGATTTAATCGAAGCGACCGGTGCACCGCGCTCCAGTATTTATGAGCTGGTCAGTTTGCTGAGTGAAGCGGGTCTGGTTGAGCTTGATGCGGAAGGTGCCGTGTTTTTCGGTCGTGAAATGCACTATTACGGTGCGGATTACATGGCCCACAACGATCTGATCCGTCGTGCACATCAGCTTATGGTTGAGATCGTGGCGCGTCATGGCGAAACCGTCCAGCTGTGTATGCTGGAAGGTAACAAATACACCGTGGTGCTGTCGGAGAGCAACGCCCATCCGTTTAAAATCACCTCTGATATCGGTGTACGCGTGCCGATCACCTGGACAGCGACCGGTCGTTTGCTGCTGAGTAACTGGTCGGACAGCGCCATTCTCGACCTGATTCCAGAGGAGGATTATCGTCTGGCCAGCGGTCAGATTCTCGACAAGCAGACCTTCCTCGAAGAGATTCACCGTGCCGGCCAGCTGGGCTACTGCATGACCGAAGGTCTGTCCGAAAGCTTTACCTGCTGTATGGCTGCACCGATTCGCTCGCGCAGCGGCCAGGCGGTCGCGGCGATCTGCTTTATGGTCAGCCGTGATACCCCGGCGGAACGCCGACAGATGCTGTTGCAGGAACTGATCGCGTCTGGGCAGAAATTGTCTGATTTCACCTGAGCCGTTGCTTCGCTACAGCGTAATGCGGCAGGCTCCCGGCGCCGTATTATTCGCTTACAACCGCGTGCCGTCGGGTTTATTTTGCCGTGATTAAGGTTGTGTTAAGGTAATTGATAATAATAACTATTTCTTTTACCACGGAGTTTTGGCATGAAAACGCGCCTGTTACTGGCAATGGGGATTCTGGTCTCAACCGCAGCCTGCGCGACTGACTATCCGCTCACCGTCACCGACATGGATGGTCACACGCAAACAATCAGCAAAGAACCGCAGCACATCATTCTGCAGGATGGCCGCGATGTGTTGACGCTTGCGCTGCTCGATCGCGACAATCCGTTTAAACGCGTCGTGGCCTGGAACAACCTGCCGAAAAAGCAGGATACGCAAACCTGGGATATGCTGAAGCGCCGCTGGCCTGAAGCGACAAAAATTGTCGATATGGGCTTCAGCGATCAGGGCCAGGTTAATCTGGAAAGCGTGCTGGCGCAGAAACCGGATCTGATGATTGCGCAGCTGCGCGCTAAGCCGGCGCTGGAACAATCCGGCGTGCTGAGCACGCTGAACAACCTGCACATCCCGGTGCTGTTCGTCGATTATGAACTGCATCCGGCACAAAACACCGCCCCGAGCGTCACGCTGCTGGGCAAAGTGCTGAACCGTGAAAGCGAAGCCAAAGCCTACACCGATTTTTACCAGCAGCGCTTCGACCGCATCATGCAAGCCGTTGCGAAGGTCAAAAACAAACCCACGGTATTTATCGAACCCATTGCCGGTAACAGCGATAACTGCTGCTTTACCCACAGCCATAATGGCTGGGGTGGGCTGGTAGAAGCGGTCGGCGGCAAAAATATTGGTTCGGCACTGCTGCCAGGCAATGCCGGCTTTGTCGCGCTGGAAAAAATCATCGCCATGAAACCGGACGTTTACATCATGACCGGTTCAAAGCGGCCAAACAGCAACGTGCTGCCGTTTGGTTACGGCGTGCAGCCGCAGGAAGTGCGTGCCACGTTCCAGACGTTATTGCAGCGTACCGGCCTGGCGCAAATCGCGCCGGTGAAGCAGGAGCGCGTGTATGGGGTATATCATCACTTCTACAATCACCCGTACAACATTATCGGCATGGAAATCCTGGCGAAGGATCTCTATCCGCAGCAGTTTGCCGATCTCAAACCGGTGGCGGATTTCCATACCCTCGTGAAAACCTTCACTCAACTGCCGGACGATGCCATCGAACTGAGCTATCCGGACAACCAGTAATTGCCCGCAGCGGGCGCCCGGCCCGCTGTTCGCTTTCCCTGAAAGGCAAAATCCCCACAAAAAGTGCACGACGATCATGACACTGTATATTGTTATGTTATAACATATCAATATCAGCACCCCTTCAGGTGCGCGTGATGTCATTATTCAGGAGTGATTATGTCAGCTTTATCCACCAACGGCGGCTTCAGGCGGCTGCCGGTCACCGTACTCTCTGGCTTTCTCGGCGCCGGAAAAACCACTTTGCTTAACCATATTCTCAACAACCGCGAAGGCCGCCGCGTGGCGGTGATCGTCAACGATATGTCGGAAGTGAATATTGATGCCGCGCTGGTGCGCGAGGGCGGGGCGGCGTTGTCACGTACCGACGAGAAGCTGGTGGAAATGAGCAACGGCTGCATCTGCTGCACGCTGCGCGAAGATTTACTGCTGGAGGTCAACCGGCTGGCAAAAGAGGGGCGTTTTGATCATCTGGTGATTGAATCGACCGGCATCTCTGAGCCGTTGCCGGTGGCCGAAACCTTTACGTTTGCCGATGAAGAGGGGCAAAGCCTGTCCGCCGTGGCGGCGCTGGATACCATGGTGACCGTGGTGGATGGCTACAATTTCCTGCGTGACTATGATTCCAGTGAAAGCGTCCGCTCGCGCGGCGAATCGCTCGGCGAGGAGGATGAGCGCACGGTGGTCGATTTGCTGATCGATCAGATTGAATTTTGCGATGTGCTGATTCTCAACAAAACCGACCTGATTGATGCGGCGGAGCAGGCACGGTTGACCGCGATTCTGCACTCGCTCAATCCCCGTGCGCGGATTATTCGCGCGCAGTTTGGTCAGGTGGCGCTTGATCAGGTGCTGAATACCGGCCTGTTTGACTTCGATGCTGCGGCACAGGCCCCCGGCTGGCTGAAAGAGTTGCGCGGCGAGCACACGCCTGAAACTGAAGAGTACGGCATCCGCAGCTTTGTTTTCCGCGCGCGTCGTCCCTTCCATCCGCAGCGTTTTTACCAGGTGATTACGCAGCACATGCAAGGCGTGGTGCGGTCAAAAGGATATTTCTGGCTGGCAACCCGCCCGCGTCACGCCGGATCCTGGTCGCAGGCCGGCGGCGTTACGCGGCAGGGGCTGGCCGGGATGTGGTGGGCCTGCGTGCCTGAAGATCGCTGGCCGCAGGATGCAGACACGCTGCATTACATCCGCGAAAACTGGCATGAAGGCACGGGGGATGCGCGGCAGGAGATGGTGATCATCGGGATCGATATGGATGAAACTGCGCTGCGTCAGCAGCTGCAACATGCGTTACTGACCGATGAGGAGATGGCGCTGGGGCCAGACGGCTGGGCACAGTTGCCGGATCCGTTCCAGCCATGGTTTGACTGATGCGTCGCCGCGCAGCGGGCTGTGCGGCGACGAACCTATCATCATAACCCGGTATTCATCAGCCGCATCTGGGTGCAGAACGGACACTGACAGCCGCTCACCGCCGCCGCCAGGCGCGCATGCGCTTCGGCAATCGCCAGCGGCTGCGCCTGATCGGTGCTGGCAAGTGCGTTAGCCGGTTTCAGCGCCAGCTTCAATGGATCGATTTTCGCCTGAAATGCTCCCGCTTTCGCCGAAGCAAAAGCAATCACTAACAGTGGAACGGTAACCTTCATCGCAGCAACCTAAATCAGAGCACGGGATTGTAACGATATAACATAAACGTGGCGCTGTTAAGCGCCTTGATGCGGCGATCCCAGCCACATTGAAACTTCGACGCCATCAGCAAACGGCAGCGAGGTATAGAGGCGGCTGCCGTGCACCATTTCCAGATACTCCGGGCTGAAATCGGCATCATCGGCCACAATCAGGGCCCCCGGACGCAACCAGGGCTGCACCAGCTGCAGAATCTCCGGATAGATCGCCTTCGCGCCATCCAGCACCAGCATATCAACGCTGGCTGGCAGGTCCTGACTCAGCGTGTCCAGCGCATCGCCCACGCGAATTTCAATCAGGTCACTGACGCCAGCATCGGCAAAATGATTGCGCGCCAGCGCCACTTTGCCCGGTTCAAACTCGCTGGTGATGATGCGACCGCCGCCGTTATCGCGCACCGCCGCCGCCAGGTGCAGGGTGGAGAGACCAAACGAAGTACCAAACTCAACGATATGCTGCGCCCGGCTGCTGCGCGCCAGCATATACAGCAGTTTGCCGGTTTCCCGCGAGACCGCCAGCGGCACATCTTTTAAATGACCGTAAAGTTCGCGGTAATCGGTTTTGCTCTGCAGCAGACGCGTTTGCTCCTCATCGGACATCACGCGAAACGCTTCATTGGTGGGATGCGCCATGTTATCCGCCAGCTCAAATAAATAGTTAAGCAGCGGCGCCAGCGGCGCGGAAGTCAGGGTGTTCATCATCGGGGTTCCTGCATCAGAAGGTGGATTTTGCGTCAGGAACAGAATACGATGAATTACTCGCATTTCACTATTCGCGTTCAGGAGCAGACGATGGCCGCACAACGTAACGCTAAGATTTCTGAAAGAAAAAAGCCGCAGCAGGCGCGATCCAGTGAGCTGGTGGCAGCCATTTTGCAGGCGGCGACTCAGGTTCTGGAGCAGGAAGGTGCCACGCGCTTTACCACTGCCCGCGTGGCCGAACGGGCAGGCGTCAGTATTGGATCGCTGTACCAGTATTTCCCCAACAAGGCCGCTATCCTTTTCCGTCTGCAGAGCGAAGAGTGGCAGCGAACCGGCGATCTGCTGGGTTCGATTCTGCGCGACAGCGCATCCACGCCGCGTCAGCGCTTGCATCAGCTGACCTGGGCGTTCCTGCACTCGGAGTGTGAAGAGGCGGCGATGCGCACCGCACTGAATGATGCCGCGCCGCTTTACCGGGATGCGCCGGAAGTGCAGGCCGCGCGCGCCAATGGCGAAAATGTGATGTGCGAATTTCTGCAACAGCTGCTGCCGCAGCGGGACGCGGCTGAGGTGGCGCGGGCGGCGGATTTAATCAACAGTACGCTGGGTGACGTCGGCAAGCATTTTTCCGAATCGCCGCGCAGCGCAGCAGAAATTCAGGCTTACGCACGCGATATGGCAGACATGTTCTGTGCCTGGATCAGAGAAAAAGGGGCCGAATTGCAGTAAAAAATGGGCTGGAAATCTCTGAAAGCGGTTAACAAACTCATTATTCACATTCTCATTAATCCACACCGCGAGTAAGCTTGATAAAACCTTGGTAAAGCCGGACGGATTGACGGCACACAGAGACGGGAGAGCATGATGGCAGTAAAAATGATTGCGGTGGATATGGATGGGACATTTCTCGATGACAATAAGCAGTACAACGCGCAGCGTTTTGCGCGCCAGTACGCGCTGCTGAAGGAGAAAGGCATCCGTTTCGTGGTCGCCAGCGGCAATCAGTATTATCAGTTGCAGCACTATTTTCCCGCTATCAAAGATGAGATCGCCTTCGTGGCTGAAAACGGTGCCTGGGTGTCCGACAGCAACGAAGAAATTTTCTGCGGCGAACTGGCGCCGGAACGTGTTCATCAGGTGCTGGATATTCTCGCCAAAGAGCCGGAGATCAGCACCGTGGTGTGCGGTCGCAACGGGGCTTATGTGCACAAGTCAATGCCGGATGAGGTGGTCGCCATGCTGGCCAATCACTATCGCCGGCTGGAGAAGCGCGACAGCCTGTACGATATCGACGATACCATTTTCAAGTTTTCGCTGAATCTGGCACACGAAGGTGTCGAGGCGCTGCTGGCGCGTCTGCACAGCGAACTGAACGCGATTGAAAACATCATGCATCCGGTCTCCAGCGGATTTGGCTTTGTCGATTTAATCATTCCCGGCTGTCATAAGGCGCACGGCATCGCGCTGCTGCAGGAGAAGTGGGGCATTGATGATTGTGAAGTGCTGGCGATTGGCGACAGCGCCAACGACATCGAAATGCTGCGCCAGGCCTGTTACAGCTTTGCCATGGCCAACGCCGCTGCACCGGTGGCAGCCGTCGCGCGGTATCGGACGGAAAGTAATAACGACGAGGGCGCTCTCAACGTCATCGCCCGTCTGCTGGCACGCGAAACGCCGTTTGGTTAACGGTCACCGGATCGATCCACGAACCGCGGCGCCATTTAGTGTGTGATAAATCGCGCCGCGACGAACACTATGCGACCCGCGCGTGGTTATTCACTGGCGGATGACGCTGCAGGGTGGGCGTTTTCCGCCGGCTTGCCGCCTGCCGCGCGAAGGTTAGCTTCCATCTCATCCAGTGCCGCCTGGTTTTCTAATCCCCACTGATACATCTGCTCAATCGGCCGGGCGAAGGTCATCCCCAGCGCGGTCAGCCGGTAATCCACTTTCGGTGGAATCACTTCGTAGACCTGACGTGCAATTAAGCCGCGCTGCTCCAGCTCTTTCAGTGTCTGAAACAGCATTTTTTTCGAAATCCCCTGCAGGCTACGCTGCAGTTCACCGGTACGGGCGCGCTGTCCCGGCCAGTGATACAACGCGTGCAGCACCATTGTGCTCCATTTCACCGAAAACAGATCCATCAGACGGCGCGGTGGCGAATCCGCATAGAAAACCAGTTTGCCATCAACCCAGGCTGGCATCGCACTCTCCTTTATGGTCACCAAATGGTGACTACTATCAATTCTGCACCGCGTTGATTATAGTCTGCCGCCTTCATTCAGCCCACATCAGAATTTGAGGAAGGCACCATGAAAATTAACGCACTGGTGGCACAGGATGCAGCGCAACCGCTGGCTGCCGGCCAGATTACTTTGCGTCCGCTGCAGCAGCAGGACGTAAAAATTGAAATTCTTTACTGCGGCGTATGCCATTCCGATTTGCACATGGCACGCAATGAGTGGGCGGTCAGTCGTTATCCGCTGGTGCCGGGCCACGAGATCGTTGGACGCGTGCTGGAGACCGGAACTCAGGTTACGCGCTTCAAAGCCGGTGATGTGGTCGGTGTGGGCGTGATGGTGGATTCCTGCCGTGCCTGCCACTTCTGCCAGCAGCAGGAAGAGCAGTACTGCGAAGCGGGCTTCACCGCCACTTACAACGGCATCGATAAATACACCGGCGACAGCACCTGGGGCGGCTACGCGCAGAATGTGGTGGTCGATCAGCATTTTGTCGTGTCGATTCCGCAAAATCTGGCGCTGGCGGGCGTGGCACCGCTGCTGTGTGCGGGCGTGACGGTGTGGTCGCCACTGCGCCATTTTGGCGTCAAAGCCGGCGATAGCGTTGGGGTAGTGGGGCTGGGTGGTTTGGGCCACATGGCGGTAAAACTGGCCAGCGCGCTGGGCGCTGAGGTTACCCTGTTTACTACCTCGCCGGAAAAAGGCGCTGACGCACGTCGTCTTGGTGCTACGCGCGTGGTGGTGTCGCGTGATGCCGCGCGGATGGCGGCATGCCAGACCTCGCTTGATTTCATCATTGACTGCGTGGCGGCACCGCACGATCTGGATCCTTACCTCGCGACGCTGAAGACCAATGGCCGTCTGGTGCTGGTCGGCATTCCTGACCAACCGCATCAGTCGCCGAACGTCACGCCGCTGGTGTTTCGCCGTCTGAGCATCAGCGGTTCATCCATCGGTAGCATTGAAGAGACTCAGGAGATGCTGGATTTCTGCGGCGAGCATAACATCACGGCAGATATTGAGCTGATCGCCGGTGAAGAGATCGAAACGGCCTTCGCGCGTATGCTGAAGGGCGAGGTGAAGTACCGTTTCGTCATTGATATGCTGGCAACTCGCTGGTAATTGCCCAGCCATGGCCGGCGATTTCAGGCTGAAATCGCCGGCTTTGCTATGAATAGGCTACTCTGGCAGGACCGCTTTTATGACACAGCACATTTTCGCCCCGCAACAGTAAACAATTCCCGTTACGGTCCGATAACTCCTTCTGCAGACTCAACAAAAACAACAATGACAGGAGCGAGACATGGGACTGGTCTCCCGATTACGGAATGTGCGCATTACGCGCAAGCTGGCGGCGGGCTTCGGCATCGTCCTGCTGCTGGTGGCGCTGGCCACAGCGCTCAGCGTGCAACGATTCAATCAGATCCACGATATCTATCAGAAAACCAATCTGATTTATGACATCAACATTGAAGTCTTTCAGGCCAAAATCAATCGTCTTAAATATCTGTATGGCGAGGACAAAGCGGGCGACACCATGACGGATTACGTCACGCACGCTCAACAGCTGACGCAGCAGGCCCAGCAATTGCCGTGGACGGCGGATGCCAGAGGGTTGCTCAACGATGTCGCCAGCCATCTTGCCCGTTTTCAGCACAGCATCACCGCCATGACCCAGGCAACCCGACAGCTCAACGATGTGCGCAGCCAGCTGGATGCGCTGAGCCAGCAGGACATGACGTCGCGCTATACCGGGCTAATCCGGACCCCCGTCAGTACACCCGAAGTCACCAACCAGATTTATCAGCTGCTGTTTGCCATCAGTAATGTGCGCGAAGAGGCCTGGGCGCTGCGCTTTAATGTCAGCGAGGCACTGCGCAATAAACTGGAACATGATTTTCAGCGCGCCGGGCAGGACATGAACACGCTACTGGCCCAGCTGCCAGCGGAGCAGCAGGGCGGATTTAACGCGCTATGGCAGGATACCGAACGTTTCAAAGATCTGAGCCTGCAGGCGGCAGCGATTTACGGCCAGCTGCGCGGCGCGGAAAACACCGTCAAAGTGGCGGGCGATAACAGCAGCGCGGCGATCAAACAGATCATCGCCCTGGTTAAGGCGCGTAACGATGAACTGGCTAACGGGTCAGCGGCGCTCTCGCTGCTGATTGGCAGCCTGGCAATAGTGCTGGGCGTGCTGGTGGCCTGGACCATTATCCGGCAGATTACGCGCCCGTTGTTCCACAACCTCGCGCTGGCGGAACGCATTGCCAGCGGCGACCTCAGCTCGCAGTTTGTCACTAATCGCCAGGACGAGCTCGGCCAGCTCACCTCTGCCATGGGACGCATGAATGCGCGGCTGCGTGGCATGATTGGCGAGGTGCTGCACAGCGTCAGCAATGTGTCGCAGGCTGCCAGCACCATACATCAGGGCAACCTGGAGTTGTCGTCGCGCACCGCCCAGCAATCGGCTGCGGTGGTGGAAACCGCCGCCAGCATGGAGCAGCTCACCGCCACGGTGAAAAATAATGCCAGCAATGCGCGTCTCGCCAGCCAGATCGCGGCGGAAGCGACGCATAACGCCAGTCAGGGCGGTATCGCGGTGCACAACGTCGTCAGCACCATGGGCGAGATTTCTGATAGTTCAAAGAAAATTGCCGAGATTACTGCGGTGATCAACAGCATCGCCTTCCAGACCAATATCCTGGCGCTCAACGCGGCGGTTGAAGCCGCCCGCGCCGGCGAGCAGGGGCGAGGCTTTGCGGTGGTCGCCAGCGAAGTGCGTAATCTGGCCCAGCGCAGTGCCGGAGCGGCGAAAGATATTGAACGACTGATTGGCGAATCGGTCGGGCGTATCAGCAACGGCCATCAGCAGGTAGCGCGCGCGGGTGAAACGATGGAGCAGATTGTCAGTAGCATCGCACGCGTGAATGAAATCATGGCGGAGATCGCGGCTGCTTCTGATGAGCAGAGCCGCGGCATTGAGCAAATCGCGCGCGCGGTAGGTGAGCTGGACGGTACTACCCAGCAAAGTGCGTCGCTGGTCAGCGCGTCATCCCATTCCGCACAGGCGCTGGAAGAGCAGGCATTCATGCTGCAGCGGCTGGTCAGCCAGTTTCGTTTGCAGGGAGCTGCAAGCTAACAACACGCGCGGCGGCAGCGAACTTTACCCGCTGGCCGCTACTGCTATTGGCGGCAAAGCGCTTCTTATTTTCGTGTCGCCAATGTGCAAGGCGAAAATTCTTAAAAAAAGTCGCCGCAGGGCGACTTTTTCCCGATACACTGCCATTTTTGTCGACCTGAATTTTCCCGTGAATGAATTACTACTCGCCTGATGAAAACCATTTGAAGCGCCGGTCAAAACGCTTCGTCCGTCGTATGTTCATCATGCGTCAGCTCGGCACGATCCTCTGTTTCTTTCCGATTCTCTCGGTGTTACTGGAAATGCAGCGCGGACTGGCATTCAGCGCGCTGCTGTTTATGAACGCCTTTTTCTGGCCATGGCTCGCGTATCAGCGTGCGCTTCGTGCCGAAGACTCAACCGGTACCGAACGCCAGAATCTGACGCTGGATGCCGCCTTCGGCGGAATCTGGGTGGCGCTGATGGCGTTAAGCCCGATGCCCTCTTTTGTCATCATGGCGGTGCTGGCATCGGATCGCTATGCCGCTGGCGGCGGCGCGCAGCTGATTGCCGCCATACAGGCATTTTTGTGCGGGTTTATTATGGTGTGGCTGCTGGATGGCACCAGCGTACATCTGGCGTTCAGCACGCAAACGGTCTGGCTAACGTTGCCGCTGGCCACCTGTTACATGCTGGTACTCAGCGTGGCTTCCTACAATCTCACCTGGCATTTACGCACCCGCAACCGTGAACTGGAGCGCATCGCGCTGATGGATCCCGGCCTGAAAATTCCTAACCGGCGCCTGTTTGAGCGGCGGCTGGAGAGTGAATTTCTCAGCACGCGGCGCGGCGATAGCAGCGGCTATCTGCTGTTGCTGGATGTCGATCACTTCAAAGTGGTCAATGATAGCTGGGGTCATGAGGCGGGCGATTTTCTGCTGGCCGAGATCTCGGCGCTGCTGCGCAACTATGTCGGGCTGCAGGACATTCCGGCGCGCTTTGGCGGCGATGAGCTGGGCGTCATCGTGCATCAGGCCAGCGATGAATCAGTGGTGGAACTGGCCGAACGGCTAAAAGAGAAGATTGCCCAGCTGCGTTTACCGGCCTCGGCAGAGTTCCGCTGCTCGGTCAGTATCGGTATTGCGCCTGCGGTCAGCGCCGAATCGTTAAGCGACTGGCTGCGCCATGCGGATGAAGCGCTGTATGAAGTGAAGCGCGCCGGGCGCAACGGCGTGCGGCTGTGGCAAACGCCGCTGGCCCGCGCATCATAATCAGAAAAATTCAGGATCGCAGTTTACCGGAAAATTCAGCGAGTTGGCGATGAAGCAGGCTTCGTGTGCCTGATGATGCAATGCCCGCGCGCGATCGGCATCCGCTGGGTCGCGCAGTTTGATGCGCGGCTTCAGCGTGATATCGGTGAAGCGGCCACGCGCCCCCTCGACCATGTTCCCTTCGGCAGCATCTTCATACTCCTCCACCACAATGCCGGCATCGGCGCACAGGTGTAAATACCACAGCTTATGGCAGGCCGCCGCAGACGCCAGCAGCAATTCCTCAGGATTCCAGCGCGTTTTATCCCCACGAAATGCCGGATCGGCACTCAGCAAAATGGGCGGTTTACCGGGTGCCTGTAATTCGCTGTCACGATCGTAAGCGGTATAAGACGCTGTGCCATCGCCGCGATTGCCGCTCCAGCGAAGGTGAATCTGGTAATGATGCTGCCGTGCTGCCATGGGAAATGTCCTGTTCAGTGAGATCACCTTAGCGGTTGTTATTCACAACGTTCGCTGCGTTTTGGTGCAAATTAATCAGGTGCGCGTGGATGCGCATCTGAACACCTTACAGTAAAACATCTACGTGATCAGCGTATCTCATTGACATACATAAAGTGTTCAGTGCTGAAACGGTGATGTGCAAGAATCACCGGCGTGGCGCTTTGATCAAATGAGACCTCATCGATCACCATCACCGCGTGCGGCAGAGCAAGTTCCAGCAGGCTGGCATCTTCTTCTGTAGCGAGCGTGGCGCTGATCTGCTCGCGTACTGCCGCAACACGCACATCGTACTGCTCAAACAGGTAACGATACAGCAACTGCGGTAGCTGTTCCGCCGGCGGAAAGTCGGGCAGACGCGCGGCGGGCAGCACCAGCGTTTCATGCATGGCCGCAATACCCTTCACCTGGCGCAGGCGTTTCAGGCGAATCACTGCGTCACCCGCTGCGATCTGCAGCTTATCGGCCTCGTCGGCGCTGGCGCGGCTATGCTGATACTCCAGCAGTCGCGTTTCCGACTGCAGCAAACCGCCCGATTTGTCATGCAGACGAAAATAGTGAAAGAAATGGCTGAGGTTATGCAGCGGCGCCCAGCCGGTCACCACCGTGCCGGTTTTGCGCCGGCGCATCAGCATCCCTTCCGTCGTGAGCGCCGCCAGCGCCTTGCGCACCGTACCGACCGAGACACCGAACTTCGCCGCCAGACTGTTTTCACTGGGCAAAATGGTGCCTGCCGGCAGTTCGCCCTGCAGGATGGATTCACTGATATGGCGCTTCACTACTTCGTACAGCGGAGCGCCTTCGCCTTCGTTCAGGCGACTGAATTGAGGAACGTCGTGCGCGTCATAGTTTTTTTGCATGTTTCCGATTACCGATTGACCCCAACTGTTCATTTGCATTATCTATAAACTATATAGAAATACAATAAGTGAACAGTTTATGCAGGAAAATTCATCACTACAGCGCGCTCTGACCCATATCGCCGACGATCAGGCGCAGATTCTTGACGATCTGCAACGCATGCTGGCGGTGGATACCTGCTTCCCGCCCGGACTGGGTTACGCAGCATTCGCCGACCTGCTGAGCACGATGCTGCAGCCGATGCATTTTGATCTGCAGCGCGTTTCGGTGCCCGACGCGCTGTGGCAGACGCCGGACGGCAGCGCGCAGGGCGAGCGGGTGAATCTGCTGGCCGCGCTGGATGCCGGCGCGGCTGAAAACTGCAATCTCTACTTTCACACCGATACGGTTCCGGCCGGTGATGGCTGGCGCTTTCCGCCGCTGGCGCTCAGCGTGGCGGAAAATAAGCTGTTTGGACGCGGTGCCGCGGACATGAAAGGCACCATCGTGGCCGCGCTGGCTGCGGTGCGGGCCGCGCAGCGCTATCAGCTCCGCCTGCGCTATAACCCGGTGTTTTTACTCTGTACCGATGAAGAGGGCGGCCTTTATCCCGGTATTCGTTATCTGGCGGAGCAGCAGTTATTCCACGGTCACCTGCTCAGCTTCAACGGCGGCGCGGTGCCGCGCATCTGGGCCGGCTGCTTTGGCAGTATCGATATCAAAATTATCGTCAGCGGCCGCTCGGCGCACTCCGGCGATCCGCTGCAGGGTATTAACGCCATTGAGGCCGCGCTTCCGCTGATGAATGCGCTGTATCAGCTGAAAGGTGAAGTGGAACAGCGGGTTTCGGCAATGCCCGCGCCGCCGCACTATCAGGGCCAGCCGCTCACCGCCTTACTGACGCTGGCCGCCGCGCACGGCGGCAGTAAAGGCTCCACCATTCCGGAACGCTTCGAGCTGCTGGTTAATCGCCGTTATGCGCCGGAAGAGCCGTTTGCCGACGTGTGGCAGGAGCTGACGCAGTGCGTGGATAAGGCGATGCAGGGCAGCGTCGCCAGTGACGTCACGCTACAACTGATTGGCCATCTGGCACCAGTCGCCGATCCCACCGGTCCGCACTGGCCGCGCTGGCAGGCGGCGCTCAGCCAGGGCTTCGGCTTCCCGCCAGCAGAATTCAAAGCCTGGGGATCCGCCACCAGCTCGGATATGGGCTGGGTACAGCAGGCCGGCATTCAGGAAATTTTGCTGGGCGGACTTGCCCGTCCCGATAACCGCATTCATGCCGCCGATGAATACACCACGATGGCAGATGTTATTGCACTTTCGCAGTCGATTCTGGCGTATCTCGCCAATGATTTTCAGCCAACCCAGGGTAATTAATAAACCAACGAGGAACAGAAGATGTGCGCCATGAAAGGGTTAAACCGCAGACAGTTTATCGCCAGTTCAACCGCCCTGACCGGAGCGGCGCTGCTGCCCTGGTCATTCAGTGCCTCGGCTGCCGCCGTTGCCAGCGCGACCCCGGGCGGCACGCCGCGTAAAGGTGGCGTATTGCGCATCAGCGTTGACCAGGCGGTCAGCGTGCTCAATCCCCATCAGGTGCGGGTTAATCCGGAATATCTGGTGGCAGAGCTGCTGTACAGCGGCTTAACCCGCCTGACGCAGGCGATGAAAGCGGAAGCCGATCTGGCGCAGTCCTGGCAGCCGAACGACGACTTAACCCAGTGGACCTTCACCCTGCGGCCCGATCTGCGCTTCAGCGACGGTTCGCCGCTCACCGCAGCGGATGTGGTCGCCAGCCTGCAGGCGCTGCTGGACCCGAAAAACGCCTCACCGGCGCTGCACAACATCGGCCCGATTAAAACGGTAAGCGCTAAAGACAACAACACCATCCTGATTGAGACCGAGGCGCCTTATGCCGATCTGCCGGTGATGCTGGCCTATCCGGATGCCAAAATCATCCCGGCGCATATCGCGCAGGGGCAGTACGACAAGCTGAGTAGCGCCTCGCTGGGGGCCGGGCCGTTCCAGCTGGTGTCTTACGATCCGGAACGCAAAATCGTGGTGAAACGCAACCCGTACTATTACGACGCCACGCGGCCGTATCTGGATGGCGTGGAAGTGGTGGTGTATCCCGACGCTATCGCTGAAAGCTCCGCGCTGATCGCCGGCGATACCGATCTGATGCTGAGTGCGCAGTCGAGCGAGTTTGCCCGCTTAGCCAAATCGGCGGGCGTGCTGCCGCTGCGCGTGGCGTCCGGCCAGTTTCTTAACGTCAACATGGGCTGCGATCAAAAGCCGTTTAATGATGCGCGCGTCCGCCAGGCGATGGCGTTATGCGTGGACCGCCAGGCATCGGTGGATTTTGTCGCAGACGGGCTGGGATCGCCGGGTAACGATACGCCGATCAACGCCGCTTATCCGTATTACGCGCAGCTGACGCAAAAAGCGCTGGACTACAGCAAAGCCAAAGCGCTGCTGGCGGAGGCCGGTTATCCCAATGGGCTGGATTTAACGCTCATCGCCTCGGACAAACCGTCAACCCGCACCCAGTTGGGGATTGCCCTGCGGGAGATGGCGAAACCGGGCGGTTTCCGTATCAATGTGCAGACCATGGCGCACAGCACCTATCTCGATCAGGTGTGGAAGAAGGGCAATTTCTACGTCGGCTTTTACAACATGCAGCCGACGCCAGATGCGGTGTTTTCTCTGCTCTATACCTCAACGGCGGCGTGGAACGAAACGCGCTGGAACAATGCGGCTTTCGACGGTGCAGTGATGGCGGCGCGCGAAACCAATGATGAAACGCTGCGCACCCAGCTGTACGGCAAAGCGCAGCAGCTGATGCACGATGAGGTGCCCTCGTTAATCCCGACCTTCTTTGATTTGCTGGCTGCCAGCCGTGAGCACGTGGCGGGCTATCATCTGCATCCGCGCGGTGCGGTGTTCCGCCTCGATCATGTCTGGCTGACTGCTAATGCGCCAAAGCGCAGCCTGTAAGGAGCGACCGTGACAGCAAGTTACCTGCTTAAACGCCTGCTGCTGATGATTTACACGCTGCTGGTGGTGTCGCTGCTGGTGTTCGGCATCACTCAGCTGCTGCCCGCCGATGCCGCGGTTACGCTGCTGGGACAAAACGCCACCCCGGAAGCGCTGGCGGCGGTGCGGGCGCGGCTTGGGCTGGATGCGCCCGCCTGGCTGCAATACTGGCACTGGCTGACACAGGCGTTGCAGGGCAACTTTGGCGTGTCGATGCGCAATGGCCTGGCGGTCGGGCCAACGCTGCTGACCGCGCTGTCGCGCTCGCTGCTGCTGGCGCTGTGCGCCCTGTTACTGATGCTGGTGATCGCCATTCCGCTCGGCATCTGGGCGGCCGTGCGGCGCGGTAAGACCGCCGATGTGCTGGTCAGCGTGATCTCCTACATGGGCATCTCGTTTCCGGAATTCGTCACCGCCACGCTGGTGCTGCTGCTGTTTGCCGATGTCTGGCAGATTCTGCCCGCCACCGGCTACGTGCCGCTCAGCGAAAATTTTATCAGCGGTATTCAGCACCTGATTCTGCCGTCGATCACCGTTGCGCTGATTCTGGTGGCACACGTTTCGCGCATGGTGCGCTCGGAAATGGTTGACGTACTGCACACCGACTACGTTCGCGCCGCGTGGCTGAAAGGCCTGTCGCGCCGGCGCATCCTGTGGCGCCATGCACTGCGCAATGGCCTGTTGCCCACCATCACCATTGTGGCGCTCGACGTCGGCTATCTGCTGGGCGGGATTGTGGTGGTGGAGGAGATTTTTGCCATTCCCGGTATTGGCCGGGAGCTGATTGTCGCGGTGCAGGCGCGCGATTTGCCCACCATTCAGGCCGGCGTGATGATCCTCGCGGCAACCTATGCCGTGGTGAATTTCCTCGCGGATTTGGCCTACGTCATGCTCGATAAGCGGATTTCCTATGCCTGAAATACTGAAACGATTACTGCGCTCGCCGCAGGGTGCGGCGGGGGTGCTGATTCTGCTGCTGGCGCTGCTGATGGTGGCGGGCGGCGCGCACGTGGCACCGTTTGATCCGGAAGCGATCTCAATTCTGGCGCGTTACCGCCCGCCCAGCGCAGAACACTGGTTCGGCACCGATCAGCTGGGGCGTGACATTTTTAGCCGGGTGCTGGTCGGCGCGCGATCCACCATTTTGCTGTCGCTGCTGGCGACCGCGCTGGCGATGGTTATTGGCTCGGTGCTGGGCACCGCCAGCGCCTACGTTGGTGGCAAAGTGGATGAATTCCTGATGCGCACCATGGATGCGGTGATGGCGATTCCCAGCCTGCTGTTTGCGCTGCTGATTGTCAGCACCCTGGGGCAGAGCAGCATGAACGCCGTGCTGGCCATCACCATCGCCTTCGTGCCGGGCATGGTGCGCATTGCGCGCAGCGTGGCGCTGGCGGCGCGTCAGCAGGACTATATCAGCGCCGCCATCGCGCGCGGCGAAGCGGGTTACTACATCATTCTGCGCGAAATGCTGCCGAACATTCTCGCGCCGATCATCGTGGAAGCCACCATTCGCGTGGCATTCGCCATCATGCTGTTTGCCACGCTGAGCTTTCTCGGCCTCGGCGCGCAGCCGCCCGAGCCGGAGTGGGGGCTGATGGTGTCCGAAGCGCGCAGTTATTTCTTTAAAGCACCGTGGATGATGATGATCCCCGGTCTGGCTATCGCGCTGGTGGCGATTGGCTTCAACCTGCTGGGCGATGGCCTGCGTGATGTGCTAAATCCAGGGAGCCACAAATGAAGAGTCCGCACAACCCGGTGCTGTCGGTGGACAATTACAGCCTCGATTATGCGTTAGCGCGCGGCCATTCGCTGCCGGTACTGCGCGATATCACCCTGCAGGTGATGCCGGGCGAAGTGCTGGGGCTGGTGGGGGAATCCGGCTCCGGCAAGACCACCCTTGGCTGGGCGATCATGCGCTGGCTGGCCAGTAACGCACGCGAGCAGGCGGGTGATATCCGGCTGAACGGCGAAAGCCTGCTGCAGCTGCCAGCGCACCAACTGATGGCGCTGCGCGGTAAAAAGCTTGGCATGATTTTTCAGGATCCCAGCGCGTCGCTGAACCCGACGCTGACGCTGGGTGAACAGGTCACTGAAGTGCTGCGCCGTCATCGTGGGCTGTCAGCACGCGAAGCGCAGCAGCTGGGGGAATCGCTGCTGCGCGATGTCGAGCTGAAGCACCCGGCACGCATGATGCAGCGCTATCCGCATCAGGTTTCCGGCGGTGAGAAGCAGCGCATCCTGATCGCCACCGCCTTCGCCTGCCAGCCGGACTGCCTGATTTTTGATGAGCCGACCACGGCGCTGGACGTCATCAGCTCGGCGCAAATCCTCGATCTCTACGAGCGACTGCGCGCCGAGACCGGCGTCGCGTCGCTGTATATCTCACACGATCTGGCGCTGGTGGCGAAAGTGGCCGACCGGGTGTGCGTGCTGGAGCAGGGCCGCATCGTCGAGCAGGACGCGACGCGCACGCTGTTCAGCGCACCCGCACATCCGTATACGCGCAAACTGATTGCCGCGGTGCCGGATCCGCAGCATCGGCTGGTCGCGGATGCGGCCGGCAGTCAGCCGCTGCTCAGCCTGCAGGCGCTGACGATTAATTATGGCCAGCACGGCGTGCTCGATCGGCTGCTGAAACGGGAGGCGAACACGACGCGGGCCGCCAATGCGGTTTCGCTGACGGTGCATCAGGGCGAAATTCTCGGCGTGGTCGGCGAGTCCGGTTCGGGTAAATCTTCACTCGGCAAGGCGATAACCGGCCTGGTGCCGTTCACTGGCAGTATCGACTTCTGCGGCGCGACGTTATATGGCCGCGCGCAGATGGACCCGGCGTATCGCCGCCGTGTGCAGATGATTTTTCAGCATCCGGATGCGTCACTCAATCCGCGCATGACCGTCGGCGAAATCATCGCCCGTCCGCTGCGGCTGTATGGACTGCCACCGGGAGAAAGCGAGGCGCAGGCGGTGGCGCGTCTACTGCAGGAAGTGCGGCTGCCCGCGGAATTTGCCAGCCGCTATCCGCACGCGCTGTCGGGTGGGCAAAAGCAGCGCGTAGCGATTGCGCGCGCCTTCGCTAACCCGCCGGACCTGGTGATTTGCGATGAAATCACGGCGGCGCTGGATGTGTCGGTGCAGGCCACCATTATCGAGCTGCTGCTGGAGCTGCGCCGTCGCTACGGCACGGCATATCTGTTCATCACCCACGATCTCAATCTCATCCGCCAGATCGCTCATCGCGTGGCGGTGATGTATCGCGGCGATGTGGTGGAAGTGCTGCCCGGCGAGAATATGCGGGCGCAGGCACAGCATCCTTACACCCGTGCACTGCTTGATGCCGTGCACATCCCTGATCTGACCCAATCCGTGGCATAACGAGAAGCGCATGAACCCTGAACAGTTAATTCATCACATCGATCGTGAATACTGCCTCGCTTTCCTGGCAAAAATGGTGCAGCACAAAAGTTACAGTGCCACCGAGGGCGAGCGCGAATTAGCCCGCTATATGGCAGAACAGATGGCGCAGCTGGGGCTGGAGACTGAACTGCAGCCGGTGGCCGGCGATCGGCTGAACGCCATTGGGCGGCTGGCCGGCACCGGAGGCGGCCACAGCCTGCTGTTCAACGGTCATCTTGATACTAACCCGGTTACCGAAGGCTGGACCGTCGATCCCTGGGCGGGAAAAATCGACGAGCAGTTTATTTACGGCATCGGCGTTTCTAACATGAAAGCGGGCGATGCCGCCTATTTCTGCGCGCTGAAGACGTTGATTGATGCCGGCGTGAAGCTCAGGGGTGACGTGATCCTCACTTATGTGGTCGGCGAGTTACAGGGCGGCATCGGTACGCTGGCGGCGATTGAGCAGGGCGTACGCGCCGACTATTTCATCAATGCCGAACCCACGGATTTACAGGCACTGACCATGCATGCCGGCTCGCTGATGTTCACCATTGAACTGACCGGCGATACGCGCCATCTGTCAAAGCGTGAAGAGGCGGTCGACGCGATTGCGGCGGCGGTTGAACTGATTCCGCAGATCAATAACATCACCTTCAGCGGAGCGAAAAGCGCAGAACACCGCAAAATTAACCGTGGCCATATTGGCACCGTTCACGGTGCGCTGGGGCGTGATTTGCAGGAGTGGCGGCCGCCGCAGGTCGCGGATTTTGTCCGCCTGAAAGGCTCCGCCCGCTTTGCGCCGGGGCAAACGGTGGATGGTGTGCTGGCCGACCTGCAGGCCCTGCTGGATGCACTGTGCCAGCGCTATCCGGGTCTGCAGGCGCAGCTGTTCGATGACGGCCTGCGCGATAAACCCACCATGCTGCCGTTTGAGGTGTCGCCGGAATCGCCAATCGTTAAAGCGGTCAATCGCGGCTGGCAGACTGTGCGCGGCACGCCACAGCCCACCGGGGTGATCACGCCGCCCGCCTTCTACGGTACCGATGCGGCGCACCTGTATCAGCATGCGGGCATGGAGGGCATCGTGTGCGGGCCCGGCGGCAAGTACAACACCATGCCGGATGAGCGCGTTGAGATCAGTGAATTTCTCGATATGGTGCGTATCTATTTGCTGGCGATCCTCGACATCTGCCAGCCGGTTGAACCGGCGTCATGATCGCCGACGCGCTGTCACGGCTGCGCAGCGCCATGCGCGCCGCCGACATCGAGGTGATGCTGATCGATCATGGCGAACTGCTGGCATGGTTAACCGGTTATACCGTGTCGGAAACGCGTTATCGTGCCTGTCTGGTGCCGTTGCAGGACGAACCGTGGATGGTGCTGCGCCAGCTGGATGCCGCGCCGTGCCGCGCGCAGTCACCGCAGCTGGCGATTGACGCGTACCGTGATGAAGACGATCCGTGGCTGGCGGTGGCGCAAAGCCTGACGCGGCGCGGCTATCAGCGGGCGCGGCTGGGCGCGGATTATGCATCCTACGGCATGACGGTGCATAGCTGGCAGCAGCTGGCGCGCCATCTGCCCGGGGTGCGCTGGTGTGAGGTCAGCGGCATCAGCGACCGGTTGCGCAGCGTTAAATTTCAGGCTGAAATCGCCAGCTTACGCCAGGCCGCCGGCATTGCCGATGCCACGCTGGCCCAGCTGTGTGCGCAGGTGCAGGGCGGCTGGCGCGTGCGTGATGTCGCCGCGCTGGCGGCGGCACAATTTCTGCGACTCGGTGCTGACAGCGGTGAAACCGGACCGATTGTTATAGCCAGCGGCGACAGCGGATTTTTGCATGCCAGCGGCCATGAGCAGCATCTGCAAGCGGGCGATGTGCTGCACGTTGAGCTGATCCCTAAAGTGCGGCACTACAGCGCGCGCCTGATGCGTCCGCTGATTGTCGGTGAAATCTCTGCGGCGCGCGCGGCGCTGGCACAACAGCTGATCGCCATTCAGGATCGCCAGCTGCGGGTGATGAAGCCGGGCGTAGCGGCCTGCACGGTGGATGCCGTCGCGCGCGAGGCGGTGCTTAGCGCCGGGCTGCGTGAGGATTACAGCAACATCACCGGTTATGCGCTGGGTCTGTATACGCGCACCCCGCGTCCGAGCGATTTCAGCTGCTGTTTTCATCCTCAGGCGCCGTGGTTACTGGAGGAAAACATGGTATTTCACATGTATATTTCAGCGCAGGGCCTCGCCTTCAGTGAAACCGTGCGCGTCACGGCACAGGGCGCAGAGCGACTCACCACGCTGCCGCGCCAGCCGTTTACGCTGCCGGCTAACAATTAACAGGATGATGTACAGTGCAGGACGTTGAATTAATCGATTTGGCTGCCACCTTGCCAGGCCTGATGTTTGATCTGAAGTACGCCACCGCCGATAACATCGCCGGGTATGCTATTTATCGCGACGCGCAGGCGCTGCTGCATCCGGATGCCGCCGCCGCGCTGCGCCGCAGCAGTGACATCGCCCGGCTGGCGGGATTTCGCCTGCTGGTGCTGGACGCGTATCGTCCGCAGCAGGCGCAGTGGCACTTGTGGGATGCCTGTCCCGACGCGGATTATGTGGTGCCACCGGCGCGGGGCTCGAATCACAGCCGTGGCGTGGCCATCGATGTGACGCTGGTGGATGAGGCGGGCAACATTCTGGAGATGGGGACCGGGTTTGACGACATGTCAGTGGAGTCGCACCCGTTCCATCCCAACGTGCCGCAGCAGGCGCAGCGCCATCGCCTGTTGCTGAACGCCATCATGCTCGGCGGCGGTTTTGTCGGGATGCCCACCGAATGGTGGCACTTTGAACTGCCGGATGCGCAAAACTATCCGCTGCTCAGCGATCGCTTTGCCTGCGTCAGCCGGGCTGATCGCGCTCCTGTGAGTGATATTGCACGTTAATAATCGCGTTGCTGAAGCGGGGGATTCTCCGCCTTCCCGCCTTGACATGCCCTCCGTTCCGACCCCAGAATGCAGCTTGTTCCAAGGGGTGCCCTGTTAGAGGGCTGAGATTCTACCCGCGCGGCTATGACGGCCGGCAACGTAGTGACCCTCTGAACCTGATCCGGCTAATACCGGCGTAGGGATGTGGAACCGGGGTCACTGCACGCCCTCATTCCCTCTTTGCGCCTTTCTGCGAATCCTGCGCATCACTCAGCCCCTGGCTGGCCGTTATGCCGCAGTCCAAAGAGGGCACCTTCATGACCGAAACGTCAATCATCGCCGCGCTGCTGGCGTTTATGCAGCGCGAAGAAACCACGGAAGCGGATTTCAACCAGCTGGCGCTGCAGCTGTTCGCGTGGCAATTCGAACACAATCTCCCTTACGCCCGTTTCGCCCGCCAGCGCGGCCGCACGCCGCTGACGGTAAAACAGTGGCGGCAGATTCCGGCGGTGCCGATTACGGCGTTTAAAGATCTGACGCTGAGCTGCCGTCCGGTGGCGGAGATTCCCCACATCTTTATGACCAGCGGCACTACGGGGACCGGCCGGGGGCGCAGCTATCACCCGACGCTGGCGGTTTACGATCGCTCGATGCTGATCAATTTCCGCCAGCGCTTTATGGCCGGATATCCGCGCCTGCCGATGGCGATCCTGTTTCCACACAGCAGCGAGCTGCCCAACTCTTCGCTGGCCCATTATCTGACGCTGGCGATGCAAGAATGTGGCACACCAGACAGCGAAGTGATGGTGGATGCGCAGGGGCTGAAACTGCCGCGTCTGATCGCCGCGCTGGAGCAGGCGCAGGCCAGCGGCCAACCCTATGCCCTGCTGGGTGCCAGCTACAGTTTTGTCCATCTGCTGGACGAACTGGCGCGTCAGCAGCGGCGTTTCAGGCTGCCGCCGGGCAGCCGCATCCTCGACACCGGGGGTTTTAAAGGCCAGTCGCGTGAAGTGGCGGCGGAGGCGTTTTATAGCGCGCTGCAGCAGACGCTCGGCGTGCCGCGTTCGCACTGCATCAATATGTACGGCATGACTGAACTCAGCACGCAGTTTTACGATGCCGGCAATGAAATCTGCCCGCCGGTGAAATCCGGACCGCACTGGATCCGCACGCGCGTGGTCAATCCGCTGACCGGTGCGGAGGTGCCGGAAGGTGAGACAGGCGTACTTGTGCATCACGATCTCGCCCATTTCAATTCTGTTTCCGCCATTCTGACCGAAGATGCCGGCGTGATGGTGCCCGGCGGGTTTCAGCTGCTGGGCCGCGTCGCAGGCGCGGATGCCAAAGGCTGCTCGCTGGCGATGGAATCGTTTCTCGCTGCTGCGCAGGCACGGGCATGAAAGTGTATGCCGGCCATCTGCCGGGCATCCGCCACAGCGAGGTGGCGTGGCACAGCCTGCACTTTGGCCATGTGGGCAGCGCGCTGGAAGTGTGCGTGCCGGTGCTGTCCGAGGCGCAGATTGCCACGCTGGCGGCCAGCGTACGCGATAACGCGCGCCGCTACCTGCACACCCTGAGCGTAGCGCGCATCACTGCGTTGATTGATGAAGCCATCGCGCGCCTGCTTGACCGTTCGCACCCGGTGCGCCAGCAGGCGGAGCGGTTGCTGCCGCTGGTTACCGGCTATGACGCCGACATGCTGCGGCTCGGTTTAACCGGCTATCTCAAAACCTTCCGTGAACCGCAGCTGCGGCGTTTTCTGGCGGAGGATTTCGGCAACGTGCAGATGCTGGACGATTTTCAGCCGCGGCCAAAAGGCGGCTTTGCCCGCGCGTTTGGTCCGCAGCTGTTGCTGCAGATCTGGGCCGGCAATGTGCCGGGTTTGTCGCTGTGGAGCCTGATTGCCGGCCTGCTGGTGAAGGCGGGAAGCGTGGGCAAAGTAGCGAGCGCTGAGCCGCTGATGGCGGGCTGGTTCGCCCAGCTGCTGGCGGAGATCGATCCGCAGCTGGGCGACTGTCTGGCCGTTGTATGGTGGCAGGGCGGTGATGAACGCACTGAGCAGCAGTGGTTCCGCGAGGCAGACGTGGTGATGGCTTATGGCGGAGAAACCGCGCTGACGGCGATGCAGCGGCGTCTGCCGCCAGCCACGCGCTTTCTGCCGCATGGCCACAAAATCAGTTTTGGCATGGTGGCACGGTCGGCGCTGGACGTGCGGCGCGGTACGGCGCTGGCGCGTCAGGTGGCTTACGATGTGATGCGCTATGACCAGGCCGGCTGTTACTCGCCGCAGGCGCTGTTTATTGAGCGCGGCGGCCGGGTGTCGCCGCAGGAGTTTGCTGCTTACCTCGCCCATGAACTTGCCGCGCTGGCACAGCGCTATCCGCGCGCGACGCTGACGCTGGGTGAAAGTCAGGCTGTGGCCGCGTGGCGCAACGCGGAGGAAATGCGTGCGCTGAGCGGTGACCGCACGCTGTACGGCGATGAGCACGATGCCTGGGCGGTGGTGTACGTCGACAAGCCGGAGCCGCTACAACCGGGCGCGCTCGGACGTACGCTGAAGGTGATTGCCGTGGATACGCTGGAGGAGACGGTAAACTGGGTGGCCGCGCAGCGCGCGTATCTGCAAAGCGTTGGCCTCGCGGCCGCGCCCGAGGTGCTGTTTCGGCTGGCGGCGCAGCTCGGTGCGGCGGGCGTCACGCGCATCACGGCGCTGGGTAACATGACTTCACCGGAGGCGGGCTGGCATCACGATGGCCGTTTTAGCCTGCTGGATCTGGTCACCCTGTGCGAAATCGAACAGGCGGCGGAAACCGCCGCTGAACACTATGCGCCCTATCTTGACTGAGCGGGCGTGGAGAAACGCAATGAAATTCAGCAATCACACCGTGCTGGTGACCGGCGCCAGCCGCGGTATTGGCGCCGCCATTGCCCAGGCCTTTGCCGCCGAAGGCGCGTTTGTCGTGGTCAACTATTTACGTAATCACGACGCCGCTGCGCAGGTAGTCGCGGCCTGTGAAGCACAGGGCGGGGGTGCACTGGCGATTGCCGCCGATGTGACCTGCGCCGCACAGGTAGCCGATATGATGCAGCAGATCGACACCGCTACCGGGCGACTGGATGTGGTGGTGAACAATGCCTTCGCACCTTATCGCTTCGATCCGGACCAGCGCCAGCGCTTCTGGGAAACGTCCTGGTCCGCTTACCAGACGCAGTTTGATGGCGCAGTGAACGCCTGCTACAACGTGTGTCAGGCGGCCTTGCCGCTGATGCGCCGCCGCGCACGCGGCAGTATCATCAATCTGGTGAGTGATTTGATCGCCCGGCCAGCGGTGGCTTATCACGACTATATCACCGCAAAAGCCGCGCTGACGGGCTTTAGCCGGACGCTGGCGGCCGAACTAGGGGCGCTGGGCATTCGGGTGAACTGCGTGGCGCCGGGACTGGTGTATCCCACCGATGCCAGTCAGCATACGCCAGAAGCGGTCCGCCACGCGCTGACGGCGCAAACGCCGCTCGGACGACTGGCGCGCGCCGCGGATATCGCCGGGCCGGTGCTGTTTCTGGCATCAGCATGGAGCGAATTTGTCACCGGCCAGACGCTGTATGTCGATGGCGGTTCGGTGATGCAGGACCATTAAGCCAGGTCGCCAGTCGCCGTACTGGCGACCTGCCACCCCCCTCCCGGTACCTCAATCCGTTATTCCGCCATGCCCACCGTCATGCAGCTATCTGCGCACTGCAGGCAAATTTCCGCACAGGTCTGACAGTGCGGATGCTGGTGCTTCTGGCACTCCCAACCGGCCAGCTGACAGGCCATCGACGTGATGGTACAGAGCTGCTCGCTCAGTTCACTCTGGGCAGCCAGCAGTTGGGCGGTAACGCGACACAGCGCCGCGCACTGCTGATTCAGGCTAATGCAGACGCTCATCTCACTGGCGTCAGCGTCCAGCAGACAAGCCGCCGCACAGTGGTCGCAGGCGGTCGCGCAGCGATAGCACAGCGCGATACAGTCATTGAGTTCAGCGTTCATGGGTTTCCTTAGCGTCAGGGTAAAACGACGCATATGTGAGCCTGAAGGGAAAATTTAGCTAAAACAGAGGGGATATCAAGTGGATAGCGGCGGATTAACCCCGGTAAGGTGCATCGCAGATGCAATTATCCCTTTAATAATGCGGAGTTAGCTAATTGTAAGCTTGTGTATATATCAGCGCAGGTAATAAAAACCGCTTAAATAAAAGTGTACAAGTCTGTGTGGCTTGTACAAATATAGCCGCTGCGGATTTGTTAGTTAAATAAGCAATAGTTTAAATTCGTGGTAAATAAACGATGCAATTGAGGCATTATAAGCGAAGCGGTAAATGCTGCCGGATCGCTGAAGATTTGATCGATTAATTGTTTTCCAGCGAGAAAATTACTCTCCTGACAAGGTTTATCACGCATTTAAGCGAAGCGTAAACTCAATGTCAGGAGAGTGTGGTGCCAAAGGTTATCGAGGTTAAATCAGTATTAAGAGGGGAAAGTCTTATTTACGACGACTGATCTTTCCTCCCTTCCTGCCGGCTTCAATGGCACGCTGTGGATCGTTCTTGAAGTTACCGCCACTGACCTGACCACCCTTGCGGCCTGCTTCAGCCGCGCGCTCCTTATCGGCTGCGAAGTTGCCTGAACCCCCACGACGTTGCGTCACTTTTTCTTCCTCTTCAGGTTTCTTCTTTGGATCCTTCATTTTTTTCCTCTCAGTTCATACCCGCATGAAGCAAAAATAAATGTAGCGATGTTTTTACCATAATCAAGCCAGGAATAATCTTAACTTTTAATTTACAGCGCGTTGGTTGTTTAACTATGAGTCAATTCCAGCTGATTTATTCCGGCAAAACATCTGGGGTGGAATTGTTAACATTTTACTTTCATAAAGGGAAGCATTCTTTTAGCGCCGCTAATGTGATTCGATGAGGTTATGACAATTATCCGCTGTCGCAATTCTTAAAAACCTTTCTTGCACAGCTGCGCTTACTTGCTACGTTTAATTAAGTTGTTCGCCTGGACTTAATTAGCGCTTCGCTTATTTTCAGATAAACAGCCTGAAAGCGATGAGGTAAGAGCGTGCTGCCGGCTCAGTGACGAGCATCCAACGCGGCTGATGTGCCTGGCCGGTGTCACTTTACTTTGGAGCGAAACATGACGAAGGAATCTGTGTATCTGGACTGGCTGCGCGATGCGCATGCTATGGAAAAACACGCGGAAAGCTTGTTGAAAGCGGCGGTGTTGCGCCTGACGGAGCATCCCGCGTTGCAGACGCGCCTTGAGCAGTATCTTGAGGAAAGTCGTGAACAGCAGCAGCAGGTGAAAACGCTGCTGCGCCAGTATGACAGCAGCTGGTCGGTGCTGAAGGAGTCGTTAGGCCGGATGTCGGCGGTCGGTCAGGCCGCCAGCGACATGCTGCAGGATGAAGAGGGCATCCGTGTGGCAGTCAGCAGCTACGTGTTCTGTAACTATAAAATCGCCACCTACTCGACGTTGCTGGTGGCCGCAGAGCAGGCGGAAGAGGGGGAGGATGTCAGGATCGTGCGGCGCATCCTGCAGCAGGAAAGCCAGATGGCCAGCAGGCTGCTGCAGCTGCTGCCACAGGCGGCAGAAGAAGCCATTGTGCTGCGCACGGAACCTGAGCTTTCCGGCACGGATTAAGTCATCCTACGGCGCGCCCTAGAGATCAATCACCAGTTCCGCCGACTTGCTGCGCGAGCAGCACAAGGCGATGTACTGCTCCGGGGCGCTTTTCTCGCTGTCCGACTGCACGGTATCGCGGTGATCGATCTCTCCGGCGGTGACCCGCGTCAGGCAGGCGCCGCACATGCCCATCTCGCAGGAGAGCGGAACGTCGACGCCATGCTCCAGCAGTACCGTGGCAATGGTTTTGTCAGGTGGAATGGTGCATTGCTGCCCACTGCGTGCCAGCGTCACGGTAAAGCCCTCTTCCGCGCCAGCCGTGCGGGCGGCAGGTTTGAACGCTTCAGCGTGAATATTGGTGCTGTCCCAGCCGCGCGCCAGCGCCTGCTGCTGCATGTGCGTCATAAACCCTTCCGGCCCGCACAGGTACAGATGCGTGTCGGCGGCAGCATCAAGCAGTTCCGCCGGTGGATAATCACGGGCGCTGCGGCCTTCGCTGCTGTACCAGATTTCACAAAATCCATGCTGAAAACGCTGCGCCAGTTCGGCGGCAAAAGCTTCATCACCGCGCTGGCGGACAAAGTAATGCAGCACAAAAGGCACGGCGGCGGCCTCCAGCGCCAGCGCCATGGCGTACAGCGGCGTAATGCCAATTCCGGCTGCCAGCAAAATGACTTTAGCGGCCGGTTGCAGAGGAAACAGGTTGCGCGGTGGCGAAATCGCAATCGTCTGGCCGGGGCGCAGCGTGTCGTGCACGTAGCGCGATCCCCCGCGTGATTGCCCGTCGCGGGCAATACAGATTTGGTAGCCGCGCGCGTCATCGCAGCGTCCGGTTAGTGAGTACTGACGTATCAGGCCATTACGCAGGTGGACATCAATGTGCGCACCCGGTTGCCAGTCCGGCAGCGGCTGGCCATTTTCCGCCACCAGCGTGACGCTGAGATTGTGACGTCCCTGACGATACAGTCCATCCACCACCACATTCAGCAGATCACTCATCGTTGCCTCCTTACACCAGGAAAAATTCGCCGAAGCCCATGCGCTTCAGGCCGCGACGATAAGCAATGGAGCTGCGATCGGCCGGAATATGCGCTTCCAGAGTCAGGTCGAGTGGCAAACGCTCCGGCTGCTGGGTTTCCACCATCAGGCGATCTTCCTCGAACACGCGCTGATTGAAGGCGTGCACCTCTTCGACCGGGATGTGCAGGTCAAAATTACGCGCGATGGGCGCAAACATGCGCGTTTTGCGCGCCGACACCGGCGACGCGGCGTTCATGATCACCAGGCGCGATTCGCCGGGGAAATGAATGGTCAGCGTGGCGGTAAACGGCAGATGCATCTCGAAATGACGCAGCCAGCTAAATCCTTCCGGCGCCTGCTGCGGACTGTCAGCGGCAAAGTTACTCACTGAGCTCCAGTAATCCACGGCAAAGCCGGTCTCGGTTTCGACCGGGTTATAGGCAGGTACTACCTGGTTGTTGGGATCGGCGAAGGTTTCCGTGTGCACCCAGGCGAAGTGCGCCACATCCAGAAAACCTTCCACCTGGCGTCCGGCAAAGCCGTTGACGTCAAAACCGGGGCAGTTGATCTGTTGAAAACCGGCATCATCCCAGTGCGGCATGGTGGGCAGCGGCGCGGGCTGGTCAGCATCCGGCGCGAGGCACACCCAAATCAGACCAAAGCGCTCTTCCACCGCGTAACTGATCAGATTGAGCTTGGCCGGAATCGGCTGATCGGGGCTGGACGGGATGCGATTGCAGCGGCCACCGGCACCGAAGCGCAAGCCGTGATAAGGGCAGACGATACCCTCCTCATCATGAAAACCCAGCGTCAGCGGGACGCCACGATGCGGGCAAACGTCGCGTGCCGCTACCACCTGACCCTGCAGACGATACAGCACCAGCTGCTCGTCAAGCAGCACCGCTTTGGTCGGTGCGCCGGCGATATCACAGGAACGGGCAACCGGATGCCACTGTCGCGCCAGACGCAGCCAGTCATCAGGTTCAAACGTGCAGTGTGCGGGAGGCGTAATGTTATTCATGCTGTTGTCCTGTCAGGTGCTCACATAAGGCGAAATAGAAGGCTTCATTTTTGTCAGGACATTGTTAATATGCTTGCCTGTGCAAATCCATCAGCAAGAATGCAGCCAGGTGTTGCAAAAAACCGTACAGGTGAGCAATGAGCCCGTTTTCCCGCTTTGCCGTCTATTTTGCCGAAGTGGCGCGCAGTGGCAGTTTGCGCAAAGCCGCTGAGCAACTGCACGTTTCCGCTTCTGCCATTAACCGGCAGATTCTGCAGGCGGAAGAGAGTTTTGGTACGCCGCTGTTCGAACGTTTGCCGGAAGGGCTGCGCATGACCACCGCCGGAGAATTGTTGTATGACGATGTGATGCGCTGGCAGCGTGAGTTTCGCGTCACGCGGCAGCGTTTCGATGATATTCAGGGACTCAAGCGCGGTAACGTCACGGCCGGGCTGGTGCAGTCGCTGACCAAAGGCAGCGTGGCAGACGCCATCGCCGATATCGCACGCCAGCATCAGTGGCTGCGGCTGGAGCTGACGGTGGACAACAGCCACCGCATCAGCCAGATGATTCGCCAGTCGGAAATCGATTTTGGCCTGATTCTCGATCCCGCCGGGCAGAGCGGACTGGAAGTGCTGACGTTTGCCGAACTGGAGATGGGCGTGGTGATGGCCGCTGACCATCCGCTTAGCACGAGGCCGCTGCTGTCGCTCAGTGAGCTCAGTCATGAGCGACACATTGTGCCTGGCGCCGCGCTGGTGGTCCACGAACGTGTCGACGCGCTGTACCGCAAGCAGGGCCTGGCGCCGGAAAACATTATCGCCTGTAACGACATCCGCCTGATTCGCAGCCTGATCGCGCAGGGCACCGGCATCAGCGTGCTGAGCCTGCTGGATGTGATGACCGAGGTGCAGGAGAACCAGCTCTGCTTTGTACCGCTCAGGCACAGCGTGATGCGACCGCTGACCCTGGCGCTGTGTACTGCGCCGTCGCGCCAGCTATCGCGGGCGGCGCAGATGGTGATTCAGCGCATGACTGAAGTGATAGAGGCGATGGCCAGCGTCAGGCCCGCAGGCGGGCCGTAATCACGTTCAGTGCCCGGTTTCGGCATGCGGCGCGCGGGTTTTGGTGGCACCGGCACCGCCCGATGGACGGGCGATAATAATACCGAGAATACCGCCGGCAATCAGCGCCATCGCCACAATCAGCAATCCTGAGTGATAACTTTGCGTCGCATCTTTCATTTTTCCCAGCAGCGGCGGTAAACCCAGTCCGACAAAGTTTGCCACCGTATTGATAAAGGCAATCGATGCCGCAGCGGCTACGCCAGCTAATTTTTCTGTGGTCACGGCCCAGAATATTGGCGTCAGGGCAAAGTTAAGCCCGACGGTGAAGACCAGCAAAATATAAGCCAGCAGCAGGCTGCCCGAATAAATCGCGCCGGTCAATGCGAGGCCCGATAAAATTAATGGCAAGCCCATATGCCAGGCGCGTTCACCGCTGCGATCGGAATGGCGTCCGTTTAAATACATAAATACGCAGGCCATCACAAAGGGCAGGGCGGATAACAGGCTGATAATAAAATTGCTCTGCTCTGCGGCCATGCTTTTAATAATCAATGGCATAAACAACGTAATACCGATCGAACCGAACGCCTGTAAAAACCATACCAGACTGAGCAATAACACCGTGCGATCTTTTAATGCCTGCAGCCAGGAGTGGTTCTTATTCAGGGTAACACCCAGATTGTCCTGTTCGAGGCGCTGGCGCAGCCAGTGTTTTTGCGGTGTAGTTAACCAGACAGCATCGTCGGGCTTATCGGGTAAGCGCCACAGCACCAGACAACCAAGCACTACCGCGGGAATGCCTTCCAGCGCGAAAAGCCAGCGCCAGCCTGCGATATCGGCAATGCCATGCATATTGAGAATGGCACCGGAAATGGGCAGACCAATAATCGACGCGCCCACCGATCCCATGTAAAAGAAAGACATTGCACGTGCGCGGTTACTTTTGGGGAACCAGCAGGAAATATAATAGATAATACCCGGCGCAAAACCGGCTTCGGCCATACCGAGTAAAAAACGCATTACATATAACTGATTGGCGCTATGAACCAGCGCCATGCCGGTACTGACAATGCCCCAGGTAATCATAATGCGCGCTATCCAGCGCCGGGCGCCGACTTTGGTCATAATGACATTGCTGGGAATTTCAAACAGAATGTAGGAAATATAGAACATGCCGACACCGAGGCCGTACATGCTGGTGGTAAGCCCGAGATCGGCATTCATTTGCAGCGCAGCGATAGAGATATTGGTTTTATCGAGATTAGCGACAAAATAACAGATTACGATAAACGGGATGATGCGCTTATTTAATTGACTCAACGTAGAACCAGAAACATCGGAACTTATCATATCCACCTCGTCACGCAGCATTACGCCACTCCGCGCCGGCAGACGGGCGCAAGGGCAGCGATGTCATGAATGATCTGTTTCGCTTGCTAAGCAATAAATGAAGTGCAGCCGAAAAATAAAAATCATTTTATTTCGGCCACGCGGAAGCATTAACTATGCCGATAGTGATATTGCACATGAGCGATATAAATCGTCATGAGTTAGCAGTGTAGTACAATCTATTTTGATTGTACTACAATAGAGATCACAGATTGGACGATTGGCAGATGTTAAACGATCGCGGCGTAATCACCGGTCCCCTCCGGCCAGGGTGTGAGCAGGTCGAAGCCGGTATCCGTGACGGCAACAGTGTGCTCCCACTGCGCGGACAGGGAGCGATCTTTGGTCACCACCGTCCAGCCATCGGACAGCACGCTGGTGCCCGCTTTACCGGCGTTAATCATGGGCTCAATGGTAAAAATCATGCCAGCCTGCAGCGCCAGCCCCTGGCCCGGCGTGCCGTAATGCAGGATTTGTGGATCGCCGTGGTAGATCTCGCCAACGCCGTGACCGCAATACTCGCGTACCACGGAAAAACCTGCCTTTTCAGCGACCTGCTGAATAGCCGCACCGATATCGCCCAGCGTTGCACCGGGTTTCACCACCCGAATGCCTGCCACCATTGATTCATACGTCACGTCAACCAGGCGCTTAGCGCGTACCGACGGCTGACCAGCGAAATACATGCGGCTGGTGTCGCCGTACCAGCCGTCTTTGATGACCGCCACGTCGATATTGACGATGTCACCGTCTTTGAGCTTTTTCTCGCCCGGAATCCCGTGGCACACCACGTGATTAACCGAGGTGCAAACGGTACGGGTGTAACCCTGATAGCCAATGTTAGCCGGAATGACCTTTAGCTCATTGACAATATAGTCGTGACAGCGGCGATCCAGTTCATCGGTGGTAACGCCGGGTTTCACCCAGGGCGCGATCATCTCCAGCACTTTGGCGGCGGCGTGACCGGCGGCGCGCGCCCGTTCAATCTCTTCAGCGGTATGTAGTTTAATACTCATTGCGCGATTCCCTGCGGAATAAAGGAAGGTTGGTCAAGCAACTGCGCCAGTTCAGCGCCGCCATCACGTTCGACCCGCATCAGCAGACGCGTCAGTTCCTGATGGCTGAGCTGCGGATAAAGTTCGGCCAGCATGCCGATTTTCATCCAGTGCTCCGCCTGCGCGTTGATCGAACGACTGAGCGCCGTGCTGGCGATGCGCAGGTTCTCATGCATTAAATCTGAAATTTTGACGATACCCATAGCTGGCCTTTATATGAAACGTATATGCTATGTATATAGCATATCCACAACGGCATGATTTGCAAGGTCAGATTTTCGCCTGTCCGAAAATATGCGGAATTTGTCCGTAATTGCCTGTGCCTCATACCAGTAAGTACTCATCGCCACGGAGGTCGGGATACTTCTGTCACATCGAGAGATTCTTATAACCCGGTAACCGCTGTGTAAACACCTCACCCTAATGCGCTTCATATAACCTTCCCGATAAACTGCGGATCTCATGGAAAGTGGGCGGGTTGTCCGCTTCATCCAGACCGCAGCGGGTTCGCGCGCGTCAATACCTGCGTCAGATTTTCCGGGCATATCGGACCGGGTCTCCGTGAGCACGACTCTGTATATACCAGGCGAACTGGCGTGACACTCTATGTAAGAGGAGTGAAATCATGTTTCCAGTCGGTTTTGCTGGGATGTGCTGCTGGCTGACGCTATGCGGGGGAAAACCGGCTCGAAAAATATCAGTCTACTGACACGCCTGCTGACGTCATCAGTTCATGCATCAGAATGGCGCAGCTGCCCCATGAAGAAGTGAGAAATATTGAACGGCAGGTTAAAGCGGACATTCAGGCCAGCCCAGACCTGAAACGGGATTGTGCGCTGCTGAAGTCGACAGCTCAGAGCAAAGCTCTACATGTCTGCCCAATACGGAAAAATTAATAATAACGGATGCGTAATATCTACCAGGAAATGTGTCTCGAGGGCAAACCTAAAATGGTAACCATCGGCGCACTGATGCGAAAACGGGTTCACCGCTGTTATGGCGTACTGAAAACGGCAACAGTTTTTTGTGATCTGGAATCAAGAGTTGCACTTAACGACTGATTTATATGAATCTTATTTTTATACCCTATCCAGGGATGCAGGTTTTGTCTTCATCATAAACAGGCTCTGCGCAGGATATTTTTGGTTTCCTGGCAAAGCCTTAGGAGGCACAGCATGTACTCAAAAGAATCTGTCTGTATTCCGGGAAAAGATCTCAGTCGGTTTCGACAATAAACATTCGTGCTTCCTGAGCTTCCCGGCGTTCGGCCTTGATGGGGGCGTATTTTTCAGAGTTGTAGAAGGCTAATGCCTGGTTAAGGGTTGGAAACTCAAATACGCCAGCTAATGGCAGAGGCACCTCATCGCCTTCAAGAACCTCCGAGACGGTGCCAAAATGCAGAATTCGCCCGCCGGCTTCTTTCAGAGCTGCCTGAACCGGGGAGCGAGTTTAGACTGCCTGTCAGGGTCGATAACACGCAGATTGATGTGCACGTACGCTGGCATAATGCTTCTCCTGTTGTTAAATAATGCATATACACTATTATTGGTTGATCGGGATTTCAAGAGGTACTACATGAGCGGTTTTGATCCAAAATATTTCAGGGAAATAGCAGCTGAATGTCCGGGATTTCAGGCTCGTGCCACGGCGCGCGCAGTCACGCGCTACTACAATGTCTGTTTCAAATCGCTCGGTCTCACCGCCGAGCAATTTAGCCTGTTGGTTGGAATTGGAGCTTTCGAGGGCGCCACAATAGTTGATCTTGCGGTCAGCGCGGGAGTTGATGCGACAACCCTGAGCCGAAATGTTCAGAACATGGAATTGAGAGGCTTAGTCCGTTCCGAAGGTGGACGCGGTCGCGCAGGAAAGCGGCTAAGTCTGACGGATTCCGGATACCAGCTCATGGCAGAAGCCTTGCCTATATGGAAATCAGCTAAAGATAAGTTGTCCATGAAGATGGGTGATGACCGACTCCGGTCAGCAACACGGGCAATGGGGGAGTTAGCCAGGGCAATAAATATCGACCAGAGCCCTGAAGCAGATCGCAACTCCCACAATTAAAATACGGTAGCTGAATGACAATTCCCCCGTATCAGCACTCCTGCTTGAGCATCTTGAAAAAATAGGTTTCTCAAAATGAACGAATTTTTACCTCATTTTTTTGGGCATGCAGAGCGTTCCGGTGTGAAGGTGAACGGCGCCGTACGCCCGGCGTAGCCGGTTACAGCCGTATAAATCGTGCCATACCCTACCTTTCTCTGTTTATGCCCAGAAAGTGCGGGCATGCTAATATCCGCGTCAGCACTGGGCTAAGCAGGTATTCTCAAAAAAACAGGTGGGGAGTATGGGGCTTATAAACACGGGACGAGTGAAGGGTTATATGCTTTCACATACTGCCCATTGTGATGTTGGTACTTTGTAAAAATGCATGCTGAATGTCCGTTTTGTGCCAGAAGCGGACCATCATTAGTTAATCCAGTTATAAGAAATGATGCAGGTGACATATTTTTATCAACTTATAAGGGGTTCCGGTTATGAAACCCCCTTAGGTTGACTAATCACAATTTTCAGCTTTTTGATTTTTTTCCGGACTCACAACCATCCAGACAGCTATCCCTATAGTTATCGCACCGACAATGAAACCATTGTTAATGGTTTCGTTCAGTACCAGGTATCCCCACAGCACGCCAAACGGAGGAATTAAGAATGTAACGGTTAAGGAGCGTAACGGTCCGATATCGGCAATCAGTCGAAAATATAATATGTATGCTAACGCAGTACAGATCACCCCCACAGCAATGACACTAATCCATGGCTCTTGCTGTAGCCAGTTAACGGCAGGCCCAACGCTGGTACTCCATATGAAAAAGGGCAGTAAAAAAATAGATGCTCCTATTTGACTGCCGAAAGCAACGATTTTAGGATCGAGTCCACCTTTGTCTGAAATCCAGCTACGTGTCAAAAAACTGGAAACCCCATAGCAACTGGTAGCGATGAGGCAGGCAATAACACCGGTAATTTTTTTATCCGATGGCTGTGCTTCACCGATGGTGGTTATCACTATGATGCCGACAAGTCCCAGGAACATGCCTGCCCATTTTCTAAATGTTAATTTCTCAGCAAAACATGAAAACCCGATGAGCGCTCCCATCAAAGGGGTTGTTGCATTCATAATAGCGGAATACCCGGCAGGCAACCACCTGGCCGCAAGGCAATACATGAGAAAAGGCAATCCAGAGTTTATCACGCCAAGTATGACTGAAGGCTTGAACTTATCTTTAAAATCAAAAGAAGATTTAAACATAAACAAAATAATAGCGAGGCCCGTGAAACCTAAAAACACTCGCAAAAAAGCAGTATTAATGGCACCGAACTTTGGCACGGCTATGCGCATAAAAAGAAAGCTCGCCCCCCAGATAGCGGCAAGCAGCAATAACCGAAAATAGTCAGCAACACGCATAACAGTTCCTTTTTATTTAAATGGAAGTAACAGCGAAACTGTGAAACATGTCAGACGTGCTCACAAACAAGATTTTTGTTTATACTTAAGATTTCCTAACTCATGGAACTGTGTATCCGATGAAAATGCCACCTTTACATGCGCTTATGTGTTTTGAGTCTGCGGCAAGGCTGATGAGCATGAAAGCTGCCGCCGAAGAGTTATGTGTGACATCCAGCGCGGTCAGCCAGCAGATTGCAAAACTGGAAAACATGACGAATATCCGGTTGTTCATACGTAGTCCTCGCCGTCTCGAACTGACAACCGAGGGGCGCATCTATCTGAGGGCGATTAGACCCGCTTTTATCCAGATAGCAGAAGCAACACAACGCTTAATGAATGAGGGAAAGGCGAACAAAGTAACGGTCAGTTGCACAAGTGGTTTTGCCATTCAATGGTTGCTGCCACGGCTACCTGCATTTGAAAAAGCCAACCCGGGTGTGGAAGTGCAAATCAGTACAACCAACAGGCAGGTTGATTTATTGTCTGAAGGGATTGATTTTGCTATCCGTCACGGCGCTGGTAACTATCCCGGACTGGAGTCCGAGTGTCTGGTGAATGACAAACTTCTCCCGGTTTGTAGTCCCCGCTTAATAACCAGAGAATACGATCTTTCATCGCCGGGCGATATGGCAAATTACACGCTGCTGCACGATGAGCACCGGCTGGACTGGGCCGTCTGGTTCCGGGCTCTGGGTATTGAAGATGTGAATACTGACACCGGTCCTGTTTTCATCGATTCTAACGGCGTTATTGAAGCTGCAATCGCGGGTAAAGGTATCGCCCTCGTACGCAGTGTACTTGTACGTGAAGAACTGGAAAGTGGTTTATTAATTAACCCACTGCAAATAGAGGTTAATTCGCCGATTGCGTATTATCTGGTGTATGACGAGTCAGCTATATTGCAGAAGATAAGTCGTCGATTCCGTGACTGGATAACCCTGACCGCCGCAGCGCAACATGAGCATGCAGCAATACACAAGAGAGTTAAATAAATATGTTGATGCTGTCTTTCATCACTAATTATGTCCCAAAAATTTTATATTTTTTTATGCCTAAAGGTGTTTTGCTGAATGCGAAATTGATTTTAATATCCCCTCAGGTAATAAGCCCTCAACGTCCGCTCCTCGCTCTCCACAGCCCCTGGGCATCAGAGGAAGCTCTGTGCCAGAAGCGGATCTTTTACTCTCAAAGGAGTTGTGCCCGGGCATTGAGAGATACTTGTTATATTTGCTTTTATCTTCTGGTATAGATATCAGGACGTGTGATACTCCATGCATAGTTTTCCCGATTAACAGGCTCGTAGCCAAATTTTTCATAGAGCCAGGGCGCAGTGGTTGTAAACAACATGATCCTGCGAAGCCGCTCAAAAACAGGATGATCATGTATGCATTGCATCACCCATCTACCCAATCCTTCTCCCTGATATTCCTCCAGGATATAAACATCACAAAGGTAAGCGAACGTAGCGTAATCTGTTATTAAGCGCGCGAAACCAATCTGGGCGTCATCGTGATAAACACCGAAATTAAGGCTGTTTTCAACGGATGCACGGACAAGAGCCAGATCAATCCCTTTAGCCCAGGTTGACCTCGTGAGATAGAGATGGATAGCCTGCACATCCAGTTTTTTTCTGTCTGTACTTATCAGGTAGTTATCTTTATGCCACTCATATTTCTCTGAAATACTCACGCTCAATCCTGTTTAAGAATTCCCGGAAAACCTGACCTTATCACCTGATGGAAAATCGGACTATCAATACTTCTTAGTAAAAAAATGAATCCTGCACTCTTATGCCAGCGTTTCATTTAGCACTTTTGCGCAGCGGGCTCCGTTTCCTGGAAAAGAGTGTCCATCATTACTGGACAGGAGTAATCAGCCGGTATCAGGCCCCATGATGAACTCCCGGCTGATTCAGCGTTATGCATCCAGACTAATAACCACTTTCCCGATATGTCCGGCAGCCTCAAGGTAGCGATAAGCTTTCCGTGTATCGGCAAAAGTAAAAATACGATCAATTACGGGATAAATCGTGGATGCTTCAATCGCCCTGACCGCCGCGCGCAAATCTGAAGTCGAACCCGTATTGTTACCCACAATATTCAACATCTTTTGCATTACGGGCAGAACAGGCATGCTGACTTCTGCACCACCAACAAAGCCAATAACGAAAATGGTTCCGTTATGAGCTGCTGCGTTAATCGATTTCGTAAATGTTGAGCCACCCACTGATTCCAGTACAAGATCAGCGCCATGCTCATCAGTCAGCTTAAGCACCCGTTGATCCCATTCAGGCACCTCGTGATAGTTAATTCCTTCATCCGCACCCAGGGCTTTCACTCTGTCCAGTTTTTCATCAGAAGAGGAAATGATGATCACCCGCGCACCTGCTGCCTTCGCATATTGCAATGCAAACAGACTCACGCCTCCCGTGCCAAGCAGTAAAACAGTGCTGCCGGGCTGTATTTTACCGCGCACTATAGCGTTCCATGCGGTCGTTGCGGCAATGGGTAACGTCGCTGCCTGCTGCCAGTTGAGAAAATCGGGTATATGCACCAGTGACTTAGCAGGCACTACAGCGTATTCTGCCAGCCCACCGTTGGTCGTAACTCCGCGTAATATTTGATGATGTTCTGATCGTATTGCTCCAGCATGCCAGTGAGACATCATACCCGGCACCACATGTTCGCCAATTTGCCAGCCTTCAACTCCCTCTCCAGACTCAACAATTTCTCCCGCGCTGTCTGCACCAGGAATAACCGGCTGCGAAACAGCGCCGAATTTACCAGTGGCCAGCGCCAAATCAAGGTAATTCAGACTTACAGCATGCTGACGAATCAGCACTTCGCCATACCCTGGTTGTGGTGGTGAAATATCACATATTTTTAAGCTGTCTATTCCTGCAGCGGATAAGTGGATAGCTTTCATGGTGTCCCCCTGTTCAATTAATACGATCATTTTGAGGCAGAACTGACGCTATAATGAGCCTGAAAAACAAATAACTGTTGCATGAGGTGCAATAATGTATGACGACGATTATCGTCAGCGGGAGGCTTTTCTTGCAGTAGTTCGCGCTGGCAGCTTTAGTGCTGGTGCGCGCGATTTGGGAAGAGATGTCTCTGTCGTTTCCCGGCGTGTAGCTGCATTAGAAAAACGTCTGGGAATTCGCCTGCTGGAACGCACCACCCGCCGCATACGTCCCACAGAAGAGGGCTTACGCTATCGGCAAAAAATTGAATTGGCAGATGAATTGCTGCGGGAAGCGGAAGAGGAAGCCCGTGATTTGGCAGCGCGTCCGGCCGGGACGATTCGCCTTACCGTTCCCGCCTCATTCGGACGAAAGTGGGTCGTACAGGCCTTACCATTCTTTTTAAAAGCCTATCCTGACATCCGTATTGTGCTGCACTGCAGCGATCGCTACGTAGATTTACTGGGTGATAATTTTGATATGGCAATCCGTATTGGTGTTCTGAAGGACAGCAGATTAATTGCCCGAAAGCTGGCAAATACAAGTCGCATTTTATGTGTCGCGCCGGATTACCTGGAGCGCCATTCTCCTGTAACACACCCTCAGGACCTTCGTAAGCATGATTGCCTAGGTTTCACACCCATGCACAGCTGGCCCGAATGGCGACTCGAGAAAGACGGTCAACAGATAGCGGTACCTGTTAAGACGCGTTACGAGAGTGACGAAATGGATGGGCTTATACTGGCCGCTCAATCGGGTATGGGGATATTACTCGCGGCCAACTGGCTGGTACAGAAAGAACTGGCTGAGGGTTCACTGGTGCCAGTGCTGTCGGACTGGCAGGCAACAGGCGAGGATGGTGTCTGGTTAATGAAACCTTCAAGCCAGTTGCAGTCGGCAAAAATCAGTGCATTAACAGACTGGCTGACTTTATGGTTTTCTACACCACGCTGGTAGCCTGCGGGATGCAATATGAAACAGCCTGTCACCTGTTCTGAATAGCAGATGGGTTAGGTATGTACAGCTTGTGCAGTCAAGTAGTCGACATACCCCGGATAATGTCGGCACTCCTGGAGGTAATAACGTATTTCTTCACGCTGCTGCCGCTCCACTTCGTCATGGATCACCGGCAGGTTAGATCGCTCTTTATAGGCTACGGCAGACTCAGCGAAACCCCCTTAACACTGCTCCGGCGGAATCATGATGTCATATAATCTTGCTGCCCGATGCAGATAACAGCGGGACATAAATTGCCAGTTTGAGTGCAGGGGAGTCATTTGACGTAAACGTTGAATAGCTGAATGTCCGCGTTATCCCGTCTTTCCCAGTGAGTTTTTTCTCTCCGGACACCGGCGCCGTTATCACATGCTCGCTCCACCATGTATCAAACTCCGGGCATTCACGGCTTAAGCGTTCTACCAGCGCAGTGAAGGTCTCATTGTCTGCATTTCGTGAATAACTGGAATGAAACAGGCCAAGTATTCTCTGTGCCTCTGCAGGCCAGGTGTCGCCAAAAAGGTATCTGGCCTGCTCTGTAGTGAACATGAAAACCATGATATTTCGCTCATTTGCAGCCAACAGGCTGAAGTCCGTGATGACCTGTTCTGCTGCAGAATTCCACACCAATACATCCCATCTGTCATTGGTGATGTAGGCAGGCTCACTCAGCGCCCTGACCAGATGCGATAAGCTAGCCGGGACTTCATGTTCGATATCTGCACTTTTTTTCCGGCCTGTCAGTGTTCTCAGGTGCAGAAATTCTGCCTCGTTCAGCTGCAGAGCTTTACCCAGGGCGTTAACTATCCGTTCGGAAAGCGTGCTGACCCGTCCCTGTTCGATTTTGGTATACCATTCCGTACTTATTCCCAGCATCGCTGCAACTTCCTCACGCCTTAGCCCGGGCGTTCGCCGTCTTTCTGGCCCGGCAGAGGGGGGACGCTGAGGCTTCACCCTGGCACGTCGTGAACGTAAAAACTGACTGAGCTCAGTATTCTTAACCATTTTTTGAACCTGGTAGTAAATTATACCTGTATAAAACTAGTGTATTTTACGCCGTTTTGGGTCGCTCTATGATGGTTTCATATTGTTCTATGCCCTCAGGAGAATATGACCATGAAAGCTGCTGTGCTTACTGCCTTTGGCCGTCCGCTAGACGTTAAGAATGTGCCTGCACCGGTGATGGGAACCGGGGAAGTCATTGTCGATGTGGTTGCGGCGCCCGTTCTCTCCTACACGAATGAAGTACTGAGTGGGGAAAGAAAATATCTTTTACCTGTGCCGGTCATCCCGGGCTGTGGTGCCATCGGAAAGGTTCGCCAGACCGGCCCTGACTCAGCCTGGCTGAAACCAGGAGACTGGGTATTTTGCGATCCGACGGTGCGTTCCCGTGACAACGCGCTGTTGCCAGAAATTGTCCTTCAGGGATGGAGTGCCCGTGGTGAAGGAGGACAAAAAATCCAGCAATATCACCTGAATGGCAGTCTTGCTGAACAAATACGCATTCCGACTGAAAACGCAGTGCCCATTGGCGACATTTCGCCTGCAGAAGCAGGGCGGTGGTGTGCCATCAATACGCTGCTTATAGCCTATGGCGGATTGTTATCTATGGATTTGAAAGCGGGAGAGCGCCTGCTGGTCAGTGGCGCAACCGGTAATTTCGGCAGTTCCGCTGTGCTTGCTGCCCTGGCCATGGGAGCCCATAAAGTCATCGCACCGGGCCGTAGTGAACAGGTGCTGAACGATTTGAAAAAACGTTTTGGATCGCGTGTGGAAACAGTAAAGCTCACAGGTACAGCAGAGATCGATATTTCTGCCATGAAGCACATAGCCGGGGGACCCATTGATGCGGTCCTTGATTTCCTTCCGCCGTCTGCGCAGGCCTCTGTCGCCCGGAATGCGATTATGTCAGTCAGACCTTATGGTCGTGCAGTCCTTATGGGCGGTGTTGGCATGCTGGGAGGGGACGATCTTTCGCTACCTTATCCCTGGATAATGCGTAACCTCATTACCGTAAAAGGGCAGTGGATGTATGAACCTTCGGCAGTCCCTACGCTCTGCGGCCTTATACGCGCGGGACTGCTTGATCTGAGCCACTATGACGTAACCGAGTTTCCGCTTGAGAGAGTGAATGATTCAGTCGCGCATGCTGCGAAAAACAGCGGGCCGTTTAAACTCACCGTCGTGCGTCCCTGACCAAAGGCGCCGCGATGGACCGGATGGCTCTCCTACGACGGCCCTGCGTATGGGTTCAATCACAAAATTCTGGCACAAAAAAGCCCGCTGCGCGGGCTTGATAAGAACAGATTAATGCGGAATCTCAGAGACCTCTTTGACATCCGCTTTGTTGATCTGCTGTTTGACACCATTGGCATCAACGTAGCCCAGCAGTCCGCTTTCCGCTTCCTGCGGTTTACCATCGCTGACAATGGTACGGCCATCATTGGTATGAATGGCGTAGCTGGTACGGGTACAGCCGGTCAGGGCGCTCAGTGCCACAATGGCTGCCAGTGGTAACAAAATCACTTTTTTCATGTCGCTCTCCCTATCGAGTAGATCAGTTGTTCAGTTCACTCATATTGGTGATCTGGTCACGGTTAATCTGTTCTGTTTTACCGGTTTGCGCATCTTTATAAGAGACCAGGCCAGTATCACTATCCACCTGTGGCTTACCATCGGTGACGATAGTGCGTCCGTCGGTGGTTTTAATCGCCTGATTCGATGAACAGCCGGCGATGGCAAAAATCGATGTCAATAACACAGCCGCTACAGTCAGTTTCTTCATAGTAATTTCCCTGATTGGTCTGAAGTCCAGCTATAAGCGTAGAACAAAATCCGGATTCTGGTCTGACCTGACTCGCTTTCTTTGCACAATTAATGCGGTTTAGCGTGCAATTGATGAGGAGGAAATTACCAGGCGCGGCTAATGTGTTTCGCCGCGTATATTGGGAAGGCAGGATAGCGTTGCGATATTACTCAGCGGCCAGGCGACCAAGCAGCAGAGAAAAAATAGCCTCGTAATGCGTTTTCAATATCACATCGTCGCACTGGTCGAGACGTGCTATTAGCGCGACAAACAGGGTTTTTCGGTTCAGCAACTTGCCGCTACACAAAATTTCCTGCACCAGCGTGCCAAGTAACTCATGCTGCTTTGCCTGCAGCGATCCACCAGTCCATGGTAATGCATCTTCAGAATTATTATGAAAAGGATCGTATCGCATCATCATTACCCTGATAGCAGTGCGTTAATTCAGCTTTTTGGCCAGCAGCCTGATCGCATTATCGCAGGCCTGCTGGATGGCCGGATTCTCCGAGCGCAAGCCCGTGCGATACAGCGCGCCAATTATTTGCTGAACAGATAAGGTTTCACCCGGTTGTACAATCTGTGTGACGACTTTGCCCAATAAAAGATAGATCTCATCGGCATCTTCTAATTCATCGTGCTTCACTCAACCCCCGGAACAAATAAACATAAATCTAAGTAATATGTTACTGACTGATAAATATTCTTAAGCGCGCGATTCCAGGGTTTAAAACGTTATCGCGGCGAATATCAATTAGGAAACGCCTATTTCCTAATAGGCCAGACGAATCAGTCCAGAATGCTGAGCACCATATTAATAGTTTCTTTGCCATTAGTCACATCCTGAATTTTGCCTACCACGCGCATACCAAATGCCACGCAAAGCAGCAATCCGGCAGCGGTGTCGGCATCCAGTCGTGGCGAAATCGATCCGTCCTCTTGTCCCTGCTCAACCAGCGAAGTCAGGAAGTTGCGGTTGCGCAATACCGCTTCACGTACCAGCTGGGATAACTCTTCGTCCAGCGTTTGCAGTTCCACGGTACTGCCAACCACCAGGCAGCCGCGTCTGCCCTCGATCTCGCTGGCTGAGTCGAGATAAAACTGCAACAGCTCAGCAATGCGCGCCCGGCCGGTCGGGTACTGTTGCAAACGGGCGCGCAGGTCCACGTTGCGCAGCAGGATGTAGCGCTCAAACACCCGCAGAAACAGGGAACGTTTATCCTGAAACGCTTTATAGATACTGCCCGCCGTCAGGTTCATCGCTTCACCTAAATCGGCAATCGAGGCCGCATGAAAACCCTTCTGGCGGAACACGATCATGGCGCTGTCGAGCGCTTCGTCGATATCAAAATTGCGCGGTCTGCCGCGCTCTCTGGCAGCCGGCGCCGGATTGGGTTTACTGGTCATAATGCGGGCTATTTAGAATGAATCGTTTCCAAATTATCCGGCTTATCGGTGACAGGGTCAAATCCTGCCCAAACGGCTGGCCCGGCGTACGCTGATCGACAGCGAGCCGCGTTAATGTTCAGCCCTGCTAGTTGAGAATTTTTGACCGCCGGAGGATGATAAACCTTTTGCCGGGCCGGGACCTTTTCATGCTGATCTCCACTGAGGATACGCGCACTTTCAACACCGACATCCGCCTGGCGGCGACGCTGGCCGCCGTGGCGGGCGCACTGAACACTGCGGCGTTCGAAACGGTTGGTTTCTTCTCCGCCAACATGACCGGTAACGTCTCATCCCTGTCCGATCATCTGGCGAAAGCCAATCTGCATATCGGGCTGTTCTTCCTGCTGATTGTGCTGTTATTCATCGCCGGTTCGTCGGTCTCCACGCTGATCATCAATTCCGGCCGCAGGCGGCAGATACGCGGCATCTACGCCATCAATATTCTGCTCGAGGGCATTGCGTTGCTGGTGCTGGGAATTATTGAAAGCGGCTTTCATTTCAGCGAGGGCGGCGTGTTGCTGATTCTCAGCCTGAGCTTTCTGATGGGCCTGCAAAATGCGGTGGTAACGCGCATCTCCAATGCCCGGGTGCGCACGACGCATGTCTCTGGCACGTCAACCGATATCGGCATTGAGCTGGCGATGCTGTTCGATGTGCTGCGTCGCAAAGAGTCACCGAAAGACGCGCCGCTGTACATTGAGCGGCTAAAACTGCATTGCTACACCGTGCTGGCATTTCTCGCTGGCGGCGTGCTGGGCATTCTGCTGCTGCAGTGGCTAAGCTACGCGCTGCTGATCGTCATTGGGTTACTGCTCAGCGCGCTGGCGCTGTCGGCGCTGAAACGTGCGGGCAGCAACCCGCTTCACGCCCGCTAAGGAAGGGAATCATGATCTCACTCGACGACCGCCTGCAAGCCATCTGGCAGCTGCTTAGCACAGCCACCACATCGCGTTCGGCTTTCACCCTGATGCAGCTGGCGACGGTGACCGCTGACGGCCAGCCCAGCCTGCGCACCGTGGTGATACGGCAGTTTTTGCCCACGCTGCCAGCCCTGCGTTTTACCGCCGATCGGCGCAGCGCCAAAATGCAGGATATTGCAGCCCAGCCGCAGGTGGCGTTACTGGCTTATGATGCCGCCAGGCGCGTTCAGCTCAGGCTGGCAGGCACGGCTCAGCGCGTTGACGATGCACAACAGCGTGCCGCAGCCTGGCATGCATTGCGCCCGCACTCACACGCGTTGTTTCAGTCACCCGTCAGGCCGGGCAGCGTGATTACTCATCCTGATGACGCACTGCCTGCCAGCGCGCAAAAGGCGGGCACCGGGCCCGACGAGCACTTTGCGCTGGTGCAGATCACCTTGCACAGCGTGGAGTGGCTGGATGTCAGCCGCGAGCCCCATCAGCGCGCGCGTTTTGAGGCCACTGCGGATGGCTGGCAGGGCAGCTGGCGCGTGCCCTGAGATTTATTGTTCCGCCGGTGTTTTTGCCTGACGCGGGCGGCCAGCCGCACCGGCGCACACCAGCGCCAGCAGTACCATGATCAGTACCGGCAACATCGCCATACGCAATCCGGCATGTTCGCCGATAAAGCCCAGTCCGGGCGGGCCGACCAGAAACGCCAGATAACCCAGCGTGGCGGCAATCGTGACGCGCACCGCGCTGTTATGACCATCGCCCGCCGCCGAGACCGTTAGCGGGAAGCCGAGCGACGCGCCGACGCCCCAGAACAGCACGGCCGCCGCCGCCAGCCATGGGTTATCGGAGAAAATCACCAGCGTCAGCCCCAGCGCGGCGGAGAAAGCGCTGGCGCGCAGTACCCAGACGCGACCCAGACGATCAACCACCAGCCCACCGAGAAAGCGCCCCAGCGTCATGCCAGCGGTGAAGCCCGCGTAGACCAGCGTGCTTTGGGTATGATTGAGGTTATGGCCGTCGATCATCAGTAACGGCAGCCAGTCGTTAGCCGAGCCTTCCGCCAGCGCCATCGCCAGAATCACCACGCCGAGCACCAGCAGCTGGCGGTCACGCAGTTCACGTCCAACCTGGGCCAGAAAGCCGCCATGATGCGGCTGTTCGCTGCGTTCGCTGTCGCTGGTGGCGGGCAGATGGCGCAGCGCCAGGGCGGCAATCAGCAGGTTAACCAGCAGCACCACGCTAAAGTGCCAGTGGGTGCTGATATCGGCTGCGGTCATGGCCAGCCCCGCCAGTGCGCCGATCAGCGTGCCGAAACTGAAGAAGCCGTGAATGATTGTCATGATTGACTTGCCGATGCGCCGCTCAAACGCTGCTCCTTCGACATTAACCACCACATCCATCAGCGCGGTTCCGCCGCCCAGCAACACCAGACTGGTAAACACCAGCCCGCTACTGGCGAGCGTTAACGCAACGGTCATCAGCACCAGGCCACCGAGCAGGATCAGGTAACCCGTGCGCATCACCCGGCTGGTGCCAAAGTGCGCGACCAGCTTACCGGCCAGCAGCACGCCCAGCATGGAGCCACAGGAGAAGCCAAACAGAATCAGGCCCATCATTTCCGTCGAGGCGTGCAGCACATCGCGCATAAAGGGGGTGCGGCTAACCCAGGAAGCCCAGGTAAAGCCAGGAATAAACATCAGGCCAAAGATGGCCCATTTACCGCGTGTCTGTTGCTGAGGGTGCATAAGGTTCCTTTAGGGAGCGGCGGGCATGCGGAGGTAAAACGCTTTCGTTGCTGATGACCGTTAGCATGGTTCACAGAATAGCAGTTTTGCTGGCGCTCGTTGAGGCAATGTCGCTCGCGCCAGCGCGCCGGGGGAGTTTGTCAGTGGGAGAAAGCCCCTCCGCGCGGCGACGCGGAGGGCAAAGGGATTAGAAACTCTGCCAGTCGGCATCGCTGGCCAGTGCCAGGCGTCCCGGCTGTGGCGCTTTATGGCTCGCCGGCGCAGGCTTGATGATCGGCGTTGTGCCGGATTCCGCCAGCACGAAGCGGGTCACCAGCTGGTTGAGCGTCTGGGCCTGCTCCTGCAGCGATTGCGACGCGGCTGAGGCCTGTTCCACCAGCGCGGCGTTCTGCTGCGTCACATCATCCATCTGATTCACCGCCTGCTGCACCTGGCTGATGCCCTGACTCTGCTCAACCGCGGCCGCGGCGATTTCGCTCATCAGTTCGCTGACCTGATGGATAGCGTCATTCATTACCTGCATGTTGCTGCTGACGTCGCTGGCCTGGGCGGCCCCGGCTTCAGTCAGTCGATGCGACTCTTCAATCAGCCCTTTGATTTCGCGTGCGGCCGAGGTTGAGCGCTGCGACAGGCTGCGTACTTCACCCGCCACCACCGCAAATCCCTTGCCGTGCTCACCGGCGCGTGCGGCTTCGACTGCGGCGTTGAGCGCCAGGATATTGGTCTGGAAAGCGATGCCTTCGATCATCGAAACAATGTCCGTGACCTTGCGCGAGCTACCACGAATATCATCCATGGTCGAGAGCATGGTGCTGAGCGAGGTACCACTTTTTTCCGACAGCGAACTGGCGTTAGCCGCCAGCTGGCTGGCCTGACGCGTGTTATCGGCGGTCTGACGTACGGTTTCACTCAGTTCAGTCATGCTGGCCGCAGTCTGCTCCAGTGAGGCGGCCTGCTGTTCGGTACGCGCAGAGAGATCTTCATTGCCGGCGGCGATTTGCACCGATGCGCTGCTCACCGAATGCGACGCGCTGCGCACGGCACTCAGCGAACCGGCCACGCTGCGCATCAGCTGATTAAAGGAGCGCGCCATATTGCCCACCTCATCGCGACGGCTTTCGTCTGCGCTGAGCGTCAGGTCGAGATTTTCACTGGCGCGCATCATCACTTTGCCGACATCCGCCAGGCTGCGGCGGATGCGCAGTACGGTGAACAGGGCGAACAGACCGAATACCAGCACGGTTGCAACCACGCCGCTGATGGTCGTCCACAACACATTATGGAAGGTGCTGCGGTTGGTGGCGCGTAACTCGTCGCCAATGGCGATGTTCAGCATCAGCTGTTTCTGATAATCGGCAATCAGCTGACGAATGGCGGCACCGATGCCGCTCTGGCCCTCAATCAGGTCGAGGCTGATGGCATTCTGGTGTGCACGCGACGCACTGAGAAAGGCGGGCAGCCGCTCAGTCACGCGCTGAATATTGCTAAAGGCCACCTCAGTCAGGCGCTTATCTTCCTCGCTGGAGATATCATGCTTCATGTAGTAATCAGTGAGCGATTTCAGCCCGCCGATCTGTTTATCAATGTCCGCTTCGACGGCGGGCATGTTGCTGTCCTGCAACTGGGTCTGGTGTTTGTACAGCGTCAGCGCCAGCTGGTTGCTGCGATCAATCAACGTATTGAGGTCTTTGATCGAGGGGATGGCGTTGGTTTGCACATATTCAAAGCGCTCCTGGAAGCCGGAAAGCAGTGAGATGGCGAGCACGGCTTGCAGAATGATGGCGCCAAACAGCATGGAAAAGGTCAGTAACAATCGTTGGGAGATGTTCATCTTATTATCCTTAATCTAAACGCACCCCGACGCCTGACGCGGCGGGTACAAGGGCAGATTAAAGAACATCGGCAGATTGTGGTTTTTAGTTAATGAAATTTTAGCGCCGGGTAGCAGAAGAGGCTGGTGGGTTAACAGTGGAGCCGGTCGCCGTGAACGGCGACCCTGGGGTGGTGCGGGTTGAACGATGGGTGCAGAATGCGACAAGGTCGCCGTAAACGGCGACCCTACAGTGCATGTCCCGTTGTTTCTGTAGGGTGCGCATTCATGCGCACCTGGAAACCGGCACCCGTGTTCCACTCACGGCCGGCGGAACAGCGCCAGGCTGCGGCCCTCCAGCTCGAAATCCTTCTCTTTGGTAATCACCAATCCCTTACTGGCGCTGTCGGAGGTGGTCAGCTCCAGCACCCAGCCGCCTTCACCAAACTGCGGGATGCGGAACGGCACATTGCCTTCAAACGGATTGAACAGCATCAGCACATCGTGCCAGATACCCTCTTCGGTTTGCAGATCCGGACGCCCGATGTACACGCCCAGCGTCGAGCCTTCATCCCACTGTTCCGCCTGCTGGAAACCGCCGCCGGCGTTGAACCATTTAATCTCCATGCCGTCGCGCCAGCTTTCACGCCGCAGCAGCGGCTGCTGCGCGCGCAGCGCAATCACCTGACGGGTGAAATCGCGTAACGCATCAGCGGAAGCCGGCAGATCTTCCCAGTGCAGCCAGGAAATCTCGCTGTCCTGGCAATAGCCATTGTTATTGCCCATCTGGCTGCGGCCAAATTCATCGCCCGCCAGCAGCATCGGTGTGCCGTGAGAGAAAAACAGCGTGGCGAGGAAGTTACGTTTCTGCCGCTCGCGCACCGCGTTGATGCCTTCATCGTCGGTGGGGCCTTCGGCACCGTAGTTGTATGAACGGTTATCGTTATGGCCGTCGTTGTTATCTTCCCCGTTGGCATCGTTATGCTTGTCGTTGTACGAGACCAGATCGTTCAGCGTAAAGCCATCGTGCGCGGTGATAAAATTGACGCTGGCCCACGGGCGGCGGCCGCGTTGATCGTACAGATCGCCGGAACCAAGCAGGCGCGCGGCAAAGTCGGTTGAGACGTTGTCGCCTTTCCAGTACTCACGCACCGTGTCGCGATATTTGTCGTTCCACTCAGCCCAGCCGGGCGGGAAACCACCCACCTGGTAGCCACCGGGGCCGATGTCCCAGGGTTCGCCGATCAGCTTCAGCTTAGACAACACCGGATCCTGCGTCATGGCATCAAAGAAGCCGCCACGCTGATCGAACCCTTCCGGCTCGCGACCGAGAATGGTGCCGAGGTCGAAGCGAAAACCGTCGATATGCATCGATTCTGCCCAGTAGCGCAGCGAATCCGTCACCAGCTGCAGCACGCGCGGATGGGAGGTATTCACCGTGTTGCCAGTGCCGGTATCGTTGATGTAATAACGATGCTGATCCGGCAGCGTGCGGTAGTAGGAGAAGTTATCAATGCCTTTGAACGACAGCGTCGGCCCCAGTTCGTTGCCTTCCGCGGTGTGGTTATACACCACGTCGAGAATCACTTCGATGCCGGCATCGTGGAAAGCGCGCACCATGTCGCGAAAACCCTGAATGCCGCGCGGGCCAAAATAGCGGCTGGCAGGCGCAAAAAAGGCCAGCGAGTTATAGCCCCAGAAGTTTTTCAGCCCGCGATCCAGCAGGTGCTGGTCGTCCGGGAACCAGTGCACCGGCAGCAATTCCACTGACGTCACGCCGAGGCTTTTGATGTAGTCGACGGTGGATTTGTGGCTCATGCCGTCATAGGTGCCGCGCATCTCTGCCGGAATCGCCGGATTAAGCTGGGTGAAACCTTTGACGTGGGTTTCATAAATCACCGTACTGGACCACGGAATGCTGGGGCGGTTATGGTCCTGCCAGTCGAACGCATTAGTGTCAATCACCCGGCACTTGGGAGTAAACGGCGCGCTGTCACGGGTATCCAGCGTCAGATCTTTATCTTCGTGCAGTAAATCGTAAGCGAAGTGCGCTTCGTTCCAGTCGATGTTGCCCTGCAGCTCGCGGGCGTAGGGATCAATCAGTAATTTGCTCGGGTTAAAACGGTGACCGTTTTCCGGATCGAACGGTCCGTGAACGCGATAACCATACAGCGCGCCGGGTTTCAGCCCGGGCACGTAGCCGTGCCAGATTTCGTGGGTATATTCCGGCAGATCGAAGCGGGCAATTTCATGCTGACCGCTCTCATCGTACAGACAGAGTTCGACCCGTTCCGCGTGTGCTGAAAACAGCGCAAAATTGACGCCGTCCCCATCAAAGTTGGCGCCGAGCTGGTGCCCCGATCCAGCGGTGATTTCTAAAGGTTTACCGTTAGACATTCAATCCTCTCCATCCAGTGAATAGATAGTCATGTAAAACAACAGGTTTATCGGGGACGCTACTGGCTAATCAGTACCAGCGGCGCGCTATAGCTCACATTGTCCAGCGTAACATCGTCATTAATTACTACGATCTCGCCGGTCAGCACATTGCGATAGTGGCGATGCGCCAGCGATTCCGGCAGTGCCAGTCGGGTATGACTCCACTGTGCACCATTGAAAATCAGCCGTGGCGTAATCACCAGCAGCGCGTAGTCGCTGTCCTGACGGGCAAAGGCGATCACTTTTTCCGCATGTTCGCCCGATGCACTGAGCGGTTGATAATCACCGAAGCGGAACAGCTGCGCATGGTCGCGGCGCAGATGCAGCAGGCGCGCAACCATCTGCTGCTTCAGCCGGCCGCTCAGCCAGTCCTGCTGGCTGGCGAAATCCGGCGCGGCGTGGACATCCAGCTGCGCCGTCAGCTGAGCGAAATCCGGCTCGCGTCGGTTATCCGGATCGACCAGGCTGAAATCCAGCGCTTCGCAGCCCTGATAGATATCCGGCACGCCCGGCGCGGTCAGTTTGATCACCGTCTGGCTCAGGCTGTTAACCAGTCCGGCCCGGATGAACGGCTGCAGTGCGTGGCTGAAGTCCTGCAGGAACGCCGGATTGGTGGGTGACAGCAGCTGGCGGGCGTACTCCAGCACGGCATTTTCATAAGCTTCGTTGCTGTCCGCCCAGTCGGTGCGTAACTTCGCTTCGCGCAGGGCTTTTTCCACAAACGGCAAAAAGCGCTCGCGCAGCGCGTCCAGTGCCGCCGTGTCCTCCGGCTGCAGCGTGGTAGGCCAGACGCCCGCCAGCGCCTGGTACAGCATCCACTCGACCGGCGGTTCAGGCGCCGGGCCGTCCGCCAGCGCGACCACGTGCGGCTGATTCATCTGGCGCCAGCGCGTCACATTCTCCGCCCACAGCGCCGGCGCTTCACTCAGGGTATACAGCCGTGCACGTGCATCCTCGCCGCGTTTGGTATCGTGCGTGGAGGTACCCGACAGGCCATCCGGCTGGTGCTGCAGTCGGATTTGCATTTCGCGATGAAAGCGTTCAAGCGAAAACGCGTGCGGCAGCGGTTCGGCACCCACTTCGTTGATCGCCAGCGCCACGTGATTGCGGAAAAACAGCGTGTCTTCGACCGATTTCGCCATTAGCGGGCCGGTCAGCTGCTGGAAGCGGGCGCGGAATTCCGCCGCATCCTGCTCGCCCTGTTCAGTGATCGCCCCCAGCAGTAATGCCTGCAAAAAGCTCAGCGCTGCAGGCGAGGCGCTGTGTTTAACCTGCTCCAGCACCTGTAATAGCAACGCTTCGCCTTCCAGCGGCATCCCGGCTTTCCGGCCGTAGGTGCGATACACCGGGAAGGCGATCAGCAGTTCGCGCAGCGCCACGTGCAGCTCAGCCTCACTAAAGTTGCGATGCACCAGATCGGCTGCCTCGGTAGCCAGCGCCAGCAGGCGGCTGAATTCCCCGGCAAAGTTGCGATCGACCATCAGTTCACGCGCTGCACGCAGGCCAGCCGCCACGTCGTTACGTTCAGCGGATACCGCTTCATAGGCCAGATGCAGCATATCGATCTGATTATCATCAATCAGCGCATGTGACAGCGCGGCGATAAACTCGTAACCGGTGGTGCCGGACACTGGCCAGTCGGCGGGCAGTTGCTCACCGTCAGCGAGAATCTTCTCCACCGTGATATAGCACGCGTCGCCTGCGGCCTGACGCAGCTGTTGCAGATAGCCGAGCGGATCGGCCAGCCCGTCAACGTGATCGACGCGCAGCCCGCTCACCACACCGCTGTGTACCAGTTCGAGAATCAGGCGATGCGACGCCGCGAACACCTCTTCATCTTCGACGCGCACGCCGACCAGCCCGGTAATTTCAAAGAAGCGGCGGTAGGAGAGCGCGCTGCGCGCCTCACGCCAGTTCATCAGCTGCCACGGCTGTTGCGCATGCAGTTCCGCGATGGCCGCGCGATCGCGCAGCGCCAGCACCTCGTCTTTACGCTGCTGCCAGCTGGCGGGCGTCAGCGGATAGTAACTGTCATAATAGACCAGCGCCGGATTGCCGCTGTGCGGATCGGCCTTGATACTGAGTTCATCATTGGCCAGCACGCGGTCAAAATCATCGCCGAGGAACGGCAGCGTCAGCCTGCGCGACCAGTCGATATCAAAGTAGCGCGCGTAGCGGCTGGCTTCCCCGTGTTCAATCACATCGCGCCACCAGGCATTTTCCAGCGACGCTGCCATGTGGTTAGGCACAATATCGAGGATCAGGCCAATCCCGGCCTGCTGCAGCGTCGCGCTGAGGCGGTCAAAACCGGCGCGTCCGCCAATCGCCGGGTCAATCTCATTGGCATCGGTAACGTCATAGCCGTGCGTCGAGTCGCGCGTGGCGGTAAAGATCGGCGAGGCATAAAGATGGCTGATGCCCAGCTGCTGCAGATAGGGCACCAGCTGCGCTGCGCGGTCAAAGGTCATGCCGTTGCGGAACTGAATACGGTAGGTTGCGGTTGGAATGCTCATTGCGCTGCTCCTTTTGCCAGACGCACGATGAGAGAGTGCTGCGGCAGCTCGCCGCTTTCCTGTGGCCACGCAAAGAGCGTCTCGCCGGGCATCGCGGGCAGCGGCTGGCTCTGCTGTCCAATATTCAGCGCCAGCGACAGCTGGCCCTGCGGGAACTGCCAACTGATGGCGACAAAGCCTGGTGCGGTGCGCAGCACCTGGCCGTTATGCCTGCGGGCATCCGCCAGCAGCGGCACGATGTGCTGCTGGCGCAACGCCAGCAGCTGGCGCGTAAGCGTCAGCCACGCCTGGCCTGCGGGATTTTCCACTTTGCTCCAGTCCAGTTTCGAACGCGTGAAGGTCTCTTCGGCATTGGGATCCGGTACCGTATCGTCATGACCGGCGTGACCGGTAAATTCGCGCGCACGTCCTTCGCGCACCGCTTTCGCCAGATCGCCGTGGAAATCGGTAAAGAACAGGAACGGGTTGGTTTCACCGTACTCTTCGCCCATAAACAGCAGCGGAATATGCGGTGACAACAGCAGGGTGGCGAACAGCACTTTGGTGCGATCGACACCGGCCAGGCTAATCAGGCGTTCGCCCTGAGCGCGATTGCCCACCTGATCGTGGTTCTGGATGAAATCGACAAACGCGACCGGCGGCTGGCCTGCGCTGGGTACGCCGCGCCGCTGGCCGCTCTGTGGCGACAGCTCGCCCTGATAAGCAAAGCCCTCGGTGAGAATGCGCGCGATTAATTTCTCTGGTACGTCGGCGAAATCCTGGTAATACGCGTGCGTCTCGCCGGTGGCAAAGACGTGAATGGCATTATGAAAATCGTCATTCCATTCACCGCTGAACAGTGGCGCGTTACCGTCCGCATCGCGTGGATGCAGGAAGATCACGTTGCGGCTGTCTTCGGTGGTGAGATGGATCGGGCGGGAGTGGATTTCACTGCGAATGCGTTCGGCAATCTCAATCAGCACATGCTTGCTGGACGTATCCTCAATCTGGTCGATGGCATCGAAGCGCAGGCCGTCGAGGTTAAACTCCTTCAGCCAGTAGAGCGGCGCTTCGACGATATAACGCCGCGCGGCGTCGACATCGTACGCAATCCCGGCGCCCCACGGCGTCATGCGCTCTTCGTGGAAAAAGGCCGGCGCCAGCAGCGGCAGGTAATTGCCTTCCGGACCAAAGTGGTTGAGCACAATATCCAGCACCACCGACAGTCCCAATGCATGCGCGGCATCGACAAAGGCTTTGAAATCATCCGGTGAGCCATACGCCGAGTGCGGCGCATACAGCAGAACGCCGTCATAGCCCCAGCCGCGCGCGCCGCCAAACTGCGACACCGGCAGCACTTCGAGCATGGTGATACCAAGCTCTGCCAGCGCAGGGAGTTTTGCGATAGCCGCGCGGAAGGTGCCTTCGGCGGTAAAGGTGCCGATGTGCAGCTCGTAGACCACCGTTTCATGCCAGGGCCGTCCCTGCCAGTCACGCTGCTGCCAGTCGTAATGGTGAGGGTCGATAACCAGAGAAGGGCCGTTGACATCGGCGCGTTGTGCCCGCGCGGCCGGATCGGGTACCGTGCTGCCATCGGCCAGCTCGTAGTGATATTCGCTGCCGTGACCAGGCCCGCGCAGCGTCAGGCTGAACCAGCCATCCTGCTGCGGCTGCATGGCATGCTGCTGACCATCGGCGTGAAGGGTAATTTGCTGCTGACCGGGTGCCCAAAGGCGAAACCGCACGCTGCCGTCAGCAAGGATTTCAGCACCCCAGGATTTTTCCAACGTTGTGGATTCCATTCTATTGCCTCGTTAAGCCCCGCACGGGGAATGGACGACATCAAGCGATTCGCGTTCCTTAAAACCATTTACTCTCTGAATACAAAAGACTAAATGCCCTGGTAGCAAACGGGTACGCAGATAAATCACTGAGTACCCTGAAAAATCATAGCCTATATTTTCAGATTTAATTCCCGCTGCGCTTTAAACAGTGCCGTTACGTAAATTTTCCGATTTGTTCGCTTAAGCACCTTTTAATCTCAGTCATAGGCTACGCTTATCTCTGCGCAGTTAACCGATGCGCGAAATAATGCCAGGCGGCACTGTCACCTAAATGAGGAGAACACTGATGAACGAAGATCGTATCAGCGGAAACTGGAAGCAGTTCAAAGGAAAAGTGAAAGAGAAATGGGGCCAGCTTACAGATGACGATTTAGACGTAGCCGAAGGGAAACGCGATCAATTAGTCGGCCGCATTCAGGAGCGCTACGGCTACGGTAAAGATCAAGCAGAGAAAGAAGTCAAAGAGTGGGAAGATAGTAATAAATTTAACTGGTAGTGTTGGTTATCCCCGGCACACTGATGTGCCGGGGTTTTGTTATTTCAGACTGCTGAGCTTTACAACTGGATAAATTTAAAATCCGGTTTACGTTTATTTAATACCATTTATTACTAAACCCGAAATTCATATTCAGGCCTGTTTTGCTCGCATTAACCCGGCTATTTCTCTGGCCTGACGCGATGGTAAAACGGCAGCGCATCAGCCGTTGAGAACCTTTCCCGGCCATCATCGCGTGAAGTGCTGTTCAGTCACGATTTTGCCCCACTGGTCGCCCTGCCACTCGCGCGTCAGAGTAAAGCCTGCCTGCTCGTAGAGTCGTCTGGCCGCATCCAGCCCACTGAAGGTCCACAGTTGCGTTGCGCTAAAGCGCTGACGATCGCAGAACGCCACAGCCTCATGAAGCAAGCGTCGCCCGACGCCGCTACCGCGACACGTCTCGTCAAGAATAAACCAGCGCAGATGGGCCTGATTATTGCCGAGATCTTCTCCGTCAATCGCCACTGAACCGATAATATTATCGTTATGCACTGCCAGCCAGATTTGATTGCGCTCACTTCCCAGCCGTCCGGCAAACTCTGCCAGCCCGCTGGCGACTTTGCCTTCAAAATAGTGACCAAACTGATGATGCCGGGCATAGTAACGGCCGTGCATTTCGGCGATGCGGCCGATCATCCCGGGCCGGTAACCGCTGACGATGTCGATGGCACCTGAGGGAAGAGGCTGCGTGCCGGTCCGACAGCGGCGCAGGGAGTCAGCGTAAGCGCTCAGTCCCTGCGCTACGGTGCGCTGCTGTGCCGGTTCAAGCCCGGCCAGCGCGGCCAGCACCCGTTGTGCCGCGTACTGATTGACTCTGGCGACGGTAGCCATCCCCTGCGCAGTCAATTTCAGCCTTTTAACCCGGGCATCACTGCCGTCGGCGATTTCCTGCACTTCACCAGCCGCCACCAGTCTGGCCAGCATGCGACTGACGCTCGATTTTTCCAGACCGAGCAAGTCCACTAACTGTGCAGCAGTCACTGTGCCCTGGGTTTCCATCTCCAGCAGCGTGTGGACAGCGGAAGGCGAATAGTCCGTTGCCGCCAGCGTCGGGCGCATAAACCCGAGTTCACGTACCATCAGTCGTGAGGCGGAACGTATCTGATTAACTAACGATTCAGTGGTCATGGTGCAAACGCCCGGTGGCTATAAAGTTGTATAATACAACTATTAATTGGGCCGAATGTCAACAGACTAACCGGCGGCGTCGATACGGGTGAGGGCGAGCGCTCACCCTGGCAAGGCTGCATCGCATGAGGTGCAGGAACGAAGCAGCATGATGTTAAAGGGGCTTGCGGTGATCGTCCTTATTAAGCGAAAGCAGCGCGACAAAACTCACTACGGCGGTGGCCATCACATACCAGGCGGGAATGTCGGCGTTGCCGGTTTGCTTCATCAGGCCGGTAATGATCAGACCTGCGCAGCCGGAAAACAGCGCGTTGGAGAGCGAATAGGCTAGCCCCAGCCCGGTGTAACGCACGCGGGTCGGGAACATCTCGGCCAGCATCGCCGGTCCCGGTCCGGCCAGCATGCCCACTAGCGCACCGGCGATAAATACCACCAGCGCTTTGATCGCCATACCGCTTTCCGGATGCTGCAACACTTTCAGCAGCGGGAAAGCCAGCACCAGCAGCAAAAACGTCGCCAGCAGCATTAATGTGCGGCGGCCATAGCGATCGCTGAGTATGCCGGCCGGCAGGATGGTGGCGGCAAAGCCGAGGTTAGAGATGACCGCAATCAGCAGCGCCTGGTTAAAGCCGGTATGCAGCGCAGCCTGCAGATACGTAGGCATAATCACCAGGTAGGTATAACCGGCGGCCGACCATACCATTAACCGCCCAATGCCCAGCCCGATAGCGCGCAGCGTGACACCCAGCGATGCCTGCTGTTGTGGTGCCGCCGGTGTCTGGCGGAACTGCGGTGATTCATCGAGTCCGGTGCGCAGCCACAGCGCCACTGCGCCGAGCGGCAGCGCCAGCAGGAAGGGAATGCGCCAGCCCCAGGCGTTCATGGCGGCGTCTCCCAGCAGCAGCGGCAGTACTGCCACCACGCCCGCGCCCGCCAGCAGTCCGAGCGCCACCGTCAGCGACTGCCACGCGCCATAAAATCCGCGCTTGCCGGGCGGCGCCGATTCGGTCATCAGCGAGACCGCGCCACCGTATTCTCCGCCGGCAAACAGTCCCTGCAAAATGCGTAGCAGTGTAATCAGCAGCGGCGCAGCCACGCCAATGCTGGCATAAACCGGGACCAGACCGATGGCAACGGTGGCCAGTGTCATCAATACCAGCACCGCGATCAGCACCGGTTTACGGCCATAGCGATCGCCCAGGCGGCCAAACAGCACCGCCCCTAAAGGGCGAAAAAAGAACGCCACCGCGAAGGCCGCATAGGTGAGGATCAGGCTGGTGAGGGCGCTTTCACCTTCGAGCTGGAAGAAATGTTTAGCGATCAGCGTGGCCATGAAACCGTACACGGCGAATTCATACCACTCGATAAAATTGCCGACGGATCCGGCAATCAGTACGCGCTTTTGATTAACGGCGGGAGCTTCTGCAGATGACATCATTATCCCTTAATGTGTAAAAAACAGTCAGAGAGGGGCAGTCTACCGCAGCCCGGGGCGATTATCTGAACTATAAGTCTGACGCAGGGCACAAAAAAAGGTGCGCATTGAGCGCACCTGATGTGAATATCAGCGAAGATTATGCTGGCTGCTGTTTTTTACGGCTGCGCTGTTTACGCAGTTTATCAATCAGTTTATGCGCCTCGGCTTTAGTCGCCACCGCAGGGGATGAACCTTTCAGTGGCTTACGTGCTGTCTCACTCAGCGTTAATACCGTTAACAAACCAATCACGCCGGCACCCATCATGTAATACGCCGGCATCATGGTATTGTGCGTGGTGTCGACCAGCCATGCGGTAATTAACGGCGTGGTGCCACCGAACAGCGAGACTGACAAATTAAAGCCGATAGCCAGCGCGCTGTAACGAATATCCGTGACAAACAGTGCCGGTAATGTCGCTGGCATGGTACCGCTAAAGCAGGTATGCAGTAAGCCCAGCACGGCCAGACCGGCAAATACCCACAGCATGTTACCAGAGCCAATCAGCATGAACGCCGGAATCGCCAGCACTAATAATCCCAGCGCGCCGAAACCAATCACCGGTTTACGGCCGATGCGGTCGGTAAAATGGCCCCACATTAAGGTCAGCGGCATCATGATAAACATCACCACCATCACCAGCAGCAGACCGGATATTTCGCTCAGTCCCAGAATGCCGGTTAAATAACTTGGCATGTAGGCGGTCAACATGTAATTAGACACGTTAAACAGCAGCACCAAACCAATACACTTTAATAGTGGCTTGCTCTGCGTGCGCAGCATTTGCCACAGCGTGAGCTGCGGCTTGTTATGTTCGGCCTCTTCACGCTTATCCATGTGCTCTTTAAACGCGGGTGTCTCTTCCAGCTTCAGGCGGATATAAAGGCCAAACAGCCCCAGCGGTGCGGCCAGGAAGAACGGAATGCGCCAGCCCCAGTCCATCATCGCCTGATGCGGCAGCAGCGCAATCATACCGGTCACCAGGCTGGCACCTAGCAGATAGCCGGCCAGCGTACCAAACTCCAGGAAGCTGCCCATAAAACCGCGGCGTTTGTCGGTGGAGTATTCCGCAATAAAGGTGGCGGCACCGCCATATTCACCGCCGGTGGAAAAGCCCTGCACCAGACGCGCCAGCAGCAACAGGATCGGCGCGGCAATACCGATACTGGCATAGCTGGGAATCAGGCCAATACAGAAGGTACCAATCGACATCATAATCATGGTAAAGGCCAGCACTTTCTGCCGGCCAAAGCGATCGCCGAGTGGACCAAATACCATGCCGCCAATCGGGCGCACTAAAAACGCGGCCGCAAAAGTACCAAACGACGCAATAAGCTGCGCGGTATTACTGGCGTCCGGGAAAAATACCTGGCCGATAATCACGGCAAGGTAACTATAAACGCCGAAATCAAACCACTCCATGGTATTACCCAGCGCTGCTGCGCTGACGGCGCGTTTCAATAATTTGTTGTCAATGACGGTAATATCGTCAACGGTCAAATCAGGTTTATTGGTCATCGTTCCGGTGCTCATAAACTCCCCATGAGTAAAATTGGAGCGATCTTATAGCTTTCGCAGCCGGCACTTCACAAAGGGAAATGAAAGCTATAAGAGGCTGAAAGGCGGTCACCTTAGGAAAAATTTTATCTTTACGCAAGTTTGCGACATATATCCTTGCAATTAAGCGTAGCGTTAGAGTATGAGACTGTCAAAAGGCGCAGCGGCTGAAATAACCCATTATGCTGATGCTTAAAGCTGATAGCATTCTGCACATGATATTCTTTGGTGAGGCGATGATTTATAGGGAAATATGCTGCATTGCTACAGGATAAGAATGTCGACTTTGATAAATTTCATACGTTACTGGCAAGTACATCACCAAAGGATTTGGCTGAAAGGAATAGCCAGACTGTTGCCATGCTGGACACCAACCTGCGCCGCCAGTCTCGTAGCGGATTGTCATTCATGACTTAGCTGCACATCGTGGTCTGGCTCAATGACTGTCTTGTCGCGTTAATTATCGTGATTGCCGGCTGAATACATCTTTCAGACCCTGGGAAAGCAATGCGCGTGATAAACCGCTACCGTCCACCGGAATCAACGTCCTGCGATGAATTTTCCATTGGCCCGCAATGCGTTTTAACTCCCAGCGATTCACTACAACGCGGTGAATGCGATAGCCAGGAGAGCTGCCGTGATTGGCCAGCATGCGTGATTCGCCTTTATCATCCAGATAAATTAACTGTAAATAAGAGGTGACTACCGCGCTGTCTCCGCGCAGATCAATCAAGGGTAATCCGGTAAAATGCGCTAATCCGCTAGCCAGTGCTTCCTCATGCTCAGGCCGCAAAATAAAGGCGGCTATCGCCTCTGCACCCTCCGCGCCATCAAGATGAGGACCGCGATTGAATTCACTCTTTTCCAGATAAACCGATAATGTATATTCCGCCATTGCAGTATCTGCGCTGGGAGGATGTGACGCAATCAATTCATAAATAGCCAGTTTGTCTTCGATAATTTGTAATCTCTGGGCTAATTCAAGGTTTTCCTGCAGCATAAAGTGCTCCTGATATTATTTATTAATTATGATTTCAGTGATTATAACGAGATACTTACAGGCGTGAAGTTCCTGTATCTTAATGGTGTGTTAAGTGGCAATTAATAAAGGACATCAATAATGATTAACAGCGCGGAGTATCTGGCTTTACGGGCTTTCGTCGTGGTTGCTCAGCAACTAAATTTCAGAGCCGCTGCGGAAATATTAGGGGTATCTGCGTCAGCCGTCAGTCAGCAAATCACCGCGCTGGAAGCACAACTCGGGCAACGTTTGCTGAACCGGACCACCCGGGCGGTATATCTTACCGATGATGGCAAGTCCCTGTTTCTTCAGACTGCACCCATTATGACTAATCTGCATGAAACCCTGCAGCAGGCACACGCCAGAAGCCAGGATATTAAAGGGCTGATTCGCGTTCATGCTTTTCGATCGGGTGCTGAAATGTTTCTTGATCACAATATTGCCGGGTTTCTTACTGATTATCCCAACGTGCAGCTGGATATCACAACCAGCGATGCGCCGGTCGATCTGAGCCGCGGCGGCTATGATTTATCACTGCGCTTAGGCGAGGTGCTGGAACCGGGATTTGTTGCTATTCCATTAGGCAAGCCGCTCCACCAGATTGTGGTCGCTGCGCCAGCATATCTGGCAAAGCATGGTGCGGTTGAAGTGCCGGAAGATCTGCTCAATCACAATTGCATCGGCTGGCGCTGGCCGGGAAGTAGCAGGGTAGAGCCCTGGCAGTTCTTAAATGAGGGGAAAATTTTTGATATTCCCGTGCACGGAAATCTGGTGGTAGACGATCGCGAAAGGCAGCGGCAGGCCGCTATTGCTGGCGCAGGTATTGCCCAGTTAACGGCGGAACGGGTCAGTGCATTGCTGGCCTCCGGCAAGCTTTGTCGCCTTCTGCAACCCTGGGAGATGGAATTCCCGGGTTATTCACTTTGCTGGATAGCGGGTAAAGCCATGTCACCTGCCATGCGCGCGTTTATACAATGGCTGCGCATAAAATAACCCTGCCCGGAGTGTGTCAGCGCACTCTGTTCACTTCGAATAATCACCACGTTTTTAGTTCATCTTCGCCCGGCTCAATCCTCTTATAAACGTTTATCAGCGGCTTCTCGCTGAAACGTTTCATATCTCATTTCCGTACTCAGCCCATTGAAGAGTGGTCGGTGGATGTATACAACAGAACTTGTATACAAGTGCATTTTTTATCCATGACACCAACATCGGGAAAGACCATGCAAAGTACAGATACTGAAATTGAAAAGCGGGTGATCCGTAAACTGTCGTGGCGACTGATTCCGCTCCTGATTGGCTGCTACGTGATTGCGGTGATCGATCGCGCCAATATCGGCGTGGCTGCCCTCACCATGAATGCCGATCTCGGCATCAGCGCCGCCAGTTTTGGCCTCGCCGCCGGTCTGTTTTTCCTGCCTTACGCCATACTTGAACTGCCCTCCAATCTGCTGATGGAAAGGGTGGGCGCGCGCTGGTGGATCGCCCGCATTATGGTGACCTGGGGCATCATCTCCGGTGCGCATATGTTTGTGTGGAGTGAAAACAGCCTCTATGTGATGCGCGCGCTGCTGGGTGCCGCTGAAGCCGGTTTCTTCCCCGGCATCGTGTTTTATCTCACCCTGTGGTTTCCGGTGGCGTGGCGCGGACGCATAATCGCCTCGTTTATGACCGGCATTCCGATTGCGCTGATTATCGGCACACCGGTTTCCAGCCTGTTGTTAGAACTGCACGGATGGCTGGGGCTGCGCGGCTGGCAGCTGATGTTTCTGCTGGAGGCCATTCCGGCGATTGTGCTGGGATTGATCGTCCCCTTTGCGTTGCCCGATCGGCCGAAAGATGCCCGCTTCCTCAGCGCAGATGAGCAGCACTGGCTGGTGACAACACTGGCTGCTGAGCGGCAAAAACTGCCGTCGCGCGGCCACGGCGGTCTGCTGAAAGCGTTGTTCAGCCCGCTGGTGTTGTTGTTCAGCCTCACCTATTACGGACTGGCGAATCTCAACGGCGCGGTGAGCACCTTCCTGCCGCTGATCATCAGCGAAACCGGCTTAAGTCATGTTCAGACCGGATTCATCACCATCATCCCTTACGTATTTGGTCTGGCCGGCATGCTGGTGCTGGGACGTATAGCCGATCGTCCCGGGTCGCGTCTGCTGGCCAATTATCTGGCGCTGATCTTCTCCTTTGTCGGGCTGTTATGCGTTGCGTGGTTCGATAACTCGCTGGTGAAAATGATGTTTTTGTGCTGTTCAGCATTTGGCTTTTTCGGCGCGATGCCGGTGTTCTGGGGATTGCCCGCGCAGTTTATCCCGGCATCCGTGGTGGCGGGCGGCCTCGCCCTGATCAATGCGCTGGGCAGTATTGCCAGTGTGGTGAATCCGTGGGTCATCGGCGTGATACGCGACCGCAGCGGCAGTTATAACGGCGGATTTTACTGGCTGGCGGCGATGGCCATGCTCTCGATTATTACCCTGAGCATCATCTTCCGTCGTCAGCGTTTACCGGCTTACCAGGCCAGCAATGAACAACGTGAGGGGCAGTAGTATGAAGATTATTGATGTCCGGTTACTTCAGGTGAAAGGCGTGATGCCGGGAGAGGGTGATTTCTGGGAGGAGCGTCTCGCGCGTCCCACCGATGTCTATGCGCAGTTTCGTACCGTGAATAACCATGACGGTGGCGTTCAGCTGCAAGACGGTTTTGCCATTACCACTGTGTTTCTTGAGATCGTTTCTGATGAGGGCGTGGACGGGCTGGCAGGGCCGGTGCCGCATGCCGTTGCATCAATCATTCACGGCCAGTTGCGACCGTTGTTGCTGGGTCAGGATCCGCGCGACACCGAGCGTTTGTGGGATCAGATGTACCGGGCGCAGATTCATGGGCGTCAGGGCGATGGCATGCTGGCGATCAGCGCGGTGGATTGTGCCTTGTGGGATTTGCGTGCCAAATGGATGCAGCAACCGGTGTTTCGCCTGCTTGGCGGTTCGCTACAGGAAGAAATCCCGGCGTACGCATCAATGCTGGGCTTTGCGGTGCAGGATATGGCACGAGTGCACGAGCGGGCGCTGGAGTATAAGGCGTTGGGATATCGCGGACAAAAATGGTTTTTCCGCCACGGCCCGATGAGCGGCAGAGAAGGGCTGAAGAAAAACATCGAACTGGCAAAAACGCTGCGCGAAGCCGTGGGGGATGATTACGATCTGATGTTTGATTGCTGGCAGTCGATGGATGTGACCTATCTGCTTGAACTGGCAAAGGGCATCGAGCCGTATCGCCCGCGCTGGCTGGAAGAGTGCGTGATGGCCGACAGAATCGGCAGTATGCAACGACTCAAAGATAAACTGTCCATCCCGATGGCGGGAGGCGAACATGAGTACACGCGCTGGGGTTTCAAACGCTTCTTTGAATCCGGGGCGCTGGATGTGATTCAGCCCGATATTTACTGGTGCGGTGGGCTTTCAGAAACGTTAAAAATTGCCGCTATCGCTACCCTGTACGATTTGCAGGTAATCCCGCACGGTCATTCCAGCATCGCAACGGCCCATTTCAGCACCACGCAATCGCCGATCCACACGCCATATCAGGAGTATCTGGTGAAATGGAACGATATTCATCAGTACTTCCTGCGCGATCCGCTGGTGCCACAAAACGGGTTAATCCCGGTACCGCAGGGACCCGGCATGGGCATGGCACTTAATCCAGCGCATATCCAGCAGCAGACATACTTGTTCACCTCATAACCCAACGTTCCCTCAAACAGGCCCGTTATTGTTTGGGGGATCTGTCTCTTGTATACTACAAAACACAGTGCCCATCGTCATTCTGACCCCCTAAATGCTCGCTGTTTAAAGGACGCTCGCCACGCTATGCCCGCCGATAAACTCATCATTGACTGGTCATCGAAAAACATCCTCCGCCCGCAGTCACTGAGCAGCATTCTGGCCGATCATATTCGGGACCTGATCGTGAATTGCCAGATTGCACCCGGTGCATTAATTTCCGAGAACGATATTGCCACCCAGCTTAACGTGAGCCGGACGCCAGTAAGAGCGGCACTGCAAAAGCTGGAGATGGAGCGTCTGGTGCAAATTATCCCGCAGCGCGGCACTTTTGTGTTTTCGTTCAATGAGCGGGAGATGCGCGAAACCTGTGAGATGCGGCAGATTCTGGAATCAGGCGCATTAAAGCTGGCGCTGCAACACGATCGTCAGGCGCTGATCGCGCGCCTGAACGAACAGCTGGCGCGTGGGCGCGATGCATTACAAAACGCGCCGGAGACCTACCGCGAAACCGATGCGGCGTTTCATATGGCACTGATTGAAGCCAGCCATAATAGCGAGCTGGTCGGTTTTTACAAAACCAGCATCAACCGCATTCGCGCCTTTCTCAATCACCTGACACGCACGCCGGATGAGTTTCAGGGCTCGCAAAACGATCATGAGGCGATCGTGGCGCGGTTAACTAATTACGAGGATGAACAGGCGCTGGAACTTCTGCACTGGCATCTTGGCGGCATTATGCGCATGTTCCAGCGGTCGGTGGCGGACACCGACTCAGCCAGTTGATCGGCATCACTTCGCAGTCAGAACATCGCTGAAAAGCGATCACGCCTCAAGCGCAGCAGCCACCGCCAGACCCGCCAGCTCCGCGCTGGCCAGCAGTTGCTCAACGCTGTGGCCCTGACGCGCTCTGGCAGAAAGTCCGGACATCACGGTACTGACAAAATCGGTCAGGCGCGGCGCATCTTGTGGGTAGCGGGCCGCGATATAGCGCCGGATGGTGTCCTCAGCGGCGCGATGAAACACCCTGGCCGCCTCGCGCGCCTGCTGATCCTGACAGCGAATCCCTTCCAGCACCAGACAACCCGCACACACCTCATCCCGGGCATAATGCAGCGCCGCCGCTTTCAGTAATGCATCCAGGGCTTCGGCCACCGGGCGGTCGTCGCGCAGTATCTCAGCCAGGGGAATCGAGCCGGTAGTGGCGTAGCGATCGAGAACGCGGGCATACAATCCGGCCTTGTTACCGAAGGCGCTGTAAAAGCTCGGCGGATTGATGCCCAGCGCGTCAGTGACATCGGCGACGCTGACGGCGTCATAACCTTTGGCATGGAATAATCCCTGCGCGACCGCCACGGCGTGTTCGGGGTCAAAGTTACGGGGACGACCAGGTGATTTCATATTTTATAGTGCTCGCTACAAAATTGCATTGACATTAAATCGGGCTCATTTTGTAATGCATACTAAGAAATCACACGTGGAGATGCAAATGAGCGTATTTAAAGATAAGCAGGTTCTGGTTCTGGGCGGCAGTCGCGGTATTGGTGCGGCTATCGTGCGTCGCTTTGCTGATGAGGGTGCCAGCGTGACCTTCACCTTCTCAGGTTCGCCGGAGGCCGCCGAAAAACTGGCGCACGAAACCGGTTCGGCTGCCGTTCATACCGACAGCTCAGAGCGCGATGCGGTGATTGCTACCGTGCGCGACAGTGGACCGCTGGATGTGCTGGTGGTCAATGCCGGTATCGCCCTGTTTGGCGATGCGCTGGAACAGGATCCGGACGCGGTCGATCGCCTGTTCCGCATTAACATTCACGCGCCGTATCATGCTGCGGTTGAAGCCGCCCGACAGATGCCAGCCGGCGGCCGCATTATCATTATCGGTTCGGTCAATGGCGACCGCATGCCGATTCCCGGTATGGCGTCTTATGCGCTAAGTAAATCCGCTTTACAGGGGCTGGCGCGCGGCCTGGCGCGGGATTTCGGCCCGCGCGGCATCACCATTAACGTGGTGCAACCGGGCCCGATTGATACCGATGCCAATCCGGAAAATGGTCCGATGAAAGATCTGATGCACAGCTTCATGGCCATTAAACGGCATGGCCGTTCTGAAGAAGTGGCTGGCATGGTGGCGTGGCTGGCAGGACCCGAAGCCGGTTTCGTCACCGGCGCCATGCACACCATTGATGGGGCGTTTGGCGCATAACGTCAGTGTCTGAACAGGACGCTGACCACCGTGCTGAATACCGAACCGGTGGCAAAAGCGTGTTCGGTCATGTGCTCTTCATGGCGAATATCAGCCAGCCGCCGCAGCGCCGCCTGCGCGCTGGCTGCATTAATTTCTTCATCCATCTTGCTATAACCGTCCGCCATCAGCAGCCGGGCACGTTCCACATCCGATCGTTCCAGCGTGGCGATAACCTGTTGTTTGCGATAAAAAACGTAATCTGTCATAAGCGCGTCCCGTTGCCGTCATCGTGATTATGCCGGGGAGGCGATGGTTTAAATCAGGTAGACATCGCACCCTATTTATCGCGCAACACATTGCGTCGCGATCAAAACGTAGCCGTTATAAACAATTCGCAGCATAGCTGTTTCTGCTCGCGCGACAGGCACCTATTTTATCAGCCCGGCCCTTCGCTGCCCGCTGCCAGCAGCGGCACCACGACATCACTGATCGGCGTAGCAATAGCATGCTGACGCCCATAGCGCTGTACCACACCATTGCGAGTATCCCACTCCAGCGGGCGGCTGGCCTGGCGATCGGCCAGGATCGAAGTGCTCAGATCGGGCGGCGCGCGGTGAAAGCCATCGATAATTTCCTGCGGCACGCTGTCGTCCAGCACCGCACCGGCCGCGCGTGCCACCGTCAGGCACTCCTGCAAATAGGCTAATCCCAGCTGCGTGATATCGCCGCGGCTAAACATGCCGGCGCGACGGTTGGCCAGCACCATCAAACCGGCGGCGGCATTTTGTAACAGCTTGCGCCAGGCGATGGAGAGAAAGTCCGCGGCCAGTGCCACCTCACAGCGCGTGTCGCGTAGCGCATCCACTACGCGCGCGGCCTGCGGCACATCCGGCAAGGTCAGGCGAGGCTGGGCGCGCAGCCAGACTGACGCATCCGGCTCGCGCTGCGCCGGGAACCACACCACCGAAGGTAATACCGTGGCGCCGTTGACATAAGGCGCCAGCTGGCTCTGCTGCTCGACGCCATTTTGCAGCGCGCACACCACGGTTTTTTCATCACACAGGGTGGCCAGCCACGCGGCGCTGTCCGCGACCTGTGTGGTTTTAACCGCCACGAACAGCAAATCGCAGCGTTGTGTCACGTGCGAGGCATCATGCAATACCGGACCAGGCACGCTGATTTCGCCCGCATCGTGGCGCAGCGTTAACTGGGCATGGGCCGTGCGGCCGCACAGCAGCGGGGTGCGCCCGGCTTCATGCAGCACCGCCGCGACGGTGGTACCAATTGCACCGGGGCCCAGCAGGGCGATTTTACAACGTTCAGACATGCTGCCATCTCCTCATCGCTTAACCGATCATCAGCGTGCCGAGTGCAATCACCGCACACGCCAGCATTTTCCTTACCGTTAATGCTTCACCGAGAAACAGCGCGCCCAGCACGGCGGCAAACAGCACGCTGGTTTCACGCAGGGCCGACACCGCGCCCATCGGCGCTGCCGTCATGGCGTAAATGATGATGCCGTAGGCCAGCAGCGAAACCAGGCCACCCGCCGCGGCGCTCAGCACGCCCGGTCGCCACTGCAGCAGGCTTTTGCTGTCGCGCAGCGCGATATAGACCGCCGGCATTAATATGCCCCACAAGCTGCACATCCACGCGGTATACGCAAACGCATTGCCGGCAACGCGCACGCCCATGCCGTCCACCACGCTGTACGCGGCGATAAAGGCACCGGTCGCCAGCGTGTAGCGCAGGCCCGGCAGCGCCAGTTTGCCGCCGCGCAGCGCCAGCGACACAATGCCAGCGGACACCAGCACGATGCCGCACAGCGAAGTAAAGGCGATGTGCTCGCCGGCAAACAGCGCGGCGGCGCAGGTCACCAGCAGCGGCGACGATCCGCGCGCAATCGGATAGGTCTGGCCGAGATCGCCGCTCTGGTAGCTGCGCACCAGGCACAGGTTATAGCCGACGTGCAGCAGCGCCGACAGCAGCGCATATTTCCAGCTGGCGCGCGCCGGCAGCGGCAAAAACAGCGTACTGAGCGCACACACCAGCGCGATCGCCACGCACATAATGGTCATCGACCACAGGCGATCGGACCCGCCGCGCAGTAAGGTGTTCCAGCTGGCGTGCAGCAGTGCGGCGCACAGCGTTAAGACAATAATGTAATCAGGCATGGGTTGATGCTATGCAGCCGCAAATGGATTGGAAAGCGAAGATTTATCATTGCGCTATGAGTAAAAGCTCATGCTTCACTGATAATCCTGCTGCGCCTGACGTGATTCGGCGAGCAGCCAGCGTCGAAAATCAACAATGTGCGGCTGGCTTTCGATGCCCTGCGGACAGACGAAATAGTAGGCGGCGGGCGAGGAAAACGCGACGCTGAACAGCCGCACCAGGCTGCCGTCGCGCAGCTCTTTTTCAACGTGACCGCTGCGCGCCAGCGCCACGCCTTGCCCCAGCAGCGCGGCTTCCAGCGTCATATTGGTGTCGGCAAAACGTACGCTCTCCTGTAAGGCATCCAGCGTCAGGCCGACCTGTTTAAACCAGCTCTCCCATTTTGGCACCAGATCGGCGCCATCACGCATCAGCAGCGGGTAGCGCAGCAGTTCTGCCGGTTCATGTGGCGTGCCAAAGCGCTGCAGCAGCGCCGGGCTGGCAACCGGAAACAGCTGTTCACGAAACATAAATTCGCTGTGCAGCGCCGGATAATTGCCATGGCCAAAGCGGATCGCCACGTCAGAATCCTGGCGCGAGAAGGTAATCGCATCATCGGTGCTTTCCAGCGTCACCAGAATTTCCGGGTGCAGGCGCGTCAGGCCCGGCAGGCGCGGCAACAGCCACTTCAGCGCAAACGAGTAAGTGGTATTGACGCGCAGCCGCACGCGGCCTTTCTGCTCGCGTAAGTCGGCTAAGGTGGTTTCCAGATTACTGAAAAACTCGCGCACGATCGGTGCCAGCGCCGCGCCGGCTGGCGTCAGACTCAGAGTTTTGCCGCGCTGAAACAGCTGTACGCCCCAGATCTCTTCCAGGTTTTTGAGCTGATGGCTGACGGCGCTTTGGGTGATAAACAGCTCTTCAGCGGCGGCGGTAAAGGTCGGATGGCGCGTCGCCACTTCAAACGCGCGCAGCATGGCGGTAGGCGGTAACTCTCTCATCGGTGCAGCCTTGTTTTATGAGCGTTCACTCATGATAGCGGAATCGTCTGTTCACTCACGAAACTTATTAACAAACGGCGCTGTCTGTATCTCATTAACCACTCCTCTGGCGGGTAACGCGATGACCTCGGTTCTGTTTATTGAGGATGATAACCGGCTGGCGCAAATGATTGTGCCATGGCTGGCGCAGTACGAATTCAGCGTGCAGCACAGCGCCAGCGTCAGCGATGCCCATTACCGCATGCAGCAGCAGCCGTTTGATGTGGTGCTGCTGGATTTGATGCTGGGCGATGCCGATGGTCTGGCGCTGTGCCGCCAGATTCGCAGTGACTATCAGCACGATCCGGCCATCATCATGGTGACCGGCCGGGGCGATCCGGCTGACCGCATCATCGGGCTGGAAGTCGGTGCCGATGATTACCTGCCCAAACCGTTTGAACCACGTGAGCTGCTGGCCCGTATGCGCGCTGTGCTGCGGCGTACCCGCCCGGCAGGCACCGCCGCCGGGCGCAATGTGATCCGCAGCGGCGCGCTGGAGATCGACACCGCCGCGCGCAGCGTTACGCTGGCGCAGCAATCCTGTCAGCTGACCTCGCTACAGTTTGATCTGCTGGTGGCGCTGGCGCGTCAGGCGGGCCGCGTCCTTTCGCGCGAACAGATCTGGCAGGCGGTGCGCGGCGAGAATTATGACCCGTTTGACCGGGCGATTGACGTCCACATTGGCCGCATTCGTCAGGCGATTGGTGACGATCCGCGCGCGCCAACGCGGATTATCACGGTGCGCGGTGTCGGTTACGTGTTTTCGGCGCAGCCCGGCTGATGAAACGTCTCGCTGATTTTCCACTCTATCTGCAGATATTTTTTGCCTTCAGCGGCGCGCTGCTGATTGTGGTCACGCTCACCATCGTGCTGTGGCTGTGGAATAACGATGATAGCCGCCATCGCGATGCCTTCGCCACCTTTGCTGAACTGGTGGAGCAGAACCTGCCACCTGCGTCCGCGCCACAGCGCGCGCAGGCCGCCGCCATCGATCGCTGGATGGTGCGCACCAGAGCGCGCTTTGCGCTGTTCGCGCCTGATGGGGCACTGCTGAGCCGTCCGCTCCAGCCACTGCTGCCGCGACCCGCGCACAGCGTGCCGGGGGGCAGTTTTGATGACTGGTACGCGACGCGCTTCGTCTGGCCACTGCAGGATGGGCGACTGCTGGTGATCCAGCTCAGCCTCGATCGCATCAAGCGGCCGTGGTTGTTTATCCTGCTGCTGATTGCCCTGGCGGTCAGCGTGGCGCTGGTTTCACTGCCGGTGATCCGCCGCCTGACAGCGCGGCTGGAGTCGTTGCAGCAGAGCGTGGAGTCGCTCGGGCAGGGGCAGCTCAGCGCGCGCGTACTGGTCACCGGGCGTGATGAAGTGGCGCAGCTGGCCGCCAGTTTTAACCGCTCGGCGGCGCAAATCGAACAGCTGGTTCAGTCACAAAAAACCATGCTGGCCAATGCATCACACGAACTGCGCTCGCCGCTGACGCGCATTCAGATGGCGGCGGCGTTACTGGCAGATGATGCATCCGTCGCGCGCCGCGAACTGCAGCGCAGCGTGACCGAACTGGATGAACTGGTGGATGAGATCCTGACGCTCAGCCGGCTGGAAATGGCCACCACCCTCGTCAGCGGTACATTTGAGTTGAGTGATGTGACGGCCATCGCCGCGGAAGAGTGCGCCAGCGCCCAGGTCGAGCTTAGCGCACAGCACGTGTTAGCGGAGGTTGATGCGCGCCTGCTGCGGCGGTTGCTGCGTAATCTGCTCGACAACGCACGGCGCTATGCCGGTGAGAAGATTGAAGTGCACCTGCAGCAGGAGGAGCATTATTTCCGACTGGAGGTGAAAGACCGCGGACCGGGTATTCCGCCGCAGGAAATCGAACGGATTTTTGCACCGTTTTATCGACTGCACCACGCGCAGCCCGGCACCGGACTCGGACTGGCACTGGTGCGTTCGATTGTCCATCATCACGGCGGCAGCATCACGGTGCGCAACCGCCAGGGCGGCGGGGCCTGCTTCAGCCTGCGCCTGCCGCTGGCTGTTACATAACTTTACCGAAGCGAAAAACGCACTTTACAGCCGGCTGGTTGAATAGCACCACTCATCAGAATGGTGTTTTGCAACCTTAAGGACATAGCGATGCGTTTTCCTCTGGCCCAGCCTCTCATCCTGTTCTGCCTGCTACCGGCGACACTGCCGGTACTGGCGGACGACACGCTATCCGGTTTCATCGGCGGCGGCGTTGGCGTAAAGCCCAACTATTCCGGGGCGAAATATAATCAGACCACCTTTGTGCCGGCGATCAAACTGGCGTATGGCCCGTTTTTCGTCGGCGGCGTGGACGACCTGCTGGGTGCTGGCTGGGAGGTGGCTAAAACCGATCGCTGGACCTTTGCGCTGGGCGTTGGGACCAACCTCTCGCCGCGCCAGGAATCCGATGATGCGCACCTGCGCGGACTGGGCGACATTGACGTCACGCCGCGCGCCTTTGCCTCCGCGACTTACCAGAACGGCTGGCTCAAAGGGGGCGTGATAGCCTCGCAGGATGTGGGCGGCAATCAGCAGGGGTTTAAGCTCACCGGCTACGCACATCTGCAGTGGCGTCCGGTTGAAAGCGTACGTCTGTTCACCGGCCCCACTTTCAGCTGGGCCGATAGCGACTACATGCAAACGCAATACGGCGTGACAGCGTCACAGGCTATGCGCAGCGGTCTGCCACGCTATGACGCGGGTGCCGGACTGGAGAAGGTCGGCTGGGAGCTGGGCATGGATTATGAGATGACCTCCAGCTGGCTATTGGGCGCGCGCGTTGTCGCGCAGCATCTGGAAAATAACGCAGCGGACAGTCCGATCGCTGAACAGTCCGGGCAGCTGAGCGGCCTGTTATTTACCGCGTGGCGGTTTTAATTCGCCGCCGGATAGTGTTCCCGCTGCGCTCGCGTCCTGACACTGATTAACTATGTTTATCACTCAATAAAAGTATGGGGTGATGAAATGCGAAACCGTGTATTTAGCGCGCTGGCGTTATTGTTATTATCCGGCTGTGGCGCGAATAACAGCGCCTCGCCGGTCACAGCGCCTGGTGCGCCGGTAGCGGGGAAAACCGCGCTGCTGGAGAGCGGGGCGGCGGCGTTGCAGTCGCGGCCGCCGATTGAGGCGATCAATACGTATCTGGATGGTTTTCATTATTACTGCGGAAATCAGCAGGGGCAGATGGAGGCCCATCACTACGTCACCATTCTTAATGACGATGTGATGCAGGCGGTTATTTATGACGGTAACAAAAAAGACGCCAAATTAATGGGCGTGGAATATATCATCAGCGAACGTTTATTTAAGCAGCTGCCGGCGCAGGAAAAGCAGTACTGGCACAGCCATCGCTATGAAGTGAAATCCGGTACGCTGATTGCGCCTGGCCTGCCGCCGGCCGCGGAGCACGCGCTGATGAGCAAAATCGTCAACACCTACGGAAAAACCTGGCACACCTGGCATACCGACCGCGATAAAACGCTGCCGCTGGGCGCGCCGACGCTGATGATGGGCTTTACCGCCGACGGTCAGCTCAATCCGGCGCTGCTGGCTGACCGCGACAAGCGCTTTGACGTCGATACTGCGACAATCCGCACTGACCGCGCTGATATCGCCGCCCATCCGGTGGCGGCAGGTGCCGATCATTGCCGGCGCGTGCATCCGTAACCGGTGATTCCGGCTCACTCGTGATACATCTGGCTGCGCCCACCGTCGATCAGGATATCGGTGGCATTGATGAAGCGCGCCTCGTCGCTGGCGAGAAACAGCGCGGTGTAAGCCACTTCATCCGGCTCGCCGATGCGTTTACACGGCAGCAGCGCCGCCTGACGCGCGCGCTCGGCCTGCGGATCCGGACAGCTCGCCAGCCAGGCTTCAGCGGCTGGCGTCATGATCAAACCGGGCGAAATACTGTTTACGCGAATGCCCTGCGCGGCGTATTCCACGCCCAGCGAACGCGTCAGGCCGATCAGCCCGTGTTTGGCCACCGGATAAGGGAACGCGCCGGGAATGATTTTGTGCCCGTGCACCGAGGCAACGTTAACGATGTTGCCGTACTGACGTGCCAGCATCGCCGGCAGGACGCTGCGTATCAGGTTGTAAGGCCCTTTCAGATTGGTGTCCATGCAGCGCTGCCAGTCATCCTCGTCCAGCGTCAGCGGATCGCGAAAAACGTTTACGCCAGCGCAGTTAATCAGGATATCAATATCCCCCAGCGCCTGCTGCGCCTGCTCTACCGCGCGGCTAACCTGCTGCGGCTGCGTGACATCGGCTGCGCAGGCCAGACAGCGCTGGCCGGACTGCTGCTGTAGCTGCGCCGCCAGCGCTTCGCTGCTGTGTGCGTCGCGATCAAACAGCGCCAGGCGGGCGCCTTCGCGCGCAAACAGGGTGGCGATGGCGCTGCCGATGCCGCTGCCGGCACCGGTAATGATGGCGGTTTTATTGGCTAAACGTGGGGACATAGTCGCTTCCTTATGAGGATGTCGGGAGAATCAGCCAGTCGGCCAGCTCAAGGGTATTATCACCGCGCTGCAGGCGAATCAGCGGCCAGCTGTCGCTGCGCGTGAGCGGCACCAGCCCGCTGCGGCTGAGCAAAAAAGTGTCTTCGCTTTTCACGCCGCTCAGCGTCGGGTTCCACGCCACGGCGATGTCGGGCTGCACCTCGCCGCGACTCTCCGAAGTGATAATCCAGTCGCGGCAGCCGTAGCCGGCCGGACCGCCCTGATGATGATCGCGCCATGCTTCAGCGTGACCGTGGCGTTGATAAGCCTGAGTGATGTCGGCAAAAACCGCTGACCAGCTGCGCTGCGCCTGGGTGGCATACAGCATATCGGCGTGGATCTCCGCCAGCGTCACAATGCGCTGGCGCAGCGCCGCGTCGGGTTCGCCGAGATGCACCAGGCGCGTCAGGCTGACATGCAAACCGTGCCGCTCGGCACCGAGGGTGATCAGCATCATGCGCTGCAGCGTTTTGCGTGTCGGCACCGGATGTTTAAATGCGGCGATGCGCTCATCAGCGGCCACCAGCGTGCACATCGGGCGAATGCCGCGCGCCAGACAGCCGGCGGCAATCTCGGCTTCGACCTGCCATTCGCTGACGCCCACGCGCAGCTGGCGCGCCACCGTTTCGACAATCTGCGCCGTCTCCTGTCCCAGCGTGCGAAAGCGCTGCTGTTCCGCTGCGCTCAGCCCCTGGCGCAGCGTAATCATCTGCGGCTGGATATCGCTCAATCCTGCCATAGGCGTATCGCTGCCGATATGGCCCGCCGGCAGCACGCTGCTCAGCGACTGGTACCACGGAAAGTGCTGGGTCGCACAGCTGAACGGCAGCGGCTCTTCGGCCAGAATGCGCGGTAATTCATTGTCCGGTGCCAGCAGCAGCACGCTGTAGCGGCCAATCAGCAGACTGGCAACGCCGGTCTCGGCGCGATCCACTACATAATAGCTGGCCCCGTCGGTCAGCCAGGCGATGTTATCGCGGCGCGTCAGCAATACTGCATCCAGCTGCCAGTGTGCCAGCGCCTGTTGCAGGCGCGCCAGTTTGTCACTCATACACGGCCTCCTTGTGCTCGACAAGTTGTGACTGCAGAACCAGTTGCGCCGCGCGATGCGCCACGGCCATCACCACCGCATTGGTGTTGCCGCTGATAATATTCGGCATCATCGAGGCATCCACCACGCGCAACCGCTGTACGCCGCGCACGCGCAGGTCATCGTGCAGCACCGCCAGCGGATCGTCATCGTGGCCCATGCGACAGGTGCCGACCGGGTGATAGCCGGTCTTTACCATGCGCCGGCAGTGGGCGCCAATCGCTTCATCACTGGTGACTTCTGCACCAGGGAAAATCTCCTGATTGACCATCTCACGGATGGGCGCGGCGGCCAGCACCTGACGCGCAAAGCGAAAGCCGGCGAGGGTGCGCGCTAAATCGTCCGGATGGCCGAAAATCTGCGTATCGATCACCGGCAGGCTGCTGGCGTTGTTATCGCGCAGCGTCACTTCACCGGTGGCCATCGGGCGCAGCAGTAGGGAATTCACCGTGACACCGTCACCGGGATCGGCACCCATTACATCGCGATCGAGATAGACCGTTGGCACGCAGAACATCTGAATGGTGGGCGTCGCCGTGAAATCGAGCGGATCGAAAAAGGCGCAGGTTTCCACGCCGGTGGTGGTCACCGGGCCGCTTTTGAACAGCAGATATTGCAGTCCGGCTTTGACCATCGGCCAGCCGCGATCCTGGCCGTAGTAGCCAAACGCACCGCGCGTGCTGGCAACCACCGGCACTTCGTAATGGTCCTGCAGGTTTTTACCCACGCCCGGCAAGGCATGGCGCACGGCTATGCCGTGCTGTTTCAGCTGCTCCTGCGGACCGATGCCGGAGAGCATCAGCAGTTTTGGCGTCTGGTAGGCACCGGCGGCCAGAATCACTTCGCGGCTGGCGCGCGCCTGTTGCGGTTGGCCATCCTGACGATAGCGCACGCCGCTGGCGCAGGTGCCGTCAAACAGCACCTCTTCCACCTGCGCACCGGTGACCAGCGTCAGCCGTGCGTCATGGCGCAGCGGGTTGATAAACGCATCGACCACGCTGCAGCGCTGCCGTGTCTGAGCGTCAATGGTGTGCTGCATGAAGCCGACGCCAGACGGATTGCCGCTGTTAAAATCCGGCGTGTAGGGAATACCCAGCCCCTGCAGGGTTTTGACATAGGCGCGGCTCAGCGGACTGAAGTGGCCGAGGTGCGACACCTTCATCGGACCGCCAACGCCGTGATTGGGTGCGCCGAGGTGATCGTTATCTTCGATGGCGGTAAAGTGCGGCAGCAGTGCCTCCCACGACCAGTCAATGCCCTGATGGCCCAGCGCGCGGTTCCAGTCGGCGTAATCCTGTTTATGGCCGCGCATGTAGACCATGGCGTTGACAGTCGAACCGCCGCCCAGCACTTTGGCCTGCGGCACGATCACGCCGCGTCCGTTGAGCTGCGGCTGTGCTTCGGTTTGATGCATCGTCAGAAACCGGTCGCTGGCGAGAAACTTCATATAGCCGGCGGGCATTTTCAGCACCGGATGGTATTCGTCGCGCCCGGCCTCCAGCAGCAGCACGCGTGCATTTCCTTCGCTAACCAGGCGCGCGGCAACGATACAGCCCGCGCTCCCGCCGCCCACCACAATGTAATCGTACTCTTTCATAACGCTCTGTTTACTCCGACGCGATGGAATCTAACCGGCGCAGGCGCTGCGCCGCCGGGTTGTGCTGCTCGCCTGGATCGAGCGGACTGAGCAGATAACGCCACGAGATAAACGCACTCACCAGATACAGGAAGGCGTAGCCCCAAATCACCCCAAGCGTGCCGAGCAGCGCGTTGATCGCCCCGTACAGCGCCGGACCGAAGAAGGTGGACAAACCGGCGGCGAAGCAGTAAATCGCCATAGCGTTACCTTTGTCCTTCGGCTGGCACAGCGATGAGAACAGCGCGGCGGCGGGCACGTAGCCGCACAGCGTGATGCCGTACAGGCACGCGCAGATGACGCTGAGCACAAAGCTGCCGTGACTCCACTGTGGCACAAAGTACATCAGCAGCATCGAGACGCCGGAGCCGAGGCCGCCGAACACCGTCAGCACTTTGCGCCAGCCGATGCGGTCGCTCAGCTTGCCGACGATCGGATTAAAGCTCATGCCCACCAGTCCCATGATGGTGATCAGGCTGAGGTATTCGGTCTGGGAAAAGCCAATCTGTTCGGTGAAAAAGCCCGGCAGAAAAATAAAGAAGCCGAAGTAGGGCGTGGTGTTGATGATGCGCACCACTGCCGCGGCAGCGATGCGCGGCTCACGCCACAGAATATCGATGCCGCCCATCAGCGTGCGCAGCGTGCCCTGCTGACGATGTTCGGCATCCAGCAGCGACTGATAACCGCTGCGCTCTTTCAGCGCCAGCAGCATCACCAGCAGACCGATCGCCACCAGACCCAGCGACAGCCAGAAGGTAGCGTATTCGCCCACCAGGCGGATAGAGAAGATCGCCACCAGCGAACCGAGCGTCGGCAGCCCGCCGGTAAACGCCAGCCAGAACCAGCCGGTGGCGGAGCCGCGCATCTCCGCCGGGGCTGCCGACTGAATCCACACCAGAAAGGCGTAGGCAAACATCGGGTAAGCCACGCCGCGCAGGCCATAGGTTAGCGCCAGCAGCAGCACGCTGTGCGACGGCAGCGCCACGGCCAGGAACAGCACTTCAAACACAATCCAGATCAGGCCGCCCGCCAGCATCACTTTACGCGGGCCAATCAGCGTTGACAGCGAACCGGCCAGCCATGAGCCCAGCGTGACGGTGACGCCGTAAAAGGCGATTACCCAGGCAGCGATATTCAGGGAGAAGCCGTTTTCGTGCAGATAGGGCGCGAGATAGTTGGACTCGACGCCGTCGCCAATCATAAACAGCAGGACCGCCAGATAGCCCCAGGCCAGCGCGGGCGGAATGCCGAGGCGGATCAGCCACGGATGGGTTGCAGGTGATGTTGTCATTATGTTTTCTCTGTAGGGTTGGTGTCAGCACAGCCAGATAAAGCGTTCGCCCGGCATTATCAGAACGTTTTTTACCGGGATAGCGCGAACGGGTTGTTATGAGCAGGGACTCTAAAGCACGGCAGGCGCGCAGGATGGCGCAACCATCACAGAAGTCAGTAAACACTGTTTAGTAAGATGAGCGCGGATGAAGCGAAAGGAGGCCGCGTGAAAACCGTCGGACTGAATAATTTTCAGGTGCGTAAGCACAACAAAGCGCTGTTTATGCAGCTGATGTGGCGTCATAAACGTCTGAGCAAATCGCAGCTGGCGCAGCTCAGCGGCCTGACTATTCCGGCGGCCAGCAAGATTTTGCAGGAGCTGCTGGAGCAGGGCCACGTGCAGCACTCCAGCGCCACGCTGAGCACGCGCGGCAACAGCAACGGCAGTTTTCAGCTGCCAGCGCAAGGCGCGTGGACGCTGTGCCTGTGCGTCAAGCCGACCAGCATTGAACTGCAGCTGGCGGATGCGCAGCTGGTGGCGCAGGGCGACTATCAGCAAATCAGCATCAACGCGCAGACGCCAGAGCAGCTGCTGGCGGAGATTGAAACGGTGTGGCGCGCGACCTGTAAACGCTGGCCGAAGCGGCAGATTAATCTGGCGCTGGCGGTGCACGGGCAGGTCGATCCGGTAACCGGTGTCTCGCAGCATATGCCGCAGGCGGCGTGGCGCAGCCCGCTGCAGCTGAAGTTTCTGCTGGAGGAGAAGCTGGCGGTTGACGTCCGCGTCGATAACGACTGCGTGATGCTGGCGCTGGCGGAAAAGTGGCTGAACCGCAATGCGCTGGCCGAATTCTGCGTCATCAATGTCGATTACGGCATCGGCTCATCATTTGTCATCAACGGCGAGATCTTTCGCGGCAACCTGTACGGCAGCGGGCAGATTGGCCACACCATTATTGATCCGCACGGGGAGCGCTGTAACTGCGGACGGCAGGGCTGCCTGGAGACGGTCGCCTCGCTCAGCACGCTTAAGCGGCTGGCGCATCGGCGCGCGCCGCAGGCGGTGCAGCCCACCAGCCGTCAGCTGCTGACCGCCTGGCAGGCCGGCGAGCCGTGGATCGTCGAGTGGGCGCTGCGCAGCGCGGAAGCCATCGGCATGAGTCTGTACAATTTCCTTAATACACTGAATATCAATCAAATCTGGCTGTACGGTCGCAGCTGTACTTTTGGTGAAAGCTGGCTGCAGACCATTGTGCACCAGATTGATTTCAACCCCTTCGATCCGCGCGATGCGCTGAAAAGCAAAGCCACCAACGTGCATTTTGGTCAGCTGGATCGCGCGCGTCAGGTCCTCGGCATCGGTTACCTCTATGTTGAGGCCGATCCCGGTACGGCGTAGTTTACTAAACTCCTGTTACTAAAATCTGTGAGGGCCTGAACTTTCACCCTGCGGTATCGGTGGTGAGATAGCCGCACTTTGACCCTGGTGCGGAGAGTGGCCGTGAACAATCATCAACATCTGAATATGCGTTACGTGTGGAGCATCTGTCTGGTGGCAGCCTGCGGCGGTTTGCTGTTTGGCTATGACTGGGTGGTGATTGGCGGGGCCAAACCCTTCTATGAGGCCTGGTTCAACGTCACCGATCCGGCGGCATCCGGCTGGGCGATGAGCTCGGCGCTGGTGGGCTGCGTGTTTGGTGCGCTGGTGTCCGGCTGGTCAGCAGACAAGCTGGGGCGGCGGCTGCCGCTGATCGTCGCCGCACTGCTGTTTGTGGTGTCGGCGATCGGCACCGCGCTGGCCAGCAGCTTTACGCTGTTTGTCTGGTGGCGCATTCTCGGCGGCGTCGGCATTGGTATCGCCTCGGCGCTCAGCCCGATGTACATCGCGGAGATCAGCCCGGCAGACAAGCGCGGCAAGTTTGTCGCGGTTAACCAGCTGACAATCGTTATTGGCGTGCTGGCGGCGCAGCTGATCAACCTGATGATTGCCGATCCGGTCGTCGGCGCATCAACCCATGCGGCGCTGCGTGAAACCTGGAACGGTCAGGTTGGCTGGCGCTGGATGTTCGCCTCGGCCGCCGTGCCGTCGCTGGCATTTCTGCTGCTGATGATGTGGGTGCCGGAATCACCGCGCTGGCTGATGCTGGCGGGCCAGCCGCAGCGCGCGCTGGCGATGCTGAACAAAATTGGTTCGCCTGCTTATGCGCAGCAGACGCAGCGCGAGATTGCCCGCGCGCTGGAACAGGATCGCCAGCAAACGCGCGCCCGCGCCGGCTCGCTGCTGGCGCCGCGCACGCTGCCGATTGTCATCACCGGCATCGTGCTGGCGATTTTCCAGCAGTGGTGCGGTATCAACGTGATTTTCAACTATGCGCAGGAGATTTTTGCTTCGGCTGGTTTCGATATCAACGGCACGCTGAAGTCGATCGTGGCCACCGGCCTGATCAATTTGCTGGCAACAGTGCTGGCGCTGCCGCTGGTGGATCGGCTCGGCCGCCGCAAACTGATGCTGATCGGCGCCGGAGGACTGACGCTGTGTTATGCACTGATCGCCGGTGCCTACACGCTGGGTATCACCGGCTGGCCGGTGCTGATTCTGGTACTGGCGGCGATTGCGGTTTATGCGCTGACGCTGGCGCCGGTTACCTGGGTGCTGCTGGCGGAAATTTTCCCCAACCGGATTCGCGGTCTGGCGATGTCGGTCGCCACGCTGGCGCTGTGGATTGCCTGTTTTGTACTGACCTACACCTTTCCCATCCTCAATGCCGGACTCGGTGCAGCGGGCAGCTTTATGCTGTATGGCGTGATTTGTGCGGCGGGCTTTGTCTTTGTGCTGCGTCGCGTGCCGGAGACCAAAGGCATATCGCTGGAGCAGCTGGAGCAGCAGCTCACCGCTGGCGAGCCGGCAGCGGTAGCAGGTGAGCATTCGCTGCGGTAACCGCAGCCATGCTTCAGGCAGAAAGCCGGTGCGCCAGGCGGCGCACCGGAACAACACCCGCTTACACCTGCGCCATACCGCCATCGACAAACAGCTCGGCTGCATTAATAAAGCTGGCGGCATCGGAGGCGAGAAACGCCACCACCTTGCCAATCTCTCCCGGCTCACCCAGACGACCGAGCGGTACCTGCGCGGCCAGCGCATCGAACAGCCCCTGGCGCTGATCTTCCGGCACCAGGCCGCCTAAGCCTGGCGTCTGCACCGGGCCAGGGCTCACCACGTTAATGCGGATGCCGCGATCTTTCACATCCAGCGCCCACGAGCGGGCAAAGTTACGCACCGCCGCTTTACTGGCACTGTAAACGCTGAAGCCCGGCGTACCCTGAATGGCGGCGGTGGAGCCGGTGACAATCACCGACGCCTTATCGCTCAGCAGCGGCAGCGCTTTCTGCACGGTGAACAGCACGCCGCGGACGTTGGTGCTGAAGATACGATCAAAATGTTCTTCTGTGATGGCCCCCAGCGGCAGCATGTCGCCGCCACCGGCGTTGGCAAACAGGATATCCAGCCGGCCGGCCTGGCGCGCAATCTGCGCATAGACGGCATCCAGATCGCTTAACTGTGCTGCATCGGCGCGAATGCCGGTGGCGCCGCCACCGATGCTGGCGACGGCCGCATCCAGCTCAGCCTGACGACGACCGGTGATAAACACGCGTGCGCCCTGTGCCGCCAGTTCCTGAGCGGTGGCGAGGCCAATACCGGAGGTGCCGCCGGTCACTAAAGCAATTTTGTCTTGCAGAATCAGGTTCATAGTATGTACTCCACAGTTGATCAGGTTAGGTGGTGACGGCCTTGCCGTCGCTGAAGTGCACTGTAGCGCTGCCGCTTTTACGGATAAATGGTGTAAAATCGAAAGGACTATTTCTCTGGGTGGATAATCAGGTGAGGGGCGACAATGGATCAATTGCTGGCAATCCGGGCGTTCGCCCGCGTGGTCGAGGCAGGCAACTTTACCCGGGCCGCCAATTCACTGGATATGCCTAACGCCACCCTGAGTAAGCTGGTGCAGGAGCTGGAAGCGCATCTCGGCGTGCGTCTGTTGCAGCGCACCACGCGCCGGGTCACGGTGACGGCAGAAGGGCGCGATTACTACGAGCGGGCGCTGCGCATCGTGCGCGATCTGGAAGATATCGATTGTGCTTTCAATAGCGTCACGACGAAACCGCACGGTCAGCTGCGTATGGATATCGGCGGCTCAACGGCGCGTGATGTGCTGCTGCCGGCGCTGCCCGATTTTGTCGCCAGGTTTCCCGACATCACCCTGGACCTTGGCGTGTCCGATCGCACCGTGGATCTCATCAGTGATAACGTGGACTGCGTAGTGCGCGGCGGTCCGCTGAGCGATTCGTCACTGGTGGCACGGCACTTAGGCAATGCGCAAATGATCACCTGTGCCACGCCCGGCTATCTGCGGACCTACGGCATTCCGGCGTATCCGCAGGAGCTGAACAATGGCCACCGCATCATCAGCTATCTGTCGCCGCAGAGCGGGCGCGCGTTTCCGCTGCGCTTCCGCCACGGCGAAGAGCGAATCGAGGTCAAGACCGCGCATCGCGTTGGCGTCAATGAGAGCAACGCGCACCTTGCCGCGGCGGTGGCGGGTCTGGGCATCATTCAGACGTTCCGTTACGCTGCGGCCGCGGATTTGCAGGCCGGACGGCTGGTGGAGATCCTCGCCGACTGGCGTCCGTCCGACTATCCGTTCCACGTGGTTTATCCGCAAAGCCGCCATCTCACCCAGCGCCTGCGGGTACTGATCGACTGGCTGCGTGAGGTGTTTCCGCAACGGCTAAATGGATGACAGGGTGTAAACAATCTGTTAACGTTTGGCCTCAACCCCATGCTACAGGCGCGTTTATGACACTCTCTGCTGATTCCGCATCGTCATCTGACTTTCGCCTGTATGCGCCTTGCTGCCCGCCACCTCCGGTACGCGTTGTGATTCGCTAAGTATCGAACTTCCTGCGCCTCGCTTAGCGAGCGCGCTAACAACGTTTGTTTCAGGAGCAATGCTATGCGTTCTTCTTCTTCGCTGACTTCGCAGGCAGCGACGTCAGGCTTTGTGCTGCTGTGGGGCAGCGCAGCCATTTTCTCGCGTCTCGGGCTGGATAATGCCTCACCGCTGGCGCTGCTGGTGGTGCGTTTTAGCATCGCGCTGGTTGCGCTGTTGCTGGTGGGACTGTTTCGCCGCCGCTGGCTGCCGCAGCCCGGTACGCGCCCGCGCGTAATGCTGACCGGCCTGGTGTTGATCGGCGCTTATTCGCTGTGTTATTTCCAGGCGATGGCGGAGGGCGTGACGCCAGGGCTGATCGCCACCATCATGGGCATCCAGCCAATTCTGACGCTGTGCCTGGTGGAGCGGCGTCTGCCGGGCAGGCGCTTGCTGGGCTTAACGGTCGCGCTGGCGGGGCTGATACTGCTGGTGTGGCGCAGTCTGGCGGCGTCGCAGCTGCCGCTCAGCGGCGTGCTGTTTGCGCTGGCCGCGCTGCTGTGCATGACCTTCGGTGCCATCATGCAGCAACGGGTGACGCAGCATCCGGCGCAGGTGCTGCCGCTGCAGTACGGCGTGAGTTTACTGTTGTGCCTGCTGTTGCTGCCGGTTAAACCGTTTCATGTCAGCTTCACGCTGCATTTCTGGCTGGCCGCGCTGTTCCTCGGCGTGATGATCTCCGTGGTGGCCCAGCTGCTGCTGTATCGCTTACTGAGCGCGGGCAGTATCGTTAACGTTACCAGCCTGTTTTATCTGGTGCCGGTGATTACCGCGCTGCTCGACTATCTGCTGCTGGGTAACCGACTGCCGTGGCTGAGCCTGCTGGGCATGGCGGCGATTCTGGCGGGTATCCTGCTGGTGTTTCGTGCGCCACAGCCTTCGCGTTAACATCATGCCCCGCCAGCCGGCGGGGCATTTCAGCCATGATCGGTCAGCGCCTGTGCGGCGCAAATTAATGCCAGATGACTGAGGCCCTGCGGCATATTGCCGCGCCATTCGTCACTGCGCACATCAAACATTTCGTTGAAGGTTTCCACGTTGCCGCGCTGGCACAGTTTGCCGAGGATCTGCTGCATGGCCTTTTCGGCGCGCGTGCATTCTCCCAGCGCCGCCCAGGCTTCTACCAGCCAGAATGAGCAGGCGATAAAGGTGCTCTCTTCCTGTTCCGTGCCGCTGTAGCGATACAGCATGGCGCTACCGTGCCCCAGTTCCTGCTCAATGGCGCGGTAGGTGGCGCGCATGCGTGCCGGGTTAACCCGGCTGCCGTAGGCATGCACCAGCGCCAGCGCGGCATCCAGCCGTCCGTCGCTGTCGGGATAAAATTCATACGCCTGTTTGTCTTCGTTCCAGCAGTGCGCTTCAATCCAGCTGCTGATACGGTCGCGCTCGCGCTGCCAGCGTTTCAGCCACGTGGGTTCAATGTGGCGCGCTTCGGCCAAAGCCACGGCACGGTCCAGCGCCAGCCAGCAGGCCATCTTTGAATGCGTATAGTGCTGCTGCTCGGGCAGCTCCCAGATGCCGCTGTCTTTCTGACGCCATAAATCGGCACAGTGATTAGCCAGCGCACCCAGCATGCGCGAGGTGGCTAAGTCCAGCACGTGCCCGGCGCGAATAAACAGCTCGGCGGTGGCAAGCATGTCGCCGTACATACTGAGCTGCAGCTGGTCGCGCGCGTTGTTGCCCACGCGTACCGGCTGAGAATGGTGATAGCCACGCAGCGGCACAAAGCGTTCGGCAGGCACTTCGTTGCCCTCCAGCGTGTAGCAGGTGCGCAGCGCGGTACCGTGGCGGATAATGGTTTTCGACAGCCAGGAGAACGCCGCTTTACAATCTTTCAGCGCACCGAGAAAAACAAAGGCTTTGATGATCAGACAGGCATCCCGTACCCATGCATAGCGGTAGTCATAATTCTTTTCCCCGCCAATGCCTTCCGGCAGCGAGGTAGTGGCTGCCGCCGCCAGCGCGCCGGTAGGGGAATACCATAAAAATTTCAGCGACAGCGCCGAGCGGCGCACGTGCTCAGCAAAGCGCCCCTGATAGCTCAAGCTGCGGGTCCAGTCGCACCAGGCGGTATGGCTGGTTTCAATCCGGGTATCGATCGCCTCCAGCGGCGGCACCGCCAGTGGTTCGCGCTCGGTGACCAGCAACGCCACCAGCGATCGACTGTCCGCAGCCGTCCGCAGTGTAGCGCTGATTTGCTCATCGTCACGCTGTTCAATCTGCCAGTCCTCGCTGGTGCGCAGCATCGCCATCAGATCGCCGATGTGGTACACGTCGCCCTGTTCGGTGCTGTCCTGCCACGGCGAGCGGGTTTCGGCAACGGTGCCAAAGCGCAGCGTCAGGCGCAGGGTCACTTCGCCATCAATGCCTTCCACGCGCCGCGCCAGTTCACTCCAAGGCAGACGGCCGGCCAGCGTGCTGTTCAGCGATTCGGTCAGCAGCACGCTGCCGTCATCGGTAAAAAAGCGGGTTTCCAGTACGTTACTGTCGGCGCGATAAGCGCGCTCGATGCGGTAAGGGACGTCAGGTTCAATCTGGAAAAAACCGCCAATCTCCGGGTCGAGCAGGCGGTCAAACAGCGGGGCTGAGTCGAGGTTGGGCGCGCACCACCAGTCAATGGCGCCGTCGGGCGCGATCAGCGCCACCGACCGGCCTTCACCGATGGCCGCGTAGTCGCCGAGACGGGCAAAGCCCTGGTCGCGCATCGGCGACTGCAGCGTTTGATTATTCATGGATCTTCCCTGTCAGCAGAAACGGCAACGTGGCCGCCCGCGGCAGCCACGTAATCCGGATGAGCACCCGTATGTCAGAGGGTGCCGGTACCGCCATCAGAGCACCATACCTGGCCTGAGGTGAAGCTGTTGGTGGTCTCCGCAAAGGTCACATACAGCGGCGCGATTTCAGCCGGCTGGCCGGGGCGGCCCAGCGGCGCGCTGGCACCAAACTGCTCGACTTTTTCCTGCGGCTGGCCGCCGCACACCTGCAGCGCGGTCCAGTAAGGTCCTGGCGCGACGGCATTGACGCGAATTTGCTGTTCGCCCAGCTGTTTCGCCAGCGCTTTGGTAAAGGCAGCGATAGCGGCTTTGGTTTGCGCGTAATCCAGCAGAATGGCGCTCGGTTCATACGCCTGAACCGACGAGGTATTAATAATGGATGATCCGGCAGGCAGATATTCCAGTGCCGCTTTGGTGATCCAGAACATCGCGTAAACATTGGTCTTAAAGGTGGCGTCAAAATCTTCCGTCGAGAGCGTGCGTATTGACTCATTAAATTGCTGGCGACCGGCGTTATTCACCAGAATATCCAGACCGTCGAGTTTTTCTGCTGCCTCTTTTACCAGCTGCTGGCAAAAAGATTCTGAGCGAATATCACCCGGAATAGCCACCGCTTTACGGCCTTCCGCTTCGATTAATTGCACCACTTCAGCGGCGTCCTGCTCCTCTTCCGGCAGGTAGTTGATTGCCACGTCAGCCCCTTCACGGGCATACGCAATGGCTACCGCGCGGCCAATGCCGGAGTCACCACCGGTAATCAGCGCCTTGCGCCCGGTTAAACGGCCAGTGCCGCGATAGCTGGTTTCACCGTGATCGGGACGGGGTTCCATCTTACTGGCTAATCCCGGAATGGGCTGATGCTGCTTTTTGAATGGCGGCTTTGGATATTCCTGGGTAATCAGCGTTTTGTTAGTAAATGAAGTCATACCTATCTCCTTGTACAGTGGAACGAGTAAATTAAGCCTGGCAGAGATGTGATATTTGTCACGTCAAAAAATAAGCAGTCGCGTTTTATTAAAGCGTGGCGGTAGTGGCTGAAATGATATTTTTAGTTACAAAATCACTAACGTAATGATTATTTTAGCGCTGCGTAAGCTGTGCGCATTATTAAGCGAATCGGTCTGCTTGCGGGATAAAGATTTGTTCCTAAGCTCTATGCATAACTTTACATAATAATCGGCGCTAGCCGGCCCGAATAATTATGAGCGATGGCTTAAACGAGGCGTTAAATGAGCGAAGCACAATGTACCATTATATTTAATGGTGAGCGCTTAAGCGGAACCGCAAATCAACCGTTAATTGATTTTCTGCAGAAGCAGGGAAAAAAACTGCCTCACGTCTGTTATCACCCGGCGCTGCCGCCGCTGCAAACCTGTGATGTCTGCTGGGTGGAGGTGGATGGCGAACCCGTGCGCGGCTGCACGTTACGCAGCGCCGAGGGCTTGCGCGTGGTCAGCCAGAGTGCGGTACTGCAGGCGGCACAGCAGGAGGGCATGGACCGCATCCTCAATCGCCACGAGCTTTACTGCACGGTGTGTGAGCACAACACCGGCGACTGCACGTTGCATAACACCGTCGCGGACATGCACATTCCGATTCAGTATTACCCCTACCAGCGCAAACCGGACAGCAAAGACCACAGTAATCCGTTTTATACCTACGATCCGGATCAGTGCATTCTGTGCGGACGCTGCGTGGAAGCCTGCCAGAATGTCGAGGTAAATGAGACGCTGTCGATTGATTACAGCGCCGATCACCCGCGCGTGCTGTGGGATGGCGGGACGCAGATTGCCGGTTCCAGCTGCGTCAGCTGCGGGCACTGCGTGACCGTCTGCCCGTGCAACGCGCTGCTGGAAAAAACCATGCAGCCCGACGCCGGACCCTTCACCGCGATGGATGAAGACCTGAAGCGGCCGCTGATTGATTTCGTCAAATCGCTGGAAAACAGCATCGGCATGGAGCCGATCACCGGAATTTCGCTGATCGATGATGCGCTGCGCAAAGTCGAAATTAAAAAAACCAAAACCGTCTGCACCTATTGCGGCGTCGGCTGCAGTTTTGAAGTCTGGACGCGTGATCGCCACATCCTCAAAATCCAGCCGGTGGCCGATGCGCCGGTCAACGGCATCTCAACCTGTGTCAAAGGCAAATTCGGCTGGGATTTCGTTAACAGCCCAAACCGGCTGACCACGCCGCTGATTCGTGAAAACGGCCAGTTCCGCCCGGCCAGCTGGGAAGAGGCGCTACAGCGTGTGGCCGATGGCCTGCGCGCGGTGGCACGCCAGCACGGCGGTAACGCGATTGGTTTTATTGGTTCCAGTAAAGCCAGCAATGAGGAAGCCTACCTGACGCAGAAGATCGCCCGTCTGATTTTCGGCACCAACAACGTGGACAACTCCTCGCGCTATTGCCAGAACCCGGCGACGGAAGGGCTGTTTCGCACCGTGGGCTACGGCGGCGATGCCGGTACGCTGCGCGATCTGCAGCAGACCGACCTGATCATCACCGTTGGCAGCAACCTGGCGGAAAATCATCCGGTTTTCGCTTCACATATCAAACAGAGCCACAAACATCGCGGACAGAAGCTGCTGGTGGTCGATCCGCGCCGTCACGAAATGGCCGAGCGCGCCGATTGTTATCTGCGCATCCGTCCCGGTACCGACATGGTGTGGGCGTCGGCGATGGCGCGCTACATGTTCGATCACGGTTATGCCGATGAAGCATTCCTGCGCACGCGCGTCAATCAGGTGGCGGAATATCGCGCGTCACTGGCGCCGTTTACGCTTGAGATGGCCAGTGAAATCACCGGTCTGAGCGTGGCGCAGTTGACCGAAGCCGCCGAGATGATCGGCAACGCGGGCAGCGCCTGCCTGCTGTGGGCGATGGGCATTACGCAGCACAGCCACGGTGCGGATACCAGCACCGCGCTCTCCAATCTGCTGCTGGTCACCGGCAACTACGGCCGCCCTGGCACCGGCGGTTACCCGATGCGCGGTCACAATAATGTGCAGGGCGCCAGCGATTTTGGCTGCTTAAGCAATGTCTATCCCGGCTACGAAAAAGTGACCGATGCGCAGGTGCGGGAAAAATGGGCGCGCGCCTGGGGCGTGGCACCGGAAGCGCTTTCCGATGAAGCCGGGCTGGATAACTTCATGATGGTGGAAGACGCGCATAAACAGCGGGTGCGCGCCATGTATATCATCGGCGAAGAGACCGCCTTTTCTGATGCGGACTCGACCAAAGTGCACGAAGCCTTTAGCCGGCTGGATTTCATGGTGGTGCAGGACATCTTCATGAGCCGTACCGCGCAGTTCGCGGATGTGGTGCTGCCTGGCTGTCCGAGCCTGGAGAAAGAGGGCACCTTCGTGAATACCGAACGGCGCATTCAGCACTTCTCGCCTGCGTTTGCGCCGCTCGGCGACAGCCGGCCTGACTGGCAGATACTGACTGATGTCGCGGCGCGTCTCGGTCATCACTGGCACTACCCAAATCCCGGCGCCATCATGGCAGAAGCTGCGGGTATCGCCGCGCTGTTTGCCGGGGTCAGCTATGAGAACCTCGTCGGCTGGCAGTCACAGCTGTGGCCGGTAAACGCCGACGGCAGCAGCACGCCGCTGCTGTATACCGAGGCGTTCGCCTTTCCTGATGGCAAAGCGCGTCTGTACCCGCTGACGTGGCAGCCGCCGATGGAAGCGCCCGATGAGCAGTACGACCTGCTGCTGAACAATGGCCGTATGCTGGAGCATTTCCAGTCGACCAATCAGACCGGGCAGGGCGGGCGCATCAAATCGCTGTCGCCCAACTGGTTTGTTGAGATTTCGCCGCAGCTGGCGCAGGAGCGGCAATTACAGCAGGGCGACTGGGTGGAGCTGCGTTCACGCCGGGGCAGTGTAGAGGTGCCGGTAGTGGTGACCGAACGGATGGCCGGCAATGTGCTGTTCATTCCTATCCACCACGGCAAACCGGGGGTGAACGGGCTGACCGGTGAACACCACGATCCCGACGTCAACACCCCGGCCTACAAAGAGATTGCGGTGACGATGCGCAAACTGGCGCATGCGCCACAGCCGCATCCGATTCCGCTGCACAACTTCCGCCACGGCCAGCGCACGCCGCTGGATCATCTGCCCGTTGAACAAAAATGGCAGCAGCCTGAATACCGGCTGCCGCCTGAACACGTTTCGCATCCGGAGAAAAGCTAATGGCCGAACCGCTGCACTATCAACCTACTGCGACGCGCACCGAACCCAGCGCGCAGGAAGCGCTGAACGAACTGCTGGAGAATCTGCATCAGCACGGCTTCCTTCGCCTGGCTAATGACATGGTACAAGCCAACAATGACATCGGTAAAATCGTCGCCGCCGGACTTAACCGGCCCGGCACCCAGAATGCGGTGCAGAACCTGTCGCTGCTGTTTATGACCCTCAGCACCGTACCGCCGGAGCGTTTCAACCATTTACTGCTGGCGCTGCGCGATGCCCTGCTGGCGATGAAGCCGGCCAGCGACACGGCGCAGCAGGAGAAAAGCGCGCCGGGCGTCAGTGGCGTGCTCAAACTGCTGAATGATGAGGCGCTGTGGCAGGGCATCCGGCCACTGCTGGCGGCGCTGGAAACCTTCGCGCGCGCCATGCAGGGTGACGAAGAGAAGCCGATAACCCGCTACAGCGGTAAGCCGAGCCGTGAGTAGCCAGGATTGGGTGCTGCTGATCGCGCGCGGTCAGTTTGCCCTGACGATGGGCATGCACATTACCCTGGCAGCACTGACGCTGGGGCTGGCCCCGTTTCTGGTGTGGTTTGAAGCGCGCTGGCTATGGGGCAGGCGGCCGGAAGCGCATCAGGCGCTGCACTTCTGGATCAAGGTATTCGCGCTCACCGTGGCAATTGGTACGGTTTCCGGCGTGATCATGGAGTTTCAGTTCGGCACCCACTGGTCGGTGTTTGCCAGCAAAGCGGGCGGCATTATCGGTCCGCTGATGCTGTATGAAGTGCTGATCGCTTTTTTCCTCGAGTCGGCGCTGACCGGCGTGATGCTGTTTGGTATCGATCGGGTGAAACCCGGCGTGCATTTCGCCATTACCTGTCTGGTGGCACTCGGCGCGATTTTTAGCGCTTTCTGGATCCTCGCCGCTAACTCCTGGATGCAAACGCCGCGCGGTTTTACGCTCAATGACGCCGGCCAGTTCACGCCGGACAGCGCCTGGAGTTTGATTTCCGCACCCTCGTTTGGCTGGCGGCTGGCGCACATGCTGCTGGCCTCGTGGATCAGCGTGGCGTTTTTGCTGGGCGGTGTCGCGGCGTGGCGCCTGCTGCGTAATGCTGGCGAGGCCGCCAGCCGGCTGATGCTGCGCAGCGCGCTGACGGTGTCGCTGTGCATCCTGCCGCTGCAGATGGTGGTGGGCGATCTGCACGGCGAAAACACCCGTGACTATCAGCCCGCAAAACTGGCGGCGATCGAGGGCAGCTGGCAGCCGCCTGCGCCAGGGGAAGGCGAGCCGCTGCGGCTGTTTGCGCTGCCCGATCAGGCGCAGCAGCGGAATCACGCCGAGCTGGCGATCCCGGCTATCGGTTCGCTCTACCTGCGCCATAACCTCAGCGGCCACATCAAAAGCCTGCGTGAGTTTCCGCGCGACAGCCTGCCGCCGGTGCTGCCGGTGTTTTTTGCTTTTCGCCTGATGGTGGGACTGGCGCTGCTGATGCTGCTGAGCAGCCTGGCGGGCAATGTGCAGCGCTGGCGCGGTCGTCTTGATCAGTCGCGGCGCGTGCTGCGTCTGCTGGCGCTGATGTCACCGGCTGGCTTTGTTGCGCTGCTGGCGGGCTGGGTGGTGACGGAGGTTGGCCGGCAGCCGTGGACGGTATACGGCATGCTGCGTACCGCCGACAGCCTGGCGCCAATGTCCCTCGGCAGCAGCGTCGCCATTTTCGTGTCGGTGGTGGTGATTTACGCACTGAGTTTTGCCTTTGGCCTGGGTTATCTGCTGCGCCACCTGGCGGCACCGCTGCCGGATCCGCAGGCGACGGCGGTAGCGGAAACCATACAGACGCCAGCCTGAGGAGGATGAGGATGTTGGTCGAACTTTCTGCTGTGCTTCTGCTGTTTGCCCTGCTGATGTATCTGGCGCTGGATGGCACGGATAGCGGCGTGGGGATGCTGCTATACAGTTTCGACCAGCCACAAGAGCGGCAGTGGATGGTGCACAGCCTGCTGCCGCTGTGGGATGCCAATGAAACCTGGCTGGTGTTGCTGGCGGGCGGCATGCTGGCGCTGTTTCCGCCGCTGTACAGTCTGCTGCTACAAACGCTGAAGGTGCCGCTGTTTCTCTTCCTGCTGGCGCTGTTTTTGCGCGGGCTGGCGCTGGCGTATCGCGGTCAGTCTGGCGAGACCGGGCGACGCTGGCTGGACCGGCTGCTGATGGTCAGCTCGCTGCTGGCAGCGTTTCTGCCAGGCTGGATGAGCGGGTTAATGCTGGTGTCGCGTCCGCCCAGCGGGATTGTGATTGATTTTTCGCTGGTGCCGCTGCTGTGCGGTCTCGGCCTGGTGGCGGTTGATCTGCTGCTGGGCTGCTGCTGGCTGTGCTGGCGCATTGGCGAGCCGGTGGTGGAGCGGGCGCGGGCGCTGGCCATGCTGTGGTGGGTGGTGACGCTAGCCTGCTTTATTGCCGTGCTGCTGCTGGAGCCGGCGCTGTGGCAGCAGAGCTGGCAGCGCTGGCCGGGAAAAGTGTTGCTGAGCCTGTTGCCTGCGCTGTGGCTGCTGCAGCTGCTCACGCTGTGGCGGGAAGCGATGGTGGCGTTGCTGATGATCACGCTGGTGCAGACGGGCGTGGTGGTCGCGGCGCTGGCGTACGGGCTTTATCCGTGGTTGCTGCCGTGGCAGCTGGAGATGCACCAGCAGGCCTCCTCGCCGGTGACGCAGGGGTTCGTGGTGACGGGTTTATTGATTGTGTTGCCGCTGACGCTGCTGTACCACAGCTGGGCGTTCTGGGTGTTTAAGCGCCAGCCGCAGGCATAAATAAGTGTTTATAACGGTATTATTCGCTGGCACGTTTCGTAGCGGCGCGATTTATCACGCTGATCAAACCGCTGCGCCGCTGTGTTTTTGCGCAATAAATTGCGCCGCTACGATTGGTGCAGTATGTGATAACGGTACGGGTCGCTGGCAAGTTTCGTAGCGGCGCGATTTATCACGCTGATCAAACTTCTGCGCCGCTGTGTTTTTGCGCAATAAATTACGCCGCTACGATTGGTGCAGAATGTGATAACGGTACTGGTCGCTGGCACGCTTTGTAGAGGCGCGATTTATCGCGCTGATCTAAACGCTGCGCCGCTGTGTTTTTGCGCAATAAATTGCGCCGCTACGATTGGTGCAGAATGTGATAACGGTACGGGTCGCTGGCACGCTTTGTAGCGGCGCGATTTATCGCGCTGATCTAAACGCTGCGCTGCTATGGCTTGTGCTGGCTGGATGAATCCACCGCCGGAATCCGCATAAACAGCGTGCCGCGATAGGGGATCGGCAGGAAATCACGGAACAGGGTTTCCAGCGTCTGCTGCGGATCGACATCGGCGAACAGCTGCGGATACAGCGTTTTTGCCATGAACTCGGTCACCGCAATATGCCACGGGCTGAGATAAAAATTCATCCAGATTGCCGCTGCATGGCCGTTGCGAATCGCCTTCAGCTCACGCAAGCCATTCTGCTGCGCGGTGAGCTGGCGGAAACTGCTCAGCACCGCGTCGGGCGCGACGTCCGGCCCGAGGCGCAGCAGGCCTGCGCTGGCGTTATCGCCAAAGCCGGTGGCAAAGTAATACTCAGGCTGGGCTGCGATCACCTGCTCCTCACTCAAACGGCCAAACACGCCGTGCTGGGTTTTGCCAGCAATATTGTCGCCGCCGGCGGCGTTGAGCAGCTCGCCCAGACTGCCGTTAATCGCCGTCACGCAGCACTCGTTGCGCCGTCCCAGATGCAACTGCAATAGCACCGTGGGTTTCGGCCCGTGATAGCGCGCCAGCCGTTCCTCGATCACCTGCAGATGCGCGCTGTAAAAGCGGTTGAACGCCGCCGCGCGTGCCTGCTGATTCAGCACCTCACCAAAAATCTCTACGCTGCGCCGGGTGTTCTTTAACAGATGTACGCGCAGATCGATCTTCACTACCGGAATATGCGCAGCATTCAGGATGCTGACCAGCCTCAGATCGGCATCATCGTAGCGCGCCAGACTCGGCAGAATGACCACGTCCGGCCGCAGGGCGAGAATCTGCTCCGGATTGATCGCCTGAGGGCCGCCCGATCCGAGCGTCGGGATGTTCAGCATCTGCGGAAACCGCTGCGCAAAACTGTTCCACGTCTGGCTGTCATACTTTTGCAGATCGCGCGGCCAGCCGACGATGTGGCGGAACGGGTCATCCGGCGCCAGCAGTGCCAGGGTATACAGCATGCGGCTCTCACCCAGCACGATGCGCTGCGGATTATCGGGAATCTCCACCCGATTGCCGTCAATATCGGTGATCACCCTGGCCAGCGCGCTGGTGCTGAACGCCAGCAGCAGGAGGGCAGCCAGCCAGGCTCGCCACGTCAGCGGCTTTTTCGCTCGATCAGAATTCAACGCTGGCCTCGACCATCAGGTTACGGGTTTCCCCTTCGCGCACGCGCAGGTTGCCGCCGCTGGAGGTGTAGTAGTGCTTATTGAACAGGTTATTCAGGTTAAGCTTCAGCTGGGTTTTCTCGCCAAACAGCTGATTATTCCAGGCGATAAAGCTGTCGGCGACCACATAATCCGGCAGCGTAAAGCTGTTCTCCGGATCGCCGGCGCGTGAGCCAACGTAGCGCGCACCGCCGCCGACGCGGAAGTCACCGGGAATGCCGTTCAGCGTCAGGTTATGGCTCAGGTAAAGCGCCCCGGCGTGACGCGGTGCATTCTGCAGGCGGTTGCCATTGTTCGCCGGATTGACGCCATCGTCGACGATTTCGGCTTTATCGTAGCTGTAGTTGGCGCTCAGATCCCAGCCCGGCAGCACTTCACCATTGAGCTCAAATTCAGCGCCGCTCGAACGCGCTTTATTGATGGCGCGCGTGGTGCCGTTGATATTAAGCGACATATCGCGTTCGTCGATGCGGTACAGTGCTACGCTGGCAAACAGCCGGGGCGAAATCTGCCACTTGCTGCCCACTTCCCATGTGGTGCCCTGTTCAGGCTTGCCGACGTTGCCGTCATCGTCGACGTCAGTCGACGGCGTGAAGGATTTGCTCACGCTGCTGTACAGTGAGACATCCGGCGTCAGTTTGTAAATCAACCCGGCCTGCGGCAGGAACTTGTTGCCCTCGCTGTCCAGCGTTTGCACCACCGGATCGAAGCCCTTTGACGCGCGCTGTTCATAGTGCTGATAGCGTCCGCCCAGCACCGCAATCCAGTCGTCGGTGAGCGAAATGCTGTCTTTGGCATATACCGAGCGACTGTGCAGGCGGTTAAGCAGGTTGGCGTTGGCGCTGTTTTCACTGCTGCTGTTGGTGATCGGTGCCAGCATATCGTATTGCGGATCGTACAGGTTGAAGCCGGTGTTCGCTTTACCCTGATACTGGTGCGCACGGTAAGTCTGGTTCATTTCATAATCGGTGCCGAACACCACATCGTGCGTCATGCCAAACAGCTGTGGGGAACCGATCACATCCCACGCCACGTATTTGGTTTTATGGTTGAAGCCACGGTTGGCGTCGGCGCGGCGCGTCACCACGCCGGTGGTGGGGTTAATCGCCGTGACCCGCACTTCGTTGTTGTCGTACTGACGCTGGTTCCAGCCAAAAGTCAGGCGCGTGCTCCACGCCTCATTGAACTGCCAGTCGTAGTGCGCGTTCAGGGTTTTATTGTGGCCCCACGCATGGTTAGCTTTATCGTCCAGGCGATCTTTATAGCCAATCGCTACCGGCTTACCGTTAACAAACACCGTGCCGCGATCGTAGGGAATATCGTACTGATAATCTTCGTAGCTGATGAGGAAGCTGGCCTGCTCGCCATACCACTGTAGCGAGGGGGCGATTAAGGTGTGTTTATCGCTGCCGAAATTGCGCCAGTAATCCTGATTCTGCTTTTCAGCAATCAGGCGGAAAGCAAAACCGTTGCCGAGCGGGCCGGTGACGTCCAGCGTGCCGGCGCCGCCGCCCTCGCTGGCTGCGCGACCGCTGACTTTGGTGTGCCAGGTGTATTGCGGCTTTTTGCTCACAATATTGATCACGCCGCCGGGATTCTGGATACCGTACAGCAGCGAAGCCGAGCCCTTCAGCACCTCGACACGTTCGGTGGTGGCGTCGAAATTCAACCCCTGACTGCTGCGCACGCCATCACGATAGATGGAACCATCCGAGTTGCTGCCAAAGCCGCGCCGTACAAAGCCATCTTCGGTACCTGCCAGCGTGTTGCCTTCGCTCACGCCGCTGACAAAACGCAGCGCGTCGGCGAGGCTGGCGGCCTGATAATCCTCCAGCTGCTGTTGCGTCACCACGCTCACCGATTGGGCTTCATTGAGGCGCGACACCGGCGTTTTACTGGCGACCGAACTGCTGGTGGCGCTATAGCCGTCGTCACTGTTTTGCTGCTGCGCCGTCACGGTGAGGGTGCTGTTTTGTTCAGCGGCAAGGCTGTCAGTACTGCTGAGTGCCGTTACGCCGTAAATAGCGGCAAGGATAGCCGGATGGCACAGTAATTTAACCGCCCGCGGTGAGTTGTTCTGCATCGAATATAAACCTGGTGTAATTGCGGGATTATTTATTCCGCGCAACGAAGCTATCAGTAAAATGCTGCCGGTGACGAACAGGACATTCGCGGCCCGGCATTGGTATGCCATCAGTCAGCGGAAAAAGGCGGCTGAGATGTAATTGAGAATCATTCAAACATGAAAAAATGTAGTAGTAAACGTAAATGATGGTGTGGATACTACAGCAGAACGCGGGAGAAACTTTTGAACCGGGATTGTCATAAAATTTATTTTAAATCAGTTAATTATTTATTTTATGGCGTTTGAGGTTGGCCGGGTTAAGCCAGACGTGAAGGGAGTGGGCAGCGGTAGCAGCGCAAATTTTCACTACAAGCCGGCCTGCCGACGCGGTTCACAACGATGCGATATTACTAACAGGCAACATAATGGCGGCAAATAACATTAAAAATCGGGTGGATGTATTCGGTGAACGCTACCGTGCACGCGTCACGACATTATCGGCCAGCCTGCAAACGGTGGCGCGATATATCCACGAACATCGTGAGGCTATATTAGACGCGACTGCATTGGATATCGCCCAGGCCACCCAAACTTCTGACGCCACCGTGGTGCGCACCGTGCAGGCGCTGGGCTTTGCCGGTTTGCGCGATCTGAAAACCACGCTGGCCGCGTGGTTTGGTCCGGCGCAAAACTCGGAAGAGAAGATGAGCGCGACCATGAGCGAACTGTCGTGTGACATCAACTCCGGCATCGATTTTGTGCTGGGCGGCCATCAGCGCGCCTGCGAAGTGCTGGCAGAACCGGTCAACCGCCAGGCGGTGGCGGCTGCGGTGACGCTGCTGCTGGAAGCGCGTCAGGTGGCGCTGTTTGGCATCAACGCTTCCGGCATTCTGGCGGAGTACAGCGCGCGACTGTTCCGGCGCATCGGCCTGCCGGCGGTGACGCTTAACCGTGCCGGAATTGCGCTGGCGGAACAGCTGATAACGCTACAGCGCGGCGATGTACTGATCATGATGGCGCAGAAATCGGCGCACCGTGAGGGCATGACGACGCTGAAAGAGGCGCAGCGGCTGGGTATGCCGGTGATTCTGCTGACCCACGCGCTGGATTCGGCGTTTGCGCAGCAGGCGGATGTGGTGATTAACGTGCCGCGCGGCGGTGAAAATGGTCGCATGCCGCTGCACGGCACGGTGCTGGTGTGCCTCGAAATGCTGATTCTGGCGGTGGCCTCCGCCAGTTCGGCACGCACGGTAAAAACCATGAAACGCATTCAGGATCTCAATCGATCGCTGAAACCTGCGGCGAAGAAGGCGGGATAACCGCGCATCGCTCAGGCGCGGCGGCGGGACGATTCACTCCGCCGTTCGCTTCAGGATCTATTTCACAGACTCGCTTGCAAGGCGCGCGTGGCTGTCGTTAATATTAAGGAAATAAACATTTCCTTAATGAGTCCGCGTTAACGGCGCGGTAGCGCAGAATCGCATCCAATAAGGAAACACTCTTTACCAAAATAACCGGAGAACGCTTATGTCACTGCCTGCCCTGAACGCCGCGCCGCGCTGGTCACAGCCCGTCGATCATCTGCCGCAGTTTAACCATGCTTACGCCACGGTCGCGGGCGTGCGGCTGCACTACGTCAGCGGCGGCAATGTGCAGGGACCAGTGCTGGTATTGCTGGCGGGCTTTCCGCAGAGCTGGTTTGCCTGGCGTAAGGTGATGGCGCAGCTGGCGGCAGACTATTACATCATTGCGCCGGATCTGCCCGGCCAGGGCGATTCCGACAAGCCTGCCAGCGGTTATGACACCACCTCGCTGGCGCACAGCGTGCAGGGATTGTTGCAGCAGTTGGGGGTTGAGCGTTACTACCTGGCCGCGCATGACGTGGGTGCCTGGGTTGCCTGGCCGCTGGCGATGCTGCACGGTGATGCCATCAGCAAACTGGCGCTGCTGGATGCCGGCATTCCCGGAGTGACGCTGCCGGATGCGCTGCCTGCGACGCCGGACAAAGCCTGGAAAACCTGGCATTTTGCTTTTCACCTGTTGCCGGATCTGCCGGAAGCGCTGATCGCCGGTCGTGAAGCGCTCTATCTGCAGTGGTTTTTGCAGCGCAAAGCAGCCAGCCCGATGGTGTTTGGTGACGAAGAGATGGCGGAATATGTGCGGCTGCTGCAGCAAAACGGCGCGCTGCGCGCCGGCATGGCGGCGTATCGTGAGGTCAGCACCTCAGCGGAGCAGAATCGTCAGTTGTTGCAAACCCGGGGGAAACTGGCGATCCCGCTGCTGGCGGTGAGCGCCGATCAGGGCTCAATTGCCGATATGGCCCAGCCGCTGCGCACCTTTGCGGCCGACGTCAGCGGGATTCACCTCGCGTACTGTGGTCACTTTATCCCGGATGAGCAACCGCAGGCGCTGGCCGACGCGTTACGTCAGTTTTTTGTGTAACGCATCACTTAACCCTGATTATCCACGCGTAAGCGACCGCGCCGTGAAGGGGCTGCGGCTGACTTGCAATAGCCACTGCATTGCGGCTAACATAGGAACCATTTGGTTTATAATTACAGGGGAGGGCAGTGATGAAGAACCTGACCGTCATCGGTCGCCCGCGCGAGTTCGAGCTTGAAGAAGCCGCCCGCAGCGCCATGCACGTTTTCTGGGATCGCGGCTATGAAGCGGCGTCGCTACCGGATTTGATCGCCGGGACCGGTTTATCGCGCGGCAGTCTCTACAAGGCGTTCGGCGATAAAAAAGGGCTGCTGCTGGCCGCGCTGGATATCTACATGACCGAAGGCCTGAAAGCCACCTCGGATATTCTGGCGCAGCCCGGCGCGGTTAAAGCGGCGATTCGCGCCTCGCTGCTGCGTTATGCCGCGCTGTCCAGCGGTGAGAAAGGGCGGCGCGGTTGTCTGGTGGTGTCGCTCACCACCGAGATGGCCGCGCATGATGAACAGATTGCCGAACGCACGGGGCGCATGTTCCGGCGTTTGCAGCAGCTGTATGCGGCAACACTGGTGCGCGGTCAACTGAGCGGAGAACTGCCCGAGCGTGATGAGCAGGTGCTGGCCCGCTTACTGGTTTGCCAGATTGAAGGGATGCGCATCCTCGGTAAAACCGGGGCAACGGAAGCAGAAATGAACGCCGTAGTGGACTGCACGATGCGTCTGCTCGACTAATTTTTTTATCTAGATTGGAACCAATTGGTTCCTTAGTGAGGTGTTGTGATGTCCGATCCGCACGCGTTAAATCCCGAACCACGCCGCTGGGCGATGTTTATCGTCCTGCTGACAGGCGCATTTTTACCCCCGCTGGACTTCTTTATTGTCAATGTGGCGCTGCCGTCGATTCAGAGCGATTTGGCCACGTCCGGCTCGGCGGAGCAATTTGTCATCTCGTCCTATGCCGGGTTTTATGCCGTCACGCTGATCACCGGCGGTCGCCTCGGCGATCTGTTTGGCCGCGGGCGCATGTTCTTCGTTGGCCTGACCGGTTTTGCAGCGGCTTCTGCGCTGTGTGGCTTTGCCTGGTCACCGGGCGCGCTGATCGCTGGTCGCGTGCTGCAGGGCATCACTGCAGCGATTATGGCACCGCAGGCGCTGGCCTCGATTCAGGCGATTTTCCCGGAGGCGGAGAAATCGCGCGCGCTGAGCCTGTACGGCGCGGTATTTGGCCTGGCCTCGGTGATTGGCCAGGCGCTGGGCGGCATCCTGATCTCACTCAACCTGTTTAATAGCGGCTGGCGCGCCATTTTCCTGGTCAACCTGCCGGTGGCGCTGCTGGTGGTGCTGTTTGGCATCCCGTTGATTAAAGAGACGCGTGCTCAGCACGCGCGCAAGCTGGATTTTGGCGGAATGGGACTGTCGATGATGACGCTGGGTCTGCTGATCGTGCCGCTGATTGAAGGACGGGAAGCGGGCTGGCCGCTGTGGGCGTGGCTATCGCTGCTGCTGGTGCCGGTGCTGGGCACTCTGTTCTGGCGCTATGAAAGCCGGCTGGCAAAGCAGGGCGGCGATCCGCTGATCGATCCGGCGATTTTCAGCGTGCCGGGGCTGGGGCTGTCCCTGCTGCTGGCGCTGCTGTTCTACTCGATTGGCGTATTCTTCCTGCTGTTCTCGATCTATTTACAGGGCGCGCTGCATCAGGGCGTACTGAGCGCCGGGCTGATCTTCCTGCCCTTTGGTGCAGGTTTTCTGCTGGGGCCGTTATCCACGCCTTCTGCGCGACGACTGATTGGGCCTTACGTTAACGCCACTGGGATGGTGCTGGAAGTGGTCGGCCTGCTGGGCCTGGCGTGGCTGATGGCCAGCACGCCGGTTGGGATGTCACCGGCGGCGCTGCCGCTGGCTCTGGGCCTGTTTGTGGTGGGGTTTGGCCAGGGGCTGGCGCTGCCGACGCTGATGCACATCGTCACCGGACGCGTGGCACCCGCCTGGGCCGGGATGATTGCCGGTATCGCCAGCTCCACGTTGCAACTGAGCACGGCGCTGAGCGTGGCCATTATCGGCGGGATCTTTTATGCCGTGCTGGGCACGGGCAAGGGGCCGGGACAGATTACCCATGCCTTCATCGTGGCGATAGTGTGTATGTCGTTCTGCCTGGCGGCCGGCGCGCTGCTGAGCATTCGGCTAGCGCGCAGGCCTGCCGCACAGACGGCGGTGCTTAAAACACGCGGCAGTTCCAACGCGTTGCGGGACTGATGGTTGAAGACTGGGTGTGATCACCCCCAGCACCTTACCCGATGGCGTCCATTCCTCAGAACGACATCGTGACACCGGCGTACCAGGCGCGGCCCGGTTCGTTATAGGTCGATGCCCCGGCATTTTCGCGATAAACGCGCTTATCAAACAGGTTGTTGATACCGGCGTTGGCGCTCAGGTTTTTAGTGATGTCATAGTTGAGGTTCAGTCCGACAATGGAATACGGGCTGATTTCACGCTGCGACAGACCACGGCTGGCCTCGAGGCTGGTTTCCGCATACTGACGTGGCTTCTGCCGGCCGTATTGCGTCCAGTTGATGTTGGCGCTGAGCGCCTCGGTCGCCTGCCACTCCAGCTGCGAGTTGATGGTGAATTCCGGAATTACCGTCAGCGGGTTGCCGGTTTTTTTGCTCTCCGAGCGGAACATATAGGTGGCATTGGTGCGCCACTCCAGCGTGTCGGCGATCAGCGGGATGCTCAGATTGCCTTCCAGCCCTTCGACGATCGCTTTGCCGCCATTTTCCCAGCGCAGCAGGTTATACGAGCCGGTTGAAGCCACCGGCGTGGTGCCGGAGATGATTTTGTTTTTGTAATCATTGCGGAACCAGGTGATGCCCGCGACATAGCCCTGATTACTGAACTCGATGCCCACTTCTTTATTCACACTGATCTCGGGATCAAGGTCTTTGCTGCCCAGCAGGTAACAGCGTGACAGGCCAATCGGACAACCGTTGCCGCGCGTCGACAGGATGTAGCCCTCAGTGGACTGATACAGGTTTGGCGCTTTAAAGGCACGCGCAATACCGGCTTTCAGCGTGAAGTAATCACCGAGGCCCTGCGACAGGTTGAGGCTCGGGCTCCAGTTAGCGCCAAACTGATCGTGATAGTCGAAGCGCAGGCCGGGGATCACTTCGGTGGAGTCGGTGGCGGCGATGTTGTCTTCGAAATAGAGCGAGCTGATGGTGGCGCTGTTTTTACTGTCACGCTGCGAACCGTCGCTGGAAACGCCGCCGAAATCGACGCCCGGTGCGCTGGTGGCCTGTACCGATGCCGGATCGTTAAGCTCATCGCGATTCCACTCCGCACCCAGCGTAACGGTTTGATCCACCAGCAGCTGCAGCGGGAAATTGATCTCGCCGCCGGCGCGATAGCTCTCCAGCCGGCTGGTAGCGTACGTATCGCTGTTGATCATCCCTTCGGTGCTGCCGCCGGAGCCTTCTTTCAGGCGGGTGTTATTGGTTTTCTCATAGCTAAAGTTGAGCTTAGAGGTGCCCCAGTCCCAGATGCCGTTGTGCACCACTCCGTAGTTCTGGCGATACAGGCGGTTGGTTTCGCTGCCGTACAGCGCTTCCACCAGCCCGTTGGCGCTGGCATTGCTGTTGCTGTTTTGCGTGTCGCCGGCATAAATATTGCCCTGGCGACTGTAGCCATAGCTGAAATCGACAATCTGCGTCGGGGTGATTTTCCACGACAGCACGCCATTAATGTCTTTGTTACGCACCCCTTCGCGTCCGGCGGCGTAAGATCCATTTTGCGCGGTATTGATGTCGAAGGCGTCGGCATCCGTTTTGTTCAGGTTGCCGTACAGCCGCATGGTGAGTGCCTCACCGGCCAGCGGACCGCTGAGGTTGAAGTTTGCGCGGCGGGTGGCGCCTTCCTTGTCATCTTCTGGCTGGTTAGTGAACAGCGACAGCGAACCGTGCCAGTCATTGGTCGGGCGTTTGGTAATAATGTTGACCACACCGCCGGCGGCACCGGAGCCATAACGGGCAGCGGCCGGACCGCGTATCACCTCAATGCGTTCCACCATTTCCGGCGGTACCCAGTTGGTATCCCCGCGTGAGTCGCGCTCACCGCGCCAGCTGTAACGCACCGAGTTACGGGAGGTGACCGGCACGCCATCGATCAGCACCAAAGTGTTTTCCGGGCCCATGCCGCGAATGTCGATCTGGCGGTTATTACCGCGGCTGCCGCTGGCGCCGTTACCGGTGAGGTTAACGCCGGGCATTTTGCGGATGATGTCCGCGAGGTCGTTAACGGGCGGACTTTTTTTGATGTCTTCAGCGGTAATGGTGGAAACTCCCGGCTGCTGCTTCAGCTCCTGCTCTGCCGTCACAATCATCGACTCATCGTCGGCCAGCTTCTCCGTGGGTTCAGCGGCAAACACCGATGAGGTTAACAGGCCCGCCAGGCACAGTGCGACCGGACGTTTTTTGCCACATACAGTTACATTCACTTATATCATCTCCCTGATGCGTTAATATTTGTAAGCAAATGCGCATGATAATGAGAATGGTTTGCATTGTATATTGTTGTGCAACTTCTTTACATTCCTGCGTAAATCGCCTAATCGCGCCGCTTTTTTGTCAGTTTTTGTCAAGAGGGCAACATAGATGCTTAGACGGAAACGTTATGGCTAATAAGCAAATCATCCAGCGCGGCAGCATAAGCAGGTGCCTGATTTGCGGTAACAATCTGATTTTTGCGCGACGACAGGGCCGCGTTAAGGCCAGCAAAGAACCCTATTGCCGGATTTCGGCAATAGATATCTGTTTTTCGCATTTGTGATCGCTGCCTATCTTCCAGAGAATGGCTGCGGGACGTTCAGAGGATGACAATCCTTTGCGCCGCGCGGCTTTACGCGACATGGGCAAAGGGAAAAATACATCGCTACCTCGACGCCTTTTCCCTGCCGGGAAACATTTTAAATATCAGGAGAAAGGTTCCAGTGAAATTCGCAAAAGGTATCACCCTTTTCGCACTCGCTCTCAGTGCGCACACCGCGTTTGCCGCCGAACAATCCGTCCCAACCGACAGCTCACTGCATGTACAGGCTGATGCCGCGCTGAAAAGCCTGGTGCCCGCCGACGTGGCGAAGCGCGGCTATATTGTGGCAGGAACCAACCCCAACACGCCGCCCACCACCTTCTATAAAGAAGACAATAAAACGCTGGCCGGCCGTGAAATTGACATCATGAACGCGGTCGGTGAGCGTCTCGGCATTCAGGTGCAGTGGCGTGACACCGGCGGCTTCGACAACATCATTCCGGGACTGAAAACCGGCCGCTACGATGTGGCCTTGTCCAACATCAACGCCACGCCGGCGCGCGCCAAAATTATCGACTTCGTGAGTTACTACGACGCCAGCCGTCTCGGCATTATTTCGCGGAAAGACGCCAACGTCGCGCCGTTCAAAACCCTCGACGAGGTGTGCGGTAAAGAAGTCGGTGCCGGTTCCGGCACCACCCAGGTGACCCGTCTGGAAGAGGCCAGCAAAGCCTGTGAAGCGGCCGGGAAGAAACCGATTAAAGTGTCAGTGTTCCCGGATCGCCCGGCGGGTGTTCAGGCCGTGGTCAGCGGGCGTGTGCCGATGTTCCTCGGTCCGTACGAAGGCCTGTTGTGGCAGGTGAAAGTGATCAAACCGCTGACCATGAGCGGCGAAATCACCGTGCATGATGCGCCGGTATCGGTCGCCTTCCCGAAAGATTCCGCGCTTGAACCTGCGGTACAGGCAGCGCTGAACTCGCTGATTAAAGATGGCAGCTACCAGAAGATCCTGGATAACTGGGGCATCGGCTTTGGCGCGGTTAAAGAGTCAAAACGTAATCAGGATATCTTTCAATGAGTGACTTTCACGACCACACCGACGATCTGAAAATCGTCGGTAAACGCTACTACGGACGCTGGCTCAGTGCGCTGGTGGTGCTGTTGTGCGTGGTGGCCATGGCGCATTCGATGATCAACAATCCGCGCTTCGAATGGGGCGTGATTGCGGAAAACTTCACCGGCGAGTCGATCCTGCAGGGCGTGCTGATGACGCTGCAGCTGACAGCGATTTCGGTGGTGCTGGGCTTTGCCTTTGGCACGGTGCTGGCGCTGATGCGCCTGTCATCCAACCCGGTGCTGGTCGGCGTCAGCTGGTTCTATACCTGGTTTTTCCGCGGCGTGCCGATGCTGGTTCAGCTGTTCCTGTGGTACAACATCGCGGCGCTGTACCCGACCATTTCGCTGTCGCTGCCGGGTCTGGGTGAAATCTGGAGTACTCAGTCTAATGCGCTGGTCAGTCCGTTCAGCGCGGCGGTGATCGCGCTGGTAATGCATCAGTCTGCCTATGCAGCTGAGATCGTGCGCGCCGGGATTCAGAGCGTTGGCAACGGCCAGCTGGAAGCCGCCCGTGCGCTGGGTTACCGTCCGGCGCAGATTTTCCGTCATACCGTACTGCCGCAGGCGATGCGCGCCATCATGCCGCCGGCTGGTAACGAAATCATCGGCCAGCTAAAAACCACGGCGGTGGTATCGGTGATCTCCCTGCAGGATGTGCTGTTTTCGGCGCAGATCATCTATCAGCGCACCTATGAAGTGATCCCGCTGCTGCTGGTGGCGACGCTGTGGTATCTGCTGATGACTTCGGTACTGTCGGTTGGTCAGTTCTACGTCGAGCGCTACTTTGGCCGTGGCGTCACGCGCCGTGAAAAGCGCAGTTTACTCAAGTCGCTGCCCGGTTTCTCCGCGCCTAAAGCCGAAAGGAGCGTAAGCAATGGCTGAAGCGATCGCCTTACGTAAGGTGACCAAACGTTTTTCCGGCGTCACTATTCTGGATGAAGTTAATCTTGATATCCCGGCTGGCTCGGTGACGGTGATCCTCGGACCGTCCGGCTCGGGCAAATCAACACTGCTGCGCTGCATCAACCATCTGGAAAAACTGGATGGTGGCACGATTCGTATCGGTGGCGAGATCATTGGTTACAAGCAGAAAGGCCAGGCGCTGCACGAGCTGAGCAGCAGCGAGATTGCGCGTCAGCGTGCCGAAATCGGCATGGTGTTTCAGCAGTTCAACCTGTTCCCGCACCGCACCGTACTGCAAAACATTGTCGATGCGCCGATGCGGGTGAAAAAACAGAGCCGCCAGCAGGCGACCAGCAAAGCGCTGTCGCTGCTTAAGCAGGTGGGTCTGGCCGGGCGCGAAGAAGAGTGGCCGCAGAATCTCTCCGGTGGTCAGCAGCAGCGCGTGGCGATCGCCCGTGCGCTGGCGATGGATCCCGGCGTGATGCTGTTTGATGAGCCCACGTCTGCGCTCGATCCGGAACTGGTGGGTGAAGTGCTGCAGGTGATTAAACAGCTGGCGCACTCCGGCATCACCATGGTGATCGTGACACACGAAATCGGTTTTGCGCGCGAGGTGGCCGATAACATCGTGTTTATGGAAGGCGGGCGGATTGTGGCGGCGGGTCCGACGCAGCAGGTGCTCGACGATCCGGAAAACGGACGGGTAAGAAACTTTATTGCAACGGTGCTGTAAGCACCGTTTTTCATTTTTGACTCCAGGAAGCATGATGACGCAAAAACCGGTGATGCACAGCGCCCACTGGGGTGCTTTTACTGCCCGCCAGCAGGGCGAACGGCTGACCATCGAACCGTTTCACAGCGATCCCGATCCCAGCCCGCTGCTGCAAAACTTTCACAATGTCCTGCATCACCCGGCGCGCGTGGCGCAACCGATGGTGCGCCGTGGCTGGCTGGAAAATGGGCCCGGCGCGGATCCACGTCGCGGTAATGACGACTATGTGGCGGTGAGCTGGGAGCAGGCTTACACGCTGGTGGCGCGCGAACTGCAGCGCGTCGGTGACGCGTATGGGCCGGAAGGTATTTTTGGTGGCTCATATGGCTGGTCAAGTGCCGGCCGTTTTCATCACGCGCAGAGCCAGGTGCACCGCTTTCTTAACACGGTGATGGGCGGCTATGTGCGCTCGGTGAACAGCTACAGTTCCGGCTCGGCTTCGGTGCTGTTACCGCATATCGTTGGCGACATGAATGAGATCGCCCGCCGCGGCGTCAGCTGGGAAGAGATCGCCCGGCATAGCGAGATCGTGCTGGCGTTCGGCGGCCTGGCGCTGAAAAACTCGCAGGTGGCAAGCGGTGGTCTGAGCGAACACACCGAACGCGGCTTTATGCAGCAGGCGGCAGAACGCGGCGCGCGCTTTATTTCGGTGAGCCCGTTGCAGAGCGATCTGCCCGATGAGGCGCAGGGAGAGTGGCTGGCGCTGCGCCCTGGTACCGATGCGGCCTTTATTCTCGGTCTGCTGTCGGTACTGATTGACGAGCAGCGCACCGATGAGGCTTTCCTCGCGCGTTACACCGTCGGCTGGCCGCAAATGGTCGCCTATATTCGCGGCGAAGAGGACGGTACGCGACGCGACGCGCAGTGGGCGGCTGAGATTTGTGGCGTCAGCGCGGCAACAATCACCGATTTTGCCCGCCAGCTGCACGGCAAGCGCGTGCTGGTTACCGTGGCGCACGCGTTGCAGCGCGCGGAACACGGTGAGCAACCGGTATGGCTGGGGCTGGTGCTGGCGGCCGCGCTGGGCCAGCCGGGGCTGCCGGGCGGAGGATACACCTATGCGCTCGGCGCACTCGGCCATTACGGTAAGCATCATAATCTGGTGAGTTTCCCGGCGCTGCCGCAGGGCAGGAACGGTATTGACCGGCTGATCCCGGTGGCGCGTATCGCCGATATGCTGCTGCATCCCGGCACGCAATTTGATTACAACGGCCGGCGTCTGACCTATCCGCATATCCGTCTGGCCTACTGGGCGGGCGGCAATCCGTTCCATCATCATCAGGATCTGGCGCGGCTGCGGCAGGCGTTTTGCCAGCTGGATACGCTGATTGTGCACGAGACCGCATGGACCGCCAGCGCGCGCCATGCGGATATCGTGCTGCCTGCCACCATGACGCTGGAGCGTGAAGATATCGGCGGTGCGCCGACCGATCGTCATCTGTTTGCCATGCAGCCGGTGGCGCAACCTTACGCGCAGGCGCAGGATGACTACACCATTTTTGCTGAACTGGCGCGTCGTTTAGGCCGTGAAGAGGCGTTCACCGAAGGACGCGACGCCCGCGGCTGGCTGCGCCATCACTATGCGCAGCTGCAGGAAAAACTGGCCGCGCATCAGGTGACGATTCCTGACTTCGACCAGTTCTGGCTGCAGGGCGTGATTGAACTGCCGCAGCTGAAAGATGGCGGGCGGATGATCAATGCGTTTCGGGCCGATCCGGCGGCGGCACCGCTACCGACACCGAGCGGCAAAATCGAAATCTTTTCCGCCACCATCGCTAGCTTTGGCTATGAAAATTGCCCCGGCCATCCGGTGTGGCGCGCGCCGCAGCAGCAGCCGGATGCGGAACATCCGCTGTGGTTGATCGCTAATCAGCCGGCCACGCGTCTGCACAGCCAGCTGGATTTTGGTGACTACAGCCTGAGCGGCAAACGCGAAGGACGTGAGGTGTGCAGCCTGCATCCGCACGATGCCGAAGCGCGCGGCATTACCGATGGCGACATTATCGAGTTGTACAATCAGCGCGGTCACGTGCTGGCCAGCGCTCGCGTTACCGAAAGCATTATGCCGGGTGTGGTGCAGTTGCCGACCGGCGCCTGGTACGATCCGGTCGATCCCACCGCGCTGCGACCGCTGTGCCGCCACGGCAATCCGAATGTGCTGACGCTGGATATCGGTACTTCATCGCTGGCGCAGGGCTGTAGCGGACAAATCACCGTGGTGCAACTGCGCAAATACCGCGGCGAGCTGACGCCGGTGCAGGCATTTATTCCGCCGCAGCCGGTCAGCTACAGCACTGAGATTATCTGAGGCCGTGCAGGGCTTCGCCTACCGCATCAAATAGCCGGTCCAGTTCGGCCGGCTGGGTATCAAACATCGGGCCGAACTGCAGCGTATCGCCGCCAAAGCGGACGTAAAAGCCGGCTTTCCACAGCGCCATGCCCGCTTCAAACGGCCGCACGGTCGCGTCGCCTTCACGGGGTGCCAGCTGAATGGCACCGACCAGCCCGCAGTTGCGGATATCCACCACCTGCGGACAATCGCGCAGCCCGTGCAGCGCACGTTCAAAATGCGGTGCCAGTTCGGCCGACTGGCTAATCAGCGCCTCGTTTTCCAGCACGTCCAGCGTCGCCAGCGCGGCCGCGCAGGCCACCGGATGCGCCGAATAGGTGTAGCCGTGCGCAAACTCAACCGCGTGCTGCGGCAGCGGCTGAGACATAAAGGTATGATAGATTTCGCTGCTGGCCACCACGCCGCCCAGCGGAATGGCACCGTTGGTAATCTGTTTGGCGAAGTTGAGCAGATCCGGTGTGACGCCAAAATACTCCGCGCCGCTCCAGCGTCCCATGCGGCCAAAGCCGGTGATCACCTCGTCAAAAATCAGCAAAATATCGTGCTGCGTACAGATCTCACGCAGGCGCTGCAGGTAGCCGTGCGGCGGAATAATCGCGCCGGCGGAACCGGACAGCGGTTCAACGATCAGCGCGGCAATAGTCGAAGCATCATGCAGTTCAATCAGCTTCAGCATCTCATCCGCCAGCGCCTCGCCCCCCGTGGCGGGCTGGCCGGGGGTGAACGCCAGCTCTGGCTGCAGCGTATGCGGCAGGTGATCAACCTCCAGCAGCTGACCAAAGGCCTTACGGTTGCCGCCGATTCCTCCAAGGCTGGTGCCGCCAATGTTCACGCCGTGATAGCCGCGCGCGCGACCAATCAACCGGGTTTTATTGGGCTGGCCTTTGGCCCGCCACCAGGCGCGCGCCATTTTCACCGCAGTATCCGCCGACTCCGATCCCGAACCGGTAAAGAACACGTGATTGAGATGGCCGGGCATCAGGCTGGCGATGCGCTCGGCCAGCTGAAACGACAGCGGATGGCCGTACTGAAAGCCCGGCGAGTAATCCAGCTTACCGAGTTGCTGCGCGACTGCCAGCTGGATTTCACGGCGCGTGTGGCCCGCGCCGCAGGTCCATAAACCGGACAGACTGTCGAAAATCTGGCGGCCGTCGCCATCGGTCAGCCAGTGGCCGTGCGCGGCGACAATAAAACGGGGATCCTGCTGAAAATAGCGGTTAGCAGTGAACGGCATCCAGTGCGCCTGTAAATTCAGGTCGGCGGTATTGATCGGCTGTGACATCAGGTTTTCTCCGGCATGTGTTAAGCAGAGTTTGCAATCCGCCGCCGGTTAAGTTAAATGCTAATTGACTTGTCTTCACTTATGGATTTACTCACCTGAATGAAAAAGAAAACGCTGGCCCAGGTGACCGACTTTGACCTCAGACTGCTGCGCGTTTTCAAAACCGTCAGCGAGTGCGGCAGCTTTTCCGCCGCCGAAAGCCTGCTCGGCATTACGCGCTCGGCCATCAGCCTGCATATGAGCGATCTGGAAAAACGGCTGGGCATGCGCCTGTGTCAGCGCGGTCGCGCCGGGTTTGCGCTCACCGAGGAAGGGCGTGACATTTTACGACACAGCGAGACCATGATGGCGGCGGTGGAAGATTTCCGCCAGCAGGTGAACCAGATGCATCAGCAGCTGCGCGGAGAGTTCAATATCGGCATCATCAATAATCTGGTAACGCAGCCGCGCATGCGTCTCACCCATGCACTGGCGGCGCTGCGGGAGAGCGGGGCAGGGATCCGGATCAACATCAGTATGTTAACCGCGGCGGACATCGAGCGTGGCCTGCTGGAAGGACGCCTGCACGTGGGCGCGCTGCCGATGGCGGCGCCGGTCTCCGGGCTGGCGTACGCACAGCTGTATGATGAACATGCGCAGCTCTATTGCAGCCACGCGCACCCGCTGTTTAACCAGGCGGAGCGGCCGGAACACCACGCGCTGACGGCCTGCGATGCGATAGCGCCGCTGTTTCGCATGCCGGCGGAGGCGATTGCGCTGCACCAGCAGCTGAACTGCAGCGCCACCGCTTCCGATCGCGAAGGGATCGCATTTCTCATTCTCACCGGGCGCTATATCGGTTTCCTGCCGGACCACTACGCCGCGCAGTGGGTGGAGAAAAAGCAGATGCGCGCCCTCGCGCCGCAGCAGTTCCATTACCACAGTCAAATCGCGCTCGTTACGCGCCAGGGCTCGCGTCACAACGCCATCCTGCAACGCTTTTTGCAGGCGCTGGCGCTGGACGAGCCCGGCGCTTAGCGGAGGTGTTTACGCAATCTAGTTACAACATACTGTTAGTGTGCTACATCAATCCGGACGCCAGCACCGTGCGGCGCAAAGTCTGACAGACCTTAATGGCAGGCAGGGTGGCGAGAGAGAAGAGGGCGAAAAAAAGGGGAGAACCGTACGTTCTCCCCCTGGTACGTCACTGCTTTATGCGCGCAGCGGCTCGCCGCGTACCGGGCGATCGCCCGCCACGAAGTAGTCCGCTTCGCTGCGCGGCAGCGGCTGGCGGCCACGAATGTTGTCGGCGATCTTCTCGCCAATCATGATGGTGGTAGCGTTCAGGTTACCGGTGATGATCAGCGGCATAATTGAGGCGTCGACCACGCGCAGCCCCTGCAGACCGTGCACGCGACCTTCGCCATCCACAACCGCCATCTCATCGCTGCCCATTTTACAGGTGCCGCACGGATGGTAAGCGGTCTCAGCATGGTTGCGCACAAACTCATCCAGCTGCTCGTCGCTCTGGCACTCCAGCCCCGGACTGATCTCTTTGCCGCGATACTTATCCAGCGCCGGCTGGTTGATGATTTGGCGCGTGATGCGGATGGCATCGCGGAACTCATGCCAGTCCTGCTCGTGCGCCATGTAGTTGAACAGAATCGCCGGATGACGGCGCGGATCGCGCGACTTAATGCGCACGTGACCGCGGCTTGGCGAACGCATCGAACCGACGTGACACTGGAAACCGTGCGCTTCTACCGCATTCGAGCCGTTGTAGTTAATCGCCACCGGCAGGAAGTGGTACTGAATGTTGGGCCAGGCAAACTCTTCCCGGCTGCGGATAAAGCCACCGCCTTCAAACTGGTTGCTGGCGCCGATACCGGTGCCTTTGAACAGCCACTCGGCACCAATTTTCGGCTGGTTCCACCACTTCAGGGCCGGATAAAGCGACACCGGCTCTTTGCACTCGTACTGCAGGTACATTTCCAGATGATCCTGCAGGTTTTCACCAACGCCCGGCAGATCATGCACCAGCGGGATGTCGTGCTGCTTCAGCAATGCCGCCGCGCCTACGCCGGAACGCTGCAGAATCTGCGGCGAGGCGATAGCACCGGCGCACAGCAGCACTTCACGCCGCGCATGCACGGTGTGCGACGTATCGCTGGCGCCGTGCAGATACTGCACGCCGACCGCGCGTTTGCCCTCGAACAGAATGCGATCGGTGGTGGCGTGAGTGATGATTTTCAGGTTCGGACGCTGTTTCGCCGTATCCAGGTAACCGCGCGCGGTGCTGGAGCGCCGGCCCTGCGGCGTCACGAAACGGTCCATCGGACCAAATCCTTCCTGCTGATAACCGTTGAGATCGTCGGTGCGCGGATAGCCCGCCTGCACGCCGGCTTCAATCATCGCGGCGAACAGCGGGTTGTTGCCAGGCTTACAGGTGGTGATGCTCACCGGGCCTTCGCCGCCGTGATAATCATTAGCACCGATATCGCGCGTTTCCGACTTGCGGTAGTAGGGCAGGCAGTCGCGGTAAGTCCAGTTTTCCAGACCCGGCTGCTGCGCCCAGTTGTCGAGATCCATGGCGTTACCACGGATGTAGCACATGCCGTTGATCAGCGACGAACCGCCCAGCCCTTTACCGCGTCCGCACTCCATGTGGCGGTTATTCATGTGTGGCTCAGGCTCGGTTTCGTACGCCCAGTTGTAGCGTTTGCCCTGTAACGGCCAGGCCAGCGCCGCCGGCATTTGCGTGCGGAAATCAAAGCGGTAATCGGGACCGCCGGCCTCCAGCAGAAGGACGTTAACGCTGCTGTCTTCGGTCAGTCTTGTTGCCAAAACGTTCCCTGCGGATCCGGCTCCGATAATGATGTAATCAAATTCCATTAGTCGCTCCTCAGGTTAAGCTTGATTAAAATACCGACTGAAAACGGGTCAGTTCGACCTGCACAGATTTCACCTGGGTATAGCTCTGCAGCGTCATCAGGCCATTCTCGCGGCCGATACCGGAGTGCTTGTAACCGCCTACCGGCATTTCAGCGGCGGATTCACCCCAGGTGTTGATCCAGCAAATGCCCGCTTCAATCTGGTGAATGACGCGGTGCGCGCGATTCAGATCCCGGGTGACCAGACCCGCCGCCAGGCCGTATTCGGTGGCATTGGCGCGGCGCACCACTTCTTCCTCGCTGTCGTAGGTCAGGATCGACATCACCGGTCCGAAAATCTCTTCGCGTACGATGGTCATCTCATCACGGCAATCGGTGAACACGGTCGGTTCTACCCAGGCACCGTTATCAAACGCCGCGCCGCTCATGCGTTTACCGCCGCACAGCAGGCGCGCGCCTTCGCTGATGCCGGATTCGATATAGCGCAACACATTGTCACGGTGCGGGAAGCTGACCAGCGGGCCAAAGTTGGTGGCCGGATCGTTGACATCGCCAGCTTTGATGCGCGCCACGCGTTCAGCGATTTTGGCTTCAAACGCCTGCTGCAATGCCGTCGGCACAAACACGCGCGTGCCGTTGGTGCACACCTGGCCGGAGCTGTAGAAGTTCGCCATCATGGCGATGTCGGCGGCGAGATCGAGGTCGGCGTCGTCAAACACGATCAGCGGCGATTTGCCGCCCAGCTCCATGGTCACCTCTTTCAGCGTGGAGCCGGCCGCGTTGGCCATCACTTTTTTGCCGCTGGCCACGCCGCCGGTGAAGGAGATTTTGTCGATGCCCGGATGGTCGGTCAGCAGCTGACCGGTCACCGCGCCGCGCCCATTCAGCACGTTGAACACGCCATCCGGTACGCCGGCTTCGCTGTAGATTTCTGCCAGCTTCAGCGCGCTCAGCGGCGTCACTTCGCTGGGTTTAAAGATCATCGCGTTACCGGCCGCCAGCGCCGGTGCAGATTTCCACAGCGCGATCTGAATCGGATAGTTCCATGCGCCAATACCGGCGACCACGCCAAGCGGTTCGCGGCGCGTATAGACGAAGGAGGTATCACGCAGCGGGATCTGCTGGCCTTCCAGCGCCGGAATCAGGCCGGCGTAGTACTCCAGCACATCGGCACCGGTAACAATGTCCACCGCCTGGGTTTCACTCAGCGGTTTACCGGTGTCGAGGGTTTCCAGCGCCGCCAGCTCATCGTTACGCTCGCGCAGGATATCCACCGCACGGCGCAGGATGCGTGACCGCTCCATCGCCGTCATGGCCGCCCAGATTTTCTGGCCTTTTTGCGCGGCGGCGACCGCGCGATCGACATCCGCCTGCGCGGCTTCATGGACCTCGGCCAGCACTTCGCCATTGGCCGGGTTGATGGTCTGGAATGTGTCGCCCGCTGCTGCGGCAACGTATTGACCATCAATGTATAAATGCTGCTCGGTGAATCGGGACATGGTTGCTCCTTCCTCAGTGATTCGCGGCGCCAGCCAGCTGCTGGCGAATGAATTGGGTGGTGAGCGTTCTGGCAATCGCCAGATCAAACGGTTTGCCGCTCAGCGCGGCGCGCAGCCACAGGCCATCAATCAGCGAGGCCAGACCGTGCGCGGCCAGCCGCGCCTGCTCACGCGGCAGCTCGCGGCGAAACTCGGCAGCGAGCGTGGAAAACAGGCGACGGCTGCTGACGCGTTCCAGGCGACCCAGCTGCGGCTGATGCATGCTGCTGGCCCAGAAGTCCAGCCACGCTTTCATCGCCGCGCTGTGCACCTGGGTGTCGTCGAAGTTACCTTCGACAATCGCCAGCAGGCGCGCTTCGGTGCCGGCTCCCGCCAGTGGTTTCAGTCGTGCCGCCACCGCATCACGCAGCTGACGCGTCACGTCGCGCATGGTGGCTTCCAGCAAACCGTTTTTGTCTTTGAAGTAGTGGCTGATGATGCCGGTCGAGACGCCGGCGCGCCGCGCAATCTGCGCAATGGTCGCGTCATTGATCCCGACTTCGTTAATGGTACTCAGGGTCGCATCAATCAGTTGCCGACGACGTATCGGCTGCATTCCCACCTTTGGCATGACTCCAGCTCCACCGCAATGTAAGAACCCTATTAAAACTTTTTTTGATTGCACGTTCAATATAAAAAAGAAACTTGTTAGGATACTGTGCTTCGGTTGTTATGAAAGCGCAACGGGAAGGTGAATACTGAACCGTGCCGAACAATCAGGAGGGAAAACAGGAGAACGATACCGATAAGGCCGATCGCTACGGCCCTGCTACTTCATTGAATAATTACAGGAAATTAACCAGAGGTAACCGATGATTAATCCACCTGCCAGTGAAAAAGACAGAATCAATCCCGTGGTGTTTTACACCTCTGCCGGACTGATTCTGACATTTTCACTTGTTACCATTTTGTACAGCGATCTCGCTGCCGGCTGGATCCAGAGCGCCGTCAACTGGGTATCGTCCACCTTTGGCTGGTACTACATGCTGGCCGCTACGCTGTATATCGTCTTCGTCATCTATATGGCCTGTTCACGCTACGGCGCCATCAAGCTGGGCCCGGAGCAGTCCAAACCCGAATTCAGTCTGCTGAGCTGGTCGGCGATGCTGTTTGCCGCCGGCATCGGCATAGATCTGATGTTCTTCTCGGTGGCGGAACCGGTCACGCAGTATATGCAGCCGCCGGAAGGGGCCGGGCAGACCCTGGAAGCGGCGCGTCAGGCGATGGTGTGGACGCTGTTTCACTACGGTCTGACCGGCTGGTCGATGTATGCGCTGATGGGCATCGCGCTCGGCTACTTCAGCTACCGCTATAATCTGCCGCTCACCATTCGCTCAGCGCTCTATCCGATCTTCGGCAAGCGCATTAACGGCCCGATTGGTCACACGGTGGATATCGCGGCGGTGATCGGCACCATTTTTGGTATCGCCACCACGCTGGGTATCGGCGTGGTACAGCTCAACTACGGGCTGAAAGTGTTATTTGATGTGCCGGAAGGGCTGACGGCGCAGATGGCGCTGATTGTACTGTCGGTGGTGATCGCCACCATTTCAGTGACCTCGGGCGTGGATAAAGGCATCCGCATTCTGTCGGAGCTGAATGTCGCGCTGGCGCTTGGTCTGATTCTGTTTGTGCTGTTTATGGGCAAGACGGATTTCCTGCTCAACGCGCTGGTGCTGAACGTCGGTGATTACATCAACCGCTTTATGGGCATGACGCTCAACACCTTTGCGTTTGATCGTCCGACGCAGTGGATGAACAGCTGGACGCTGTTTTTCTGGGCGTGGTGGGTGGCGTGGTCGCCGTTTGTCGGCCTGTTCCTCGCCCGTATTTCCCGTGGCCGCACCATCCGTGAGTTTGTGCTCGGCACGCTGATTATCCCGTTCACCTTCACGCTGCTGTGGCTGTCGGTGTTCGGTAACGCGGCGCTGTACGAGATCATCCACGGCGATGCCGGTTTTGCCCAGGAAGTGATGGCGCATGCCGAGCGCGGGTTCTACAGCCTGCTGGCGCAGTATCCGGCGTTTAAGTTCAGCGCCTCGGTCGCCACCATTACCGGCATGCTGTTTTATGTTACCTCGGCGGATTCCGGCTCGCTGGTGCTGGGGAACTTCACCTCGAAGCTGAAAGACATCAACAGCGATGCGCCAAACTGGCTACGCATTTTCTGGTCGGTGGCGATTGGCGTGCTGACCATGGGCATGCTGATGACCAACGGCATCTCTGCGCTGCAAAACACCACGGTGATCATGGGCCTGCCGTTCAGCTTCGTGATCTTCTTTGTGATGGCCGGGCTGTATAAATCACTCAAAGTGGAGGATCACCGCCGCGCCAGCGCCAGCCGTGATACCGCGCCCTATATTCCGGCGAGCAATGACCGTCTGAGCTGGAAAAAGCGGCTGTCGCGCCTGATGAACTACCCGGGCACGCGCTATACCCAGCAGATGATGGAAACCGTGATCTATCCGGCGATGCAGGATGTCGCTAAAGAGCTGGAGCTGCGCGGCGGTCGCGTATCGCTGGAGAGCGTTGCGCCGGAAGAGGGCCAGCCGCTGGGCTACCTTGATCTGCGCGTGCACCTCGGCGAGGAGCAGGATTTCGTCTATCAGGTGTGGCCGCAGCAGTACTCGGTGCCGGGCTTTACCTATCGCGCCCGCAGCGGTAAGTCGCACTATTACCGGCTGGAAACCTTCCTGCTGGAGGGCAGCCAGGGCAACGATCTGATGGACTACAACAAGGAGCAGGTGATTATCGACATTCTCGATCAGTACGAGCGTCACCTGAACTTTATCCATCTGCATCGTGAAGCGCCGGGCAGCAATATCACTTACCCGAGCGTGTAACAGTGCGGGCAGCCGTGCAAGGCGGCTGCTCGTTTAATCACGCGGCGTTCCTCGCATAATTGCCAGCGGCAGCTAGACTCACTAGCTGACCTGAAGGGGAACATAATGAAATTGGGTTTTGCGTGTAAGTACTTTGATTCTGAGGCTAAACAGCCATTTCCATTTAAAACCACCACCCGCACACGCTTTCTCGCTATGGAGCGTAACGCGGCGGCCACGCTGCTACTGACGTTGGCACAAAATAACCTGCAGAACCTCTCTCTGACGCTGGAACAGCTGGCGCAGCAGCCGGATGCGTTGCGGATGATGCGCATCGGCAGCGATCTGCTGCCGCTGTACACCGTGCCGCTGGCCACTGAACTGTATGGCGATATTCTGCCTGAGCTGCAGCCGCTGTTTAGCCGCTGCGGCGAATTGGCCCGCGCGCACAACATTCGCCTGTCGTTCCATCCCGGCCAGTATACGGTGCTGGCTTCGGATAATGATGACGTGGTGGATCGGGCGCTGGAGGATGTCGAGTACCACACGCTGTGCGCGGTACTGATGGGCTACGGCAGGCAGTTTCAGGATTTCAAAATCAACATCCACATGAACGGCAAACGCGGTATAGAGGGTTTTCGCGCGGCGTTTATGCGCCTCAGCCCGGAAGCCCGCAATATGCTGACGGTGGAAAATGACGAAATTTCCTGCTCGCTGGATGACGTCTTGCAGGCGCGTGCGCTGTGTCCGGTGGTGCTGGATATTCACCATCACTGGGTGAAAGAGAATCAGTTTATTCAGGCCAGCGATGCGCGCGTGGCGCTGATTCTGGAGTCGTGGCGCGGCGTGCGGCCGGTGCTGCACTATTCGATCGCCCAGGAAGGGCTGATTCCGGAGAGCGGCTTTCCCGATCAGGAGCAACTCGCCGCCTCAAAGCCTAAGCTGCGCGCCCATTCTGACTACTATTTCAACCAGACGCTGAATGACTGGGCGCTGTCGTTTGATCGCTTCGACATCATGTGCGAAGTCAAAATGAAGAACCTCGCACGCGATCGCCTGTATGACTATGCGCAGACGCGCTGATTAACCGCTTACGGCGCCGTGATCACAATGGCGACGCGGCGATTTTGCGCCCGGCCCTGCGCAGTGTTATTGCTGGCGACCGGCGCGCTCATGCCTAGCCCGCGCGCCACGATGTTTTGCCGTGGAATCGCCGCGCCGGTGGCCCACTGATCAGCCACCGCGTTGGCGCGTTTCAGCGACAGCTGCTGGTTGTAATCTGCTTTGCCGTAGTTATCGGTGTGACCGTCAACGCGCAGATGTTCAATGCCGGTAGCGGCCAGGCTTTTCGCCATCTGCGCAATGCTGGCTTTGCTGGCGGGCGTCAGGTCAGATTCATTGATGCCAAACAGAATCTTATCGGACAGGCCCAGTCCCCAGCCTTCGGCGTTTTCGCTGAAGCCGGCGTCGCGCATCGCTTTTATTTGCGCGTCGCTAAAACGCCCGGTTGACTGACAGCCGACACAGGCCAGCACCATAACCAGCAAACATGATTTCAGTTTCATACGCGTACCTTACTCATTCCTTTGTTTTTATACATGTGCATATCGGCGCGCTCCAGAATCGACGCCACCGAATCGCCATGCTGCGACCAGGCGTAGCCGATGGTCACCGATGTGGTGATCTGCGTGCCTTCCGAAATCACAATCGATTGCGCGATTGCGGTACGAATATCTTCCGTCAGCTGCTGCAGATCGGCTTCTGAGGTGCGGCTGGTGATCAGCATGGCAAACTCGTCACCGCCCAGCCGCGCCACCAGATCGTCCTGATACGCCAGCGCGCTGAGGCGCGCCGCGATGGCCTTCAATACTTCATCACCGGCGGCATGGCCCCAGTTGTCGTTAATGCTCTTGAAGCGATCGCCGTCGAGAAACAGCAGCACAAAATTCTCATGCGCCAGCTGCTGATCGAGCAACTGCGACAGGCGGCCAACAAACGCCGAGCGGTTGGCCAGTCCGGTTAACGGATCCTCCAGCGCTTTGGCCGCCAGTGAACGGTTATCGCGCAGTAGTGAGGCTTTTAGCGTCTGCATTTCACTCAGCAGCGAGTTGAGATCTTCAGAAAACAGCTGAAACTCTTTGGTCGGATTTTGCGGTACGCGCGTCGAGAAATCGCCAGAGCGAATCACGTAATGGATGGCGCTGGTGATATTGCGCAGCGAGCGCAGAATACCGCGATGCAGAAATTCACTCAGCAGGCAGGAAATCACCAGCACGCACAGCATACCGATGGATAAAATCATCACCGAATAGCGAATAAAATCGGCCGCACCGCTGACGGTGCCGGCCAGCATTAAATGGCCAACCTGGGTTTCGGCGTGATTAATTTCCACCGCCAGCGGCTGCTGATAGATCCAGCGACGCAGTAGCGTTTCATACCAGCCGCTCTCTTGCTGGCGATCGTGCCAGTCCACCAGTACGGTATTGCCCGCCGTGACCAGTTTCGCGGAGGCAAACATCCCTTCATTGCCGAGCAGGGCTATTTTGTTGCGGGCATCATAGCTGTCTTCAAATACCGTCGCGGCGGTCAGGCTGGTGCTGAGTGTGGCGGCAATGAGTTCGAGGTTTCTTTTCTCATAGCGTTTAATAAACAGTAAAGACGTCGATGTCAGCAGCAGCCAGCACAGCAGTAATATCACGGCGGCATTGACGGTGCTGATACGACGCAACTTATTGCGAATCGATGATTTATCTTTTTTTATGCTATCAAACTTCATCTTATTTGCTTCCTTTGCGGGACAGCAACAACACGTCCGGGCTCACTCTGACACCGCTGCGCGCCAGCGAGTCAAGGTTGACGGAAAATGCGGTGTGATCGCGGTTAAAGATCAGACAAAAGGCCGCGCCAACCGCACAGTCCGGGTTGTTTTCCGCGATGGACAGGACGGCTTTACCCTGTAGCATCGCCAGCAGTTCAGTTTGCTGCTGCGGCGTCTGATCGCCGAAGTAAATGGCATCGCAGCGCTGGCGGCTGAGTTCACTGGTCTGGTTAATCCACACCACGCTGAACGGCGTCGGGCCCTGAGGCTGCGCAAGGTGCTGTGCTGAAGCGAATACGCACAGCTGTGGCGGCTGTGTTAACTGTGGCCAGTGGCTAAAACTGATGATGCCGCTGACGATGCGGTTAGCCTGATCGTCACGCTGAACCGCACTGTTTGCCGCCTGAGCAGCAGGAAAACAGAGGAGATAAATGAGAGAAAATACGGGAAGAAATGCGCGTAAGCCCTGCAATAAATAGAGCAGCTGGCTGTCGCCCTTCACCTTTAATTGTAGTTGTAACATAGCGCTATCTCTGAACAGCAACCGGGAAATAGTACCATCGCGCTGTACAAAAGAGTACCGCCGTACAGGCGCTGATACCGCGATCAGGCAGGGTAGAATAAATTCGTCAGGACCGGATTTAAATAGAGAGTTAAAAGAGTAATGAATAAAAACGCAGCAGAATAAGCGTATTAAGGCTGAATTCTGCCGGATATTCCCGCAGCAAAATTAGCGCAGCGGCGCGATTTTTCGCAAAATGAATTGTCCGGCTACGCCGGATATTCCCTTTGTGGTGCAATGGCCCTGAATTGAACAATCATTCAGCGCCATTCACCGCATTTTTTTAATTAAAATCCAAATCCCGGCCGTTGCTGGCAATGACCCGCTGATACCACCAGAAGGATTTTTTGCGCAGCCGGTTGAGCGTGCCGTTGCCGTGGTCGTCGCGATCGACATAGACAAATCCGTAGCGTTTACTCATTTCACCGGTCGACGCCGCGACCAGATCGATGCAGCCCCAGGTGGTGTAGCCCATCACCGGCACGCCGTCAGCAATCGCTTCACCCATGGCGCGAATGTGCTGTTGCAGGTAGCTGATGCGGTAATCGTCTGCAATTTCCCCGCTGGCATTGATTTCATCGTGCGCGCCGAGACCGTTTTCCACCAGAAACAGCGGTTTCTGATAGCGGTCGTACATCATATTCATGGTGATGCGCAGGCCAAGGGGATCAATGCCCCAGCCCCAGGCGCTGCGCGCCAGATGCGGATTGGTCAGTGACTTCACCACGTTGGCGGCGCTGCTGTTCTGTTCATTCATCTCTGCCGACGCGCAGCGCGAGGCGTAATAGCTGAAGGAGATGAAATCGACGGTGTGGCGCAGCAGTTCGCTATCGCCCTCCGCCATGACAATCTCCACGCCTTTCTCGCGGAATACCCGGGCGGCATAAGCGGGATAAGCGCCGCGCGCCTGGACATCGATAAAGAATAAGTTCTCGCGATCTTTCTGTAACGCGGCCCACACATCTTCCGGCTTGCAGGACCACGGATAAAAGTTGCCGCCGGCCAGCATGCAGCCGATCTGATTCTGCGGATTGATCTCATGGGCGATTTTGGTTACCAGCGCGCTGGCGACCAGTTCATGATGCGCTGCCTGATATTTCACCTGTTCGTGATGCTCATCCGGCGCGAACACCAGACCGGCACCGGAGAACGGGCTGTGCAGCAGAATGTTGATCTCGTTAAAGGTCAGCCAGTACTTCACCAGCCCATCAAACGCTTCGAAGCAGGTGCGGGCGTAGCGGGCGAAGAAATCGATCATTTTACGGTTGCGCCATGAGCCATATTCGGTGACCAGATGCATCGGTACATCGAAGTGACACAGCGTGACCAGCGGTTCGATGCCGTACTTGCGGCACTCTTCAAATACGCTGCGATAGAAGGCAATGCCTGCCGCGTTCGGCGTCAGCTCATCGCCGTTGGGATAAATGCGGCTCCAGGCGATGGAGGTGCGAAACACCGTGAAGCCCATCTCCGCCATCAGGGCGATATCTTCTTTATAGCGGTGATAAAAATCGATGGCGTCGTGGCTCGGATAGAACTCATCGTCGCGCAGCGTATAGCGCGGCTCCAGCCCCAGCTTCACCGCCATGCGGTGCTCGCCGTGTGGAATCATATCCACCGTGGTTAAGCCTTTACCACCGGCGCGATAACTCCCCTCTGACTGGTTGGCGGCTAACGCGCCGCCCCATAAAAATCCCGCAGGAAATGTCACTTCAGACATCACTCACCTCAATCACAGTCCATTATTAATTCGCGCTGAGCGGCTTTGCCGCTTCCGGCTTACCGGGGCGCGGCGCGGTCTCCGTCACCGGAATATCTTCAAAGCCAAGAATCAGCGTCAGAATGAACGACAGCACCACTGACAGCACCATCACGCCAGCCACCCAGACGATGCTCATCGGGTTGGTGGGATCGAAAAACTGTACGCTGGTAAACAGGCCCGGTGAGGCCATCGAGTGGCTGGCGAGGCCGCCAATGCCGGCCACCGCGCCACAGATAAAGCCGCTGATCAGGCTGGCAATCAGCGGACGCTTCAGGCGCACCGCCACGCCGTACAGCGCTGGTTCGGAAATGCCGGCGACGATGGCGGAAGCTGCCGCCGCGAACGCCGTCTGCCGCAGTTCCGGATTTTTGGTTTTGAACGCCACCGCCAGCGATGAGCCGCCCAGTGACAGGTTGGCACCAATTTCTGACGGCATCACCATGCCTTCTTTGCCGGTCTCAGCTATGGTCTGAATAATGGTCGGGGTAAACACGCGATGCATGCCGGTCATTACCAGCAGCGGCCACAGACCGCCCATGATCGCCACCGACAGCCAGCCGAGATAACCGTGAATGGTATACACCAGCGCCGAAATGCCGCTACCGATCCAGATACCGAGCGGGCCAATAAAGACGATGGCGATGGGGGCAGCAATCAGCACAATCAGCATCGGTTTAAGGAAGTTTTTGGTCACCGCCGGGGTAAAGCGATCGACCCAGTATTCGATGTGCGACAGAATCCACGTCATCACCAGCGCGGGGATTACCGTGTAGGTGTATTTCACCGCAGTGACCGGCACCGAGGCGAATTCCACTACCTGACCCTGCGCCGCTTTGGCCATCAGGTCGATAAAATTGGGATGCACCAGCACGCCAGCAATGGCAATCGCCAGCGACATATTGGTTTTAAATTTCAGCGCCGCCGAAGCCGCCACCATCACCGGCAGGAAGAAGAAGGCGCCGTCACCAATCACATTCAGGATGATTAACGTCGACGAGCCTTTGGGCAGCACGCCGCTCATCTCCAGCATCATCGCCAGCAGTTTCACCATTGATCCGCCAATGATCGCCGGGATCAGCGGTGACATGGTGCCGACCAGCGCATCGAGAATGCCCGCGCCGATACTGCGCAGCGTGATTTTCCGTTTCACCGGCGCGCTGTCGCTGTTGCCCGGCGTGCCGAGTTTCATCACTTCCTGAAAGGCGAGATTGACGTTGTTGCCGATGATCACCTGACACTGGCTGTCGGTGTGCACCACGCCCATTACGCCGGGAATGGCTTTCAGCGTGGCGTTGTCGACGCGCGCGCTGTCTTTCACCACGAAGCGCAGGCGTGTCATGCAGTGGGTAACGGCTTCAATATTCTCTAATCCGCCGAGCGAGGCCACAATGGCTCGTGCGGCGTCAGCGTAGTTGGTCGCCATGAATGTTTGTCTCTGATTGTAGGGTAGAGGAAACGTCGGTTTCGTCTGGCTGTTATGTGTTCATGAGAAACCGGTTTCACAAAATCATGAACAGGCGCATTCATTCAGACAAGAAAAATCGCCATCTTCGTTTTAATTTTGTGATGTTGATCGGCTGACGGGCGGCGGGATCTTCACCCGCAGGCGCAGGGCGACAAGAAAATTCCCCGTCTTATTCATCGCTTAGGTACACTGAGGCGATGAGCAGCGAAGCAGAGTGAAGCATGGCAACCATACTTGAGGTGGCAAAAAAGGCCGGCGTGTCAAAAGCGACGGTGTCGCGCGTGTTGTCCGGCAACGGCTACGTCAGCCAGGAGAAGCGCGATCGGGTGTACCAGGCGATTGCCGAGACCGGCTTCCGGCCGAATTTGCTGGCGCGCAATCTGGCGACTAAATCCAGCCAGACCATCGGCCTGGTGATCACCAACACGCTGTATACCGGCAGCTATTTCAGCGAAATGATGCAGCATTCGGCGCGTATTCTTGAGCAGCAGGGCCGTCAGCTACTGCTGGTGGACGGCAAACACAGCGCCGAAGAGGAGCGTGCGGCGATTCAGTTTCTGCTCGATCTGCGCTGCGATGGTGTGATCATCTATCCGCGTTTTCTCACCATTGATGAAATGGACAGCATCATTGCCCAGCACCGCCATCCAATTCTGGTGATCAACCGGCGACTGCGTCAGCACGACAGTTACTGCATCTACTCCGATCAGCAACGCACCAGCGCCGAGGCGGTGGCGCAGCTGATTGCGCTCGGCCATCGCGATATCGCTTTTATCACCGGATCGCTTGACTCGCCGACCGGGCGCGAGCGGCTGGCGGGTTATCACGCGGCACTGGCGCAGCATCAGCTGGTGGCGGATGACGCACTGGTAGTGGAAGGCAAATGGCAGGCGCAGCACGGGGCAGCGGCGGTGGAAACGCTGCTGGCGCGCGGTAAACCGTTCAGCGCGCTGGTCGCCAGTAACGATGAGATGGCGGTGGGCGCGCTGAAAGCGCTGGCGGCGCATAACATCCGCGTGCCGCAACAGGTGGCGGTGCTGGGTTTCGACGATATTCCGCTGGCGCCCTATACCATTCCGGCGCTGGCCAGCGTGCGCATGCCGGTGACCGGCATGATCGAGGAAACCATTGAACGGCTGGTGTCGATGCTCGACGGCGGCGAAATGCGTAACCGCAAAACCTTTGCCGGCGAGCTGATTATGCGTGAATCCGTTGGTCCCGGCCCGTTTTACCCTGGCTGAAATCAGGCGTTCAGCAGCGCCTGCTTGAACGAATAGATGTGCACGCGCGCAGCGTCTTCTGCCCGTGTTACGTCACCCTGCGCCAGCGCCGCAATGATTGCGTCATGCTCGGCAATCACCTCCTGCATGTGCTGCGCGCTCGACAGGGTGGTTGCCCAGAAGCGCTGCGCCTGGGCGTGAATGATGCTGAGAATATCTGACAGACGACCATTGCCGGCGATGTCAGCCAGCACCTGATGAAATTCACGGTCCAGCAGCATCATCTGCTCACGATCGCGCGCCACGCTGGCGGCGGCGATGCGCTGATTCAGCGCCTGTAGCTGGGCAATCTGCGCCGGATTCACGCGCTGCGTCGCCAGCCGCAGGCACAGCGCTTCATTTACCAGCCGCACTTCAATCAGCTCCAGCGCATCGTCAATCGACAGCGGTGCCACCATCACCCCTTTACGCGGGATAATCTGCAGTAACCCTTCGGTCGCCAGCCGATGTACTGCCTGGTTAACCGGCGTGCGGCCCATTGCCAGATCCTCCATCACCTGCGCGGTATTGAGATATTCACCTGGCTTATAGCGCAGCGTAATCAGGCGATGCCTGAACGCCAGATAGGCCTGTTCATTCAATGAAACGCTTTTATGTCCGGCCTGTGACTTCACATTTTCAGCAACTGAATCACTCATCACGCAGATCCTTATTTGGGTACTGAGACATCTTACACAAAAACCTGGCATGAAAATGGCTATCTTGAAATTGCAGTGAAATTTCACACGCATTTTTCATCAGGAGATCATCGCATGCATTTACGCTTTACAACCGACTCACAAGCCGCCCCGGTGCTGGATGTCGACATTAAGCAGCTGGTCATTGCCGGATGGGTAGGCCGCGACCAGGCGGCGGTGCTGCACCATATCAGGGAGCTGGAGGCGCTGGGCGTGCCCGCACCTGGTGCAGTCCCGCTGTTTTATCGCGTAGCCACCCAGCAGCTGGCGCAGCACAGCCCGCTGGAAGTGGTGGGTGAGCAAACCTCCGGCGAAGCCGAGCCGTTTGTGTTTTTCCATCGCGGCGAATACTGGGTGTCGCTGATTTCCGATCACACCGACCGTCACCTGGAAACCTTCAGCGTGGCACTGTCGAAGCAGGCCTGCGTTAAGCCGGTCGCCGGTCATGCGTGGCGTATGGCAGAGGTTGAGCCGCACTGGGATCGGCTGGAGCTGCGCGCGTGGATCAAAGTCAACGGGGACTGGGTGACTTATCAGCAGGGCACGCTCGACTCTCTGCTCACGCCGATGGATCTGCTGGCGCGCTACTTTGGCGATCGCCCGGTCAGCGAAGGCTTTGCGATGTCATGCGGCACGTTGAGTGCGATTGGCGGCATCCGTCCGGCCAGCGAGTTCCGCATGGCGCTGCACGATCCGCTGCTGAATCGCACGCTGGAACACCACTATGTCACCGGCGCGCTGCCGGTGATTGCCTGAGGAGGCGCGTATGACCACCTTATGGCAGGCGAGCCAGCAACTGCGCGCCGGAGATCTCACCGCAAGCGCCGCGACGCAACAGGCACTACGCGCCGCCGAGCAGCCATCGGGCGAAGGCGCACGCGTGTTTACGCGAACCTACGCCGACCGCGCCGTTCAGCAGGCGCAGCAGGCTGATGTGCGCTGGCAGCAGCAACAGCCGCGCAGCCCGATTGATGGACTGCCAATCAGCATCAAAGACCTGTTTGATGTGGCGGACGAACCCACCTGCGCCGGCTCGCGCGTGCTGGCGGATGCGCCGCCCGCCGCGCGCGACGCGCATATCGTGCAGCAGCTGAAACAGGCCGGTGCCGCTATCGTCGGCAAAACCAACATGACCGAGTTCGCTTTTTCCGGGCTCGGTATCAATCCGCACTACGGCACGCCAGCTAACCCATGGCAGCGCGGCGAAAAACGCATTCCCGGCGGTTCTTCATCCGGCGCGGCGGTGGCGGTGGCCGACGGCATGTGCCTCGCGGCGGTCGGCACGGACACCGGCGGCTCGGTGCGGATACCGGCGGCGCTGTGTGGGCTGACCGGCTTCAAACCCAGCGCCAGCCGCATCAATCAGGCCGGCACGCTACCGCTATCGGCGGCACTCGACAGTATTGGCGTAATTGCCCATGACGTGCACAGCTGCTGGCTGCTCGACAGCGTCATCGCCGATCGGCCTTTGCAGCTGGCAGAGCGTGATATCACGCGGGCGCACTTTGCGATTCCACAGACCCGGGTGCTGGACGGGCTGGATCTCGCGGTCAGCCAGGCCTGGCACCACGCGCTGGCACAGCTGCGCGCGCAGGGTGCCACGCTCACCGAGCTGCCGCTGCCTGAACTGGCGGAACTGGAAACCATGAACGCCCGTGGCGGCATCACCGCCTGGGAAGCCTGGCAGTGGCATCAGTCGCTGCTGCAGTCGCACGCGGCGGGTTATGACCCGCAGGTGCGGATGCGCATTGAGCGCGGCGCGTTACTGAATGAGGCCGACGCACAGCTGCTGTATCAGCAGCGCGCCGACTGGCGGCAGCGGGTGGAGCAGGCGGTGGCCCCGTTCGATGGTCTGCTGCTGCCCACCGTGCCGCTGATTGCGCCCACCATCGCCGAACTCGACGACCCGGAGCGCTATCGCCAGGTCAACCTGCTGATGCTGCGCAACACCAGCGTGATCAACATGCTGGACGGCTGCGCCATCTCCCTGCCTTGTCATCAGCCCGGCAGTGCGCCGGTAGGTCTGATGCTGGCCGCCACCCATGGCAACGATGCCGCGCTGCTTAGCTGGGCGCTGGCGCTTGAATCCATCCTGCAACGGAGTCTCTGAAAATGACACATCCTCACGGCATGCTGTTCGTCGCCACCAACGTCGCCGCTGAAAACGAAGCTGATTTCAATCAATGGTATGACCATGAACATGTCGCCGAGCGCGTCGCCATTGACGGCTTTCTCAGCGGCACGCGCTATCAGGCGCTGGATGCTGAACGCAAGTACCTCGGACTGTATGAAACCCGCTCGCTGGAAACCTTCACCAGCGCCGATTACTACGCTGCCTTCACGCGCCAGACGCCGTGGTCGGTAAAGAACCTGGAGCGGATGATCAAACCGATGCGCCGCGTGTGCGCCATCACCCAGCAGCACGGTCAGGGCAGCGGCAGCCACCTTGCGGTGCTGACGCTACAGGCTGGCATTGAAACTGCAACGCTCAACGCCTGGCAGCAGCAGGTTGCCACGGTGCCGGGCTATATCGCCTCGCGCTTACTCACGCCGGACACCACGCTGAGCACGCCGTTGCCGCAGGAAGATCGGGCGCAGCGCGCCATGCGGCCAATGCTGCTGCTCAGCTGTTCGTGCGCCGATGCCTGCCAGACACTGGCGGCCGCCGCGTCACAGGCGCTCAATGCCCGCGCTGAATTTTATGCGCTTAGCTGGCAGCTCACTAAACAGGAGATGGCTCATGGCGAATACTGATTCTACTCTGCCGCACGCCGCGCGTGCCGCAGCAGGAAAAACCCACACCGGCCGTCTGGCTGCGGCCAGCTCCATCGGCACCGCGCTGGAGTGGTATGACTTTACCGTTTACAACATCATGGCGGCGCTGGTGTTTAACCATGTGTTTTTCCCCAGCTTCGACCCGCTGGTCGGCACCATTCTGGCGTTTTCAACTTACGCAGTGGGTTATGTGTCGCGTCCGGTGGGCGGTTTTATCTTTGGCCATCTCGGGGATGTCGCCGGGCGCAAGGCGGTCTTGATCACCACGCTGGTGATCATGGGCGTGACCACGGCGCTGATGGGCATGCTGCCCGGTTATGCGCTGTGGGGCATCTGGAGCCCGATTCTGCTGGTGGCGCTGCGCTTTGTGCAGGGCATCGCGCTGGGCGGCGAATGGGCCGGCGCGGTGTTGCTCTCCATGGAGCACGGCGAAGCCAGTAAGCGCGGGCGTAACGCCTCGTTCGCCCAGGTCGGGCCTTCCTGCGGCACGCTGATTGGCACCGGATTTATCACTTCAGTGACGTTGTCACTCAGCGGCGAACAGTTTCAGGAGTGGGGCTGGCGCATCCCGTTCCTGCTCAGTCTGCTGCTGGTGATGTTTGGCCTGTGGCTGCGGCGCGGCGTGGAAGAAACCCCGACTTTCGTGGCGATGCAGCAGGCGGAGAAAACCAGCCACACGCCGCTGAAAGAGGTGTTCCTGCGCTATCCACGTGAACTGCTGATCGCCGGCGGCTCGCGCATCGGCTCTGATGTGCTGTACGCGCTGGTGGTGGTGTTCACCCTGACATACGTCACCACCGTGTTACAGCTGCCGCGTCCGCTGGCGCTGATGGCGACGATGGTCGGCGCGATTGGCAACGCGTTGACGGTGCCGCTGTTTGGCGCGCTGTCCGACCGCCTTGGCCGCCGTCCGGTGTACATTGCCGGCGCGCTGCTGGCTATCGTCTGGTCGTTTGTGTTTTTTGTTCTGCTCGACAGCACCCAGCCGTGGCTGATTGTGCTGGCGGTGGTGATTGGCCTGCTGATTCACGCCATGATGTACGGTCCGCAGGCGGCGTTTGTCACCGAGCAGTTCCCGAGTCACGTGCGCTATGCCGGTTCATCACTGGCTTATACGCTGGCCGGCATCATCGGCGGCGGTTTTGCCCCGCTGATCATTACCTCGCTGTACAAAGAGCTGGGCAGCACGCTGTGGGTGTCGCTGTACGTGACGCTGGCGCTGGCGATCACCCTGTTTGCCTTATGGAAAGCCAAAGAAACCGCGCACCAGTCGCTGTAATCACCTCTGGCGAAGGATCGCCACCTTTTATTAAATATTCATGTGCAGCGCCGGTTCACTCTGCGGCGGCTCGGTGGAGATTTGCGGCAGCGGCAGCGGTCGTCCGATGTAGTAACCCTGAATGGCATCGCACGCCAGCTCCTGCAATTGCGACATCTGCACCGGCGTTTCCACGCCTTCCGCGGTTACCGACAGGGAATAGGCTTTGCCGAGTCCAATCATGTTTTCCACCACCTGGCGCGCCTGGGGCGAATCGGCCAGCGGAAAAATAAAGGATTTATCGATTTTGATGCCGTCGAACGGGAAGGCGCGCAGGTAGCATAGCGACGCATAGCCGGTGCCAAAATCATCAATCAGAAATCTCACCCCCAGCGCTTTCACCGCCTGCATCACCGCCAGGGTTTTATCCGGATCGCTCAGCAGCGCGTTTTCCGTGACTTCAATTTCCAGCCGCTGGCTCGGCAGACCGCTGAGCTGCAGCACCCGGGTGATGCGTTCGGCTAAGGCGCTATCCTGCAATTCGCTGGCGGAAATATTCACTGAAACCGCCATTTCCGGCCGGTAACGGGCGATATCCTCGCAGGCATTAAGCAACACCCAGTCGCTCAGTGCGCTGATCAGGCCGGTCTCTTCGGCCAGCGGAATAAACTGATCGGGCATCAGTAAGCCCAGCCGCGGATGCTGCCAGCGTACCAGCGCCTCGACCGCGCTGATGCGCTGCGCGATCAGGTCATAGCGCGTCTGATAGACCAGCCGCAGCTGGTTCTCCTGCAGCGCTGCGCGCAGCTCATGCTCCATTTCGCGCCGCTGCACAATTTTCTCTTCCATGTCACGGTCGAAAAATATCCACTGGTTGCGGCCGCTGTTTTTCGCTTTATACAGGGCGATGTCGGCGAAGCGCAGCAAATCGCTGGCGTTGTCGGCATCCTGCGGGGCCAGCGCGATGCCGAGACTGCCGCCGATGTGGATGTCGTTGTCGTACACCGGGAACGGCAGATTGAGCTGGGCGATGAGCTGCTGACACAGCGCGTCGACCTGCTCGCGGCTGCCCGCCTCCGGCAGAATCACCACAAACTCATCGCCGCCGAGCCGCGCCACCAGGCCGTTGCCGTTGAGCGTGCGCCGGATACGATCTGATACCGCATGCAGTACCTGATCGCCCGCCGCATGACCGTAGAGATCATTGACCGGTTTGAATTTATCCAGGTCGATCATAATCATCGCCAGCAGCGGCTGCGCCGGCAGCGGCAGGCTCAGCTGCCCCGTGAGAAATTCGCGCATCTGCACGCGGTTGGCCAGTCCGGTCAGTTCATCGAAGTGCGACAGATAGTGCGCGCGTGCCTGCGCTTCAACTTCCAGCGTTACGTCGCTGGCGCTGCCGCGAAAGCCGCTGACGCCGTGCGCCAGGCTGACGCGCTTGAGGGTCAGATTGCAGTAGCGCGGCTGATGCTGGGCGGAGAGATAGCGGCAGCCGTTCAGCGTGAGCTGACCGCCCGAGTCTGCCAGCTGCAAAAGCCGGGCGCGCTGGTGTTCATCGCACAGCAGGAAATCCAGTAGCGTGCGCTGCAGCCACTCCTCGCTGGTAAACCCGGTGACTACCGGGAAACGGCCGGAAACCCAGCTGAAGCGCAGCTGGTCGTCCATCTCCCAAATCCAGTCGGTGGTAATTTCGGCGATATCACGAAAGCGGCGTTCGCTGGCGCTGAGCGCCCGCTGGCTTTGCGCCAGCAGCAGCGTATTTTCATCATTGAGCTGCGCCTTACGCAGCGCGTTGCGCATCAGCATGATGGCACCATAAAGCGTAATCAGCATGGCGATCACCAGCAGCGGCAGCAGGGCGGTCAGCAATTTACCGCCGGGGTTGCTGCTGGTCCAGCGCAGCGTGGCGTCATGGCCGTCGGCGGCGAGGCGCAGACTTTCCGCCACTGGCGCGCGGGGTGCAGCGAATTCCACCCGCAGTGCGTTGATGCCGTACTCGTGCCCCAGCTGCTGTAATTTTTGCGGCGTCAGGCGATCGGCAAAGATCATCAGCGATGGCGCACCGGGCACCTGCGGCACGCTGTTATCGCCACCGGTGGTGATCCATGCCGCGCACACCAGCACCAGTTGCTGGTTTACCACCACAAAGCGCGACAGCGCCTTACCGTCATTGTGCTGTAACTGCTGACGCAGCGCGGGCAGTTGCTGGCGACCGAGCCAGTCGGTGAAATTGCGTTGCTGCAGCTGACCGTCGATCACGCTGTAAACCGTATCGCCGCGCGGCGCGATGACAAACACGCCCTCGTAGGCAAAGGTCTGGAACAGCGACTCACCCAGATTCTGCCGCGTCCACGCCCAGTCAGTATTCAGCGTGCGGTGCAGGTTTTGATAGGCTTCGCCCCATTCTGCATTATCGGAGAGGTGAAACTGCATCACTTCCTGACGCGTCTGCAACGCCTTCTCCAGCAACAGGCGGTTTTGCCGCGCCTCCTGCTGATTGAGATCGCTGGCGATAAAGCACAGCGTCACCAGCGCCACCACAAAGGAGAGAAAAATCAGCAGCACCATCAGCAGCATCGGCTGGCGCATCAGTCCGCGCATCCGACCATCGGTCGGGAAATCCATCAGTGAACGTTTCGCCATCATAGACTTATCACAAACCAGTAAAATGATATTTCATAAGTACGTTATGAGTATCGGCATGACTGCGCCGAACCTGGGCGAAAAAGTAAAAAAAGCGTGAGCGGAGCGGCAAAAACAGATCGCATATTCGGCCAGGTGCCCGACGATGCCGTGGCGCAATCAGATCTGCATAAAGTGTGTTAATAACAGGCCCTGCCGCTGCGTTTGCGCCGGTGCAATACGGCGAATGCCGGTAAACTTTTCCCGTTGCGCTAATAGCTTAGTGTTTATTTCATACTGATGACGATAAATATATTACAGCCATAATTTATCAGAGCGTGATTTAACGTTAAGGACCTGAATAATTTCCTGGTTGAATGATGATGCGTTATCCAGGACTATTCTTGTTGAGTGTAAATCTTTGTCAGTGCTAATTTGCTGGAACCCATCTGCTCCTCTTTCCAGAGACCACTTATGCAACCACGTATCACGCATCTTGATGGCATGCGCGGATTAGCGATCCTGCTGGTGATTGCTTATCACGCCTATGCCCGTTGGCCCGAACTGTTGCCGTATGCCGCCACTACCCAGCATATTCCGCTGCTGGCATTTGGCTGGGTTGGCGTGCAGTTGTTTTTTATGATCTCCGGCTTTGTCATATTTATGACGCTGGATAAATCGTCCGGCTACCTCAGCTTTCTCAAAAAACGCTGGCTGCGCCTGTTTCCGGCAATGCTGATAGCCAGTCTGCTGCTGTACGTTGCCGGCGGCTTTTTCCCGGAGTGGTCGCTGATGACACTGGAAAGCCGCAACCTGCTGCCCGGTCTGATATTTATTAATCCTGAGACGCTGACGCAGCTCACCGGCATTGAATTCCGCTCCATGGCCGGATCGTTCTGGTCTCTCTATGTTGAAGCGCTGTTTTATCTGATTATTGGCGCGGTTTATTTCACCCTCGGACGTAAATATTGTCTGCCGGCGCTGATTGTGCCGATGTTATTACTTTCCGCCTCATCGGTATTGAAATCACTCGGCCATCCGTTATTAATCGATGTCATTTCAAAATTCGGTTTTATTCACTATGCCTGGTTTATGGTCGGCTGTCTGGTTTATGAACGTCTGCACGGGCGCGATAAACGTTATCACTACGCACTGACCGCGCTGGCCTTGCTGATTAATTTCAGCTTCTACGTTAAAAACAGCGGCGTGGTCGCCGTGGTGCCGCTGCTACTGGTAATGCTATTTTTTATCGCCAGCTTTTATTCCAGACAGATTGAGCGCTGGCTTTCCCTGCGCTTTTTCACCGCCATCGGATTTGTCAGTTACGCCCTGTATCTGATTCATGAAAATTTAATGATCGCGATATTGATTAAGCTTAATGGCTATATCAAAAATGAGGCGGTGATGACGATGCTGCCGGTGGTGGTGGCCAGCGTACTGTATTACGTTGCCTGGCTGATCAGTAAATATGCCGAACCGGCGCTGCGTAATGCGCTGAAGTGGAAGCGGCAGCCCGCGCCGCAGGCGGGCAGCGGGCTATAAACGCGCGGGAGCCAGCGCTCCCGCTTGAGCTGTCACACATCCAGCCGGTGAATGACGTTCACAAACTCGTGTACGCCACTGTTGATTTCCCGCAGGCTGCGCGACAGCACGCTGATCTTCTCCTGTTCGGTCACCACAAATTGCCTGACCTCATCCAGCTGCTGATACATCTGCTGGATCAGGTCGGCATTTTGCTCCACGACCACGGAAATCTGTTTAGTGGCGCTGGCGGTCGAGGCCGCCAGACGGCGTACTTCACCTGCCACCACGCTGAAGCCACGTCCGGCCTCGCCGGCACGCGCTGATTCAATCGCGGCATTCAGTGCCAGAATGTTGGTCTGTGAGGCAATCAGGTTGATGGTTTCCACCACGTCGCTGATGCTCCTGGCCGAGGCGGTGAGTTGCGCGCCAATTTCGGCGGCGGCATTCACCTGCTGCGCCACCAGCCCGGAGTTACGCACCGTTTCATCCAGCACTTCATTGGCGTTATCGGTAATTTGTGAGGTCTGCTCAGAGGTGGTCAGCGCGATATCTGCCACGCGCTTCGCCGCCTCGACGCGCGCGGTGATATCCGAGGCGATCTTAATCACTTTGTAGACCTTACCGTCGCCGTCAAATACCGGGTTGTAGCTCGCCTCCAGCCAGATGCGCTCGCCGCTGGCGGTCTTGCGCTCAAAGCGACCGACAAAATGCTGACCGTTGCCGATTTTGCGCCAGAAGTCCGGATTCTCGCGGTAAAAATTGTCGAAGCAGAACAGGCGATGATGCTGGCCGGTAATGGCTGGCAGGGTATAGCCCATGTGGGTGAGGAAGTTGGCGTTGGCGGTAATGATGTGACCGTCTGGCGTGAATTCAATCACCGCCATCGATCGGTCCAGCGCCGTTATCACCGCCTCTTTATGCTCCAGCTCCTGATGGCGCGCAGTGATGTCGCTCGCGACCTTGATCACTTTGTACACTTTGCCGCGCTCATCGCTCACCGGAAAATAGGTCGCGCTGAGCCAGAAGCGCTGATGCTGCTTGTTGAAACGCTCAAAAATGCCGTTCACCGATTCGCCGGCGGCCAGCGTTTGCCAGAAGGCGTAATAGCCGGATGACTGGCTGTAAGCAGGGCTGCAGAAAATCCGGTGATGCTGTCCCTGAATTTCATGCAGCTGATAGCCGGTGACCTGCAAAAATTGTGCATTGGCGCTGAGGATTTCACCGGCCGGTGAAAACTCAATCCACGCAACATACTGCTTTATCGCTTCAATATCCTTAGCAATGTCGCCACTTTTGGCAAATGGCAGAGAAAGGCTCGATTTTTTCACCCCGAACATGAGAGACCTCAGGCGCTTGGTATGCTGTTGAACGAAATGCAGGCGCAGATGCGCGCATGCTAACGCATTCGGCGCGTCCAGTGGACGGCACCGCATGATTTCCCCGGTTGTCCATTACAGCCGTGCCACAGGCACCGGCTGCTGTCTCGCTGCGCACCGATGTGCGCAGGTGGGGTGTGTAATGGTGTTACCTGCCTGATGTTGTTACAGCGCAAGCTGAAAGCTGTTTTTGCTATGCAACTTTGATTATCGACCGTGGCGTTAAAAATGTGAGAAAAAAGTGATCAACGCCGCGCGTGCGGGTAAGAAAAGTGCCCAGCGGACTTGTTAAAAGATGCATGTTAAATGTATGTTAATGCCCGAGACGTGACGTAATCAACGCCCGATAACGGCCTGGAGAAAAACCACCATGACGACCGCGCTGTGCCAGCTGTTAAAACTGCAGTATCCGCTGATTCAGGCACCGATGGCCGGTGTCGCCACGCCGCAGCTGGCCGCAGCGGTATCCAATGCCGGGGCGCTGGGATCGATTAGCGTTGGCGCGGCGACACCGCAGCAGGCGGCAGAGATGATTGCCCACACCCAGGCACTGACGCGTGGCCCGATCAACGTCAACGTATTTTGTCACGCGCCGGCAAGGCGGGATGCCGCGCGCGAGGCGGCGTGGATCAGCCGGTTCAGTCCGCAGTTTGCGCAGTACCAGACGGCGCTGCCGCCAGCATTAACGGAGATCTATCAAAGCTTTTTGCACAACGAGGCGATGCTGACGGTGCTCGAGCAGGCGCGGCCGGCGGCGGTCAGTTTCCATTTCGGCCTTCCCGATGCCACGGCCATCGCCCGGCTAAAGCAACGTGACATTGTCACGCTGGCGACAGCCACCAGTCCGCAGGAAGCGCGGGCAATTGCGCGCAGCGGTATCGATATCATTGTGGCGCAGGGTTATGAAGCCGGTGGCCATCGCGGCCATTTTGATCCAGGCGCGCCAGACCAGCAGCTTTCGACCGTTGCGCTGGTGCAGGCGATTCGTCAGCACACCGCGCTGCCGGTGGTGGCAGCGGGTGGCGTGATGGACGGTGCCGGCATCGCGACGATGATGAAACTGGGTGCCAGCGGTGTACAGCTCGGTACGGCGTTTGTGCTGTGTCCGGAATCGGCGGCCAGTGCGGCCTATCGTCGCGCGCTGCTGGCAGCTGGCGAGCGCGGCACGGTAATGACGGCGGCCATCTCCGGGCGTCAGGCGCGCTGCGTGCGCAACGCATTTTGTGAATTGTGCCATGACGTAACGCCGGAGGAGATTCCCGACTATCCGCTGACCTATGCGCTGGGAAAAGCCCTGGCGGCGGCGGCAGCGGCGCACGGTGAGGACGGCTTCGGTGCGCAGTGGGCCGGTCAGGGCGTGGCGCGAGTGCGCGCGCTGCCGGCGGCACAGCTGGTGGAGACGCTGGTTGCAGAGTGGCAGCAGGCATAAAGCAGGCTGCTGCCACATAGTGTGTAACGTTACAGGCCGAGCGCGCGCGTTACCGCTTCCGGCATTGACGGACGCCCATTGGCGAGACAGGTGGCGACAAACGTGGCCTCGGCATACACCACGTCGTCGACCTTGATTTGCTGCACGAAGTTCACGCGATTGCGCTTCTCATTCTGCTCCAGCGCGCAGGTGACTTCCACCTTATCGCCTTTCACCAGGCTCTTGCGGAAGCGCAGCGTGTACTCCAGCACCATGTAAATCTTGCCCTGACTGAACTCTTCTTCAATGTCGATACCCAGCGCCTCGCGCATGTAAGCGTGGCGCGTCCACTCCATGTAAAACGGGTAGTACAGCCCGTCGACCACGCCCTGAAAATCGATATGGCTTTCATCTACGTCATAGTGCTTTACGAACATTTTTGCATCCTGATAAGCGCGTTACGCGGTGAGGCAATGGGTATACCGCAGAATGACGCCGCGGGAAAACGGCAAGATGTTGCAAAGTAATTCCACTGTCGCCTGGCGGAATGAATGCTGGTATTTTCCCGTGCTGCAGCAGAAACTGACAGCTGCATCACATATCCATAATCAACTGGCTACCTTTTTGTGACAAATCACGCAGCCCGGACACATTTTTCTGCGCAGGGTCGCGCGGCCAAACATAATGGTTTTACTATGTACACACATGTTGTACAGAGTAAAACAACAACACTGGCCGATTTGCGTTAAGCCATGACTCTGTGAGGAACCCTATGTCTGACAAGATAACCCGCGCGGCCGCTGTGCCCGATATTGAGCAGCAGACCGTAAAACGCGTCATCTGGCGCATTCTGCCGTTCCTGATCGTCTGCTATCTGATCGCCATTATCGATCGCGGCAACATCGGCATGGCGTCCCTGCAAATGAATGAAGATCTCGGGCTGAGCAAAGCGGTGTTTGGCCTGGCAAGCAGCCTGTTTTTTGTTGGCTATTTTCTCTTTGAGGTGCCAAGCAACCTCGCGATGCAGAAGATTGGCGCCAAAATCTGGATTTCGCGCATCATGGTGACCTGGGGCATTGTCTCGGTGTGCACCGCGTTCGTCAGCAGTGCGGAAATGCTGTACGTGCTGCGCTTTCTATTGGGTGCCGCCGAAGCCGGCTTCTTTCCCGGCGTGATCCTTTATCTGACTTACTGGATTCCGGCGAAATACCGCGCGCGCGTGATTGCGACTTTCATGGTGGCGATCCCGGCAGCCAACTTTATTGGCTCGCCGATCTCGGGCGCAATCCTGACGATGGACGGCTGGTTCGGCCTGCGCGGCTGGCACTGGCTGTTTATCATCGAAGGGTTCCCGGCGATTGTGCTGGGCGTGCTGGCTTTCTTCCTGCTCAGCAACCGTCCGGAAAATGCCCACTGGCTGACCAGTGAACAGCGCAACTGGCTGAGCGGCAAACTGGCCGAAGAGAATGCACAGCGTAAAGCGATTGGTCATATCACCCTGTGGCAGCTGCTGCGCCACAAGCATATCTGGGTGATGGCGCTGATTTACGCCGGCGCGTCGGCAGCGGGTTCGACGCTGAGCGTCTGGTCACCGCAGCTGCTGAAATCATTTGGCCTGGATAACTTCACCACCGGTTTGATGAATGCGATCCCGTACGGTCTGGCATCGATTCTGATGATTGTCTGGGGCCGCAGCTCTGACCGCAGCGGTGAGCGTCGCTGGCACACCGCGCTGACGCTGTTCCTGATTGCCGGTGGACTGCTGGCGGCGTTCCTGACCGATACGCTGGCGGGCAGCGTGGTGATTCTGTCACTGGTGCTGATTGGTGCCTACTCGATGAAAGGGCCGTTCTGGGCGCTGGCCTCGGGCTGGATGTCCTCAACCACCGCAGCGGCCGGTCTGGCTGCTATCGGCGCGATGGCCAACCTGATTGGTGGCGGGCTGATGGTGAACGTTTACGGCATCATCAATGAGAAAACCGGCAGCCATGCGATGGCGATGATTCCTCTGGCGCTGCTGTGCGCGGCAGGCGGCATTGCGGTATTGCTGATGGGACGCAGCAAAAAGCTGCACGTTGAAGCGGAACAGCCGGTGGCCAGCACCGGGAAATAATCACATGAGCCTGTGCCAGGGAGGGCATGCATCTGGCTTATCACGTCTGCCGTTATCCTGCTTTCATCCTTTAAAACATCCGTTTCCCGATGCGCCACAGGCACACCGGGAAACGCGGCGTTATTATCTCTTCTCAGCGTTGCGCTGGCGCCACGGATCTTTCACCATGGCGACCGCCAGGGCGCCAATCATCAGGACTGCCGCCACCGCCAGCAGCGCCCACATAAAGCCGCCGGTAGACTGACGCACATAGCCGATCAGCGACGGGCCGAAGAAGCCACCGAGATTACCAATCGAGACAATCATGGCTAAGCCGCCAGCCGCGGCATTGCCGGTTAAAAAGCCGGAAGGCAGCGCCCAGAAGGAGGCCTGAAACGCCAGAATACCGCTGACGGTGCAGCACAGCGCCAGCATTTTGATCACCGGCGCATCGCTCAGCGCGCTGCACATCAGGGCGAAGGCGGCGATCACCAGCGCGCCGCTGATCCAGCGAATACGGTGCGCTGATGCATTAGCGCGGCGCGCCCACAACAGCATGCTCACGGCACCGCAGACATAGGGCAGCGCGGCAAGAAAGCCGGTTGCCGTATGGCTCACACCGAGCTGTTTAATGATCTGCGGCATCCACAGTCCCACGCCGATCGAACCCACAATGCCGCAAAAGTTAATAAACGCCAGCAGATACAGCAGCGGATTGCGCAGCGCGTCGCGCATCTGGGAACCGTGCGTTGCCGCGATTTGCTGCTGCTCATCGGCCAGCCGGCGGCTCAGCAACTGCTGTTCACGCGGCGCCAGCCAGCGCGCTTTCTCCGGCCGGTCGCTCAGCACAAACAGGCACATGACGCCGAGGATCACCGCCGGTAAGCCTTCAATCAACAGCAGCCACTGCCAGTTACGGATATGCTCATGGCCGGTGATCTGCATCAGCGCGCCGGAAATCGGTGAGCCGATGATATTGGCCACCGGAATGCCGACCAGGAACGCGGCGGTGATTTTGGCGCGCCAGCTGCCGGGGAACCAGTAGGTAAAGAACAGATAGATGCCGGGGGTAAAGCCGGCCTCTGCTACGCCGAGACAGAAGCGCGCAACGGCAAAGCTGACGGGGCCGCTGATGAACGCAGTCGCCATCGAAATCAATCCCCAGGAAATCATGATGCGCGCGATCCAGATGCGCGCGCCCACTTTTTGCATGATCAGGTTGCTGGGAATTTCAAACAGGAAATAGCCGATAAAAAACATGCCTGCGCCGAAGCCAAACTGTTCGGCGGTGATGCCGAGATCGGCGTTCATGCCCAGCGCGGCAAAGCTGACGTTGGTGCGGTCAAGGTAGCTGACCACATAGCAGATAAAGATAAACGGCAGAATGCGACGAAAGGCTTTGGCGGCCGCCTGCTCACTGTCCTGGAAATCCTGTTCGCTGAGCGTTTCATGGCGGGGTGGCACCGCAGCCGGCTGAGCCGGCGCAGGGCTGGATGTTGAGTGCAGGGTCATAGTAATCTCCGGTGCGTTCGGATGACGCAGAGTTGTAGTCAGAGAAACGAGGTATCGATGGCCGGCAATGCGCGGCCTGGCGTGTTCTGGGTGCAGGTCAGGATGCTGCCGCTGACCGATTCGGTGATAAACAACTGGTTAAGGTCGGCCCCGCCGAAGCACAGGTTGGTGGTGGAACGACCCAGCGGACTGAGCAGAATCTCTTCCGGTTCAGCCAGATCGTTAAGGCGCCAGACGCGCCCGAGGCCGGGATTGGCGATCAGCAGTTCGCCGCGCTGATTGATGGTCAGCCCGTCCGGGCCGCTGGGTCCGTGCGAGGTAAAGAACAGTCCGACTTTGCTCACCGAACCATCCGCCAGCAACGGCACGCGCCACACGCAGTTGCCGCGCGTCATCGCCACGTAGAGGATTTTCTCATCCGGCGACAGAACCAGCCCGTTCGGGCTCGGGCAGTTATCCAGCAGCAGATCCAGCCGGCCATCCGGGCTGAGCCGATAGACGCGTCCGCTGGCATCGTGCAGCCCGGTCTGGCCCTGATCGGTGAAATAGAGATTGCCGCGACTGTCAGGCGTTAAATCGTTGATGCCGCGAAAGCTTTCGCTGTTACGCCGCGTCAGCCACGGCGTGATAGTGGCGCTGCTGATTGACAGCTTCATCAGGCCGTTACGGTAATCTGTGATGATCAGCGTGTCCGGATCGGTCAGCTTCATGCCGTTGGGCTCACCATCATACTGCACCACCAGCTCCCAGTTGCCGCTCATATCAACGCGAAAGATGCGGCCATAGGGAATGTCGGTGACATACAGACAGCCTGAGGGATGCCACACCGGGCCTTCGAGAAAGGAATCGGTAAGCTGGCCGCCGCGATTGGCGGCAGCCCAGACATTGCCGGCGTCCGGCCGGCGAAACGCTTCCGGCAGGCGCGAAAACAGCGTTAACTCGCGCACTTCCGGTACGGTGAGCACGGTCATGATACCGCCTCCTGCTCCTGCAGAACCTGCAACGCGTTGCGCGCGGCGCCGGTGCCCATGCGCACGTAAGCATTGTCGCTCACGCCGCCAATGTGCGGCGTAATAATCACGTTGTTGAGCGACTGCCACAGATGCGGTGCAGTCAGCGGCTCGCTGGTGAAGCTGTCCAGCCCGGCGGCACGCAGCGTGCCGTTTTGCAGCGCGGTCGCCACCGCCTGATCGTCAATCAGTCCGCCGCGCGCGGTGTTGACCAGAATCGCGCCAGGCTTAAAACGGGCGAGGGCGGCCGCGTTGATCATCTGGTGATTGCTGCCCGTCAGCGGACAGTGCAGCGACACCACATCGGCACGGCTGTACAGTTCATCCAGTGATTCAACCGCTTCACAGCCAGCCGGCAAGGTTTGCGCATAAGGATCGTAGGCCAGCACCTGCATACCGAAGGCCTGGCCAATGCGCGCCACGCGGCTGCCGATGGCGCCCAGGCCGACCAGGCCGAGCGTGCGTCCTTCCAGCTCCAGCGATTTATGCTGCGCTTTATCCCAGTGTCCGTCGCGCATCCGGCGGTCCAGCTGCGGCACGGATTTAGCACAGGCGAGGATCAGCGCCCAGGCATGCTCCGACACGGCAGCGGCATTGGCACCCACTGCCGCGCGGACCGCAATCTGGCGTTCCGCCGCTGCCTGCTGATCGATAACGTCGATACCGCTACCGTGCTTGGAGATCACGCGCAGCGCCGGCGCGGCGTCCATGATGCGCCCGTTGATTATGCCGTAGCGCACAATGATCGCCTGAGGGTTATGGCGCTCACACAGCGCGATCAAATCGGCTTCCTGCGGCTGGCGTCCGGCATAAATCAGCTGATAGTCCTGCAGCAGCTCGACGGCTTCAGCAGCCAGGTCGCTGCCGGTGATGAGGATCGTTTTTACGTTGCTCATTACAGAGATTCTCCTTCTGCTAACATACCCGCCGCGCGCAGGGCACCTTCCAGCCAGCCCGGACGCAAATCGCCCTGCTTAATACCCGCGATGCGGCGCGTTTCGGCGTCCAGCTTCTTCGCCGCCAGGGCAATGATGCGTTCCACATCCTGTTTAGCGATCACCACCACGCCATCGGCATCGCCGACCACCAGGTCGCCCGGCTCAATCGACGCACCGGCCACCGACACCGGATGGTTCACGCGTCCGGGAATACTTTTGGTGGGGCCGCTCGGGTTGAGGCCGGCCGCAAACACCGGATAGCTGCCCTGCGCGAGGGCGTCAGCATCACGCACCGCGCCATCAATGATGATGCCGGCGATGCCGGACGCTTCGGCCTGGGTTGCCATGATTTCACCCAGCAGCGCGCAACTGATGTCGCCTTTGCCGTCTACTACCAGCACATCACCCGGCTGGGCGATAGCCAGCGCCGCGTGAATCGCCAGGTTATCGCCCGGACGCACTTCCACCGTGATGGCCGGCCCGGCGACTTTCATCTGCGGCGACAGCGGCTTAACGCGGCCATGCAGGGTGCCGCGACGACCGGCGACATCGGCCAGAATCGCCGCCTGGAATGCGGCGGCCTGGCTGACGGACAGGGCGCTGACGCGCTCAATGTTGCGGTTGATCAGGTTATTTGCAGAGACAGACATAATTCACCTCGTGGTTTGTTTTACCTGGTACAACAATGTTGTACAATATAAAACAACTATATCGACGATCTGACGCTGCATGCCAGTGTTACGAAGGTGTTTGTGATGTAAACACGATGTGACTCACAGTTTTCAGGTACACTCAGGACGGCACAAATCAGGAGGAAAAAATGGGAAATGAAGGCGTTAATGCGGTGGAGAAGGCGTTGTCGCTGCTGGATTGTTTCAAGCCGGGCGAAGAGAGCCTGTCGCTGACTGCGCTGTCGCAGCTTTCCGGCTATCACAAAACCACTGTCTATCGTCTGATGAACTCGCTGGAAAGGATGGGCTATGTGGTGCGCAGTGACAGCGGGGTCTACACGCTCGGCCCGCGTCTGTTATACCTCGGTAAGCTTTATGAGCAATCATTCCATCTGGCCAGCGTGGTGCAGCCGGAATTGCAGGCGCTGGCAACGGCGACCAACGAGAGTGCCAGCTGGTACGTACTGGATAACGGCCAGCGTCTGTGCCTGTTTCGTGCTGAATCGTCTGATGGCCTGCGTCATACGCGCCTGCCGGGGACGATTTTTCCGCTCGATAACTCAGCCATCAGTAAGGTGCTGCGTTTCTGGGGCATGAATGAAAATCTCTTCGATGCGCTGCCGTCGCTGCCAATATTCAGCTCAGGCGCGCGCGATCCGCACATCGCGGCCTTTGCCGTACCGGTATTCGCCGAAAATGATCGGCTGACCGCTGCGCTGGCGCTGACCGGCCCGGTTTCGCGTCTGACGCTGAATCGTAAAGATGAAGAGTTAGGCGTGTTGATGCGCGAAGCGGCTGCACGCCTGTCAGCCAAACTGGGCGCGCGCAAGGCATTTTGTGATGCGGTTTATGCGGCTAAATAAGGCTGCGCATTAATCACTCACCGGCGGGCCAGCAGGCCTGCCGCACTCCTTCGGATTTTTCAAAGCAACACCTCAGTTAATGCTGTTTTCCCTGCTGCGCTAAGCCCGGTATACCTTGCGGAAACCAATTAAACGCTGGCAGGCATCATGAGCACCCATACCCGCATCCGCAAATTCAACACCAAAGATACCTATCCTAATCAGTCGCTGGACAACGACCTGTGTCAGGCCGTGCGCGCCGGCAACACCGTTTACGTGCGTGGCCAGATTGGCACCGACTTCGAAGGCAACCTGGTGGGGCTGGGCGATCCGGCAGCGCAGGCCGAGCAGGCGATGAAAAACGTGAAGCAACTGCTCGAAGAAGCGGGCAGCGACCTGTCGCACATCGTGAAAACCACCACCTATATCATCGACCCGCGCTATCGCGAGCCGGTGTATCAGGTGGTCGGCAAGTGGCTGAAAGGCGTGTTTCCCATCTCCACCGGTCTGGTGATCTCGGGACTGGGCCAGCCGCAGTGGCTGATGGAGATCGACGTGATTGCGGTAATCCCTGACGACTGGCAGCCACAATAAGGAGCGCCGCATCATGACGTTATCGATTGTTGGACGCTGCGCGCAAACCGGCCAGCTGGGCATTGCGGTCAGCTCGTCGAGTATTGCGGTCGGCGCACGCTGTCCGTGGCTGCGCGCCGGCGTCGGCGCGGTCTCCACGCAGAACATCACGCTGCCGGCGCTGGGCCCGCGTATCCTTGATCGGCTGAGTCAGGGCGAGACGGCGCAGCAGGCGCTGCAGTGCGGCCTTGCCAGCGATGACTTTTTTGATTATCGCCAGCTTACGGTGCTGGCGGCCGACGGCAGCAGTGCCTGCTTTAGCGGAACGCACACGCTGGGGGTGAATCACGCGCTGTGCGGCAGCGACTGCGTGGCGGCCGGTAATTTGCTGGCGAATCCCGAGGTGATTGCGGCGATGGTCAGCGCGTTTGCGCAGCAGCCGGGCGAACTGGCCGCACGGCTAATCGCGGCCATGCAGGCCGGGATGGCCGCCGGAGGCGAAGCCGGGCCGGTTCATTCGGCGGCACTGGCAGTGGTGGGCGAACCGTCGTGGCCGCTGGTTGATCTGCGCGTTGACTGGACGGAGGGCGATCCCATCGCGGAACTTCATCAGCTGTGGCTGGCCTATCAGCCGCAGATGCAGGATTACCTGACGCGCGCGCTCAATCCCACGCTGGCACCCCGTTACGGCGTGCCAGGAGATGAATAAGCGTGAGGAGACGCGATGCTGACCAGCCGTAACCTGCTCGAACATCTGGTGGCTTTCGATACCACCAGCCGCGAATCCAATCTCGCGCTGATCGATTTTTGCTGGCGCTACCTCAGCGGGCTGGGCGTGACCTGTGAACTGATGCACAACGCAGAACGCAGCAAGGCCAATCTCTATGCGCGGCTCGGGCCAGCCGGCAGCGGCGGGGTAATGCTATCGGGCCACAGCGATGTGGTACCGGTTGATGGCCAGACGTGGACGATGCCGCCGTTTGCGCTCACCGAACGTGACGGCAAGCTGTACGGACGCGGCACGGCAGACATGAAAGGCTTCCTCGCCTGCATGCTGGCCGCCGTGCCGCATTTTCTCTCCCAGCCGCTGCGTCAGCCGCTGCATCTGGCTATCTCCTATGACGAAGAGGTGGGTTGCCTCGGCGTGCGCTCGCTGGTGAAGGCGCTGGCGCGGCGCAGCGATCGACCGGCGATCTGCCTGATTGGCGAGCCGACAGAACTGCGTCCGGTGCTGGGCCACAAAGGCAAGCTGGCGATGCGCTGCGAAGTGCAGGGCGCGGCCTGCCACTCGGCGTACGCGCCGCAGGGCGTTAATGCGATTGAATACGCCGCCAAGCTGATTCAGCGCTTAACCGTCATCGGTGAACGTCTGGCGGCGCCGGATCGGCAGGATGCGCGCTTCGATCCGCCATTTACCACCGTGCAAACCGGGGTGATCCACGGCGGACGCGCGCTGAACATCGTGCCTGACGCCTGCAGTTTTGATTTCGAAGTGCGCACGCTGCCGCAGGAGGATGCGCAGCAGGTGGCAGAGGAGCTGGTGGCGTATGCGCAGCAGACGCTGGAGCCGCAGATGCGCGCGGTGCAGCCCGCCAGCGCCATCCGCTTCTCGCCGCTCAGCGCCTATCCAGGACTGGATACCGCCGCGCACAGTGCCGCGGCACAGCTGATTGCCCGGTTGAGCGGCAGCGACAGCTTCGGCACCGTGGCGTTTGGCACTGAAGGCGGACTGTTTGCCGCCGCCGGCATCCCCTGCGTGGTGTGCGGTCCCGGCAGTATGGAGCAGGGCCATAAGCCCGACGAATTTATCACCCTCGCACAGCTGGACGCCTGTGACAGCCTGTTACGCCGGCTGGCGACCTGGATGTGCGAATGAACCCGCGACGAGCCACCCCGTCCGAATCCGGAGATTGTATGGTCAGTGCAGAAGTAACCCCGTTTCCGCAGCCGCTGTCATCGGCACCGCATAAGGCCAACGTGGCGGTGCAGCTGGATGGCGTCCTGAAGCGCTTTGGTGATGCCATCGCGCTGCATAAAATTTCTCTCACCATCCACGAAGGTGAGTTCATTACGCTGCTCGGCCCGTCCGGCTGCGGTAAAACCACGTTGCTGAACCTGATGGCCGGCTTTGCCGAAGCCGACGGCGGTGAGATTTTTATCGATGGCGACCTGGTGACAGAAATCCCGCCCTATCAGCGCGAGATCGGCATCGTGTTTCAGAACTACGCGCTGTTTCCGCACATGACGGTGGAGAAAAACGTCGGCTACGGCTTGCGTATGCGCGGCGTGCCGAAAGCGGAAATCGCCGAGCGGGTCGGGCAGGCGCTGGCGCTGGTGAAGCTGGCGGGTTACGCCCAGCGCAAGCCGCGTGAACTGTCCGGCGGGCAGCAGCAGCGCGTGGCGCTGGCGCGTGCGCTGGTGATTCGCCCGAAAGTGTTGCTGCTGGATGAGCCGTTCTCCGCACTGGACAAAAATTTGCGGTTATCCATGCAGGTCGAGCTGAAAGCGATTCAGCGTAAACTCGGCGTGACCACGGTCTTCGTCACCCACGATCAGGGCGAAGCGCTGAGCATGAGCGACCGCGTGGTAGTGATGTCGGCCGGTCACGTGCGCCAGATTGGGCCGCCGGATGAGATCTATCGCCGCCCGCAGGATCCGTTTGTCGCCAGCTTCGTCGGTGACGTGAATATTCTGCCGGGCCGCTACGCCGGCCGCGACACCAGCGCGCTGCTGGAGCTGGGCGGCAACACGCTGCGCCTGCCGGCCAAACGGGTGCAGGCCAGCGTCGGCGACCGGCTCGATGTGTATGTGCGTCCGGAAAATGTGCAGCTGGCGCCGCTCGGTCCGCAGGCGCTGCTCAGCGCCACGGTGCTGACGCATGTATTTCAGGGCGATCACGTTGACGTGCACCTTGATATCCCGGCGCTCGGCAGTGCCTCACTGTTTGCCCGTCAGTCCGGACTGGACGCGCTGACGCGCTGGCCGGTCGGCAGCGTGGTGGGGCTGACTTTTGATGACGAGGGCGTTTGCGCCTTCGCCAGCGACGCACAGGGTTAACGCATGGCAACGGAAACCATGACGGCGATCATCGCCGCGCAGTCGGGTGGTGCAGAGGTGCTGACTGCGGTGCAGCGTCCGGTGCCGCAGCCGGGACCGGGCGAAGTGCTGCTGCGCGTGGTCAGCGCAGGGGTTAACCGGCCTGATATTCTACAGCGCAACGGCATGCCACCGCCGCCAGGCTGCAGCGATATTCTCGGGCTGGAAGCGGCGGGCGTCATCGTTGCGCTCGGCGCAGGCGTCAGCGAACTGCAGCCGGGCATGGCGGTGATGGCGCTGCTGAGCGGCGGCGGTTATGCACAATACTGCGTGGCGCGCGCCGACCTGTGCCTGCCGGTGCCGGATACGCTGCCGCTCAGCCACGCGGCGGGTTTTCCCGAAGCCGCGTTTACCGTCTGGCACAACCTGTTTGAGCTGGGGCGTCTGAGGCCGGGCGACTGCGTGCTGATTCACGGCGCGGCCAGCGGCGTGGGCACGCTGGCGATCCAGTGCGCCCAGGCTTGTGGCGCGCGGGTGATTGCCACCGCCGGCGGTGCGGAAAAAATTGCCGCGCTGCAGCAGCTGGGCGTGTGGCGCGCCATCGATCGCCATAGCGAAGATTTTGTGGAGGTGATTCGAACGCTGACCCGGGAACGCGGCGTGGATGTGGTGCTGGATAACGTCGGCGGCGACTACATTGCGCGCAACCTCAGCGTGCTGGCAGCGGGCGGGCGGCACGTCAGCCTCGCCTTTATGCAGCGGGCCACGGTGGAAATCGATTTACAGCTGATTATGCGCAAAGGCTTAAGCCTGACCTCTTCCACGCTGCGACCGAAAAGCGCGGCGGAAAAAGCGCGTCTGGCGCAGTGCGTGCGCGCCCATCTGCTGCCTTTACTGGCCGCCGGGCGCATCACGCCGCGGGTACACCAGCTGTTGCCGCTGACCGCAGCCGCGCAGGCGCACCGTATCCTTGAAGCCAATGCCAATATCGGCAAAGTGCTGCTCCAGCCGGACGCGGAGGCCACGCCATGATGGAACTCTATTACGCATCTACCTCGCCTTACGTGCGAAAAGTGATGGTGTGCGCGCAGCTGCTGGGTCTGGCGCCGGAGACCACCCTGCTGGCGTCGGCGGCGCACCCCATCGAGCGCGATGCGCGCATTGCCGCGTTTAATCCGCTGGCTAAAGTGCCGGCACTGCGCACCGAACAGGGGCTATGTTTGTACGACAGCCGGGTGATCTGCGAATACCTTAACCAGCGCGGCGCGGGCCAGCTGCTGCCGGCAGACGGCGAGGCACGCTGGCTGTGCCTCACGCGCCAGGCGCTGGGCGATGGACTGCTGGATGCCGCGCTGCTGGCGCGCTACGAAACCAGCGCTCGTCCGCCCGAAAAGCAGTGGTCAGCGTGGCGTGACGCGCAGCTGACTAAAGTGGCGGCAGCGCTGGCGGCCATTGAGCAGCAGGCGGAGGCGTTCAGCCGCACGCCTGACGATCTCGGGCTGATCGCCATCGGCTGCGGATTGGGCTACCTGGACTTCCGTTTTGCTGAACTCAACTGGCGCGCCACGCATCCGCAGAGCGCCGCCTGGTTTGCCCTCTTTGACGCGCATCCGGCGATGGCCGCGACGCGCCCGCACCTGTAACGGAGCCGCCATGTCTCAGATTTTCTTTCTCAATGGGCCCAATGCCAATCTTTACGGTATGGATCGCCACGGTACTTACGGCAGCGACAGTTTCGCCAGCATCGGCGAGCGCTGTCAGCGGCGCGCCGACGCGCACGGCCTCAGGCTGCAGTTTCGTCAGAGCAACCATGAAGGGGTGCTGGTGGACTGGATTCAGGAAGCGCGCCAGCAGGCAAACGGGCTGATCATCAATGCCGCCGGGTTGTCGTATCGATCGGTGCCGATTCTGGATGCGCTGCTGATGTTCGATGGCCCGATCATCGAAGCGCACATGAGCAATATCTGGCAGCGCGAGCCGTTTCGTCATCAGTCGCTGGTGTCGAAAGCCGCCACCGGCGTGATCGCCGGGCTGGGCGCGCTGGGCTATGAACTGGCTATCGATGCGCTGGCGACGCTGCTACAGGAGCCCAGCGCATGACGACGCTGGTGTTTTATAGCGAGTTCGACAGCTTCGAGGCGTGGTCGGCGCTGCTGGCACCGCAGTTACCGGATGTCGCTATCTGCCGTGCCGATCAGGTCGAGGATGCCGATAGCGTGCAGTTTGCGCTGGCGTGGAAGCCGCCGCGCGGTTTTTTTGCCCCGTATCGCCAGCTGAAATTGCTGGTGAATCTGGGCGCGGGCGTCGACTCGCTGGTGGGGCGCGACGACCTGCCTGACATCCCGATCGTCCGGCTATCGGACCCGGATATGGCGCGCATGATGGCCGGTTACGTGCTGTTTGCCGTGCTGCGTTACGCGCGTGACATACCGGCATTTGAGCGCGCACAGCGTGAACATCGCTGGCACTATCTGCATCCGCGCGAGCCGGCGTCGATTCGCGTGGGCGTGTTGGGGCTGGGCGAACTGGGTGCGTATGCGGCGCGCGAACTGGCGCGTCAGGGCTTTGACGTGCGCGGCTGGTCGCGGTCGCCCAAAGCGCTGGACGGCATTCACTGCGTCAGCGGTATGCAGGCGCTGGATGCGTTTCTGGCCAGCAGCGACATTCTGGTGGTGATGCTGCCGCTCACGCCGGAAACCCACGGATTGCTGGATGCGCAGCGTCTGGCGCGGTTGCCGCCGGGCTGCGCGCTGATCAACGTGTCGCGCGGCGCGATTGTCGATCAGCCCGCGCTGACCGCGGCGCTGCAGAGCGGACAGATCGCCCACGCCACATTAGACGTGTTCGATCGTGAGCCGCTGCCGCCCGACGATGCGCTGTGGAGCATGGAAAATGTGCTGATCACCCCGCATCTGGCGTCGGTAGCGATCCCGGCCAGCGCCGCGCGTCAGGTCGCTGATAACATCCAGCGGGTGATGCGCGGCGAGCCGGTGCTCAACCAGGTGTTTCCCGCGCGGGGTTACTGAGCGCGTCAGGCGACGCGCACCACCTGCGGGTCGAAGTAGCTTGGCGCGGCCATGCCGGGAATGTATTGATCGGAGATGAACATGCGGCAGCGTTCGGCGAAGGCGTTGACCACCATCGACTGCTGCACGTGGGCCACCGTGGCGTATCCCAGCAACATCGGCCGGTTCACGCCGGCAAGGCGCACGCGGATCACCCGTTTGCCATCCTGCGACAGATTGGCTTTGGGCCGCACATTGGCGATGCCAAATCCCACGCCGTTGGCCACCATCGCGCGTACCACTTCCATATTGCCGGAGCGCATCACAATGTTGGGCGTGACGCCCGCTTCGCTAAACAGGCTGAGAAAATATTCGCGGCTCCACGGCATATCCAGCAGCACCATCGGCACCGTAGCGAGATCCTGAATGGTCACCGCAGACTGACTGGCAAACGGGTGATGTTCGCCGACCATCACATACGGCGGCAGCTGTGCCAGCGACTGAAACGCGATGTCGCTGGCCGGCACCAGATCGTAGGTCAGCGCGATATCGATATCGGCGGCGCGCAGCTGTTTCAGCAGCTGTTCATGATTGCCCTCCACCAGCGTGATGCGCACGCCGGGGAAGGCGCGGCCAAAGCCAAACACCAGCTCCGGCGTCAGCATCGGGGCCAGCGTGTCGAGACAGCCGACGCGCAGCGGGCCGCGCACGTTATTCAGCGACTCTGAGGCGATGGTATACAGATTCGACATCTGTTCCAGAATCAGCTTCGCCTCTTTTAATACCTGATGGCCAATGGCGGTGAGCGACACGCCCTGCGCGTGGTGGCGCACAAACAGCTGCACCCCCAGCTCAGATTCGATGTGGGTAATGGCGGCCGAGATCGACGGTGACGATACGTGAATACGTTCGGATGCGCCAATAATGCTGCCGGCTTCGCCGGACGCGACGAAGTATTCCAGCTGGCGCTGGGTGATGCGACTGAGCATGCAGATTCTCCTGGTGTCGCCAGCGCGATCTTGTCGCGCCGGCTTTTCTATTTACCCCTGTTTCCATGCATTTATCATGCCGGACAGCGAATAGCAGCATAATCCCCTGCCTGACCCTTCACGCCCATTCGCTTCTGCCTCACTAAGGCTTAAGAAAATCCGTTGCAAAGCAGCGACTTTTTTAGCGTCAGAAATTCCGATGCAACGGCGAGGAAAAGGCTGTTTTACCGCAGCAGCGGCCAGCGGCAGAATCGCTGTGACACCTGCTTTTCACTTTCGCACTGTTTTGGCGCAGCGCGCCGTGGCGAATCAACGGTGGTTCAGAGCAGCGATAACAGCCTTTTCATTCACTGGGGACAAAAATATGTTGCGTAAGATGTGTGCCTTAACGTTGTTAACCACGGGAATTCTGAGCGCAGGGAATGCCATGGCCGCCGACAAGCTGATTGTCAGCACCTGGGGCGGCAGCTTTAAAGATCTGATCGATCAAACCATCGCTAAAGAGTTCACCAAAGAGACCGGCGTCGAAGTGCAGTTCGTCACCGGCGGCACCATCGATCGCCTCAACAAAGCCAAACTGGCGGGCGGTTCGCCGGAAACTGACGTGACCTTCACCACCGCGCACGTCGGCTATCTGTATGCCAACAGCGACCTGTTCGAGAAGCTCGACATGAGCAAAATCCCTAACGCGGTCAATCTGGTGCAGCAGGCGAAAGTCAGCCCGTATCATCTGGGCGTGTGGGGCTACGTCTACACCATCGGCTACCGTCCGGATCTGGTGCCGAAAGGGGAAACCTTCACCAGCTGGAACGACCTGTGGAAGCCGGAGCTGAAAGGCACGCTGGCGCTGCCCGACTGGGATCCAAGCCACATCATCGCCGTGGCTGCCAAACTCTCCGGCAGCGATGCGGCGCACTGGCAGCAGGGCCAGGCGAAGCTGAAAGCGCTGATTCCTAACATCAAATCGTTCTACACCGATGATGCCAACAGTCAGCAGTTGATCTCCACCGGAGAAACGCCGGTGCAGGTGATGCTGTCAATGAACGCCTACAGCATGATTGCGGAAGGGGTCAACATCAAGCTGGCGATACCGAAAGAGGGCGCGATCCTCGGCGTGGATACCGTCGGCATCAATAAAGGCAGCAAACATGCCGATCTGGCGTACAAGTTCATCAACATCGCACTGAAACCGGAAATTCAGCAGCAGGTGGCGAAGATCTATCGCGGTAGCCCGACGGTGACCAACGCGCATATCGATCCGGAGCTGGCGAAGCTGCCAGGCATGCTGACCACGCCGGCGCAGTGGAATGCCACCATCAATACCGATCCCCAACTGCGTGCGGAGAAAACTGCCGAGTGGCGTCAGTGGTTCTCTGAAAACATCATGTCTCACTGATTGTCCTGGTGCTGCGGCGGGGCGGGTGCCTCGCCGTAGCCGGTACCACCTATGCAGGCAGTAACGTCCATGACGAAAAAACCGACATTTTTACCCTGGTTCATTCTTCCCGCCACGCTGACCGCGATTGGGCTGGTCGTCGCGATGTTTGCGGTGATGCAGTTCAGCGTGCGTGCATACATCCCCGGCTCGCTGGATGTCGGCGGCTTTACGCTGGCCAATTTCAGTGGCCTGTTCAAACGCATCTACGGTGACGCGTTTCTCAATACCGTGCTGCTCAGCGCCAAAACGGCCTTATTTGGTTTGCTGATGAGTTACCCACTGGCCTATGCGCTGGTGCGCACCCGCACTGCGTGGATCAAATCCACCATTCTGATCATCGCGATTACCCCGCTGTTTCTGGGGGAAGTGGTGCGCACCTATTCGTGGATTATCGTGCTGGGTAACAGCGGCTTTCTTAATAGCCTGCTGCTGGCGCTGGGCATCATCAGCCAGCCAATCCAGTTTATGTTTACCCAGACCGGCGTGGTGGTCGCGCTGGTGCATGTCACCATGCCGATCATGGTGCTGATGCTGGCGACGGCGCTGTCACACATCAATCCGGACTACGAAAAAGCCGCCACCAGCCTTGGCGCCGGGCCGGTCCGCGCGCTGCTGACGGTGACCATTCCGCTGTCGATTCCCGGCATCATCGCCAGCCTGACCACCGCGTTTGCCTGGACCTTCAGCGCTTTCGCGACGCCACAACTGATTGGCGGCGGGCGCGTCAGTACCGTGGCTACGCTGGTGTATCAGCTGGGCTTCTCCTCGATGAACTTCCCGTTTGCCGCAGCGCTGAGCATTGCTGGCCTGCTGCTGACCATTCTGCTGCTGCTGGCGCTGAAGCGCATGACGCGCTTCCTGCACGCCATGGGAGGGCACTGATATGACCCGTTCTCACAACGACAAACTAATTGCGCTGCTGGGTAAACTGCTGGTGATCGCCATTCTGACGTTTGTCATGTTGCCCACCGTCGTGGTGTTTATCTCGTCGTTCAGCAGCACCTCCGTGCTGTTCTTCCCGCCGAAAGGCTGGTCGCTGCGCTGGTTTGAGCGGGCGCTGAGCTACGACGATTTTCGTCACGGCTTCTGGTCCGGACTGATTGTCACAGCATGGGCGTCGACGCTGGCGGTGATCATCGGTGCCACGCTGGCAATTGCCATTGAGCGCTATCGCTTTCCCTGCAAACAGGTGCTGGAGAGTATTCTGCTGTCGCCGCTGTTTATTCCGCATTTCACCATTGGCCTCGGCCTGCTGATGCTGGTGTCGCAGCTCAATCTGGGACGCGGCTACGCGCTGGTGATTTTCTGCCACGTGGTATTAGTGCTGCCGTTCGTGCTGCGCAGCGTCTATGTATCGCTGAAAAATCTCGAGCAGCGGATAGAACTGGCGGCGGCCAGCCTCGGCGCATCGCCGCTGCGCGTGGTATGGACCATTACCGTGCCGCTGATTCTGCCGGGCCTGTTTGGTGGCTGGCTGTTCGCCGCGATTCTCTCATTCAATGAATTTACCGCCTCGCTGTTTATTACCACCCAGGCGACGCAGACGCTGCCGGTGGCGATGTACAACTACGTGCGTGAATTTGCCGACCCGACGCTGGCGGCGCTGTCGGTTATTTATATTGTGGTGACCGCCGCGATGTTAATAATCGCCAATAAATTTTTCGGGCTGGGAAAAATATTAAACGTTGAGGCCGGGCATTAATTTCGCTGTGCCATTAAGCCACCGTTAAACATGACAACCTGGTGTTAATCGCCAGCGGCGCAATATTTGCGCCGCGCTGGTGGCATGCCAACTATTCGGGGATGACCTATGTCAGTAGAAAAAATCAATACCGTGATCGTCGGAGCGGGCCAGGCGGGTATCGCCATGAGCGAACATCTGGCGCAGATGCAGATCCCGCACGTGGTGCTGGAGCGCAGCCGCATTGCCGAGCGCTGGCGCTCCGAACGCTGGGACTCGCTGGTGGCTAACGGCCCGGCGTGGCACGACCGCTTTCCTTCGCTGAAGTTTGATAATATTTCACCGGAGGCGTTTCCGCCGAAAGAGCGCATGGCGCAGTATTTCGAGGATTACGCAAAGATGCTCAACGCGCCGGTGCGCACCGGGGTTGAAGTACAGCAGGTAACGCGGCTGCCCGGACGCAGTGGCTTCCGGGTGGTAACGTCGGTGGGAGAATTCGACGCGGACAATGTGGTGGCTGCTACCGGGCCGTTTCAGAAGCCCGCGTTCCCGGCCATCGTGCCTGAAGGCGCGGTGCCGCAGCAGATCCACTCATCGGCGTACAAAAATCCACAGCAGCTGGCGCCCGGTGCGGTGCTGGTGGTCGGTGCGGGCGCGTCCGGCACCCAGATTGCCGAGGAGCTGCGTCAGGCCGGCCGCGAGGTGTTTCTGTCGGTCGGTGAGCACTACCGCCCGCCACGCGCCTATCGCGACCGTGATTACTGCTGGTGGCTTGGCGCGCTGGGGCTGTGGGACGAGGTGAAAATCAAGCCGAAGAAACAGCACGTGGCCTTTGCCGTGAGCGGCTATGAAGGCGGTAAAACCGTGGATTTCCGCCGGCTGGCCCATATGGGCATTACGCTGGTCGGCATCACCGAGCGCTGGGATAACGGCGTGCTGCGCTTTGCGCCGGGGCTGGCAGAGAATATCGCCGAAGGTGACAGAGCTTATTTCGAGGTGCTGCGCGATGCGGATGCGTACATAGAACGCAACGGGCTGGATTTACCGGCCGAGCCGCAGGCGTGGGAGCTGTTGCCGGATCCGGACTGCCTGTTAAATCCGCTGATGCAGCTGGAAGTGCAGGCGGCGGGCATCAGCACCATTATCTGGGCTACCGGGTTTAAATTTGATTTCAGCTGGCTGCAGGTGGATGCGTTTGATGAACAGGGCCTGCCATTCCACAAGCGCGGTATTTCTGCCGAGCGCGGTATTTATTTCCTTGGCCTGCCCAATCTGGTCAACCGGGCGTCGTCGTTTATTTACGGCGTGTGGCACGATGCGAAATATATTGCCGACCACATCGCGCTGCAAAATGCCTATTCGGATTACGTGAAGTCGTAATTATTTTCCAGGTGCGCATGAATGCGCACCCTACGGAGAAAGTTCACCCTTAAATTGTATCATGTAGGGTCGCTATTAATAGCGGCCCGCTATAGCGACTGAACCGTATTTATTCTGGCTCTGCTGGTGGATGAGGCAATCGGGAAGATGACGTATAGCTTTGATAGAGCGCTTTGATATCAGGATCATCAACCGCACCGTAGTAAATGTCTTCTTTATCTAAACCGTCCAACCCTTTTATGCCACTAATCATTGCCGGCCATTCGCTTCGACTGGCAATATCAACAACGCAGGGGAGTAAATAATTATCCAGATGGCCTTTAGCGGGTTCACGAATCTCAGCGCTGAGTGCGCTAAGATACGCATCTTTTTTGGTTCTTGCCCATTCAATGGCAAAGCCAGCACGGTAGGTCATTTCCATAAATAGCAACAGCAACGTTCGACCATTACCATCCAGAAAAGGATGAGCAAAAGCCAGTTGTCCCATAACCTCACCCGGTTTTTTTCTGAACCGCGATGAGTCGCTGGCAAGGCGCAGAGCATAATCAACGGCGAGCTGAATCGAGTGGGGCTGCTCAAACATGGTAAAATGAGCATCTTCTGGCATGCCTTTAAACACAGCAAGATGAGGAACTAACTCGTTGCGATCTTTACCCGCCCAGGGATAAAAGTCAGAAAACAGAATTTTATGAACTGACAAAAAAGTGCTGTAAGTGATTGCAGGTTGAAGTGCCAGGAAATGAAGCGCATCTTCGACGCTCGATTCAAAGGCCAGATGCTCAGCTTTTTTTACCTCATCCACATCTTTAAGCCCCAACGCGTTTCTCAGGTAGCCAGAAGTAGAAAAATCGCTGAAAGGATCAAACGTCATGCGCTGAAGTTCTGCTTGTGCTCACGTTTTTCCTGCAGATAAGAACCCTGAAGCTTCAGCGTTTCTGCTTTAGTCAGCACACCTTTTCTTTTGAGATTAACCAGCAATTGTTCAACGTAATCCAGTTCTACTCTGTCGCCTGCCAGATGAGTAATCGCAGCAGCCATAAGGCTGACACCGTCACGCTCTGCGGTGATATGGTTAGCCTTCGCTAAATTCTGGATCTGGCTGGCAATACTCAGAGATGCATTTCTGCTCATAATTAATCTCCCGTCAGAAGTTCAATTTTAGCACGCTGCATCGTCAAAGTCAGTGGGAAGAGTCGCTGAACCACAGGGCATCTCTCAGCGGTAACACTGGTGAAGTCTGACATAGCAATCAGCAGATTCCAGACAAAAAAATGCCGGTGGGCGATTGCTCGCGCACCGGCATCGGTTCGATTGACTCAGCGATGGCGTATTACAGCGCCATATCCTGCTTCGCGGACTCTTCGCGCGGTTTGGCCTGCGCAGGTGCTGACTGCTGATTGTCCATGTTAATCACTGGCGGTTTGGTCAGCTGCAGCACGGATGCGGTGTTATCCCATACCTGCTGGGTCAGCGCGGTGTTGCCGTTCAGCTTCTGGCCGAAGCTTGGCACGATAGCGCGGATCTTCTGCTGCCACTCCGGTGACGCGAACTGCTGCGGGAACAGCTTCTGCATCACGTTCAGGGTGATCGGTGCCGCGGTAGATGCACCCGGTGAAGCACCCAGCAGGGCCGCCACGGTTTTCTGCTGATCGGTCACGATTTCGGTACCCAGCTTCAGCACGCCGCCTTTCTCAGCATCTTTCTTGATGATCTGCACACGCTGGCCGGCCTGAATCAGTTTCCAGTCCTCTTTACGCGCGTTCGGGTAGTACTCTTTCAGCGCGGCAAAGCGGTCGTCATCGTTCAGCATCACCTGACCAATCAGGTATTTCACCAGGTCAAAGTTATCGATGCCCACGTGCGTCATCGGCATGAAGTTACTGGTGGTGGTGGCGCTCAGCAGATCGAACAGCGAACCGTTCTTCAGGTATTTGGTCGAGAACGTGGCGAACGGTCCAAACAGCACCACTTTTTTACCGTCGAGGTTACGGGCATCGATGTGCGGTACCGACATTGGCGGTGCGCCTACGGAAGCCTGACCATACACTTTCTGCAAGTGACGGCTGGTGATTTCCGGGTTTTCGGTCATCAGGAACGAACCGCCCACCGGGAAACCGCCGTAGTTATCGGCTTCAGGAATACCGGTTTTTTGCAGCAGCTTGATCGCCGCACCGCCCGCGCCGATGAATACGTATTTCGCATCCACTTCACGGTTTGCGCCGCTCTTCACATCTTTGATGGTGACGTGCCAGGAGTTGTCGCTGTTGCGTTTGAAATCGGTGACTTCAGAGGAGGTTTCCAGCTTGAAGTTCTGATCTTTCTGCAGGCTGCCGATCAGCTGACGGGTAATTTCACCGTAGTTCACATCGGTACCCACCGGCGTCCAGGTGGCGGCCACTTTCTGATTCGGATCGCGACCTTCCATCACCAGCGGTGCCCACTGCTCGATCTGTTTGTGATCGGTAGAGAACTTCATGCCCTGGAACAGGGTCGTTTTCTGCAGCGCCGCATAGCGTTTGGTCAGGTATTCGACATTTTTGTCGCCCCAGACAAAGCTCATGTGCGGGGTGGAGTTGATGAACGAACGCGGATCGTGCAGCACGCCACGCTGTACCTGGCTGGTCAGGAACTGGCGGGTAATCATGAACGATTCATTGATTTCCAGCGCCTTGCTCACATCGATGGAACCGTCTGCACGCTCTGGCGTGTAGTTCAGCTCCATGTTGGCAGAGTGGCCAGTACCGGCGTTATTCCAGCCGTTAGAAGATTCCAGCGCGACGCCGTCGAGACGCTCAACCATCAGTTGTTTCCAGCCCGGTTGCAGCTCCTGCAGCCAGGTACCGAGCGAGGCGCTCATGATACCGCCGCCAATCAGCAGCACATCGGTTTTTTCTGGTGCGTTCTCAGCGTGAACCGCTGAAGAGACAAGCAGTGCCGTCAGCGAAAGCGCGGACACAAGTTTTTTGGTCTGAGTCATGCCAGTCCTGTTTATTCTTTGCAGATGAACGTTAAAAATTCGGTTGGCAAATTAAAAGATTGTTACGAAAAGATTAACTTGTTTTTAGTTAATTAACTATTGATGGCAATTAATTAACTTTTATAAAAGCGAAGTGGCGAAATAAACGGCAGGAAAGCAGCAGCAGTGCGGGAAAAAGCAACAATATATCCGCTAACGGAGCGCGGATATAATTTATAACCACGGGCACGACTTAGGTCAAATTAAATCCGCCGCCGCGATGACAAATCATGCACTATCACTGCACGGAGCGTGTTGATGATCTGACGCCGAAAGGGTTTACCCTAAGGTCTCTGATGACTTGTTTAACTTTCGCGTGGACATGAGCATGGCGGGCAAAACCCTGTATGAAAAGCTGATCGAACAGCATGTGGTACGTCACCTGGACGATGAGGGGCACGTGCTGCTCTATATCGACCGGTCAATCCTCAATGAATACACCAGCCCGCAGGCGTTTAGCGGTCTGCGCGACCGGTCGCGTCGCGTGCGTCATCCGGCCACTATTCTACTCAACGTCGACCACGTGAACCCGACGCGGCCAGTGCGCGATGCGGCGATGACCGACGCTGGCGGTCAGCTGCAGGTCGATTACTTCCGCAAAAATGCTGAACACTTTGGCATCGAGCTGTTTGACGTGCTCGACCCGCGACAGGGCATTGAACATGTGGTGGCGCACGAGCAGGGGCTGGTGATGCCGGGGATGGTGATTGCCGCCGGCGACAGCCATACCACCACTTACGGGGCGTTTGGCGCGCTGGGCTTCGGCATCGGCACCTCAGAAATCGAGCACCTGCTGGCGACACAGACGTTGATTTATCGCACGCTGAAAACCATGCGCGTTGAAGTCACCGGCGAGCTGCCGTTTGGCTGCGCCGCCAAAGACATCGTGCTGGCGTTGATCGAACAGATTGGCGCATCCGGCGCTACGGGGTATGCGATTGAGTTTACCGGCAGCGCGATTGATGCGCTGAGCATGGAAGGGCGTATGACGCTGTGTAACATGGCGGTGGAAGCCGGCGCGCGCGGGGCGATTATCGCGCCGGATGACAAGGTCTACGCTTACATTGCCGGCAAACCGCAAATGCCGGTGGGCGAACTGTGGCAGCAGGCGCTGGCCGAGTGGCGCACGTTGCGCAGCGATGATGATGCGGTATTTGACCGGCAACTGACCATTGATTGCAGCGATCTGGAACCGAAAGTCACCTGGGGCATCAGCCCGGATCAGGCGTGCGCCATCAGCGGCCACGTGCCTAATCCGGCTGACGAACCCGATCTGGTGAAACAGCAGGCGATGAAAAATGCACTGCACTACATGGGGCTGCAAGCCGGCACGCCGCTGGCCGACATTGCCATCACCCACGCGTTTATCGGCTCCTGCACCAATGGGCGCATTGAAGATTTGCGCGCTGCGGCAGCGGTGATTGGTACCCGCAAAATCGCGCCGCACGTGCGCGGCATCATCGTGCCGGGCTCAACCCAGGTACGGCAGCAGGCGGAGGCGGAAGGGCTGGCGGCCATCTTTATCGACGCCGGCTTCGAGTGGCGTCAGTCGGGCTGTTCGATGTGTCTGGCGATGAACGAGGATGTGCTGGCACCGGGCGATCGCTGCGCATCGGGCACCAATCGTAACTTTGCCGGCCGTCAGGGCGCGGGCGCGCGCACTCACTTAATGAGTCCGGCGATGGTCGCCGCCGCTGCGCTGGCGGGCCATCTGGTTGATGTTCGTCACTATCTGCAATCCGGGGTTTAATATGCAAGCTTTCACTACCATCACCGGCAAGCTGGCACCGCTGCCGGCTGCTAACATCGATACCGATGTGATTATGCCCAAGCAGTTTCTCAAAGGCATTGACCGGCAGGGGCTGGATCGCGGCGTGTTCTTTGACCTGCGCTTTCTGGCCGACGGTGCGCCAAACCCTGATTTCATCCTTAATCAGCCGGGCTGGCAGAACGCGACGTTTTTGCTGGTTGGCGCCAATTTTGGCTGCGGCTCCAGCCGCGAACATGCGGTGTGGGGGCTGAATCAGCTGGGCATTCGCGCGATTATCGGCACCAGCTTCGCCGGCATTTTTGACGACAACTGCCAGCGTAACGGCGTGCTGACGCTGAGCCTGAGCGAGGCGGATTATCAGCGTCTGAGCGCGGTGGCCGCCGATGCGCAGCGCAACACCATCAGCGTGTCGCTGGAGCAGCAAACCATCCAGTTCGCGGATGAAGTGATTCACTTTACGGTCAGTGCCCTGAAGCGCGAGATGCTGATCGGTGGCGGCAGTGCGGTGGACTGGACGCTGCAATATGAAGCGGATATCAGCCAGTTTGAAGCGCAGCACTTTGCGCAGCGTCCGTGGCTGCAGCGCACCAGGGAGCAACCATGAGTGAGATTATCGACCGCGGCCCGTCGCCGTTTATCGCCGGTTTTACCCTGCAGGATGTGACGCTGGATAATGGCGTTACGCTACGCGTGGCCAGCGGCGGCAAAGGCACGCCTTTGCTGATGCTGCACGGCCATCCGCAAAATCATCTGGCCTGGCGTAAAATCGCACCACAGCTGGCGCAGCATTATCAGGTGATTCTGCCGGATTTGCGCGGCTACGGTGACAGCGACAAGCCCGCCAGTGACGCTGAACATCTGCCGTATGCCAAACGCAGCATGGCGCAGGATATCAGCCAGCTGATCGACGCGCTCGGCCTGCAGCGCGTGGCGTTTGTCGGCCACGATCGCGGCGGGCGCGTCGGGCACCGGCTGGCGCTCGATCATCCGGAGAAAGTCAGCTGCTGCGTGTTTGTCGATATCGCACCGACTGCCACCATGTACGCGCTGACCGATCAGGCGTTCGCCACGCGCTACTTCTGGTGGTTCTTCCTGATTCAGCCGCATCCGCTGCCGGAAACCATGATTGGTCACGATCCGGCGTTCTTTTTGCGTAAACACATTGATGGCCAGCTGAAAACGCCGGGTGCGACCGAAGCGGCGATATTCGAAGATTATCTGCGCTGCTATCGGGATCCGGCGATGATCCACGCGGTATGTGAAGATTATCGCGCCGCTGCCAGCATCGATTTGCAACACGATGCCGCTGACAGCGACCGGCGCATTGCCTGTCCGCTGTTACTGCTGTGGGGCGAAAAGGGCACGGTCGGTCAGCTGTATGATGTGGTGCACACCTGGCAGGACAAGGCGCTGCAGGTGCAGGGCGAGGCGTTACCGTGCGGCCATTCACCGCAGGAAGAGGTGCCAGAGCGGTTTCTGCACTCGCTTCAGCGCTTCCTGGGATCTGTGTTATAACCACGTGGCGTTCACTCACCATGTGCTGTTATGAAAATACTGCTTGCCGGAAAAAGTTATCAGAAGCCGTTACAGGGTTGGCCGTCGATTGAAGACCTGTACGTGTTTATCAGCGTGGCGCGGCATGACGGTTTCGGCCGCGCGGCGATTGAGCTGGGTCAGTCACCGTCTTACATCAGTAAACGCATCGCCATTCTGGAAAAACAGCTGGAGACGCGGCTGTTTTTCCGCACTAACCGCGTGATGCGCCTGACGCCGGAAGGTGAAAAAGCGCTCGAGGGCGCGCTGCAGGTAGTGCAGGAAATGGATGGCTTTCTCAATAATTTCCGTCAGTGGCGCGGCGAGCTGACCGGGGAAATTACCGTCGGCTGCTCGTTTGGTTTCGGTCAGGACTTTTTATCGGATGCGGTTTCGGCATTTATTAACCAGCATCCGTCGCTGAATATTAAACTGATGCTAAGCGATCGGGCATTCGACCTGCTACAGAGCGGCACGGATGTGGAAATCTGCGTTGGCGACGATCTCAATCCTTCCTATATTGCCCGCCGGCTGATTGCCAACCGGCGCATTTTATGTGCCGCGCCGGCGTATTTATCCCGCGCCGGTATGCCAGCCTCGCTGGATGCGTTAATTCATCACAGCTGTCTGATCATTAATGAACGCGATAATTCATTTGGAAACTGGGCATTGACCAATGGCGAGCAGCAGGTATTGTGTCGCCTGAACAGCCATTACTCTTCCAATAGCGGCAAGGTGATTCTGCACTGGGCGTTGCAGGGGCATGGTATTGCGCTGCGTTCAGCGTGGGATGTGGCGCCGTATCTGGCGACGGGCGAGCTGGTGGCGGTATTACCGCAGTGGTATCAGGAAGCCAATATCTGGGCGGTGTATACGCAACGCGCCGCAGAATCGCAGCGTATTAAAGTTTTTCTCGATTTTCTCGCCGCCTATTTTAATGAAAAAAGCCTGCCGGAAATGACGGGCAGGCCATAAACAGAAAAACGTGTTAATCCCAGCATCAGCCGTAAGCCACCTTGTCATTGATGTGATACAGCGTGGCGGTGGCAGCCATCACGTGCTGGCCGTCGTGGCCCGGCTCATGCGATTCAACGTCGGTGATGTGATAACCGACGGCGCCGGCCGCCTGGGCTTTTTTCACAATGGCGTCTGTTAACTCTTCCATTGACGTAGCCCAGCTTACTGAGGTCACACCTGCCGGATGGATTGAGGATAATTCGCGGTGCGTCAAATCGGCGCGAATTAAAACCGGTTTAACATTTTGCGGCGTAAAAATGGAAATCACATCGTTAATTAACGCTTTCATGGTCTTACTCCTCAAAAATAACAACAGAGCCGGAAGTGAATTAACCGATCCTGAGATCGTTGTTTATTGGTTTATACATTCCGGCAAAGCGCACGGTGAATCATCATGCCGGTAGGGTTAATAAACACCTTTTGAGGTTATGCGTTTTAGCTTTAATTGCTAATCAGCTGTTAAGAAAAGTTCCGCCACAACTCCGGTAATGTTTCGCTAATATTTTTTCATCTGCTTACATTTGCCATTAAAAAATTCGGTGCATCATGTGCGGGCAAATCCGGCCATCCGTGGCCCCGCGGCTTAAAACTCGCGCTGGCCGCCCAGTTCGATCACCCGATTGGGCGGAATATGAAATTGCTCATGGGCGCGCAGCGCGTTGCGCTGGCAGAAGTGAAAAATCCCGCCGCGCACCCGCGCCAGACCGCGGCGTTTTTTCATCACCAGCGTATCGTGCGCGGTAAAAAATGACGCTTCATTTACCGTGCAGCCAAAACCTTCCAGTCCGCACAGATGCAGAATCTCGGCCATCGACGGCACTTCACGCCAGCCGTAAGCGGCAGTGACCTGCCAGAACGATGGCGACAATTGCGTAATGCTGATGCGCTGCTGGTTATAGACGCGCGGCGTATCAGTGGTGCGGATATGCAACAGCACCACGCGGCGGTGCAGCACGCGGTTATGCTTGAGGTTGTGCAACAGCGCCTGGGGAATTTCAAACTCCTTACGCGCGAGGAAGATGGCGGTGCCCTCGACGCGGTTCGGCGGATTGCTCTCCAGCGATTTCACCAGCGCCAGTAAACCGTCCTGATCGTTATTCAAGCGGCGAATCAGGCGGTTACGCTCGCTGCTCCAGATCAGCATCAATCCCATCATGGTCAGCGCCAGCAGCACCGGTACCCAGCCGCCGGACAGCAGTTTCATCAGGTTGGCGATGAACAGCGGCACGTCGACCACCAGCATACACAGCAGGAACAATAGCGCCAGCGGCAGCGGCCAGCGCCAGTTACGCAGCGCCACCACGCCCGCCAGACAGGCAGTGATCACCATGGTGCCGGTCACTACGATGCCGTACGCCGAGGACAACGCCGACGACTGACGGAAAGCCAGCACAATCAGCATCACGGCGGTGAACAGCAGCCAGTTAACCACCGGAATGTAAATCTGCCCGGACTCGGTATGCGAAGTAAAAATGATGCGCATCGGCGGTAAAAAGCCCTGGCGAATGGCCTGATGCGTCAGGGTATAGACGCCGGAAATCACCGCCTGCGCCGCGATGACCGTGGCCAGCGTTGACAGCACAATCAGTGGAATCTGCGCCCAGCCGGGAGCCAGATTAAAGAACGGATTGTTCAGCGCCTGCGCATCGGCGATCACCAGCGCGCCCTGGCCGAAGTAATTCAGTATCAGCGCCGGCATGGCAATCACCAGCCAGGCGAGACGAATCGGTGCTTTGCCCAGGTGGCCCATGTCGGCATACAGCGCTTCCGCGCCGGTCACCGCCAGCACCACCATGCCCATTGCCGCGAGCGAGAGCGCTTTGTGGCTGAGCAGGAAGGTCAGCGCATAGGACGGACTGAGCGCGTGCAGCACTTCCGGGTTGAGCAGAATGCCGCGTATGCCAAGTGCGCCGATGGCCACAAACCAGACAAACATCACCGGACCAAACACCCGGCTGACCTTTTCCGTGCCGTGTTTCTGGATAATGAACAGCAGCGCGAGAATGGTGAGCGCCAGCGGCACCACATATTTTTCCAGCCCGGGCGAGACCACCTGAATTCCTTCGATGGCCGACAGCACCGAGATGGCCGGGGTTATCACGCCATCACCGTAGAAAAATGCGCCGCCAATCAGACCGGCCAGCACGATGATATGCCCGGCTTTGCGGCCAACGTTGCGGCGTGCCAGTGACATCAGAGTGAGAATACCGCCTTCGCCGTCGTGGTCGGCGCGCATCACGAAGCAGACATATTTCAGCGTGACGATGAGCGTCAGCGCCCAGAAGATCAGCGACAGAAAGCCCATCACCGCCAGCGCCGACGGCGCGCCGTCCGGCAAAATCGACAGACACTCTTTCAGGGTATACAGCGGGCTGGTACCGATATCACCAAACACGATGCCGGCGGCGGCCAGCATGCCAGCAGGCAGAGACTGTTTCTCTGATTGACTCATACATTTCCTGTTTTTTCAGGGAGAAAGGGCGAGCGCCATCAACCGCACTGGCGTGTCGCAATCACCCACTTTTATGCTGGCGAAGATAGCGTTTCAGCGGCGTAATCGGTAGGGGTTGGCGTTTTTTTGTACGCGATTTTTATACCAATCGGCCAAATTTTTACGCCATTTTTACACCGCTGCGGCTTTTTCAACCTGAAGTGTAGACGATTCAGACAGCAGCAGAAGCGGGCTGGCTGGCAGAAAATGGGATGGGGGAGTTCAGGTAGCGAGATGATTAAAAATGCAGGAAATAGCGATGCTAAGACTTTGTACCTAAAATTGTATCCGTACCCTCTGACCGCACAATATGTAGCGGCGCGATTTATCGCGCTAAGTTAAACACTTCACAGTTGCCGGAATGCGCAATGAATTGCGCCGCTACGATCCGTGCGGCATTGTATTTCGGCACCGCCATCCTGCACACATTGTAGCGGCGCGATTTATCGCGCTAAGTTAAACATTTCACAGTTGCCGGAATGCGCAATGAATTGCGCCGCTACGATCCGTGCGGCATTGTATTTCGGCACCGCCATCCTGCACACATTGTAGCGGCGCGATTTATCGCGCTAAGTTAAACACTTCACAGTTGCCGGAATGCGCAATGAATTGCGCCGCTACGATGGGTGCGGTAATCCGGTTCCTGCCTGCATCAACAGGCAGGTAATCCTTACCAACCCTTAATAATATCGCCTTTATAAATCTCGTTGGCTTTATCCAGCACCGGCTGTGACTGGAACGCTTCTTTCAGCTTCTGCACGTTCGGGCTGTCTTTATTATCTTCTCGTGCCACAATCGCATTCACGTATGGCGACGCTTTACCTTCCATAAACATCCCGTCACGCGAGGCGGATAAATTCACCAGCGCGGCAAAGTTATTATTAATGATCGACAGATAAACCTGCGGATCGTCCAGCGTGCGCGCCAGCTGTGGCGTATCCACTTCTACAATCTTCAGCTTTTTCGGGTTATCGGTAATATCCAGCGTGGTCGGCAGCAGACCGGCTTCGGGTTTCACCTTCAGCAGGCCCTGCGCCTGCAGCAGCAGCAGGCTACGCCCCAGAGTGGTCGCTTCGTTAGACACGGTCACGGTAGCGCCATCCGGCAGATCCTGCAGTGATTTAATCTTGCGTGAATAACCGGCAATCGGGAACACGAAGGTATTGGTCACGACGGCAAATTTATATCCGCGCTCTTTGGACTGCATCTCCAGATAAGGCAGACTCTGGAACGCGTTGGCGTCCACATCTTTATTGAACAGCGCTTCGTTCGGCTGCACGTAATCGTTAAACGCCACCACATCAACATCGAGCTGATATTTATCGTGTGCCACCTGCTTCACGGTCTGCCACAGCGCCTCATCCGGTCCGGTATTGATCGCCACTTTGATTTTGTTGTCGTTGTGGTTGTCACAGGCGCTGAGCAGGGTGACAGAGGCCGCCAGCAGGGCGGTAAGCCATGTTTTTTTCATTGTTTGCAGGTTTCCTTATGTTTGCAGGAAACCGACTATAGTATACGTCCAGACGTCTGTACATCCGTGCGCGGTGCGATCGCCTGGTATTTATCCAGCGCGGCTGTGTAAGCGCTACGGCTGTGGATGCTGCAGACAGGCCAGATAGCGGCGGCCCGACTGCTGCACCGCCTCATCGGCACGCGCGAGAATTTCGCGGCCGGCAAACGCGCCGTACAGGCGTGTAAACTTCACGCCCTGCAACCGCTGCAGCATGGCCGTCACCGTGGCGCCGGCCAGCGGTAACATATTGGGATAGCTCCACATAAACGAAACCGCACTGGCACCGGGCGTTACCTGCAAAATATCGCCGCTCAGCAGCACGCCGCCGTCGTGCGACCAGTGCAGCACCGTGCCGCCGGCAAAGTGGCCGCCGAGACGTAACAGCCGCACGCCCGGCAGCAGATCACAGCTGTCGCCGTGCCAGGGCAGCAGACGGGGCGATGCGCGCATAATCCACTCGCTGTCGCTGGCGTGCAGATACACCGGTGCGTCGAAGGCGTCGGCCCAGTCCTGCATGGTGCTGTAATAGTGGGGATGGGAGATGGCGATGGCGTGCAGGCCGCCGAGCGCACGCAACAGCGTGACGGTGGCGTCATCCAGATGCGCGATGCAATCCCACAGGATATTGCCGTGCGGCGTTTGCAGCACAAAGACGCGCTGGTTAATGGCAAAATCTGGTACGGTTTGCAGGCTGAGCAGCCCGGGCGCCAGCTGTTGCCACTGGTTTTGATGCGAGGCGCGCAGCGCAGACTGATCGATCCACTGCTGCCCGCCGGGCGGCACAAACTGGCGTTCATCCTGACAAATGCGACACTGCGTTAGGGCAGGTTGCTGCTGCTGATAAGACGTGCCGCAGGCGGTACAAATGGTGATCATGGCTTTTCCTCACAGTCTGGTGAGGATCAGTGTAGGCAAGGTACGAGGTTAGCGCGCGACGTCCTGCTGTGGCTGCAGCTGATAAATCCACGCGGTCCGCTGCTGGCCGTCGGTCGTGGTGACCTCAACCGGCACCCGGTCGTAGCCATCTTCAAACTCATCCAGCATCGGCCAGTGCAGCGCCAGCCGGTCCGAGATGAACAGATAACCCGGCACGCGCGCGCCGTGCTCATCAAGTACGATGCCGGGAAAATCAGCCGCCGCGCCCCAGCCGTTGGCATAGTAAGTGCCGGCGACCGTCCCTGCCAGCCACTCACCGCCGATGTTTTCCAGGATATGCGCATTGCACTGGCCCGGCTGCAGCGTGCCGTAAACGAAAAGCGTGTTCATTTTCCCTCGTAAAATCATGCAAAAGCGCTACTTTACCTGCCTGCTGCCGCCCTGTCATCCGCCAGAGGAAGGCCACACCGGCAGCGAAATTCTGCGTTACCGGTTGTGCGATGGCTCGTAATGTGAGGACGCGCGCGGCATAAAACGGTTAACGTAGCCGCAGATGTTTACCGCTGCTGCCAGCCAGCTTTCTCATTTTCGAGGTATCCGCGCTATGTTGAAGGGTTCCAGCCTCTGCCGGGGTGCAATCAGGGAGTATCCGCACTCCGCTCAGTTTGATGGCAAAAAGTTTCGCAATGTCCAGCCGCGTCAGTCGCTGAGCTTTGGCGACTACCGCAAAATGCTGTGGGATTTCCTGTTCAATAAACCGAAAGATACCCAGCCGCCGGCCGCGCTGCCGGTGCAGCCCATCACGGCCGCCGCGCTGGTACAGGCCGCGCCCAACAGCGTCTTTCGCCTCGGCCACTCTTCGCTGTTGCTGAAGCTCAATGGCCAGTTCTGGCTGACCGATCCGGTATTCGCCGAGCGCGCGTCACCCTTTAAGCGACTGGGGCCGAAGCGCTTTCAGCCAGCGCCGATTGCCGTGGCCGATCTGCCGCCGATCGAAGGCATTATTTTGTCGCACGACCATTACGATCATCTTGATTACCACACCATCATGCAGCTGAAAGATCGGGTGAAGCACTTTCTCACGCCGCTCGGCGTCGGCGATTTGCTGATTAAGTGGGGCGTTGCGCCGGAGAAAGTCATCCAGCTCGACTGGTGGCAGTCGCGGGATATCGGCGGCATCCATTTTGTCGCGACGCCGTCGCAGCACTTTTCCGGACGCGGCCTGTTCGACAGCAACAAACGGTTGTGGTGTTCGTGGACGCTGATTTCTGATCAGTTCCGCCTGTTTTTTGGCGGTGACTCCGGTTACTTCGACGGTTTCAAAGCGATTGGCCGGAAATACGGTCCGTTTGATGCGGCGTTTCTGGAAAACGGCGCTTACGATGCGCGCTGGGCCGACATTCATATGCTGCCGCAGGACACGACACGCTGCGCGCGTTTCAGGACCTCAACGCACGCTGGCTGTTTCCGATTCACAACGCGGCTTTTGATTTAGCTTTTCACCGCTGGGACGATCCGTTTACCCAAATCGTCCAGCTGGCGGCGGAGCATCAGGTTGCACTGTGTCTGCCGATGCTGGGCGAGGGCATTGATCTGTTACAGCCGCAGCCCACCGCGGCCTGGTGGTAAAGCACGCAACCCGATGGCCGTTTGGCTATCGGGTCGCGCAGGTCAGGCCGTGAGTTCGTCGTACAGGCTGCGCAGCCGGGTGCGCAGAAACAGAACCGCTTTATGCTTGCGCGACAGCAGCGCCTGCACGCTGTCGCCGCTTTCGGCGGCCAGATCCTGATAGCTGAAGCCGAGCAGCTCGGTCTTTTCAAATACCTCGCGCTGCGCAGCAGGCAGTTCCGCGAGCGCATCGTCCAGCTCTTCCCACAGCAGCGTTTTCAGATACTCATCCTCCGGCGTCTGCGCCACGCCAAACAGCGTTTCGGCAATTTCATCCTCGGGAAAATCTTCGTCTCCGGCGGCGTTAAACAGCGAGAGCTCGCGTTTTTTTCGTGATCGATCGGTGATCTCATTGCGCGCGGCGCGAAACAGCCAGGCGCTGACGTTCTCCACCGGCTGTTCCACCTGCAGCAGTTTCCAGCTGATCTCCTGCAGGATATCTTCGGCCTCATCGTGCCGCTCGCTGCGGCCGCGAATAAAGGCGCTGAGCTTAGTGCGGCAGGCGCTGATGGCCGCCAGCAGCCGCGAATCCTGCGCCATGCCGCTTACTCTGCATCCGGGGATTTGACGGGCGCATCGTCCGCGGGCGGGCGCGGATCGTCACGCTGGCTGCGGCGATCGTGCCAGTCACAGCGTCCACCATGATGACCACGGCCGCCAAACCGCTCGCGCCGCTGCTGCATAAAGGCTTCACGCTGCTCCGGCGTCATCTGCATCCAGCGCTCATGCATGCGGCGACGCGCCATGCCAAACATCCCGGGATGGAAGCCCAGCCCGCCAAACAGGATGCGACACAACACTAACAGTCCCAGCGCCTGCCAGAAGCCAATACTTTTTACGCCGGTCAGTTCCGGCAGCAGCGCATTCCACAGCGACATCACCAGCAGGCCAAGGGCAGCAAACAGCACCACGCCGAGCAGCAGCGGTTTCGCCATGCGGTGATGACCAAAGCGGTGACCACGGGGATGCTGATGCCTGTCAAAATCTCTCATTGGGGTTCCTCATTACGGTGATAAACAGGGTTGGTGATGAGGTAGACGAATCAGCGACGAAAATATTGCTGAAAAAATGAAAAAAGTGCGCGCTGCGCGTCAGGCCGCTGGCTTGACTTCTTCCCTGCCTGCCAGTAGGTTGACCGATCTCTGTTGTTCTACCGGATTGCGTTATGACTGCCCGTTCCTCTAAAGCCCGCGAAATCATGGCCTGCACCCGCCAGTTGCTCACTGCCGGCGGCTATAAAAGCTTTAGCTATGCCGATATTGCCGCCCAGGTGGATATCCGTAAGGCCAGCATTCACCACCATTTTCCCGGCAAAGCCGATTTGGTGAAAGCGGTGGTGGAGGAATATCGTGCTGAGGCGCAGGCGGGCATGCAGGCGATGGATGAACAGATCAACGATCCGCTGAACGAAGTGAAAGCCTACGTCGATTACTGGGCGCACTGCATTAAAGAGGGAACTTCGCCTTTCTGCATCTGCGCGATGCTGGCGGCGGAAATGCCCACGCTGCCGCCGGATGTCGCCACGGAAGTCAGCGGCCACTTCAGCGATCTCTCCGGCTGGTTAGCGCGCCAGCTGAGCAAAGGCGCCGCCAGCGGCGTTTTCCAGCTCAGCGACAGCGCTGAAAACGAAGCCAAAACGCTGATGGCCAGTGTGCACGGTGCGATGCTGGCGGCGCGGGCATTTAATAACGCCGGGATGTTTGAGCAGATTACTCATCCGCTGCTGCATAAGCTGATCAAAAACGCCTGACGGCGCGCATCAGTGCGTGCCGGCCTGGGCGGATGTGGTTTGCTGACGCAATGAGGCTTCCATCCTGTCCACCAGCGTTAGCGCTTCCCGCAAATGCAGCAGGATAATTTCCCTGTCTTCCTGCATTTCCGCCAGCTCTTCCAGCATTTCGCACTGCTCCGTCAGCTGACGGATGCCGGTAACGCGCAGCGATCCGGTGATGCGATGAAACAGGCTGGCGGCAGTCGCGAGATCGCCGCTTTGTACCACGTCAATCGCCTGCGTCAGATCGGTGCGTGCTTCATTAATGACGATGTCGAGAAAATCCGCGATCGCGCCGGGGCTGTTGGGCATATATTTCTCGATTTCGGCGATATCCACCCAGTCAGAAAAATCATCACCGACCGACAGCGCGCTGGCGCTGTGAATCTGGCTCAGAATCGTGGTTAACTGCGCCAGCTTAACCGGCCGGAACACGCATTCGTTCATGCCCGCTTCGAGGCAGCGCTGACGCTCGGACTGCTGCGCGTTGGCGGTAATGCCGATGATGTAGGTGCTCTTGTCTTCCCGGCGGATGTTGCGCGTCATATCCAGACCGTTCATCACCGGCATATTGCAATCGGTAATGATCACATCCGGCTTCTGCTGCCGCCACTGCGCCAGGCCTTCTTCACCGTTGTTCGCTTCGCGGAAACTATGACCTAACAGCGTCAGCTGACGCGAGATCAGCAGGCGGTTGGCCGGATGATCGTCAATGATCAGCACATTTAGCGCGACCTGCGGCGCAGCGGGCAACGGTTCTGCGACCGGAGACGGCAGCGGGGTAGCGATATCACGCACGCTGACCGGCACGGCGACGTTCAGTACCGTGCCGACGCCGGGTTCGCTCTCCAGAGAAATGCTGCCGCCCATCAGGCGGGTAATCTCCTGGCAGATAAACAGGCCCAGTCCGGTGCCAGCGTTATCCGACAGGCCCGCCTGTTCGAACGGGCGGAACAGCGCATTTTGCGCCGCTTTATCGATGCCGCGTCCGGTATCGGCCACCTGGATCCGCAGCTCGGTATGGCTCTCCAGCGGCGTCAGACCCACCGTCACCTTTACTTCACCCTGATCGGTGAACTTAACGGCGTTGCCCACCAGGTTAGACAGCACCTGGCGTACGCGGCTGGCATCGCAAAACAGATCGTCATCGCCGACCGGCAGCATCAGGTTCAGGTTGATGCCTTTCTGCCGCGCCAGGCCGTCGAAGGCACAGATCACCGGGCGCACCAGCGCATGCAGGCTGACCCACTGCGGCTGCAGCGTCATGCGTCCCGACTCAATTTTCGCCATATCCAGAATATCACCGACGATATCCATCAGGCTGACCGCCGCTTCGTGCGCCACGCGAATCAGTTCGGTATCGGCACGGCCTTCCTGCGTCTGCAGTTCCAGCAGGCCAATCACTGCGCTGAGCGGCGTGCGAATTTCATGGCTCATGGTGGCGAGGAAGTCGCTTTTGCTCTGGCTGGCCAGCTCGGTGGCTTCGCGCGCCAGCGAAAGATCTTCCAGCAATTGCAGGTAGTCGGTGACGTCCTGCCAGCCGCAAATCAGCCCGCCGCTGCCGACTTCATCGCCGGTGTACGAGGTCATCCAGTGACGGATATGGCGCTTCTGCCGCCCGTCATCAATAACAAATTCCGCCTCTTCCGGAATGTCGCCAGGCTGGATGTTTTTGTCGATCTGCTGCCACACGTGATAGAGCGGATGGCGACAGTCATACAGCGAATAGCCCAGATGGGTTTGTTCTTCCGGGGTGAAAAACTGGGTAAACGCCGGATTGGTGTGCACGATCATCCCATCCAGCGAGGCCACATAAAACGGCCGTGGCGGACCATTGATCAGGCGATCGCGCAGCTGAATTTCCTGGCGCAGCAGCGCTTTGGTGCGGCGCGTCCGTTTGACCTGCCGCATCAGCAGCACCGCCCAGACAAAGGTGACGGCGATGATAGTGGCTGCGCCCAGCGCGCCGACATAAAACTCTTTACGGTACAGCTTCCAGGTGTCGAAATGCGCGGCGGGCGTGGCCTGCCAGTGGGTTAATACATCGGTCATCATGCCGGCCGGAATGGCGGCCAGCGCTTTGTTCATGATGTCCTGCAGCTCCGGCTCGCTGCGGCTGACGCCAAAGGCGATAGCCGCTTCCTGCGCCGGTTTCAGCTCAGTTAAGCGCAGTTTGCCGGGATACAGACCTTCGGAGAGATAGCGCGCGCCCACCAGCGTATTAATAGTGGCGTCGGTTTGCCCATCCGCCACCCACTGCATCGCCAGGCTGGGATTGCCAACATAATCAACTGACACATCGGGATATTTTTTCAGAAACCAGTGGGAGGCATCCTGCTCGCGCACCAGCGCGGCGCGTTTTGGCGGTGCATCCTGCGCGGCGGTGTTGGTCACCAGCACTTCCGGCGTGAACATAAACGGTGTGGTCATCAAAAAGTCACGGCTGCGCTGCTGGCTCCAGATCAGCGGTGCGGCAATCGTGACATCGCCGCGTTTCATCCGCGCGGTCAGATCGCGACTGTCGCTGATCTCAACAAAGTTGAAGCTCAGCCCGGTGCGCATTTCAATCAGGTTGAGTAACTCCGGCACGATGCCGGTGATTTCGCCCTGCGCGTTTTTGATAAAGAACGGTGCCACCAGGTCCGTGACCGCCATGTTGATTTGGTTATGCGTCTGCAGCCAGGCCTGCTCGGTGGGCGTCAGCGCCAGCGGCGTGGTGACGAAGCGCGTGATGTTGGCGATATCCCAGCGTGCGGCGATGATCTCACCGGCCGCATGGCGCTGCAGGGCGTCAAACGCAATGCGCATCGCCCGCGCCAGCACGTGTTCTTTACTGTTAACCACAAAGCGATACGGCGAACTGAGATCGGGCAGAATGTGATCGATGGTTAGCGTATTCAGATAGTTGCGTTCAATCAGGTAATAGGCTTCCACCGCCGGCACATCGGCATAGGGCAGCGTGCCCATCGCGACCTGCGGCAGCTGGCTGTAGGGAGAGGTTATCGCCGGGCCAGGTAAAAATTCCTGACCGGCCAGCGGGTTACTGCTGCTGCGTACCACCCGAACCGGACTGGCTTTCAGCGCAGTTACGCTGATGGTGTCGTTAACATGCGCCGGCACCGCTTCACCGGCCGGCACAAATATCATATCCAGCTCTTCGCGCGCCAGCGCGGCAAAGGCTTCGGGCGCGGTGTCGTAATGTTTAACGCGAAAACTGATACCCAGGCTGTGCAGCGCAGCGTAAGCCGCATCGGGAATGTAGCCAAACACTCTTCCTTCAGGATTGGTGCGCAGCATCGGTGGCCGATCCGGCCCGTAGATGCCAATCACGCTGTCGCGCTTTTGCCCCAGCCAGTGCCAGTCGCTGTCATTGAGCATCGGCGCGGGCATCGCCGGCAAATCGTTGGGCTGATAATTAAGCTGCTGCACCGCCGCGCGCAGTGGGGCGACCAGCAGCAGCGCGCAGCACAGCGCGCACAGGAAAAAAAGTCGCATCAGTTGATCTGGTTCCGGCGGGTGAAATCGAGTAAATCCTTTTGATTTTTCAGCGATAACTTTTCCATCAGTCTGGCTTTATAGGTACTGACCGTTTTATTGCTGAGCTTCATGCGGTTGGCAATTTTGACAATCTCGGTGCCTTCACCGAGGTAGCGCAGCACTTCATATTCGCGATGCGACAGCAGCAGCAATTTGTCGCTGTCCTGCACCAGCTGATCGCCCTCCGCCTGGTGACTCAGGCGCAGCGGGAAAAAACCATAGCCGGACAGCACCGCGTCGACGGCGTGGGTCAGATCATTGAGGTTGTTTTTTTTGCTGATAAAGCCATTGGCACCGGCTTTTTTACTCTCGTAAGCGTAAAATTCCGCGTTTTTTCCGCTCATCACAATCACCGGGATTAATGATCCGGCGGTGCGTAGGTTTTTAACCGCTTCAATACCACCAATGCCGGGCAGATCAATATCAATAATTGCCGCATCGGCACCTTTCTCTTTGACCAGGCTAAATATATTGTCGCCGTCGCCAGCCTCTGCTGAAACACGATGTCCGGCATTTTCCAGCACCAGCCGTATCGCCACGCGCACAATAGGATGGTCATCCACAATAACAAAGTTAGCCATACGCACTGCCTTTCTCTTAATTAATCTGAGCACGCTCGTTCAAAAGCACACTTATATAACGGCATCTTAATCAACTCAAGACCATTCTGTTTGCAGGCATTTATTTTTAAATGTAGTCCATATCTTACAGCTGGCTGCTGATTGTCTTATTTACAACGTTTCAATTTGCACTGCGACTTTTCTGCATAGCACAAAGATTATTCACAAGAGATAAACGACGTCAGTTACCCGAACTTAAGCGCCAAAGATTAAATGTTTGTCAATCTGTCCTGGTTTAAGCATTAAATGTCTATTGTGAGGTAATTTATTTTATCTCAATGACTTGCAGCTTATATCTGATGGGTTGGTGTTATGGTTTGGTTAAAATTTTCGCTAACAGGTAAATAGTGTGATTAAAAGCTTCGCTGTTTTTATTGCATTTAGGTTGCGTCGCGTGCGTATTGAATTCTGATCGGTTTAATAAACGTAAAATTAACTGCCCGGCATTGTGTCTTGCGCGGGAAGAATTTGTGCTTATTCTCTCCCGGCCAGATTTGTGCTGATGCATTGTTTTTAACTCATTTAAATTTATCGGTTTAGTAAACTGTAGTCCTTAGCCTACGGCGTGACACCGTGTTTTTATTTATCCCGAAAGAAATGTTTTGAGACAGGTCTTAGATCAGATAAGACCGGTCTCAACGTTAGAATTCAGCCAAATCCGGTTGTTTTAATCATTTCTCAGCGCGATGCGACAGAAAATAACCTGTTGCAGTGCTGCTGTTTTACCCGTTACGTCATTCCGCTGATGGAACGACATAACCTGAATCAGGAAAAAAGCATGAACAAAAATTATCGTGTTATCTGGAATTATGCCCAGCAATGTTATGTCGTGGCCTCGGAACTGGCGCGCGGTAAAGTGAAATCATCGCGTTCAGGAAAAACGGCAAATAAAGCCTCATTCATCAGTGGCGTGCTCGGTTCAGCGCTGCTGCTGGCCGCTTCACCGGCGGCGCTGGCGGCAAACGGTGCCACCGCAACCGGCCCGGAAGAAACCCTGAATCTGAGCAACCAGACGCTGCAGGCGACGGGCAAAGATCATCATGGGCTGCTGGTTGAGAACGGAGCAAAGGCCAGTGCCACGGATGTCACAGTGCTGACCGATGGCACTGACGGCTACGGTGTTTTCTCCACTCTTGCATCCTCTGTCACTGAGATGACACGGGGCAGCGTGCAAACCACCGGCACCGGCGGCTACGGCGTGGTCGCCAGCCTGACCGGTACATTGAAACTTGATAGCACCCGCGTGGAAACGACCGGAAAAACTGCCTACGGCGCATATGCCTCTTCGGCCGGGATCATTAACAGCCTGAACGCAGACTATGTTACGCACGGCGACGGTGCCTACGGTGTCTATTCCCGCGGTACCGGCTCGCTCATCGATTTAACCGGCGGCAGCGTCACCACCAGTGGTACTAAGACTTATGGTCTGGTGGCGGGCTCAGGCGGCAAGCTTATTGCCAGCGATGTGACCGTGATTACCCAGGGTAACGATTCATCGGGTGTTTTTAGCAACCTGACCAGCACAGAGGTCACTCTGGAAGGTGGAACAGTGACAACCAGCGGCACCAAAGCCCATGGCCTGGCGGCAGCTTCCGGCGGTAAGCTCAGCGCCAGCGGCGTGCAGGTGTCCACCAGCGGTAACCAGTCGAATGGCGTGACCGCCAACAATGCCGGTACGGAAGTGAAACTGGATAACAGTACGTTCGAAACCATCGGCGCAAGTGCTTTTGGTCTGTATGCCGGCAGCGCTTCAACCTTAAATGCCAGCAACGTACAGGTCAGTACACGTGGCGACCAGTCTTATGGCGTTTACGCTGACAGTGCTGGCACGGAGTTGACGCTGGCAGACAGCACGCTGACAACTACCGGAGACAGTGCTTATGGTGCATATGCCGCGAGCGGTGCAAAGCTGAACGTTTCAGGAACAAAATTAAGTACTTCAGGTGATTATGCCAACGGGGTTTATGTCACTGGTGAAGGCTCACTTCTGCAGATTGAAGGCAGCACGATTGCAACCAGTGGCAATGGGGCAAATGGCCTGAAGGCGGACGGAAAATCAACGCTTAATGCCAGCAATACCGTGATTGAGCTTACGGGCAATGGAATAGGTGCTTACGCAACGGGAGAAGGGACAGTTCTTAATCTGTCCGACAGCCAAATCGTAATGGGGCAGAATGCCGGAAACGCAGTTTTTGCCACATCTGACAGCACAATCAGCCTCAAAAATGTCGTGATTTTCAATGACGCCAGAAACTCATCACTGGCAGCGGGGTTTGGCGGTACGTTAAGGAGCGATACTGTCAGTGTGGATGCGCGCAGCAGCGGTTACGGTATCGAATTGCAGGATGGCGGCACATTCAATGGTAATAAAATTACCATTGAAAAAAGCGGCACGGATGCTGAAGGGTTTAACGCGGCCATCAACGTGCTGAATTTATATTCTCCGGATGCACATAATACGCTTTCCCTCAGCGATTCCGATATTAATGTATCCGGCGAAAACGCCACTGGCATTGTCTCCAAACGACAGACAACGCTGGCGGATATTAAACTGGCGAATACCGCCATCACCGCCACCGACGGCACCGCCGTCAACGTGCTGACCGGCACCAGCATGAATATCGACGCCGACAACTCGCTGCTGAGCGGCAGCACGCTGCTGAAAACCGGCTACAGCACCACCGCTGGCGCGACCGCCGGCTCGGTGGTACTGAACGGCAGCAACCACTCGCTGTTCATCGGTGACGTGGATATCGACCGCAGCCAGACGCAGGACAGCCAGATCAACCTGAGCGGCAGCTCGGTGTGGACCGGCGCGTCATCCGGCCTGCAGACGCTGACGCTGAATGACAACAGCCAGTGGAACATCATGGACAACAGCAGCGTCGATGCGCTGACCGCAAACAACAGCGTGATCAACGTGGCGCACAACACCGCGAACTTCACGGTGCTGACCGTCAACGGCAACTACACGGCGGATAACGCCACGCTGGTGATGAACGCGGCGCTGGGCGGCGACACCTCGGCCACCGACCGGCTGCACGTGCTGGGCGACGTCAGTGGTAACACTGAGGTGGCGGTGAACAACGCTGGCGGCAGCGGCGCGCAGACTATTCAGGGCCTGCAGCTGATTCAGGTGGACGGCGCGGTCAACGGCGACTTCCGCAAGAAGGGCCGCATCGTGGCCGGCGCCTACGACTATGACCTGGTAAAAGGCAGCGGCGCTGACAGCCACAACTGGTATCTGGTGAGCGACAAAAACGGCAGCGACGTCGATCCGGCTGAACCGGACCCGGTTACCGCGCCGGGCGAAGGCACCGGCGGTGACATCATCGCGCCGCCGGCGGAGCTGCACAACATGATCGTGCGTCCGGAAGCGGCGAGCTACAGCGCCAACCTCGCGGCGGCCAACACGCTGTTTGCCACCAGCATGGACGACCGCCCGGGCGTCACGCAGTACACGGACGCCAACGGCCAGCAGCAGCACACCCGCCTGTGGCTGCGCAACAGCGGCGGCCACAACCACCAGAAAGACAGCAGCGGCCAGCTGAAAACCGACACCAACCGCTACGCGCTGCAGCTGGGCGGCGACCTGGCGACCGGCACGCTGCGCGGCAGCGACAGCCTGCGCCTCGGCGCGATGGCCGGCTACGGCAACGCGCAGAGCAAATCGCGCTCGGCGGTGAGCGGCTACCAGTCGCGCGGCCAGGTACACGGTTACAACCTGGGCATTTACGGCACCTGGCAGCAGAACGCGGCGGCGCGCAGCGGCGCGTTTATCGACAGCACGTTGAGCTACAGCTGGTTTGACAACAGCATCAAGGGCGAGGACATCGGCGAAGAGTCCTACAGGTCGAAGGGCATGCTGGCGTCGCTCGCCGGCGGCTACAGCGCTGAAGTGGCAAAAATCACCGAATCGACCGGCTTGTGGCTGCGCCCGCAGGCGATGCTGAACTGGCAGGGCGTGAAGGGTGATGACCTGACGGAAAGTAACGGCACCCGCGTGCGCGGCACCGGCGAAAATAACCTGCAGAGCCACGTCGGCGTGCGCGCCTCGCTGCGCTCCGCGCTGGACCAGGGCCGCAGCGTGGAGCCGTACGTGGAGGCAAGCTGGGTGCACAGCACCCGCGCGCTGGGCACCTCGATGAACGGCGTTACCATCCATCAGGCCGGCACGCGCAACGCCGGTGAGCTGAAGCTGGGCGTGGACGCCACGCTGAATGCGAACGTCAACCTGTGGGGCGGCGTGGCGCAGCAGCTGAGCAGCCACAGCTACAGCGACACCAGCGCCATCGCCGGCGTAAAAGTCAGCTTCTGATGACAGACGGCTCCCGCAACGGGGGCCGTTTTTTTATCCCCGCCCGCTTCCCTGTAAGTGTTTAATCCTTTTTCATCATTCATCCCACGCTTAATTGATCTGACGCATAGCGCAGCAGCTTACTTTTTGTAGTCCTGCGACTACAGCCGTATTCCGGTGCTCTCATATTCACCCTTCCGCGATTTTGCGAATATTTTCCCATCAGCCTATTTGGCAGGGATTAATTAAGGCCGGTCAGACAGCGCTTCACCGAAAATAGCGTGATGGCTGTTTATTCCGCGCCTGCCCATAAATAACCGCTTATTCCGCTTATTGCCGGAAGGGATTGATTTAACCTTAATCAGGAAAAGAATATGAACAAGAGCTATCGCGTTATCTGGAATTATGCCCTGCAATGTTATGTCGTCACCTCTGAACTGGCGCGCGGCAAAGTCAAATCATCCTGTTCAGGTAAAGCGGCGGGTACATCACGGCTGGTCAGCGGCGCGCTGGGTTCGGCGCTGCTGCTGGCGGGGTCACCGATGGCGCTGGCCGCCAACGGCGCGACCGTCAACAATCCGGCGCAGCCGGTGGAGCTGAATAATCAGACGCTGCAGGCGACCGGCGACAAATACTACGGGCTGCTGGTGCAGAACGGCGCGAAAGCCACCGCCACCGACGTGACGGTGCTGAACGCGGGCACCAGCGGCTACGGCGTGTTTTCTACCGCCGGCTCTGCCTCTGCGGAGATGACGCGCGGCAGCGTGACCACCAGCGGCGCGGGTGGCTACGGCGTGGTGGCCAGCCTGACCGGCGCGGTGAAAACTGACGGCACAAAAGTGGAAACTTCCGGGCAGACTGCCCACGCCGCCTACGCCAATTCCGCCGGTATCATCAACAGTACTGATACCGACTACATTACCCATGGCGACGGCGCGTACGGTGCTTACTCCCGAGCCGCGGGCTCGCTGATCGATCTGAGCGGCGGCAACGTGACGACCGACGGCAGCAAAGCCTACGGTCTGGTGGCGGGCTTAGGCAGCAAACTCAATGCCAGCGGCGTACATGTTGTTACTAACGGAGAAAGTGCGTTTGGTTTGTATGCCGGCAGCGCTTCAACATTAAACGGTAGCAACACGCAGGTCACCACCCGTGGTGATAAGGCCTACGGCGTGGTCACGGAAAGTGCAGGCACTCAACTGACCTTTACGGATGGCAAAGTGACCACTACCGGGCAGGGTGCGCATGGCTTTTATGCCAGAACCAATTCGATTCTCAATGTCAGCGATGTGCAGGCCAGCACCAGCGGACAGGATGCTCATGGCCTTTATGCCGCAGATGCAGGGACGCTCATCGCGTCGGGTGTTCAGGTCACTACCTCTGGCAAAAATGCTTACGGCGGCTACGCCACTGGCGAAGGTTCAGTATTAAATGTGGATAACAGTGCGTTTGTGGTCAGTGGCGCAGACGCTAATGGCCTGACGGCGAGTTCGAAATCGACGCTCAATGCGTCTGATACGGCGATTAAAGTCACTGGCAGCGGCATCGGCGTATTAGCATCGGGGACCGGGACGATGCTGAATATTTCTGACAGCCAGATTGACGTGGGCGGTGATGCGCTAAATGCCGTTTATGCCCGATACAGCAGCACGGCGAACATCAAAAACATTGACATCATTTCGGACGCAAAAAGTGAAGCTGCCCTGGCTTCAGCTTTCTCCGCGACAATGAATGCTGAGAATGTTTCAGTACAAGCGCGCAGCGGCGGTTACGGTATTGAAGTTCAGGACGGTGGCATATTCAATGGAAATAATATCACCATTGATAAAACGGGTTCCGATGCTGAAGGTTTCAACTCAGCAATTCATTTAGTAAATTTATATGATCCCGATTTAACCACCAGCCTGTCCCTAACTAACTCTGATATCCGTGTAACCGGCGAAAACGCCACCGGCATTCTCTCCAGATATCAGGCCACGCTGGCGGATATTAAACTGGCGAATACCGCCATCTCCGCGACCGGCGGCACCGCCGTCAACGTGCTGACCGGCACCAACATGCACATCGACGCCGATAACTCAGTGCTGAGCGGCAGCACGCTGCTGAAAACCGGCTACAGCACCACCGAAGGTGCGACCGCCGGCTCGGTGGTAATGAACGGCAGCAACCATTCGCTGTTCGAAGGTAACGTGGACATCGACCGCAGCCAGACCACCGACAGCCAGATCAACCTGAGCGGCAGCTCGGCGTGGACCGGCGCGTCATCCGGCCTGCAGACGCTGACGCTCAGCGACAACAGCCAGTGGAACATCACCGGCGACAGCAGCGTTGATGCGCTGAGCGCCAGCAACAGTACGCTGAACTTCACCCATGACGGTACCGGCTTCAGCACCCTGACGGTGAACGGCAACTACAGCGGCGACAACAGCACGCTGGTGATGAACGCGGCGCTGGGCGACGATAACTCGGCGACGGATAAACTGCACATCCTCGGCGACAGCAGCGGCAGCACCGACGTGGTGGTGAACAACGCCGGCGGCAGCGGCGCGCAGACCATTCAGGGCCTGAACATCATTCAGGTGGACGGCGCCAGCAACGGCGAGTTCCGTCAGAAAGGGCGTATCGTCGCCGGTGCCTATGACTACAACCTGGTGAAGGGCGCGGATCAGCACGGCTGGTATCTGGTGAGCGATAAAAACGGCAGCGAGCCCGATCCGGTGGTGACGCCGGGCGAAGGCGGCCAGATCGTCGAGCCACCGGTAAATCAGCACAACATGATCGTGCGTCCGGAAGCGGCGAGCTACAGCGCCAACCTCGCGGCGGCCAACACGCTGTTTACCACCAGCATGGATGATCGTCCGGCGGAAACCTTCTACACCGACGCGAACGGCCAGCAGCAGAGCACGCGCCTGTGGCTGCACAACAGCGCCGGCCACAGCCGGGTGAAAGACAGCAGCGGCCAGCTGAAGTCCGACACCAACCGCTACGCCATCCAGCTGGGCGGCGACGTGGCAAGCGGCACGCTGACCGGCAGCGACAGCCTGCGCTTCGGCGCGATGGCCGGCTACGGCAACGCGCAGAGCAAGTCGCGCTCGGCGGTGAGCGGCTATCAGTCGCGCGGCCAGGTGAACGGCTACAGCCTGGGCGTGTACGGCAGCTGGCAGCAGAACGCGGCAGAGCAGAGCGGCGCGTTTATCGACAGCACGCTGAGCTACGGCTGGTTTAACAACAGCGTGAAGGGCGATGACATCGGCCAGAAGTCGTACAAGTCGAAAGGCATCAGCGCGTCGCTGGCCGGCGGCTACCGCGCAGAGGTGGCTACGCTGAGCGACAGCACCAGCCTGTGGCTGCGCCCGCAGGCGCAGCTGAACTGGCAGGGCGTGAAAGCGGACGACGTGAAAGAGCAGAACGGCAGCCGCGTGCAGGGCACCGGTCAGGACAACCTGCAGAGCCGCCTCGGCGTGCGCGCCTCGCTGCGCACGCTGCTGGATCCGCAGTCGCAGAGCGCCATCGAGCCGTACGCCGAGGCCAACTGGCTGCACAACAGCAGGGCGTTCGGCACCGCGCTGAACGGCGTCAACATCCAGCAGGCGGGCACGCGCAATGCCGCCGAGGTGAAGCTGGGCGTGGACGCGCGGCTGAACGCGAACGTCAACCTGTGGGGCGGCGTGGCGCAGCAGCTGGGCAACCACAGCTACAGCGACACCAGCGCGGTGGCGGGCGTGAAAGTCAGCTTCTGATAAGTGACATATAATAGAACCGGTGGGGCGTGTCGCCTCACCGGTTTTTTTGTATCTGCAATACGGAGGTCAGGTGTCATCATCCGTACAACCCGAGTCCGGCCAGTCGATCATCCTTTATGATGGACAATGCAAGCTGTGTAATGCCTGGGTGATTTTTCTGCTGCGCCACCGCCTGCCGTGCGATTATCACTTTGCGGCGATCCAGAGCGAGCGCGGCAAACAGCTGCTGCAGCACGCTGGATTACCGCACGATAACATCCGCACCATCGTGTTACTGCGCGATGGGCAGCACTGGCTGCGCGCGCAGGCCATCTGTCGCATTATGCACTCGCTGCCCTGGCCGTGGCGCGCCTGCGGCGTTCTGCGTTATCTGCCGGACGGGCTCACTAATCTGATCTACAACCTGATTGCCCGCAATCGCTATCGCCTGTTTGGCCGTTATGACCGGGTGCACGCGATTGAAGCAGATTATCCCGGACGATTTCTGACCGACTAAAGATTGACGCGCCTGCCCTGCGCATCAATCACCACCTCACCATCCTCTTTAGTAAACGGACCGCGCTGCGCATCGGGCAGGATATCCAGCACCTGCTCAGAAGGACGGCACAGACGCGTTCCCAGTGGCGTCACCACTATCGGGCGGTTGATGAGAATCGGCTGCGCCAGCATGGCATCCAGCAGCTGCTCATCGCTCAGCGCTTCACGTGCGGGCCCCAGCGCCTGCGAGGCGTCGGTGTTTTGGCGCACCAGGGCGCGCAGGCCAATCCCCATGGCGTCGATCAATTGCTGCAACGTTTCACGCGTGGGCGGCGTAACCAGATAAAGCACAATGGTGGGCTCGACGCCGCTGTTGCGAATCAATGCCAGCGTATTGCGCGAGGTACCGCAGTCCGGGTTGTGATAGATCGTAATGTTAGTCATTGTCAGTCTCTTAACGGTCAAAGGGAAAGGCGCAGCGCCAGAGCTGCCAGCGTCACGGCCAGCACCGGTAACGTCAGAGTGATGCCGACGCGAAAATAGTAGCCCCAGCTGATGCGAATCTCTTTTTGCGCCAGCACGTGCAGCCACAGCAGCGTTGCCAGACTGCCAATCGGCGTGATTTTCGGGCCCAGATCGCAGCCGATAATGTTGGCGTAAATCATCGCCTCGCGCACCACGCCGTGCGCCGTGCTGGCATCAATCGCCAGGGCGCCCACCAGCACCGTCGGCATATTGTTCATGATGGAGGAGAGCAGGGCGCTGAAGAAGCCCGTGGCAAACGTTGCGCCCCACAGGCCGGTCGCAGAAAAACTATTCAGCAAGCCGGTAAGCCAGACGGTCAGCCCGGCGTTGCGCAAACCATACACCACCAGGTACATGCCGAGCGAAAACACCACAATCTGCCACGGCGCGCTGCGCAGCACTTTACCCGTATCAATCACCTGACCCCGCCGCGCCACAAACCACAGCATCAGTGCGCCTGCGGCGGCCACGGCACTTACCGGTACGCCCAGCGGCTCAAGGGCAAAAAAGCCAGCCAGCAACAAGAGCAATACCAGCCATCCCGCGCGGAAAGTAGCTCGATCCCGAATCGCCGCTGCAGGCGACGTCAGCCGGGCGCGATCATAGCTGAGCGGTAGCTCTTTGCGGAAAAACAGATGCAGCATCAGCAATGTCGCCAGCACCGCCGCCAGCGTGACCGGCACCATCACGGCGGCGTAATCGCCAAAGCCGAGCCGGAAATAGTCGGCCGAGACGATGTTAACCAGATTGGACACTACCAGCGGCAGGCTGGCGGTATCGGCGATAAACCCGGCCGCCATGACAAACGCCAGCGTGGCCCCCCGGCTGAAACCCAGCGCCAGCAGCATCGCGATCACGATAGGCGTCAGAATCAGCGCGGCTCCGTCATTGGCAAACAGCGCGGCGACTGCGGCACCCAGCAGGATAATAAAGGAGAACAATTTTTTACCGCTGCCACCGCCCCAGCGCGCCACGTGCAGCGCCGCCCAGGCAAAAAAGCCGGCCTCATCAAGCAACAGGCTGATGATGATCACCGCGATAAAGGTGGCGGTAGCGTTCCAGACAATCTGCCACACCGCCGGGATATCGCCGGGATGCACCACGCCCGTCAGCAGCGCCAGAAGCGCGCCGGCGCTGGCGCTCCAGCCAATGCCCAGCCCGCGCGGTTGCCAGATCACCAGCAGTAAAGTAATGGCGAAAATAGTCCCTGCCAGTAACATGTTTCCTCCGGAAAGTCAGGTTGTGTTCGTTTCATATGTGGAAAATCGAATATGTATGGGTAAAATTTTTTACAGACACACCGCCCGGCCATCGGTGGTCAGCTGGTCGCGCTGCACCGGCAGCAGCAGGCCATGGATCGCATCGCGCTGGCATTGCCATGCCTGTTCGATCACCGTCGCTGCCCACACCGGCATATGCGGCGAAAGGCGATAGTGGATCCACTTGCCGTCACGGCGATCGCTCAGCAAACCGCTGTTGCGTAAAAGCGCCAGATGGCGGGAAATCTTCGGCTGCGGCAGTTGCAGGATGGCAGACAGCTCGCACACGCACAGCTCCTGACGTTCTTTCAGCAGCAGCACCAGCGTCAGACGCGTCTCGTCGGAAAGGTTTTTAAACAGCTGCAGTGGCGTTAGCGGCGACATAATCCCTCCTGAATGGAAAGCCGACAGTGTGGTGCGGGGACGTGATGAAGTCAACTACATATGCGAAAAAAGAGATGTGTTAATTTTGTTATGCGCCAGACTCACGGTGGGCGGCTTGAAGCTGGTCACAAATCTGTATTGTGGTGCCTGCGGGCCTGAGCGGAGTAAAAACGGGGCTGCCTTTGTTAACTCATTGTTAATATTGAGGGTGGCCCGTTGCCTGCAGCGATTAATGCGTCAGACGCATCACGCCATGCGTTTATTGCGCTTATTAACCTTAACGTTCTGATCCAGTCTTCCGAAGCAGGCGCGATTGATAACAGCGCCAGGGACAAACTGGAGATACTTATGCATTCCTCTGCCTTACCGATGACCACCCGAGCCCGGGTTGGCGCTATTTTCCGCGTCACCTCCGGCAACTTCCTCGAACAGTTTGATTTCTTTCTGTTCGGTTTCTATGCCACCTATATCGCGCACACCTTTTTCCCCGCCAGCAGCGAATTCGCGTCGCTGATGATGACCTTTGCGGTGTTCGGTGCCGGCTTCCTGATGCGGCCGATTGGCGCGATTGTGCTGGGCGCTTATATCGATAAGGTTGGCCGGCGCAAAGGGCTGATCGTCACGCTGTCGATCATGGCGGCGGGCACCTTCCTGATCGTGCTGATTCCGTCGTACCAGTCGATTGGCCTGTGGGCGCCGCTGCTGGTGCTGATTGGTCGTTTGCTGCAGGGCTTCTCGGCCGGGGCAGAACTGGGTGGCGTGTCGGTTTATCTGGCAGAGATTGCCACGCCAGGCCGCAAAGGTTTCTACACCAGCTGGCAATCCGGCAGTCAGCAGGTTGCCATCATGGTCGCTGCCGCAATGGGCTTCGCGCTCAATGCTGCGCTGGAGCAGAGCGCCATCAGCGCCTGGGGCTGGCGTATTCCGTTCCTGTTTGGCTGCCTGATCGTGCCGTTTATCTTTATTCTGCGTCGCCGTCTGGAAGAGACGCAGGAGTTCAGCGCGCGCCGTCATCATCTGGATATGCGTCAGGTATTTAGCACGCTGTTGCAGAACTGGCCGGTGGTGATTGCCGGGATGCTGATGGTGGCGATGACCACCACCGCGTTCTACCTCATTACCGTCTATGCGCCTACCTTCGGCAAAAAGGTGCTGATGCTGAGCGCCTCGGACAGCCTGCTGGTGACGCTGCTGGTGGCGATCTCCAACTTTATCTGGCTGCCAATTGGCGGTGCGCTGTCGGACCGCTTTGGGCGTAAACCGGTGCTGCTGGCGATGACGCTGCTGGCGCTGGCGACCGCTTATCCGGCACTGACGCTGCTGGCGCAGACGCCGACCTTCAGCATGATGCTGAGCGTGCTGCTGTGGCTGTCGTTTATTTACGGCCTGTATAACGGTGCGATGATCCCTGCGCTGACCGAAGTGATGCCGGCAGAAGTGCGCGTCGCCGGTTTCTCGCTGGCCTATAGCCTGGCCACCGCGCTGTTTGGCGGCTTCACGCCGGTGGTGTCTACCGCGCTGATCGAATACACCGGCGACAAGGCGTCACCGGGCTACTGGATGAGCTTTGCGGCGATTTGCGCGCTGCTGGCGACGCTGTACCTGTATCGCCGCCGCGCGCTGACGTTGCAAACCGCGCGTTAAACGTGCTGAGACTGTTCGATAATCAGCTTTTCCAGCTCCGCAGCGACGTAAGATTGCATACGTCCGCTGCGGCGAATTAATCCTACCGAACGGGTGACCTGCGGATCGGTCAGCGCCAGCTGGCGCAGCAGTGGATGCCCGTTCGCCGGCATCGACATTGCGGGCACGGCAGCAATGCCGATGCCCGCTTCTACCATCCCCAGCAGCGTCGTGACATGGCGCGTTTCGCAGATACTTTGCCGGGCGGGCGTAAGATGCGCCAGCGCACTGTCCAGCAGATTGCGGTTACCGGACACTTTATCCAGCGCCACATAATCCTGCGCAAAATACTCCTGCCAGCTGAGCTGCTGGCGCGTCGCCAGCGGATGATCGCGGCGACAGGCGGCGACGTAAACATCTTCCACCAGCGGCGTGAAGGTAAGCTCCGGCGGTAAATTGCGCGCAAAACAGATACCGAAATCGGCCTGTCCGCTGCTCACCGCATCCATCACGTTGCCGACGCTGCTATCAATCAGCTTGATGCGCACGCGCGGGTAACGCGCCTGAAAGCGGCGGATCACCTCCGGCATAAAATAGTACGCGCCCGAGGGCACGGTAGCGACGGTGATCAGGCCGGTGCGATCCTGGCTGGCGCGCTCGACGTCGGCCAGCATCGATTCGACATTATCCAGCAACTGCTCCGAGCGCTGAGCAAAGTTCTGGCCATACAGCGTTAGCGTGACGCGCCGCGTGGTGCGGTCAAACAGCCGGGTGCCGAGCGCCGCTTCCAGCTTCTCAATTCTGCGGCTGAGCGCTGACTGCGACAGGCAGATTGACTCCGCCGCCAGACGAAAGTTGCCGTACTCCACCAGCGCGCGGAAGGCGTAGAGATCGTTGAGGTCAAAATTGACGGGCATAACCGCGACTATCCTGCGTAATAACGCCAGCACACTGCGCCGCTGACGTTAAAAAGTTGTTATAGCCGACGAGTGTAACAGGCTGCTGGGCGTTTCCGGCGGCGCAGAGGGAAAAAATCCGTTTTAAGCGCATCAGCGGCACTCAGCGCATCCAGTCAGCGATGAGCTGCCCGTAAATCTGCTCTGCCTCGCTCAGACGGCTCACCAGGCAGTATTCATCGGTCTGGTGCGCCTGCGTCGGCTCACCGGGACCGAGAATAATGCAGGGCGGATCGCCGAGCGCCGGCAGCAGCAGCGAGGCATCGGTAAAATAGGGCACGATGCGCGCTTGCGCAGGTTGCTGCGTCACGGCTTCGCAGGCACGGTACACCGACTGAATCCACTGGTGCCGCTCCGGGCTTAGCACCGCCGGCAGATCAACCAGCGTGCTGATGTGCACGCTGTCACCGAGAAAGGTCGCCAGCTGCTGGCGAATCACCGCGTGTTGCAGGTTGGGCGCGCTGCGGATATCCACATCAAACGCGGCGCGGTCCGGCACCGAGTTGATGTTGAGGCCGCCCTCAATGCGGCCGACGTTCAGCGTCGGCTGTTTCATCAGCGGATGCGGCGCGCCCGGTGAAAAGTGACGAATCTTACCCAGCGCATCGGCCGCCAGGTAGATGGCGTTGATGCCCAGCTCCGGCATGGCTCCGTGCGCGGTTTTACCACGCGTTTCGCAGCGCAGCCACAGCGCGCCTTTGTGGCCGATCACCGGCTGGTTGGCGGTTGGCTCGCCCACGATCAGCGCACCAACTTCAGGCAACAGCCCGGCCGCGATCAGCGCCTGCGCACCGTGGCAGCCGGTCTCTTCACCGCCGGTCAGCAGCAGCACCACGCCGCGCCCGGCCATAATCGCCGCTTTGTGCTGCACGCAGGCCAGCACAAACGCCGCGACCGCCGCTTTCATATCGCTGGCGCCGCGTCCGTACAGCCGGTCGCCATCAATGTCGTGACCAAACGGATCAAACTGCCACGGCTGATTACCCAGCGGCACGGTGTCCAGATGGCCGGTAAAGGCCAGCGGTTTGCCCGGCATCTGGCCCGGCAGGCGGGCGATCAGGTTGGCGCGCTGCTCGCCAAACGCCGTCAGTTCGACCACGAAGCCCTGCTCCTGCAGCCACGCGGCGAGGAATTGCACACAGGCCAGCTCATTGCCCGGTGGATTGATGGTGTCAAAGCTCAGCAACTGCTGCGCCAGAGGCAGTGATCGCGCTGGCATCAGTCACGCTCCGTCAGCCAGTCGAGACAGTTAATCCACAGCTGGCGATAGCCCGGCCAGCGGCTGAACTCTTCCGGCAGCCAGTGGGCTGACATGTCACTGGTCCACACCAGCGAGCGGCCTTGCTGATATTCGCGCACCGCCAGCAGCGGATGGCCGGTGCCCGCCACGGTGGCCAGTAGCGTGCCTTCCGGCTGCATCTCCACTTCGTTGTAACCGAGCAGCCACGGCCAGTCGCCGGGAAGATCGGTAACCACTTTGTGTGACGTTGTCACCTCAGTGTAACTGCCTTCCGGCGTTTCGATGCGGTCGTCCCAGGCCAGACAGCGCACCGGCAGCACTTTCTCCACCAGCGTATTGCGATAGCGTGCGCCGCCGTTAATCCCCTGAAAACTGTAATAGCCGCCTACCATCATTAATGCGCCACCCGCGGCAACATAGTCGTGAATCAGCGCCAGGCGATTGGGCGTGCGCCGGCTTTTCAGCCAGGTGTCCGGATGCAGCAGCAGGGTATTGGCACCGATATCGGACAGAATAATCACGTCCCAGCGCTGCAAATCCTCCAGCGTCTGCGGAAAATCAGTGGCGGCGGCGTGAGCCGGCATATGCGTGACGGCATAGGTGCTATCCTGCAGCGCAGCGAGAAAATCCGCCGCACCGCTGTGCCAGGTGGCGGTAGCAAACTGATCAAAGCCTTTTACGTGCATTGCGGTACTGGTCCAGGATTCACCGACCAGCAAGACGTTCTTTTGCATGCCAACTTCTCCGTTTATCCGCCAAACACCCGTTGCGGATTAGTGATCATGAGGGTTTCGAGTTGTTCGCCGCTGACGCCATGACGTTTCAGGCGCGGCACAAAATGTTTGAGGATGTAGCCATAGCCGTGACCGCCGTAGCGCGTCAGCATGGTTTTCAGGAACACGTCCTGGGACAGCAAAATCTGCTGCAGATAACCGTCGTCGATCAGTGCGCAAATGGCGCGCGCGTTCTCCTCATCGGACGGTGACTGCGCCGATTCGTCGGCGTAGTAGTAGCTCATGCCGATCATGTCGTATTCGAGGAACACGCCGCGATCCGCCAGCTCGCGCTGGTAGGTTTTGTCGGCAAAGCTGGGGTTCATGTGACACAGCACGGTGTGGCGCAGATCGGCACCTTCCTGCGCCAGAATATCCAGCACCTTATGGCCGAGCCGCTCCCAGCCTGGCAGATGCACCTGAATCGGTACGCCGGTGGCCGCGCTGGCGCGTCCGGCGGCACGCAGCGATTTTTCTTCATCGGCCGTGAAGCGGCTGGAGATACCGATTTCACCGATCAGCCCGGCCAGCACCTCCGGCTTCTCCGGCAGTCCGCCGAGGTCGTAAATCAGCTTGTCGGTCAGCTGTTCCACGCTGATGGTTTTTACCCACTCCGGATGCGACGGCTCCAGATACAGGCCGGTGCCCATCACAATATTCAGGCCGGTGAGACGGGCGATGCGCTGCAGCGCTTTACCATCGCGGCCGATGCCGATATTGGTCGGATCGATCACCGTTTCGCCGCCCAGCGCGCGGTATTTCATCAGCTCGTCAATCGCGGTATCGACGTCAAACAGCTGGCAGTTGTCGCGACTCATCAGCGGGTTGAGCGACAGCTCGCCTAGGTTCTCGATGCGCACCGGCATTTCAGCAATGTGGCGGTCGCTACAGCAGCAGGGCGGCACCCATTTACCGGAGGCATCCAGTAAAATGTGCTCGTGCATCAGCGTGACGCCCATCTCCGCCACCGGCAGCGGACCGAGCACCGTCATTACCTGACCGCTGCTGACGCCGAGCGGCAACGGATCCGCATGGCGAAAAATTGATCCTTTCATGGGCTATCCTTTGGCGGGCGCGCGGCTCGGGTTGAGAATGCGGGTGTTGAGCCAGATGGCGAGCAGAATGATGGTGCCAGTGGCGATCTGGGTATAAAACGGCGAGATATGCGACAAAATCAGGCCGTTCTGGATAATGGCAATCGACAGCGCGCCGAGCAGCGTACCGATCACAGTTCCAAAGCCGCCAAACAGGCTGGTACTGCCCAGCACCACCGCCGCAATCACCTGCAGTTCAAAACCTTCGCCCTGGTTAGAGGAGCCGCTGCCGAGGCGCGCGGTGATGATCATGCCAGCCAGCGCCGCCGCCATGCCGCTGAGAATGTACACTTTCATGGTCACCGCTTTGGTATTGATACCGCTGCGCCGTGCGCCTTCCGCGTTGGCACCGATGGCGGTGACGTAGCGGCCAAAGCGCAGGTGATTAAGCACAATGTGACCGGCCAGTAGCACCACGATGCCGATCAGCGCCGGCATGGGAATCCCCAGCACCCAGGCGCGACCCATAAATGTGAACAGGCTGTCAGCCGGCACCGGAATCGAATAGCCCTGCGTCACCAGCAGCGCGATGCCGCGCACCACTGCCAGCGTGGCCAGCGTGACGATAAATGCCGGTATCCCTTCCCAGGCGATAAAGAAGCCGTTGATGGCGCCCACCAGCGCGCCGAGCAGCAGCCCGCCCAGCAGCACCACCGGCCACGGCAAGCCCCAGTTATTGAGCGCAATGGCCGACAGCGCGCCCACCAGCGCCAGCGTCGAGCCGACCGACAAATCGATGCCGCCGGTAGTAATCACCAGCGTCATCGCGGTGGCGACGATCAGCAGCGGCGCGCTTTGCCGGATGATATTCAGCCAGTTGGTACTGGTAAGAAAGTTGCTGGTGATCAGCGAAAACACCACGCAGCAAAAGACAAAAAACAGCGCGATGCTCACCACACCCGAATGGTTATGCAACAAGCGGCGCGGCAGAGAGTGCTGGATCATGCGTGAACTGCCTAAATTCATGATGCTCATCCTGTTACCTCAGTGTGCTGCCGCGGACTGCGCGGTAAATTTCTCACCCACGATCAGGTTGACGATATCGCTCAGGCTGGTGTCCGCCACGCGGCGATCGGCGACGTTAGTGCCCTCGTACATCACCATGATGCGATCGCACACCAGGAACAGATCCTGCAGCCGATGGGTGATGAGGATCACGCTGACGCCGCGCGCCGACACGCGGCGAATCAGCTCCAGCACCGCTTCGACTTCCGCTACCGCCAGCGCGGCAGTGGGTTCATCCATAATCAGCACTTTAGGATCGAACGCGGCGGCACGGGCGATAGCAATGGCCTGACGCTGCCCGCCGGAGAGGTTACGCACCAGCAGACGGGTATCGGGAATCGAGATGCCCAGACCTTTAAGCATCTCACGCGCCTGCGCATGCATTGTGGCCTGATCGAGAAACGGCACGCCGAGGATGCGTCTGGTCGGTTCGCGGCCCATGAACAGGTTACCGGCCACATCGACCGTGTCGCATAGCGACAGATCCTGATAAACCATTTCGATATGGCAACGGCGCGAATCCGCCGGATTGCTGAAGTGCTGCTGTTCGCCATCAATGCGGATCGCGCCGCTGGTAGGGATCACCGCGCCGGACAGCACTTTGGTCAGCGTCGATTTGCCAGCGCCGTTGTCGCCCACCAGACCGAGCACTTCACCGGGGGCAAGCTGCAGATTGACGCCGCGCAGAGAACGAATTGAGCCGTAGGTTTTGGTGATGTTAATCATCTCCACCCGGGCCGGAAGAGCTGGTAATTGCTGCATTGGATCACTCCCATCAACGCCTGTGGGAAATGTTTAGCCGGTCGCGAAAAAGAGGCTATCTGACACGATTTACAATCTAGTAAACCGGTTTACCTGTCAGATAAACCCTTAACTCACAGCAACAGGGTAAACGCTACAATGATATTTACTCGCCAGGTATGACATTGCAGCATCCATGCCAGCCTGAATAACAGGCACTGCACTCGCGGCTAACTTGTTGTAATACATCGTATGTTATGTAATCAGCAAGTAAACCGGTTTACTCACTATACCGCTAACGGAAAAAATCGCTCACTTTTTGCGCCATGATTGTGCAGTTTTGCCTCATTTTGGGACATCGCTAACAAATCCCACCGAATCGCGACCGATCCATTCCACCGGTAATCGTGTCTCCATCGGGATGCTGCTGTCGTTGTTGAGCAGGCGCAGCATGATGCTCACCGCCGTGTGGCCCAGCTGGCGCGCTGGCTGGCGGATGGTGGAGATGCGCGGCTGGGTCAGATCGCTGTAGTTGGCGTCATCGAAGCCGACCAGCGATAGCGCCGCCGGTGCCTGCAGGCCGATGGCGCGCAGACCGTCGAGCAGTCCCAGCACCAGATAGTCACTGGCGGCGAACACGGCGCTAGGGCGCGGCGTGCAGCGGAACAGGTGCTGCAACGCCTGCTGACCAAATTCGCGTTCGTAGTTACCATACATCACCCATTGCGGCGGTACGGTTAAACCGGCCTGCTGCATCGCGGTGCAAAAGCCAAGATAGCGTTCGCGCACGCTCATCAGCTGCTCCGGGCCGCCGATAAACGCAATCTGTGTGTGCCCGGCGGCGATCAGCTGCTCGGTGGCCATGCGGCCACCCTGCACGTTATCCGCAAAGACCTTCGGCACGTTACTGCCGGGAATGTCTTCATCCAGCAAAACCACATGGCGCTGGCGCTGGATCTCGTCGCGCAGCAGGCCGTTGTCCGGCCGGTTGGTGGTGAACAGCAGGCCATCCACCTGGCGTGTATCCAGCCAGCGGATAAACTGCGCCTCTTTGTCCGGGTTGTTGCGCGTGATGCACAGCACCAGACTGTAACCGTGCGCTGACGCCGCTTCTTCGGCGGCATCCGCCAGTTCGGCAAAAAACGGGTTAGTGATATCCGGCAGCACCAGGCCTAAGGTTTCGCTGCCGCCTTTGCTTAAACGCCGCGCAAGAGAATTACCGCGATAGTCCAGCGTACGGATCGCGCTTTCAATGCGGTCAACGGTGTCCTGCGGCAACACAATACTGTGATTCAGATAGCGTGACACCGTGGCTTTTGACAGGCCAGCCAGCTTTGCCACGTCAGATAACAACACGCGTTTTGTACTCATCCATTTCGCCATGTTTGCCGGGGTGGCTTATCTGTAACACAGTTAAGCGCGACTAATACAGCGCTTTCCCGATTGCATTGCTGGAGAAATAAACACTTGACAAAAAAATTCGTCGGGCGAATTGTATAAAGCGTTTACCGCAGTACCGGGATTAACTTCCCAACCCGACATTGTTTTTTTCACCCCGCACTCCCAGTGGATGGGATGCCGAAAAAGATAACGCCGGCGGCATCAAAACACGGCATTATCGCCGTGCTCAGAATCATTGAACTGATATTTACCTGCCAAAAAAAACGCTCAGCGGTACGTCGCTGAGAAGCGCTGGTTATTATTATTCCCGACGAGGAACTCAATGATGTCATCTTTCAGCGGAAAACTGCGTTCACTGTTCATCGCGAGTGGTTTACTCGCCGCAGGTTCATTATGCGTTCAGGCTCACGCCGCACCCACTTATGCGTTAGTCCAGATTAATCAGCAGGCGCTGTTTTTTAACCTGATGAATCAGGGCGCACAGGAAGCGGCCAAAGCCAGCGGTAAACAGCTGGTGATTTATAACGCCAACGATAATCCCGTGGCGCAAAACGATGCGATTGAAAACTATATTCAGCAGGGAGTGAAAGGCATTCTGGTGGATGCGATCGATGTCAACGGTATTATGCCAGCGATAAAAGAAGCCGCAGCGGCGAATATTCCGGTGATTGCGATTGATGCGGTATTGCCTGCCGGTCCGCAGGCAGCGCAGGTGGGCGTAGATAACCTCGAAGGTGGAAAAATCCTCGGTAAATACTTTGTCGATTATGTTGCGAAAGAGATGGGCGGCAAAGCGCGACTGGGAATTGTCGGCGCGCTCAATTCGGCCATCCAAAACCAGCGCCAGAAAGGCTTTGAAGAGACGATTAAAAGCAATAGCCAGATAACGGTCGCCGATGTGGTCGATGGCCAGAATATTCAGGATAACGCCATGACCGCTGCCGAAAACCTGATTACCGGCAACCCGGATCTCACCGCGATCTATGCCACCGGCGAGCCGGCGCTGCTGGGTGCCATTGCCGCAGTAGAAAACCAGGGGCGGCAGAAGGACATTAAGGTATTCGGCTGGGATCTGACGGCAAAAGCCATCAGCGGCATTGACGGTGGCTACGTTACCGCCGTGCTGCAGCAGGATCCGAAGAAAATGGGTGAAGAAGCGCTGAAAGCGCTGAATAGCCTGACGGCCGGTAAAACCGTGAGCAAAACCATTCTGGTTCCGGCCACGGTGGTGACCAAAGCCAACGTCGATGGCTACCGTTCGCTGTTTAAGTAACCGCCAGGCGCAGACGCGAACGTCTGCGCCCAGGCTTAGCGCTGTGCCAGAATACGTTGTAATTCATCAGCATCGGGAAACGCGTTCAGCGTGCCGGTGCGACTGACGGTGATCGCCGCCGCCGCGCTGGCATGCTGCAGCGCCAGCAGGTCGGGCGCGACGCCGCGCAGCAGAGCAGACGCCAGCAGCACGGCGAGGAAGGTGTCACCGGCGCCGGTGGTATCGACGGCCGCGACGTTGATCGCCGGGCAGAATACGCGCTGATTGCCGCGTATCAGCAGCGCACCGGCAGCACCCTGGGTAATCACCAGTGTGTTAATGCCGGCGGGTTGCAGCAGATCGGCTTCCGGTTGATTGACTACCGCGATGTCAATCAGTGGCCAGAGATCGGCGAAGTCCGGATTGACCGGTGAAGGATTAAATACCGTGGTTAAGCCGTGCGCTTTTGCCCAGCGAAATAACCGGCGGGTTTTATCCGCAGAAAAATTGCCCTGCTGCAGCAGAATATCGCCGGCAGCGGCATCGGCTAAGTAAGCCAGGATAATATCCGCTGCCAGCGCGTCGGCCGCGGCGGTGGTAGTAATAATGGCATTATCGCCATCGCTGCTATTAAAAATAATTGAGGTGTCACTGTGAGCAGACAAAAACTGAGGCGGCAGTAGGGTTAATTTCTCGTGCCGGATGCGTTCGCGGATCCACTGGCCGTTAATATCATCGCCGGTGGCGCTAATTAAGCGCGTATCGATGCCGCAACGCGAAAGTATGATTGCCTGATTGGCGCCTTTGCCACCGATATCCTGCGCAATTTTTTTGCCATGAATTGAGGCGCCTTTTTCAGGGAGTTGATCGATGGACCAGGTTTCATCCACCACAATATTGCCTGCAACATAGACATGCATAGTTTTCTCGTTAATAAGGTGAAAGAGATGGCTTCTATATCAGCAGAAAAAAGTAACGCGATACAAGATATTTTTTCACGCAGTAAGGCGGTGATTGGTGTTATTCACTGTGATGCTTTTCCTGGCTCGCCGAAATATCGCGGCAAACCGGTGAGTGAAATTATCGATTGCGCCCTGCGCGATGCGGATAATTATCTGGCTGGCGGCGTGCACGGTTTAATTGTTGAGAATCATGGCGATATTCCCTTTGCCAAGCCCGACGATATTGGTCCGGAAACGGCGGCATTTATGGCGGTGATCACCGATAAAATCCGCGAGCGTTTTGCTGCACCGCTGGGAATTAACGTGCTGGCCAATGCGGCAATCCCGGCAATTGCCACGGCATTAGCCGGCGGGGCGGATTTTGTGCGCGTTAACCAGTGGGCCAATGCCTATATCGCCAATGAAGGTTTTATCGAAGGGGCAGCCGCTAAAGCGCTGCGCTATCGCAATCAGCTGCGGGCCGATCACATCCGCGTGTTTGCCGATAGCCATGTTAAACACGGCAGCCACGCAATTGTCGCCGACCGCTCGATTCAGGAGCTGACGCGTGACGTCGACTTCTTCGAAGCCGATGCGGTGATCGCCACCGGCCAGCGCACCGGCGACAGCGCCACGCTGAGAGAGATCGACGAAATCCGCGCCGCAACGGCCTTGCCGCTGCTGGTGGGCTCAGGCGTGACGCCGGACAACGTCTGCCAGATCCTTGGCCGCACGCAGGGGGTGATTGTCGCCAGCACGCTAAAAGTTGATGGCGTGTGGTGGAACCCGGTGGAACTGGCGCGCGTGAAGCACTTTATGGCGGTGGCGCAGGCTGCGCTGGAGGAGGCGTAATGGAAAGCTTCAGCGATCGGCTGCTGACGCAGCATCAGGCGCTGTGGCAGGCGATGCAGCAGCACCGCTTTGTCGTCGACATTGAGCACGATCGGCTGCCGGCCAGCGTGTTTAATCGTTATCTGGTGTTTGAGGGTAACTTCGTCGCCACCGCCATCGCTATTTTTGCGCTGGCGGTGAGCAAGGCGCCCGGCATTCGTCAGCAGCGCTGGTTGATTGGCGTGCTCAATGCGCTGGTGGATACGCAAATCGCCTGGTTTGAGGCGGTGCTGGCGCGGCGCGGCATTCAGCCAGCGGATTATCCCGACGATCTGCCCGGCGTCAGCGCATTCCGCGATGGCATGCTGAAAGTCGCGCAGCAGGGCAGCTATGCGGAAATCATCACCCTGATGTTCGGTGCCGAGTGGATGTATTACCACTGGTGCCTGCGCGTCAGCGCGCAATCGCAGCAGGACGCTGACGTGCGCCGCTGGGTAGAGATGCATGCCGAAGACGAGTTCCATCAGCAGGCGCAGTGGCTGAAAACCGAGCTGGACCAGTGCGCACTGACGCTCAGCGCGGCGCAACAGGCGCAGCTGTCGCAGCTTTACGCCCGCGTGCTGCAGTGGGAGATCGATTTCCACAGCGCGGCTTACCCGGAGAGCGCCCATGACTAGCTGTTTCATCGAAGCGCGCAACATCGGCAAACGCTTCGGCGCGTTAACGGCGCTTAGCCAGGTCAATCTGTCGATCCATCGTGGCGAAGTGCTGGCGCTGCTGGGTGACAACGGCGCGGGCAAATCGACCTTTACCAAAGTGTTATCCGGCGCGTACAGCGCCAGCGACGGCGAGCTGAGGGTAGACGGCAGGGCGGTGAAATTCACCTCGCCGCGCCAGGCCGCCGAGCACGGTATTGCCACCATCTATCAGGAGCTGGCGCTGGCAGAGAATCTGTCGATTGCCGAGAACGTGTTTCTTGGCCGCGAGCTGAAGCGCCGCGTGCTCGGCATTCCGTTTCTGCGCCGCCGCGCGATGCGCGAAACAGTGGATCGACTGCTGACCGAGCTCGATGCGCACATTTCCGATGCCGAAGCGGCGGTCGGCAGTCTGTCCGGCGGCCAGCGCCAGGCGGTGGCGATCTGTCGCGCGCTCAATCTCAACGCGCAGCTGGTGATCATGGATGAACCCACCGCCGCGCTGGCGGTCGCGGAGACGCAGAAAGTCCTGCAACTGACGCGCCGCCTGGCGGAACGCGGCTGCGCCGTGGTGCTGATCAGCCACAACATCAGCGATGTATTTGCCGTGGCCGATCGCATGGTGGTGTTTCGTCGTGGTCGCAAAATCGCCGAGCGCCGTCACGCGGACACCACGCCAGACGAAATCGTTGCACTCATTACCGGTGCGCATCCTGATGCGCGCATTTTCGAAAACACCTAAGCACTCACACCAGGGGAAATCATCATGCATCGCATTGCTACTGCTGTTTGTTCGCTGTCATTGCTGCTATCGGGTTACGCCTTCGCGGCACAAAAGGTGGCCTTCGTGCCGCAAATTATCGGTATTCCCTATTTTCAGGCGATGGAGGCGGGCAGCAAGCGCGCCGCGCACGATCTCGGCGTGGAGTTTGTCTACAGCGGTCCGGTAGATACCAACCCGATGGATCAGCTGCAGATCGTGCAGAACCTGATTGCGCAGAAGGTCAATGCGATTGGCATCAGCGTGCTGGATGCCTCCAGTATTGCGCCGGTGATGGCGCAGGCGCAGGCGAGTAATGTGCATCTGTTCACCAGCGACAGCGATGCGCCCGACAGCGGGCGGCCGGTCTATGTGGCGCAGGCCACCGATGAGGGCCTGGGCGATACGGTGATCGATGAGATGGTCAAACGCGTCGGCGAGCGCGGCAAAATTGGCATCGTCTCCGGCGAAGCCACCGCGTCCAACCTCAACAGCTGGATTGGCTTTATGCAGCAGCGGGTGAAAAGCAAATACCCGCACATTACGCTGCTCAAACCCCAGTACGCCGGCGGCTCCGCCAGCCGCGCGGCGCAAATCACCACCGATTTGATGTCCGCTAACCCCGATCTGAAAGGGGTGATTGCCATGGCCTCCACAACCTGTCCGGGCGTGGCGCAGGCCATCGAAACCGCCGGCAAAAACGGTAAGGTGATTGGCAGCGGTTTCTGCAGCCCGAACACCGCGCGCGCCTACCTGAAAAGCGGGGCGTTTGGCTACACCGTGCTGTGGGACCCGGAAAAGCTTGGCTATCTGACGGTGTGGGCGGGCAAACAGCTGATCGACGGGAAAGCGTTTGCTGCCGAAAATCACGTTCCCGGCTTCGCTCAACCGGTGACCTTTGACAGCAAAACCGGTGTGCTGCTGCTCGGCAAGCCGGCGGTGTTCACCAAAGATAACGTCGACCAGTTCAAATTCTGACGAGGCCTGTGATGCATATGACTTCGCGGGAAATCGTCCTGCTGGCGATCGCCGTGCTGGCTGGCGCCTGCTTTACGTGGTTTTCACCGTGGTTTGCCACCGCTGACAACCTGTTGACCATTCTGCGCAACAGCAGCGAACTGCTGCTAATTGCGCTGGGTATGACGCTGGTCATCGCCATGGGCGGCGTGGACGTCTCGGTGGGCGTGGTGATGGGCGTGGCCGCGTGGGGTATCGGACAACTGCTGATGCTGCAATCCCCGCTGCTGGCGGCGCTGGCCGGACCGCTTATTGGCCTGCTGGCAGGGCTGATCACCGCGCTGGTGGTGGTGATCGGCCGCATTCCTGCGATTGTTGGCACGCTAGGGCTGTTCGGCGTCTGGCGCACGGCGCTGTTTGTGTTGCTGGGCGGGCAGTGGCTTTCCGGTCTGCCGGGCGATCTGACGCATGCGCTGATGCGGCCGCTGCTGGGGCTGCCGCTGATGGCCTGGCTGATTGTCGCGGCCTGGGCGCTGGTATGGCTGGCGCTGCGCCATACGCCGTACGGGTTATGGCTGCTAGCCGCCGGCAACTCCGAAGAAAAAGCGCGGCTGGCGGGCATTCCGGTAACTCAGGTGCGTGTCGCGACCTTTGCCCTCAGCGGCGTGCTGTGCGGCCTGGCCGCCACCTGCTACATCGCCACCTATCGTAACGTGGAGATGACCGTCGGCGGCACGCTGGCACTGGAGGCGATTGCCGCAGTGGTGCTGGGCGGCACGCGCATTACCGGCGGCTCCTGCAGTCTGCTCGGCACGCTGCTCGGCGTGCTGCTGTTGCGCATTCTGCAAAATGGCCTGCTGCTGATTGGCGTGCCCTCGCTGTGGCAAACCGTGGTCACCGGAGCGGTGCTGTTGCTGGTGCTGAGCAGTGAAGCAGCCAGTGGGCGGCTGTTATCGCTAAGGAGGCTGGCATGAAACTGTGGCGCAAAGCCCCCGATCTGACGCTGCTGATGGCGCTGTGGCTGTTGCTGCTGGGCGCCATCGCGATTGTGCTGCCGCAGATGCTGGCGGCATGGTCGCTGACCTCCATCCTGCAGTTTGCCACGCTGTTGTCGCTGGTGGCGCTCGGGCAGTCGCTGGTGGTGATGACTGGCGGCGGCGGCATTGATTTGTCGGTTGGCGGTAACGTTTCGCTCTCGGCGGTCATCGGCATGCTGGCACTCGATCAGGGCATTGCGCCCGGCTGGCTGCCGCTGATTTGCCTGCTGAGCGGTAGCCTGGCCGGCGCACTGAACGGCCTGCTGGTGGCGCGCTTACGCCTCTGGCCGCTGATCGTTACGCTGGGCAGTTTTTATCTGTTTTCCGGCCTGGCGCTGGCATTAACCGGTGGCGCGGCGCTGGCCGGCGTGCCGCCGCTGCTGACGCAGTGGGGCCGGGCGGCCATGCTGTCCGTTCCGTTGCCTTTCTTAACCTGTGTCATCCCGGCGTTTCTGCTGGCGTGGCTGATCCTCAGCAACAGCGCGTGGGGCAAATGGATCTACGCCTGCGGCTTCAACGAGAACGCCACGCGGCTGGTGGGCATTCCGGTCGATCGCCTGCGGCTGCTGGTTTACTGCCTGAGCGGCGCGCTGGCGGGCTGCGCCGGCTTTATTTCCCTGTGCTGGCTCGGCAGCGCCCGCCCGGAAATCGGCGTCAATCTTGAGCTGGAATCGCTGACTGCCGCGCTGCTGGGTGGCGTGGCGATCTTTGGCGGGCGCGGCAGTGTCATCGGCGTTCTCGCCGCCGCGCTGATGCTGGTCACCCTCAAAACCTGCATGTTGCAGCTGGGGCTGAACAGCGTGTGGCAACTGGGCGTGGTGGGCATGCTGTTAATCATGGTGTTAATGGCACAACGACTTTTTATCTATCGGAGATAACACATGAGTCTGACTGAAAAAATTAGCGCGCACGTCGATGCCAGCGCGCAGCGTATCGCGCAGACATTATGCGACCTGCTGGCGTTTCCCTCGGTGGTAAAGGTCGATCCGCGCGAGGCCGGGCCAGGCGAGCGCGACTGCCAGCGCTATCTGCAGCAGCGGCTGATGGCGCTGGGCATGGACACCGATCTGTGGGATCCGGATGGCCCGGCGCTGTACCAGAAGTATCAGGGCCGCCCGGGCGCCAATAAAGGCCGCACCTTCGAAGGCCGTCCCAATCTGGGCGGCACCCTGAGCGGATCCGGTGGCGGCAGGTCGCTGATGCTTACCGGCCATATTGACGTGGTACCACCGGGTCCGGCGGAGCACTGGCACAGCGATCCTTTTGTGCCGGAGATCCGCAACGAGGCGGTATATGGTCGCGGTGCGGTGGACATGAAAGGCGGCGTGGCCTGCATGCTGATGGCGGTGGAGCTGCTGCAGGATCTCAACGTGCAGCTGGCCGGCGACGTGGTGTTCACCACGGTGGTGGATGAAGAGATCGGCGGCATGGGCTCGCTGGCAATGGTGGATCGCGGCTTCAAAGCCGATGCCGGTATCATGACGGAGCCCACTGCCAATCGCATCGCGCCGATTTGCCACGGCATTTTGTGGGCGCGCATCATCCTTGATGGCATCGGCGGCCATGCGGAATTAACGCCGAACAGCTGGGACAGCAGCGGTCCGGTTGATGCCGTGATGTTGTGTCGCCAGATGCTGGACGGGCTCGATGTGCTGAACCGCCGCTGGCAGACGCAGCCCGACAAAAACCATCCACTCATGGATCTGCCCAACCAGATTATCGTGACGCAGCTGAAAGTGGGCGAGCATCCGGCGTCAATTGCCGGCCGCGCCGAGATCGTCATAGACGTGCAATATCTGCCGGCAGAAAAGGATGAGATGGGGCTGGGCGGTAAGGTAAAACAGGAGATTGAGGCGCACGTGGCGAAGGTATGCGCGCTGGATCCTTACCTGGCAAAGCATCCGGCGCGCGTGGAGTGGATACTGGACGCCGACTGCGCCGAGATCCCGGCCGATCATCCTTTTGTCAGCGCTTTTCAGCAGGGCGTGAGTGACGCGGCACTGAGCCCGCAGCTGGCCGGCTTTGGTGCCCACAGCGACATTGGCCTACCCAGCACGCTGGGCCAGACGCCGACGGTCAACTTTGGTCCCGGCGATCCGGCGCTGTCGCATCAGCCTAACGAACATGTGCCGATTGCCGATCTGGTGGCCTGCACCAAAGCCATTGCGCTGACGCTGGTGCACTGGTGCGGGCTGGCGAAGGAAGCGGGGCGCTGAGAGCATTAACCACCGCCGTGACGCTGGCCGCAGAGGGCCGGCGTCATGCGTTAGCGCATTCTGTCACTGGCAAGATGATAAACGTCGCTGCGCTCGCGTTTACCCACCGCGACCACGGCGATGATCAACTGGTCATCAATTACCTGATAAACCAGGCGAAACCCGGAAGCCCTGAGTTTAATTTTGTAGCAGTCTTTAATGCCACGCAATTTGGCTGAGGGGATATGAGGATTTTCACAACATTTTTTGAGCTTTTTGGCAAACTGCTGCTGAATGGCTTTATCCAGCTTATGCCACTCCTTCAGGGCTTCTTCCCTGAACTTAACTGTCCATGTCACAGAAAGCTGTCCAAATCCACGTCAATCAGCGGCTGCTGGTGGCGTTCAGTTACCTTTTTAACCAGTTCCTGATCGTCCAGCGCTTCCAGCATTTGCTCGTAAAGTTGTGCGGGAACACAATAAAAGGCGGGCTGATTACGATTGAGAATCGCCACCGGCAAGCCTTCTCCCGCATTGACGGTCGCCATAGGATTCTTTTTCAATTCACTGACGCTGGCGCTCATATCGCTGAGAATGATGTTTGGCATACGTCTCTCCAGACTGGTTAACAGGTCTCAATATTATCAGTTTGGTGACCCGTTAACCAGTCCTGACGGCTCAGCCATTCACGCGTTTCCACCCTCCGCCAGCCAGCATGCACTGGCGGAGGGGACCTGCATTACGGCTGAACGGGCAGCGCGGCGAGCAACTTATCCAGTGTCACCGGATAGTCTCTCACCCGAATGCCGGTTGCATTGTAGACGGCATTAACCAGCGCAGCACCGACGCCACACAGCCCCAGTTCACCAACGCCTTTGGCTTTCATCGGCGAAGAGACCGGATCGGTGTCATCGAGGAAAATCACCTCCTGCTCGGGCACATCGGCGTGTACCGGCACTTCATAGCCTGCCATGTCGTGATTGACGAAGTAGCCGAGCCGGGTGTCCACTGCCAGCTCCTCCATCAGCGCGGCGCCGAGGCCCATGGTCATCGCGCCGATCACCTGACTGCGCGCGGTTTTGGGGTTAAGGATGCGCCCCGCAGCACACACCGCCAGCATACGCCGCACGCGCACTTCACCGGTGGCACTGTCGACCGCCACTTCAACAAAATGGCCGGCAAAAGTGGATTGCTGGAAGGTTTTGTCCAGATCGCCGAATTCCATGGTCTCTTCCGCCATCAGCGGACCCGCCGCAGTGAGCGGCAGGCGCTGCCCGCTGGCGTGAACGTGCCCATCGGCAAACTCTGCGCTTTCTGCATCCAGACCCAACTGAGCGGCAACCTTCTCGCGTAGCCGGACGCAGGCCGCATACACTCCGGCCGTGGAGGTGTTGGCTCCCCACTGGCCACCCGAACCCGCCGAGACAGGAAACGCCGAATCGCCGAGCCGCACGCTGACCTGCTCAATTGGCACGCCCATCATCTCGGCTGCCGTCTGGGCGATGATGGTATAGCTGCCGGTGCCGATATCGGTCATGTCGGTTTCGACGGTAATTGTGCCTTGCGCATCCAGCTGCACGCGCGCGGCAGAGGGCGCCAGCAGGTTGTTACGAAAACCGGCTGCCACGCCCATGCCCACCAGCCAGCGCCCCTCGCGCCGTTGCCCGGGTTGAGAACTGCGCTCAGCCCAGCCAAATTTGCTGGCGCCGGTGCGCAGGCATTGCACCAACTGGCGGCGTGAAAAGAAGCGCTCCGGATGCAGCGGATCGACCTGTGTATCATTGATGATGCGAAACTCAACCGGGTCGATACCGGCGATGGTGGCCATTTCATCCATGGCAATCTCCAGCGCCATCAGACCCGGCGCTTCACCCGGCGCACGCATTGCGTTGCCCTCGGGCAGATCGAGTTCGGCGAGTCGCAGCCCGGTAAGCCGATTGGCGGCGGCGTAGAGTAATTCAGTCTGCTGCACCGCAGTTTCCGGCGTTCCGCCCGGCAGGTTACCGGACCAGCTTTCATGGGCAATGGCGGTGAGATGGCCATGCGCATCGGTAGCTAATCGGATGCGCTGCCGCGTTGCTGGCCGGTGCGTAGTGTTGTTGGGGATCATCGGGCGCGGCACCATCACTTTCACCGCCCGTCCCACGGCGCGCGCGCCCAGAGCCGCCAGCAGCGCATCGCTTCGTAAAAACAGTTTGCTGCCGAAGCCACCGCCGACGTAAGGAGAGAGCACGCGCACCTTTTCCATCGGCATGTCGAGCGTGTGCGCCAGGTCGGTGTGGCACCAGTTAATCATCTGATTCGAGGTCCAGACCGTCAGGTGATCGTCCTGCCACAGCGCCATGGAAGCGTGCGGTTCCATTGCCATATGGCTTTGATCGGGCGTGGTGTAGGTGGCGTCCAGCGTAAAGGCTGCGCTGTGTAGGGCAGCATCGACGTCGCCCAGCGTTTTATCCGGCTCACCTTCGGGTGACGTTGTCACCTCTGGCTGGGCCGCTGCGAGATCGTAAGCCCCCGTTTCAGCCTGGCAGTTAACCTTAACCAGCTGCGAGGCGGCACGTGCCTGCTCAAAGGTCTCCGCCACCACCAGCGCCACGGCCTGGTGATAGTGTTCGATTTTATTATTCGCCAGCAGCGTCGCGGTATTGCGCTCTGCCTTGTTGAGCTTGCCGGCGGTTGCTCCGGTGACGATGCCGAGCACGCCCGGTGCCTGTGCTGCGGCGTGGGTGTCAATCGAGAGAATGTTGCCTTTGGCAACTGGCGCGCCGACCACATAACCGTAGGCCGCATCCGGTGCTTCAGCGTGCCATTCATAGGCGTAATGCGCCGAGCCGGTGGTTTTTAACGGCCCGTCGATGCGCGCCAGCGGCTGGCCGACGACGCGCTGCCGATCGATAGGATTGGCGGTTGCTGGTGTGTCAAATTTCATGCGTTGCTCCTCGCTTCCGCGATCGCTGAGGCGAGCGTGCGCTGCGCCAGCAACAATTTGTATCGGTTGGCTTCAGTGGGACGTGCATCAGCAAACAGCACATCGCAGACCGCCTGCGCCCCGTGAGGAAGTTCAGCATCCGCCGCCGCGCTGCGCCACGGCTGATGGGCCACGCCGCCGACGGCCACCCGGCCGCCACCCTCAGGCAGGATAACCGCTGCTACTGAGACCAGCGCAAAGGCGTACGAAGCGCGATCGCGCACCTTACGGTAAATGTGCGTGCCACCCAGCGGTGCAGGCAGGGTAACCGCAACGATCAGCTCACCCGGCTGCAGCACGGTTTCGATATGCGGCGTGTTGCCCGGTGCGCAGTAGAATTCAGCGATGGGAATAGCGCGCTGGCTGCCATCAGGGCTGACGGTTTCAATCACCGCATCCAGCAGTCGCATCGCCACCGCCATATCGCTGGGATGGGTGGCAATACAGGCTTCGCTGACACCCACTATCGCATGCTGGCGGCTGAATCCTTCGCGTGCGGCACAGCCCGTCCCCGGCTGACGCTTGTTACAGGGTTGATTAACATCGTAAAAATAGGGACAGCGCGTGCGCTGCAGCAGGTTGCCAGCGGTGGTGGCCTGATTGCGCAGCTGGCCAGAAGCGCCCGCCACCAGCGCGCGCGTCAGCACGGCATAGTCGCGCCGGATGCGCGCATCTGCCGCCAGATCGGTGTTGCGCACCAGCGCACCAATACGTAAGCCGCCCCCGGCGGTGGGTTCAATGCTGTCCAGCGCCAGTCCGTTAACATCAATCAGGTGCGCCGGGGTTTCAATTTCCAGCTTCATCAAATCGAGCAGATTGGTACCGCCGGCAATAAAGCGTGCGCCCGGATGCTGCATCGCGCTGCTGGCAGCCTGTGCGGGCGTCGCTGCTCGTTCAAAGGTAAAGGCTCTCATGCTTTCTGGCCTCCGGCGTACTCTTCAATGGCGGCAAGGATGTTGGCATAAGCGCCGCAGCGGCAGATGTTGCCGCTCATGCGCTCACGAATTTCTTCATCGCTCAGCGCTGGCGCGGCGGTCAGATCGCCCGTGACATGGCTGGGAATGCCCGCTGCAATTTCCTGCAGCACCGCCAGCGAGGAGCAGATTTGCCCCGGCGTGCAGTAGCCGCACTGATAGCCGTCGTGGCGGATAAACGCGGACTGCAGCGGATGCAGATCATCCGGCGTGCCGACGCCTTCGATGGTGGTCACTTCGGCATCCTGCTGCATCACCGCGAGAGTGAGGCAGGCGTTGATGCGCCGGCCATTGACCAGCACGGTACAGGCACCGCACTGACCGTGATCGCAGCCTTTTTTTGTGCCGGTCAGGTGTAAATGTTCGCGCAGCGCGTCCAGCAGCGTGGTACGGGTATCCACATTTAGCTGCTGAGGTTCGCCGTTCACCTGCAGCGTGACCGGCACCGTGACGGGGGCCGGCGCGGCGGAACCGGCACCGGCTGTCAGCCGGGCTCGCTCTGTCTCTTCCTGCTGCGGTGAATACCGCTGCGTCTTCTCATCGCGTGGGTTGCTCATGCCTTTGCCTCCGGACAAGTGGCGAAATGAAATCTCAATGACACCGATTTTTATAAGGTTTTGGAAAACTTTAAGCATAGACGTCAATACGCAGACGACCATGCGGCAGGGCAAAACCGATCCCAGCAACGGACAAGTCTCAAGCCTGTCGGACTGTTCACGGTGACAAATACCCGCATTCATGATTAATATGCATGCTTTGCTAAACCGTTTTAGCGATTAAGTGAGACTGAATCATGATGAAACGTATCTGGTGTCTGGGTGATGCCGTAGTGGATTTGCTGCCTGATGACGCAGGCCGTTTGTTGCAGTGTCCCGGCGGCGCGCCCGCCAATGTGGCAGTGGGTATCGCCCGGCTGGCGGGTAACAGCGGATTTATCGGACGGGTGGGCGACGATCCTTTTGGCCGTTTTTTGTGTCAGACCCTGGCGCAGGAAAAGGTGGATGTTTCCCACATGCGCAAAGATGCGCAGCAGCGCACCTCCACGGTGGTCGTGGCCCTGGATGAGCAGGGCGAGCGTACCTTCACCTTCATGGTGCGCCCCAGCGCCGACTTATTTCTCACGCCAGACGATTTACCGCGGTTTCAGTGTGGCGAGTGGCTGCACTGCTGTTCGATTGCGTTACTCGCCGAGCCGTCGCGCACGGCGGCGTTAACCGCCATGCAGCGTGTGCGTGAGGCGGGCGGTTTTGTCAGCTTCGATCCCAATATCCGTCTTGATTTGTGGTCCGATCCGCCAGAGTTGTTGCAATGCCTCAGTGCGGCCCTGCAACGGGCGGATGTGGTGAAGCTCTCCGTGGAAGAACTGGCCTTTATGACGGACACCGCCGACATTGACAGCGGCATCGCGCAACTGGCGCAGCGCTTCTCCGTTAAATTGTGGTTAGTCACACAGGGCAGCGCTGGCGTGCGTGCTTATTTTAATGGCCGGCAAACTCACTATCCCGCGCGCGCGGTGATCAGCGTGGATACCACCGGTGCCGGCGATGCCTTCGTGGCGGGACTGCTGTGGGAACTGGCGCAGCGGGGTCTGCCGGCGGATGAAGCGCAGCTGGCGGCCTGCCTGCGCACGGCGCAGGTGTGCGGGGCGCTGGCCACTACCGCCAAAGGCGCGATGACCGCGTTACCCAACTATCAACAGCTACAGCAGCACAGTATCTGACCCCGCCGTTTTCCCTGTTTTGCGATGTATCTCACATCCACTAAATCGGTTTAGCAAAATCCATTGCGCTTTAAAAAATGGCACCGCTATGATGCGGTGCCTAAACCGGTTTAGCAAAAAATACATCTGATGATAGCCTTGCCTCAGGGATGCAAAACAGTGAAAAAAAGCATAATCGCTATAACCCTTAGTACCGTATTAGGCTCAGGCCCAGCCTGGGCGGCAGACGACATGAGCAGTATTGAAGCGCGTCTGGCGGCGATGGAAAAACGGCTGGCCGCGGCTGAACAGCGTGCCAGCGTGGCGGAGCAGCGCGCGCAGGCGGCGGAACAGCAGGTGCAAAAGCTGGCTGCGGTGCAGCAGCAGAACCCGACGCCGGTTGCCGTGGCACAGACCGAACCGCAGGCCGCTCAGCCTGTTGCGCCTGCCGCCAGCAGCGAGTCAGAGGGCTTTGAGTTTCATGGCTACGCGCGTTCCGGCCTGTTGATGAACAGTTCCGCCGCCAAAACTCAGGGCGGGCCCACCGTCACGCCAGCCGGTGAGACCGGCGGTCACGTCGGGCGGCTCGGCAATGAGCCGGATACCTACGTTGAACTTAACCTCGAACATAAACAAACGCTGACCAACGGTGCCACCACGCGCTTCAAGGCGATGCTGGCCGACGGACAGCGCACCTACAACGACTGGACTGCCGCCAGCAGCGATCTCAACCTGCGTCAGGCGTTTGTCGAGCTGGGGCAGCTCCCGACCTTCACCGGCGCGTTCAAAGACACCACGGTGTGGGCCGGTAAGCGTTTCGACCGCGATAACTTCGACATCCACTGGATCGATTCCGATGTGGTGTTTCTCGCCGGAACCGGGGCCGGTATTTACGACATGAAGTGGGGCGATGACGCCCGCAGCAACCTGTCGATTTATGGCCGCACCTTCGGGGACATCGAAAATAACGACAACACCGCGCAAAACTACATTCTGTCGCTGAATAACTTTGTCGGGCCGCTGCAGCTGATGGTGAGCGGCATGCGCGCGAAAGATAACGATCAGCGCACCGATATTGACGGCAACCGCGTGAAAAGTGATGCCGCCAGTGACGGTGTGCACGCCCTGGTCGGATTGCACAACGACAGCTTCTACGGCCTGGGTGAAGGTTCAGCGAAAACCGCGCTGCTGTACGGTCATGGCCTCGGTGCAGAAGTGAAGAGTATTGGTTCCGACGGCGCGCTGTTGCCGCAGGCGAACACCTGGCGGCTCGCCAGCTACGGCATGACGCCGCTGGGCGCTGGCTGGCACATCGCGCCGGCGCTGCTGGCGCAGAGCAGCAAAGACCGCTATCTCAAAGGCGACAGCTATGAGTGGGCCACCGTGAACCTGCGCCTGATTCAGGAATTTACGCAGAACTTTGAGATGCAGTATGAAGGCTCATATCAATACATGGATCTGCGGCCTGAAGGCTATAACAATCGCCAGGCCGTCAGCGGCAACTTCTACAAGCTCACCGTCGCCCCCACGCTCAAAGCCAGCGATGTGGGCGAATTTCTCAAGCGTCCGGAAATCCGCCTGTTCGCCAGCTGGATGGACTGGGATCATCGTCTGGATAACTACGCCAGCGATGACGCCTTTGGCAGCACCGGCTTTAATTCCGGTGGCGAGTGGAACTTTGGCGTGCAAATGGAAACCTGGTTCTGATGAAACGGCCCGCATGCGGGCCGCTTAGCGCATGATGGCATAACAACCAAAAACAGAGGTTACTATGGATTTTGTTACTCTTTCCCGGTCGCTGCTGCCGCTGCTGGGAGGCCGGGAAAATATCGCCAGTGCGGCGCACTGTGCCACACGTTTGCGCCTGGTACTGGTGGATGATGCCAAAGCCGACACCGCCGCGATTGGCAAACTGGAGGGTGTGAAGGGCTGTTTTCGCAATGCCGGACAGCTGCAGGTGATTTTTGGCACTGGCGTGGTGAATAAAGTGTATGCCGCGTTTATCCGCGAAGCTGGCATCAGTGAAACCAGTAAATCTGAAGCCGCGGACATCGCCGCGCGCAAGCTCAATCCGTTCCAGCGTATTGCGCGTCTGCTGTCGAACATTTTTGTACCGATCATCCCGGCGATTGTGGCCTCTGGCCTGCTAATGGGACTGCTCGGCATGGTTAAAACCTACGGCTGGGTTAACCCCGACAACGCGCTGTATATCATGCTGGATATGTGCAGCTCGGCGGCCTTTATTATCCTGCCAATCCTGATTGGCTTTACCGCGGCACGTGAGTTTGGCGGTAACCCGTTCCTCGGTGCCACGCTCGGCGGCATCCTGACGCATCCGGCGCTCACCAACGCCTGGGGCGTGGCGGCCGGCTTCCATACCATGAACTTTTTCGGTATCGAAGTGGCGATGATCGGCTACCAGGGCACGGTGTTTCCGGTGCTGCTGGCGGTGTGGTTTATGAGCGTGCTGGAGAAGCAGCTGCGCCGGGTGATTCCGGACGCGCTGGATCTGATCCTGACGCCGTTCCTGACGGTGATTATCGCCGGCTTCGTTGCGCTGCTGGTGATTGGTCCGGCAGGGCGGATGCTGGGCGATGGTATTTCATTCGTCCTCAGCACGCTGATTGCCCATGCCGGCTGGCTGGCCGGACTGGTGTTTGGCGGGCTTTACTCAGTTATCGTGATCACCGGCGTGCACCACAGCTTCCATGCGATTGAAGCCGGGCTGCTGGGCAATCCGGCGATTGGCGTCAACTTCCTGCTGCCGATTTGGGCGATGGCTAACGTGGCGCAGGGCGGTGCCTGTCTGGCGGTATGGTTCAAAACCAAAGATGTGAAAATCAAAGCCATCTCGCTGCCGTCCGGCTTTTCAGCGCTGCTGGGTATTACCGAGGCGGCGATTTTCGGTATCAACCTGCGCTTTATGAAACCCTTTATCGCCGGCCTGATTGGCGGCGCGCTGGGCGGTGCCTGGGTAGTGTCGGTGCATGTGTATATGACGGCTGTCGGTCTCACCGGGCTGCCGGGCATGGCGATTGTGCAGGCCAGTTCGTTGCTTAACTATGCCATTGGCATGGTGATTGCCTTCAGCAGCGCATTTGTGATCTCTTATCTGCTCAAATACAAAACGGACGCGGAATAATGGCGGCTTCTACATTGTTACCCGATATTTTACAGGCGGTGATGCGCGGTCAGCCGCGCGCGCTGAGCGACCCGCATTATCCGGGCTGGCATCTGGCACCCGTCACCGGATTGCTTAACGATCCGAACGGCTTTATCCACTTCGCCGGGCGTTACCATCTGTTCTATCAGTGGAATGCGCTGGGCTGTCAGCATCAGCATAAATGCTGGGGCCACTGGAGTTCCGCCGATTTGCTGCACTGGCAGCATGAACCCATAGCGCTAATGCCGGATGAAGAGTATGACCGCAGCGGCTGCTATTCGGGCAGCGCCGTTGATGATAATGGCGCACTGACGCTGATCTATACCGGCAACGTGAAGTTTGCCGATGGCGCGCGCACCGCCTGGCAATGTCTGGCGGTGCAGAATGCGCAGGGCGGCTTTGACAAGCTCGGGCCGGTGATCGCGCTGCCCGACGGCTATACCGGACACGTGCGCGATCCGAAAGTGTGGCGGCATGGCGAGCACTGGTTCATGGTGCTGGGTGCGCAGGATCAACAAAAGCAGGGCAAAGTGTTGCTGCTGCGCTCGGCGGACCTGCGTGAGTGGCACAATCTGGGCGAGATTGCCGGCAGCGGCCTGAACGGGCTGGCGGCAGCCAGTTACATGAGGGAATGTCCGGACATGTTTACCCTCGGCGATAGCACGTTCCTGATTTGCTGCCCGCAGGGCATCGCGCAGGAAGATCATCGTTTTCTCAATGCGCATCCCAGCGCGTGGCTGTCCGGCGATCTGGATTATGCTAACGCCCGCTTTAGCCATGGCGAATTGCATGAGCTTGACGCCGGTTTCGAATTTTACGCGCCGCAAACCACGCTAACCGCCGACGGACGCCGGCTGCTGGTGGGCTGGATGGGCGTGCCGGACGGCGAGGAGATGCTGCAGCCCACGGTGGCCAATGGCTGGATCCATCAGATGACCTGCGTGCGCGAACTGGGCACGCGTGATGGCCGGCTGTTCCAGCGTCCGGTTATTGAACTGCAGGCGCTGCGCAGCGCTGAACAGCACTATCAGGGGCCAGCCGCCGATGCGCCGGTCATTGATGCGCAGCGGCTGGAATTACTGCTGAGCGGGCAGGGCGACATCACCCTGGATTTCGCCGACCAGCTACGGCTGGAGTGGCGCGCCGACGGGCTGCGGCTCGCGCGGCGCAGTCTGGCAAACGGCGAGTGGCAGTTCCGTTACTGGCGCGGCGCGGTGAGTCAGCTCCAGTTACTGTGCGATCACTCCAGCGTCGAGATTTTCATTAATGAAGGGGAAGGGGTGATGAGCAGCCGCTACTTCCCGGCGCATCCGGCGCAATTAACCCTGACCGGACACGCAGAAGTGACGGCGCGCTACTGGTCGTTGCGGCCGTGCATGGTAGAATAAGTCATTGTTTCCTTAACCGATGCACTGACGTGAGAAAAACCAAACGCGTTACCATAGCGGATATCGCCGCGCTGGCGGGGGTGTCCAAAGCCACCGCCAGCCTGGTGCTGAATGGCCGTGGCAAAGAGTTGCGCGTGGCGAAAGAGACGCGTGAACGGGTATTAACGCTGGCGCGCGAACATCACTATCAGGCCAGTATTCACGCGCGCTCGCTGCGCGATAATCGCAGCCATACGCTTGGTTTAGTGGTGCCGGAGATCACCAACCATGGTTTTGCCGTGTTCTCGCACGCGCTGGAAAATCTGTGTCGCGAGGCAGGCTTACAGTTGCTGATCTCCTGCACTGACGAAAACGCCGGGCAGGAGCGGGTGGTAGTGGATAACCTGGTGGCGCGTCAGGTTGATGGGCTGATTGTGGCGTCCAGCATGTTAAGCGACAGTGACTACGTCAAACTGAGCGATCAGCTGCCGATCGTGCTGTTTGACCGCTACGTTAATGACACGCAGCTGCCGCTGGTGATGACCGATTCGGTCACGCCGACTGCCGAGCTGGTGGAACGGCTGGCGCGTGCCAATCCGGATGAGATTTATTTCCTCGGCGGTCAGCCGCGTCTGTCACCCACCAAAGATCGTCTGGCCGGTTTTATGCAGGGCCTTGAGCGGGCAGGTGTGACGCCACGGCCGGAGTGGATCATTCACGGCAACTATCACCCGAGCAGCGGTTATGAAATGTTTGCCGCGCTGTGCGCCCGGCTGGGGCGTCCACCCAAAGCGATTTTCACCGCCGCCTGCGGCCTGCTGGAAGGGGTGTTACGCTACATGAGCCAGCATCACCTGCTGCACAGCGACATCCGCGTGGCCAGCTTTGACGACCACTATCTGTATGACTCACTAACTCTGCCGATCGATACCGTCGAGCAGGATGTGCCGCGCCTGGCGCAGGAGTGTTTTACGCTGCTCACTACCATGATTAACAGCGATGAACCCATCAGCCAGCATACCGTGCTGCCGGCAACGCTGCGGCTGCGCTTTGGCAGGTAGCGCAGCCGCATCGCGTTTAACGACTCAATCGGTCTCCGGCTCACACACCTGCCATCTGACCGAGCTGACGCCTTTTTCCAGGCTGATGCGGCTGACCAGATTTTCCAGCTGATCGGTCAGGCTGGGTTTACCCAGCACTTCCGCATTTACCGCCATGCGGTGTGAGGGTTCCAGATCCTCACTGTGCAGGGATTGCAGCCGCAGACCGCTGCCACCGAGGCTATGCAGCATCAGGCTGCGCACCTGCACCTCATCGGCCGCCAGACAGATGATCTGCACTTTGTAATACTGGCTGGCGTCTTCCGCAGTAATGATGCTTTGCCGATTGATGCCCTGTGCCAGCTCGCGCAGCAGGATGTTGGCGCACAGAATAACCACACAACCGATGCCTGCTTCCAGCAACAAGCCCATGCTGCAAAGAATGCCAATCGCCGCGGTACACCACAGCGTGGCAGCGGTGTTAAGGCCGCGCACATTCAGGCCATCGCGCATGATGACGCCACCGCCAAGAAAGCCGATGCCGGAAACCACATAGGCCGCGACGCGCGAGGCATCTGCGGCAATACCCGGTACGCTTTGCGTCATCAGCACAAACAAACAGGCACCGGTGCTGACCAGCGCATTGGTGCGCAGCCCGGTCAGGCGCTGGCGCAGCTGGCGCTCGCTGCCAATTAGCGCGCCCAGAATCAGCGCGACCGTGACGCGCAATAAAAAGATTTTCCAGTCCATGTCAGACCTCACTCCATCACCGCCGGGCAATGAATATTCAGGGTTATAAGAATGGATTACAGCGGGGCCAGACAGAACGCAGGAAAAAGGGGGAGGGAAATCCACCGTCTTAACGCAGGGCTAAGACAGCGATGAGGCTATCTCAGCATCGGCACCGATTGTAATCGTGTGGGACAGGTGTCCAATTGTGTATCCTCATCAGTAAAAATTTCGCCGGCATTGTAGATGCTTTGATCCGCCAGAGCGAAGACAAATCGCGCATCGTTTAAGTAGGGTTGAATAGGCATGAGATAATCACGCGTTTGCACCACAATCAGGCTGGAGTATCTGCTAAAAAACGTTTCATAATTAATTATCTGCGCTCATCCAAATACCCTAAGGTCTGACATGCAACCAATCAGTCTGCAAACCCGGTACCGTTCTGCGAACGAAAACACGATTGCGCGGTGGGCGAAAAATGCAGGCATCGGGAACATCCGTGAAGAGAATTACTACGATCCGTTTAAACTGGCGCTTGCCGCAGGGATAAAGCCGTCAGTTTCCTTACCGGTGTTACGTCTGATTGATGAATTGCAACGACTCACACAGGCTGATCCGCTTGCCGATACCTTGCCAGTGCAAGGTCTTCATTTTACTTTTTTGCCTCTGACTTTGCCGCTTTACAACATCAATGAGCCTTTACCAGCGAAAGTGGCGCAACTGACCACGATCTGGCAGGAATTTGCTGCGAAAAAAATCGTTATCCGGGATCTGCGCTTAGTGGCGTTGCCCAGTCAGTTATTGCTTGCGGGTATACCTGATACGCCTGCGATTGCCATGCGCCAGTCATTCTGCGACAAGGTTCTGGATTCAGACTGGGAAAATGAATTGCTGATGCGGCATGGCAACAGCCTGTTGCCGGCACCATTCTGGCACAGCACGTTACTGCGCTACGGCGCTGAGTTTTTACCCGCAGTTTTGCGTCAATTCTTTTATGAACGTCAGGACATCAATTTTGGTGCGGTGGCGGGAGAACTGATGCTGGCGAAGACTAACTACAACTGGACGAAGTGTTATCCGTTGCCAGCGAGGGCGTGATCACCGGAATATTCTCGCTCCACGTTTGCAAGCCGCCTGGCTGTCAGCGCGTCGCCATTCGCCATGCAAACATGCAGTGCAGCTTTCTACGTTCTCATTAACAGCGCCTGAAAAGAGTGCCAGGCGCCGTCAGTAATGACGATTTTACTTTACCGGCATGGCCAGCACGGTATCGGTGGTTTTAATTTCCGCGAACACATCGGCTACACCGGCCAGCGCGGCCTGCTGGAGAACGTTGTGATCCACGACATTATTATCCCAGGTGGCCAGATCGCGGGTTGCCGTGGCATCTTCCGGAATAATCACAGAGAAGCCCAGCGGAACCGCGTCACGTGCGGTGGAAGAAACGCACATATGCGTCATTAAGCCCGTGACGATCCATGATTTGTGCCGCGCATCGCGCTCCGTTAAAGACCAGCAGTGGTTTTTCGATTCTGGCGGACCATGGGCTGGAGAGCGTACGCGAGGCGGATATGGTGATTGTGCCGAGCTGGAGCGATCCTCACGTGCAGCCTCCTGCGTTACTGATAGAAACATTACAGCAGGCTGCCGCACGGGGCGCGACCATCATCGGACTGTGTCTTGGGGCGTTCGTGCTCGCCGCAGCCGGTTTGCTGACGCAATCGCGTGCTACGACTCACTGGCGCTGGATGGCAGAATTTGAACAGAATTATCCGGAGGTGGCGATTGACCGCGATGTGTTGTATATCGATGAGGGCCAGATTGTCACCTCAGCCGGCACCGCCGCCAGTATCGACTGCTGCCTGCATCTGGTGCGTAAGCAATGTGGTGCGGATATCGCCAATAATGTGGCACGCATGTTGGTGGTACCGGCACATCGTCAGGGCAGTCAGATGCAGTTTATTCAACAACCTGTTCATGATTCCACTGCCAACGATTGTTTTATGAATGCGCTGGCCTGGGCGAGCAAAAATTTAAAACATACCCTGACATTAGAAGATTTGGCGCAAAAGGCGTTAATGAGTCCGCGCAGTTTTTCCCGCCGTTTCCAGCAAACTACCGGCAACTGTTTTAGCGACTGGCTATGTAATCAGCGCCTGGCGCTGGCACAACGTTATCTGGAAAAAACCGATCAACCGATAGAGATTATCGCCATCGAATCAGGTTTTTCTACACCGTTGAGCATGCGCCGGCATTTTAAAATTAAGCTGGGCATCTCTCCCGCAGAATATCGAAAAAAGTTTTGCGGCAAGCTGAGTCAGTAAACTCTTTGTTCACATCGTGTCTGCAGGAGAGTTTGATCCTGAGATGCTTCTGACGTTTTTCTGCGGCAGTATGGCCCGAAACCAACGTAATTTTCACGTAGCAGCGTCAGTTTGCGGTGGGGTGAAGCTTCATCAATGTGATGGGTTTCGGGATTACCAGTAAGACTGACGGTATCAGTGTCGCGGTTGAAGTTCATTTGCTGCTACTGGTGACATTGAGTGACAACAGGCTGGGTGCTGCATCAGCTAAGGTAGCAAACGCTCCGTATCCGGGTGACATTATTGGCTAGCTAAAAAGTGACATCATCAAATTGGATTGTGAAGTTAAGTGCGCATAATCATGATTATGTTAAATATGATTTTTAATCATGCATTACGCACTAAGTCATATGCTCTACTCTCCAATTATTTTATTTTCATCTACATTAAGTGTAGAACATCAAAGGCTTTGAGAGTAATAAACTTCATCCACCGCTAAGAATATTATTATAAATTAAGGTTTTGGGTTGCAATCTCCCTTAATATTGATGTGATAAAAGGAATATTAACCCCCAGAAAAATTCCCCCATGCCAAAGCATGTTTTTTTGTCTCAGGCCCTAAAAAAATGAATATTTTTTCCCATTTAACACAATCTTCACCAATGGAGCCTAATAGCGCTTCGATTAGTCCCGTGGCTATTGCGGTAGAAACTGTATGATCATTTGATGCAATTCCATTCTCAATAGAGTTGAAAAGGCGAATTTTATCTCTTTCATCCAATTCATTTATATTAGAACCAATAGATCTTCCTATTGCTGAAAAAATAAGTAGCGCGGGTGGGGTTTCAGGGGTCCAAAACTCAAAGCATTTTTGCACATCCTCATCAATTTTAATTGATAAGGACCTATAGTAGTTAATGAGCTTTTCAATTTCATTAGTCATATTTATTTTCCTGATAAAGCATTTTGCATATCTTTTAAAACATTCTCTGCTGCAGCACGGTCATTTGGTGATGCATTAGGGTTATTTTCAAGCCATTTGGTTAACGCTCTTGAGTATGTTTCAGCCTTTTCGATGTGTCCTCTACCCCCTACCTGCTCTCCAGTCCTTAACTCATATCTAACTGCGTCTGCAGTGCTACCGCTTCCTACTTTTGCATTAGGCCGATATAGGTCATCAATAAGATTTTTAAGTGTATCATCTTTTACATTCGGTTTCTCCATTGATGCCCGAAGTGAGTCTAAGTAATCTTCATGTTGGGCTCGATTATTAGGGTCAAGATTATCTTTGCTATCGCTTTTGCTATCTTCTTCATCAGGCTCCCATCCATTCGGAGAACTACCTCCACCGCCTGCAATTTCTTGCTTATGTTCGCCTGATATATCATGACCTAAATTTGGCTCTTTTCTACTATCATCATCTTTCAACGATTCTGCAATTGCTGTTCCAGCGGAAACCCCTATGGCTGCTCCTGCTGGAGCGCCGCCACCGGAAGTATTTGCTTCAAGTGGGTTGGTGAGGCATACTGCGGCGCTACATAGTGCATTATTCTCAACCGAATTTTTCCCGGCGCTGACTCCGGTTCCAATCCCCATTGACGAATCCGACGCAATACCGCCAGCCAGTCCTGCTGCAAGCTGGCTCAACGTACTTACCATCTGCTTCTGACTTTCGGACAGACTGCTGATGTCTGTGTTCGGATACATCACTTTTACAATTGCACGTGCTGCCAGCTCACCACCCGACGCTCCGGCAGCGCCTGCCGCCGCGCTGCTGCCGGACATCTGAGCCAGCACAGCACCCGCTACGGCGTGGGCCATAGTATTTGCTACGAGGTTGACGTTCTCAGTGCCGTCAGCATTATGAGTTGTAGTGACCTGTTTAATCGCGTTAGCGATATAAGGGGCCATCGCCCCGCTGGCCGCCGCGCCGAGATTGCTGGCACTCAGTCCGCCCAGAGCACCCGCAACCGCCGTTGCCACCATCGAATAGGTACCACCTGTGCCCCACAAATCTGCTACTGCTTTATAGGCAGGATCGCTCTGTACGCGCGCATTAAACTCATCTTTCGAGAGGTTTGCGTATTCAGGATATTCTTTAACAAGCGCTGAGATTTATTCGGGGTTATTACAACCATCTCATTAATGGTGGAACTGGATATAAAAACTTACCCACTCTGGCGAATTAATGAAACGGGGGAATCTGCTTGATTACGCCTATGCAGGATTATCCAGGTGCGCATCAATGCGCACCCTACAAGGCATTGCACAATTGAATGTTTCTCCGGTGCGCATGAATTTATACCCTACGAGATATCGCACAACTGAATGTGTTACCGGTGTGCATGAATGCGCACCCTGCGAGGCATCGCACAATTTACTGTTTCTCTGAGGCGTATGAAGAAACAAAACCGCGCGGTTTTCCGTAGGGGCGCCATTCATGGCGACCAAAAAAGCAGGGAGAAATTGCACAAACCCGCCGCCGCACATTGTATCACCGGGCCGACGGGTTTGCCCCCACTGAGCCGCGCACCACCATCCAGCTGTCAAACGCGGGTAAGGCGCCAGCGGATTGCTGGCGGATGTGGCAAATCAACCGGCGCGCGGCTTCGCGCCCCATTTCATATACCGGCTGGGCGACCACGGTCAGCGGCGGTGACATCAGCTCGGTCCAGGGAAAATCGTCGTACATCACAAAAGAGATATCTTCGGGTACGCGCAGGCCGCGTTTGGCCAGACCGCGCAGGATGCCCATCGCAATCAGGTTATCGGAGGCAATCAGCGCGCTGGGTGGTTCGGCGAGCGCCAGCAGTTCAGTCAGGATCTGCTCAATGATGGCTTCGCTGAGTGCATTAAGCCGAATCAGCGCCGGATCCAGTTCCTTACCTGCGGCCCGGTAGGCATCAATCATTCCGCTAACACGTTGCGCCACCGGCGTGGGGTCCAGCGTGATTGCCGGCGAATACGCTGCAGCGCTGCGCATGCTGGAGAGATAAGCAATTCGCTGATGCCCGGCCGCCAGTAACAGCTCCGTCGCCTGTTTTGCCACTGCGACAAAGTTTGCCTGGATGGTCTCCACCTCCATCCCCTGCACTGCCCGGTCAAACATCATTAATGAACGCCCTTCTGCCAGCACCTGGCGAAGATGTTCGTTATCCTCAAACAATGAGCTGCACGGCGCGACGATGATGCCATCGACGCGCTTATCCAGCATCACGCGCACGGCTTCCCGTTCCTCGTCCAGCGTTTCATCGCTGTTACTCAGCAGCAGGTGAAAGCCCGCCTGGCGCGCGACGTCCGCCATGCCGCGCAGCGCCAGGCCAAAGTGCGGGTTTTCGATGTCGCCGACAATCACCCCGATGGTATTGGAGCGGCCGGTGTTCATGCTGCGCGCCAGCTCGTTCGGTCGGTATCCCAGCGCTTCAGCCGCCTGATTCACCCGCGTCTGCACGTCTTCACTGACGGAACCATACCCGCCCAGCGCGCGTGCCGCCTGAGCTTTGGAAACATTGGCGGCGCGGGCGACGTCGGCGACGGTCGGACCGCGTGAACGAGCATTTTCATTGGTCATAATTATTTCGAATCACAAGTTGATAACAACATAATTGACGCTGCTGATAGCGTGTGCTTAATATCAGTATACCCGAATGAGACCGGTCTCACAACCACAGCCGGTTTCATTTTGCCCCGCGTTGAGACCGGTCTCAATAACAATAAACCGGCTTGGCGAACTCTGAAGTTTCACCTGCACAGACGGAAGAGCCTTATGACATCGCACAAACGTTTCAATCACCTGACCGCCGCCCTGTTCGGCACGGCAATGCTGGTTTCCGCCAGCTGGAGCGCCCATGCCGCCAGCAACAGTAATCCCTGGGGTTTGATCGAACCCGGTCATCTCCGCGTTGCCAGCCTCGGCGACGCGAAGCCCTACACCTTCACCGATAAAAGCGGCAACTTCACCGGCTTTGACGTCGAATTCTTCAAAAATGTGGCGCATCGCATGGGCATCAATCAGGTGGATTTTATCGGTCAGGACTTCTCCGCCATTTTGCCGGCGGTGGCAAATGGCCAGTATGATGCCGGCGTCGCCGCGATTGGCATCACGCCGCTGCGCGAAAAAACTGTCGATTTCTCCACCGGCTATCTTGCGGGCTATCTGACGGTGCTGACCCGCAGCGATTCCGGGGTGAAAAACGTTGAAACCCTGGCGCATAAACGGCTGGGGGTGATTCAGGGCACGCTGCAGGAGAACTATGCGCTGCAGCACTTCAAACAGACCGATCTGGTGCGTTTCCCCGATAACAACGCAGCGGTGTCCGCGCTGAATAACGGCACGCTGGATGCCATGTTCCTCGACTACGAAGCCGCCAAAGATTATGCCACCCGCTTTAAGCTGGTCACGGCGGCGAACATCCCTTCATTTGACGCGCCTGCGGGTGTCGCCATCGCCAAAGGCAAGCCCGAGTTCAAAGCAGCGCTGGATAAAGCCATCAAAGCGGCAATGCAGGATGGGACCTGGAAACAGCTGTACCAGAAGTGGTTCCCGGGTTCGCCAATGCCGCAACAGTATCTGCCCGGCGGCCAATAACCCTGCGCATCGTTATGCGTGAGACTGCATCCGGTGACGGCGCATGTCCGTCACCCGCAACCGAGAATCGGCTATGGATCTGATCACTATTCTTTCCCGTACGTTTTTTGATATTCCATCGATGATGGACGTCCTGCCACAGCTGCTGGCAACCGGACTGGTCAACACCATCATTATCTCCGTGGCGGCCACCGTGCTGGGCACGTTATTCGGCCTGATACTGGCGTTGATGGGCATTTCGCCCTCGCGCTGGCTGCGCGTGCCCGCGCGGCTGTATACCGATCTGTTTCGCGGCTTGCCTTCCATCCTCACCATTCTGTTGATTGGTCAGGGCCTGGCGCGTTTCAGCTATCAGCTATTTGGTCCGACGCCGTATCCGCTCGGCATTTTTGCCCTGAGCCTGATTGCCAGCGCTTACATGGGCGAGATTTTCCGCTCCGGTATCCAGAGCGTGGAACAGGGGCAGATGGAAGCCTGCCGGGCGCTGGGAATGAGCTATGGCCGGGCGATGCGCCTGGTGATCATTCCGCAGGGCATCCGCCGCGTGTTGCCTGCGATAGTCAATCAGTTCATCGCAATCATCAAAGACTCGTCGCTGGTTTATCTGCTGGGCCTGATGACCGGTCAGCGTGAACTGTTCCGCGTCGGCCAGGATGCCGCCGTGCTGAGCGGCAACCTGTCACCACTGATGCTGGCCGGGCTGTTCTATCTGGTGATCACCGTGCCGCTCACCCACGCCGTGAACTATATCGACGTCCGCTACCGTACCGGACGTCGCCGCGCCACCGCGCCACAAAGCGGCCTGAAGGAGCTCGATGAAGTGCAGCAAAAGCGCAACGTGGTCCCGGCGGTCTCCCTTACCAGCGAGCGAGGACACTAATATGGCCATGCCATCTGCATTTCACGGCGCCAGCCTCGAGCTGCGCAATCTGACGCTGGCGTACGGCCCGATTGAGGTGCTGCGCAATGTGTCGCTGAGCATCGAACCGGGCACTACCACCTGCATCATCGGTCCCTCGGGATCGGGAAAATCCACCTTACTGCGCGGCATAAATCGCCTGCATGAACCGAAGAACGGCGATGTCTTACTGGCCGGGCGTTCTGTCCTGAAGGACAAGCCCGATGCACTGCGGCTGAGAATTGGCATGGTGTTTCAGCATTTCAACCTGTTTCCCGATCACAGTGCGCTGGAAAACGTGGCGCTGGCACCGTGGAAAGTGAAAGGCCGCCCGAAAGCCGAAGCGCTGGAGATTGCCCGTCAGCGGCTGGCCGAAGTGGGCCTTGCTCAGCGAGCCGATCACCGGCCGCGCGATCTCTCCGGTGGCCAGCAGCAGCGCGTGGCAATAGCGCGCGCGCTGGCGATGGAGCCGGAAGTGATGCTGTTCGATGAAGCCACCTCGGCACTCGATCCTGAGCTGGTGAAAGGCGTTCTGACGCTAATGGCCGATTTGTGCCAGCGCGGCATGACCATGGTAGTCGTGACCCATGAGATGGGCTTCGCCCGGCGCGTGGCCGACCAGGTGGTGTTTATGGATGAAGGCGAAATCGTAGAAGCCGGCACGCCGGAACAAATCTTTGACCGTCCGCAATCCGCGCGTCTGCAGCGTTTTCTGTCGGAGGTACTGTAATGACACATCTTCAGGTTAGCGGCCCAATCCGCACGGCGCTGGTAGGTTTTGGCGTCGCCGGCAGCGTGTTTCATGCACCGCTGCTTGCCCATAACGCCGACTATCGTCTCGACGTTATCGTCACTGGCGATGCCCAACGCGTAGCGACCGCGCAGCAACGTTACCCTCAGGCGCGCGTGCTGCCGGACTGGCCAGCGCTGCTCAAGGCCATTGATGGCGGCGAGATCGGCATCGATCTCATCGTGCTGGCCACGCCGCCGGCGCAACACGCGGAGCAGGCTGTACAGGCCAGCCAGCGCGCGATCCATCTGGTGGTGGATAAACCGTTCGCACCAGACGTGCAGGCGGCAGAAATGATGATCGCTGCCGCGCAGCAGGCCAATACCTTGCTCACCGTGTTTCATAACCGACGCTGGGACGGTGACTTTCTGACGTTGCAGCGCCTGGTGCACCAGGAAGCCTTCGGCACCGTAAGGAGTTTTGAGTCGCGTTTCGAGTGGTGGCGACCGCAGGGATTCGGCAACTGGCGTGACAGCGTCACGCTGGCACAGGGCGGTGGTTTATTGCTGGATCTCGGCAGCCATCTGATTGATCAGGCCATCCAGCTCTTTGGCCCGGTCGCCCATGCCACGGCAGAGCTGGCGCGCCATTCCGGCCCGCAATCGGACAGCGACGAGGACTGTTTTGTCTCATTGCTGCACCACAACGGCGTGCGCTCGCGGCTGTGGATGAATGGCCAGGCGGCACTGAATGCGCCGCGCTTTCACCTGCTGGGCAGCAAAGGCGCTTTCACCCACTGGGGGCTGGACAATCAGGAGCCGCAGCTGGCGGCGGGCATGTCGCCCGGCGATAGCCAGTACGGCGTCACGCCGGCAGAAAAGGCTGCCCGGGCCGGCACGGTCGGGGCAACCACAACGGTGCCGATTGAACGTGGCCACTACCCCGCTTTCTATCAACTGTTAGCCAACGCGCTGGTACATGGCGGGCCGCCGCCGGTTGATGCGCGTGAAGCGCTCGGCGTTTTACAGCTTATTGAGCAGCTCCATCGGCAGCATCGCGTACGTATTGCCTGAAGGGCGAACATTTTTTTAACAGAAGGAATGAATGATGTCTGACAAAACCGTGGCAAAAACCGTCATTGTGCTGGGTGGCGGCATCCTCGGCGTCTCAACCGCCTGGCAGCTGGCGCAGGCGGGCGCGCAGGTCACGCTGGTGACGGAAGCGGCACTCTGCTCCGGCGCCACCGGCCGATCCCTCTCCTGGCTCAACTCCGCGGGCGAGCGTTCGCAGCCTTACCATGCGCTGCGCATGGCGGGCATTGACCGCTATCGCACGCTGTTTGCCCGCCATCCGCAGCTCGACTGGCTGCGCTTCGACGGCGCGATTTACTGGGCCGCAGACGATGACGCGGGCACCCAAGCGCGTCATCACTATGAAAAAGCGCAGGGCTACGACTCAAAGCTGATCAATCGCGCCACGGTCGGTGATGTCGATGCACAGGTGAATCCGGCCAGCCTGAGTCAGGTGGCGATTGCTAACCCCGGTGAAGGCTGGGTCAGCCTGCCGCATCTGGTTGAGCATCTGGTTCAGGCATTGCGCGCGCTGGGCGGAGAGATCGTTGAGCACGCCGGTAAAGCCAGCGTGATCACCAAAGACGGCCGGGCCAGCGGCATTCGCAGCGAAAAGCGCGGTGAGCTGCTGGCCGATCGCGTACTGGTAGCGTGTGGCCCGTGGACGCCGGAAGTGGTTGCCCCGCTCGGCGTGCACATCCCCAACGGTTCCCCGGTCTCAATGCTGGTAACCAGCCAGCCCGGCGATCACCGGCTGCAGGTGGTAATGAATACGCCGCGCGCGGCGGTCCGGCCTAATCCCGGCAACACCATCGCCGTCGATCATGACTGGTATGAAGAGCACATCGTCGCGCAGGCCGACGGGCAGTACAGCATTGATACCGCAGTCATTAACCAGCTGATGGCGGAAGCGGGTAACCTGATCGCTGACGGCGCGCCGCTGAAAGCCAGCAGCTGGAAAATCGGCCTCAAGCCGATTCCTGGTGATGGCGAACCGGTGGTCGGTGAGCTGCAGAAGGTTCCCGGCTGTTTTGTTGTCTTCACCCATTCCGGCGCCACGCTGGCGTTGATCCTCGGTGAGATATTGACGCAGGAGATACTCACCGGCGTTAAACACCCGATGCTGGCGACCTTCCGCCCGGAAAGATTCAGCTAACGTCAGCACCAGCGCCACGATGATGGTGGCGCTGGCTACACGCCCTGTTGTCTGTCACACACCTCTCGTTTGCCCGATCCCATCGCTTCATCCACGCGCCCTTTCCGCTTCCCTTCTGGTCTGATATCCGCTTATTGCCGGTTTCTTTTCCGATGACAACCGCCAGGGCCAGATAAAATAAGAGTCCGCTATTGAGGCCACAAAGCTTCAGCGGCGGAAAATGTCACATTTTTCACGCAAATCACGACAATCTGAACACAGGAAACCCCTTATGCGTATCGCCATACTCGCCCTGGAAGGCAGCGTACTGTCCGCCGTTGCCGGAATGACCGACCTTTTCTGGATAACCAACAAAGCGATTGCCTCTTCCCCCGTGCACGCCGCACGCTTTCCCGATAAAGCTTTTGAAACGCTGATTGTCAGCGCCAACGGTGACCCGGTGTGGGATACGGAAGGCCGCCTGATTCACATCGACAGCTCATTTCAGGGGGCCGGTGCGGTTGATGTGGTGATTGCGCCCGGCATGTTGCTGGGGCCCGACCTGCAACCTATCAACCTTGACAGTATCCGTCAGGCTGCCGGCTGGTTTAACAAACTCTATCAGCAGGGTGTCTGGGTGGCAGCTGCGGGCACCGGTGGCGTGATCCTCGGCGAGGCGGGTTTGCTGAATGACCGTTCCTTTACCACCACCTGGTGGGTCAGCCATATGCTGCAGGCGCGCTATCCGCAGGCGCGACTGGCGAAAGGCAAGACGCTGGAGGAAGACGATCGCGTCATTACCAGCGGTGGCTGTTTTTCGTGGATATCGCTGGCCCTGTATATCATTGAAAAAAGCGCCGGCAAGGCGGTGGCGGATCTCACCCGGGAGATGTCGCTGGCCGATAACCCTGTGCTGCACACCCACCTTCCCGGCTCGCCGGGTACGGTGAAAAGCAGCACGCCGTTTCTGGTGCGGGCGCAGGAGATCATCCGCCTGGAAAATCCCGCCATCAATGCCGCGCAACTGGCAGCCGCACTGAACGTTACCGGGCGCACCCTGCAGCGCAGAATGAAAGCCCTGTCGCAGGAAACGCCAAAAGAGTTTATTACACGCATCCGCATTGAACTGGCCTGTACCATTTTGGCCAGCACCGACGTCAGCGTGCGTCAGACCGCCTTGCAGTGCGGTTACAGCGAAGATACCGCCTTTCGTAAAGCTTTCCATCAGGTGATGGCGATGACGCCGGCCCAGTATCGTGAGTGGATAGCACACCGTAAGGCGCAGGTAATTAGCGCAAAATAATACGTCACGCATTTTGAAAGTTATTTAATTACTTCAAAATTAATGATCCTGAAAAGTTAATTTATTCATAATTTTTGAAATAACCTTTTGTGAGGTCCTGCCGATGTACGGTGGGTTGTCGCTTTATTCCTTTTAACTTTTTACCAGGTAACAATATGATGAATATTACTCAAAGACTTACCCTGGCTTTCATTTTACTCTCAGCTTCACTGGTGGTGACGGGCATTATTTCTGTACGACTGTTAGGCGGTTTTCAGGAGCGCTTTGAATATGTTCAGGTCAATGCGATTCCCTCTATTCGCGATCTGTCCGAACTGATTGATCGCAGCAATAAACTGTCTCTCTCCCTGTATAAACATCAAAGCCAGACTGACAATGCGCGCATGCCGCCGGTCGAGAAAGAGATCGCCCAGCGCCTGGCCGACATTAAAACGCTGGCAGAATATTATTTAGCCAATGATATCTCCAGCGACGAAGATAAGCAGATGACCATTAAAGGCCTGGCGACGCTGCGCGTGGTTGAGTCACGGTTGCCGGCCTTTCTGGCTGCTTCACACGCTCATCAGGATGACGTCACGCTCGGCATGCTGGAAGCCGAAAGTGGTATTGGCGGCGCCATCAGCCAGTTAAAAAATGATTATCGCCAGCAGATGGCGCTTAATTTGTCGCTGGGTGACGGCTTGCGCGTGGTCAACCAGGAGATTTATCACCGCACATTCTGGGGATTGAGTGCCGGGGTCGCGGTGACACTGCTGTTACTGGGTACGCTCACCGCGTTAACTCTGGTGCGCATTCGTCAGAGTCTGAAAGCGATTGGTCAGGTGATGGATCACGTTGGCAGCAGCCTTGATCTGAGCGTCACCGCCGATGACAGCAAAAAAGACGAAGTCGGCAATATGGCCCGCGCCTTTAACCAGCTGCTTGACCGGGTTGGCAGCGCGCTGGCGCAGGTCAGTACCGCTTCTCACGCCGTCAGTTCGGCGTCGGCACAAATCGCCGCCGGCAACGAAGATCTCTCCTCGCGGACGGAACAGCAGGCCGCCTCGCTGGAACAGACGGCGGCCAGTATGGCGGAACTGAGCGAAACCGTGCGTCAGACGGCCGACAATACCCGGCAGGCTAATCGTCTGGCCGGTAACGCGACAGAACTTTCAGACGCCAGCGCGGTGTCGCTGGGCAATATGCTCAACACCATGGCGGAGATCCGCTCCAGCTCGAAAAAAATCACCGAAATTGTCACGCTGATCGAAGGCATTGCCTTCCAGACCAATATTCTGGCACTGAATGCTGCTGTCGAAGCGGCGCGCGCCGGCGAACACGGCAAGGGCTTTGCGGTGGTTGCGGGTGAAGTGCGCAATCTCTCGCAGCGTTCAACCCAGGCGGCCAGGGAGATCAAACAGCTGATTGATACCTCCTACAGCCTGGTGGAATCGGGTGCGGTACAGGCCGAAGCGGTGGAAGAGAACATGACAGGACTGAAAACCGCGTTCCGTCAGGTGAATGACCTGGTAAGCGAAATTGCTGCCGCAGCCGAAGAGCAAAACACCGGCATCTCGCAGGTGCACCTGGCGATTAATCAGATGGATGATGTCACGCAGCAGAATGCGGCGCTGGTAGAGGAGGCCTCTGCCGCATCCGCGTCATTGCAGGATCAGGCGCAAACCCTGTCCGGCCTGGTGAACCAGTTTTCACTGGCCGGGTCCGCGCGACCTGCTGAGCGCCCGAAAACGGTCTCCGCGCTGAAACGTCCGGCTGCTGTACCCGTAGCCGCCGGGCACGGCATGGACGCGGACTGGCAGAGCTTTTAACCCCATCCGGCCAGCCTGGCGCTAAATAGCGCATTATTCCGGACCGCCGTGACGTTGACGGCCGGTCCGGACTGGCTCAGGTGACAGCCGATTAAAGCAGCTGGCTGAGGTGCAGCTGCCCCATCAACAGCGGGTTATCGCTGTAATCTACCGGGATGGCCACCACAGCCGGTCCTTCCACCTCCATCGCCCGCCGCAACGTGGGTTCCAGTTCAGCGGCGCTGTTCACCGAAAATCCAGCGGCACCAAACGCCTGCGCGTAAGCTTTGAAATCCACCGGCCCGAAGTTCACACCGGAGACGCGCTGGTATTTCTTCTCTTCCTGAATCGCCACCATGTTATAGCCATTGTCGACCCAGATGATGTGCAGAATATTGGCCTTTAACCTAACGGCGGTTTCCAGCTCCATGCTGGATTGCAGAAAGCCGCCGTCGCCCGACACCGAAACCACTTTACGGGATGGATCGACCAGCCAGGCGCCAATCGCCCACGGCAGCGCCACGCCCATGGTTTGCTGCCCGTTGGAAATCATGATTTGCCGTGCCCGGAAGCTGTAGAGGTAACGGGCAATCCAGATATGAAAACTGCCCATGTCGACCGTCAGACTGACGTCACTGTTAATGATGTCCTGCATCGCCCGGACGATACGCAGCGGATGCAGGGCGAACTGATCGAGGCTGGCACCCTGCATCGCCAGCAGCTGACGCTGTTGCTGCCGATCCTGCAGAATGGTGGCGGCAGCGTCGCTGAGCTGCAGCGGCGACGCGATTTGCGCGGCGATTTTGCGCACTGTCCCGGCGATATCACCTACCAGCTCAGCGTCGGGTTGATAGTGGTTATCGGTCTCGGCGGGCAGCACGTCGATGTGCACCAGCAAGGCATTGCTGCTGTTCCACATGGCCGGTTCATACTCGACCGGGCTGTAACCAATGGTGATAATCAAATCCGCCTGCTGGAGCAGGCGGTCACCGGCCTGATTGTTAAACAGGCCAACCCGCCCGGCAAAGCGTGAGAAGTGCTCCTGCCGCACCGCGCCCGCCGCCTGATAGGTGCTGGTCACCGGAATACGGCTTTTGCTCAGCAGTTCATGAATCGCCGCGCTGTTCTCCGGCTGGCTGGCCATCAGGCCCAGCAGAATCACCGGATTTTTCGCCCGCGCAATCTCGCGGCTTACGGCATTCACCAGCGCGTCGGGCGCAGCGCCCAGCGTGATGTGTCCTGAACGCTGTAACAGGCTGCCTGACACCGGCTGGTCAACAATGTCCTGCGGCAGACTGAGGAACGATGCGCCGCCGCGCCCGTTTTCGGCATGGCGAAACGCGTTCGATACACACTCCGCGAGCGCCGAGGCATCAGTGACTTCTACGGCAAATTTGGTCACCGGGCGAAACATCGCCACCGTATCCATGCTTTGATGCACCTGTTTGGCACTGTCGGAGCGCTTAACCGCCCCGCCGATCGCCACCACCGGATCGCCTTCGCTGGTGGCGGTAGCCATACCGGTCACCAGGTTTGAGCAGCCAGGCCCGGAAGTCACCAGCGCTACGCCGGCGTGGCCGGTCAGGCGGCCCATTGCCGCAGCCATAAACGCCGCGTTAGCCTCATGACGCACCGGAATCAGCTGAATGGAAGAGTCCACCAGCGAATCAAACACCTTGTCGATTTTGGCGCCGGGAATGCCAAAAATATGGTTTACGCCCTGCGCTTCCAGCTGAGCGACAACCAGGTCTGCACCACTGTTCCACAGCGTCTGGGTTTTAAGCTGTTTCATGATCACCTCTGCGATTAACTTTCGACGGAACGGATCGCGGCATCCAGATCCTGAGGATTAAGATCGGCCTGTAAAAACTCGCGATCCTGCGGCAGGTCGACCACCAGCTTGCTGATGGCACCAAACGTCAGCGTGCCCTGCTCCAGCACATAATCGAGGATATGCCCGCCGCCCTGACGATCGTCGGTAATGAAGTGCTCGTGATAGCCGGCGACGTTAATCCCCTGCATATATTGCGGCGTGCGGAATCCAATCAGCTCACCGTCACGCTGGCGAAAATCAAAGGTGGGCTGATTGCTCAGCACTTCCGGCATCGAGCGATACGGGCGGCACTGGCAGGGCACGGTGCGCGTCTGTACCGAGGCAAATCGACCGCTCAAACGCAGCGCGCAGAAATGGTTATCGGAGGTGATGATGCGATCAATCACCTGATGGACGTCATCGCGCGTGGCGGTATGCGCAAAGCGGTGCTGATGTTCCGGTTTAAAGAAGGTCATCACGGCGAACGGGGTTTGTTGTTCAGGCCGTGCCGGGCTGGCGCTGCCATCGGCGCGCAGCTGATAAACCTGCCGGTCAAATGCCACCAGTTCACCATCCAGCTGATTAAACGTGCCGAGGCCAAAATCGCCCTTCTGCAACAGCTGCGCGACGGTGGTAGAACCGTCATAGACGCCGTTGAGCAGCGCACTCATCAGGGAGGTCTGATAGATAACCTTTTCTGGTGATTGCTGTCCCAGTTGAGTGACGGATGCCTTTAGCTGATCTTCGCATGAACAATCAGATACAAATTTACACATTTGCTGCCTCACAATCAGATAGTTAAGCCGTGTTAATATCATGGTGGGCTACATAGCTCACAGAATCCAATAGTGAAAACTGCCAACTTCGAGACGTTTTTGATATGGAACTTCGCCACCTGCGTTATTTCGTTGCCGTTGCTGAAACGCAGCACTTTACCCGCGCTGCCGAGTTGCTGGGCATGTCGCAGCCGCCGCTCAGCCAGCAAATCCAGCGGCTGGAGCATGAGATCGGCACGCCGTTGCTGAAGCGCCTGACGCGCGGCGTGGAACTGACCGATGCGGGCCGCGCGTTTCTGCCCGATGCGATAGCGATTGTGCAGCTGGCCGATATGGCGCTGGAAAAGGCGCGCGGCGTGGCGCGCGGCATGAGCGGCCAGATGTCACTGGGTTTTGCCAGCTCGGTGGCGTTTGGCGCGCCGGTGTTTGAGCTGATTCGCGCCTTCAAAACGCGCTACCCGGCGATGGAGCTCATCACCCGGGAAGAGAACATGGCGCTGCTGATGCAGGACTTAGGGGAAGGTTTGCTGGATGCGGCGTTCATTCGTCTGCCGTGTGAGAGCAGTAAGGCGTTTAACCTGAAAGTGATCGCCACGGAGGAGATGAAAGTGGCGCTGCCAGCCAGCCATGCGCTCAGCCAGCAGCAAAGTGTTGCGCTAACGCAGCTGGCCGAAGAATCACTGATTATTTTCCCGCGCGAGGTTGCGCCCAGCCTGTACGAATTAATCGTCAGTGCCTGTCTGCGCGCCGGCTTTGATGCAACCCGCTTTCAGCAGGCACCGCAGATTACCTCCTCGCTCGGCATGGTGGGCGCAGGCTGCGGGATTGCGCTGGTGCCGGCTTCGCTGTGCTGCGTCAATAATCCACAGCTGGTATTTCGTGACATTGAAAACAATACGCTGTTCACCGACATTGCCTTTGCCTGGCGGCGTAATCATCCGGCCAAAACGGTGTTACACCTGCTGAGTTTGATTAACGGGGAATAATTTGAGGGGGAAATCTGACGTCTGCGGTGACAGAGCGGACTGAACAATATGCTTATATAACATTAGCCGGGGTAATAAATATACCGGCAGGTGCGTTTTTATCAGGATAATAATACGCAGCGATACTATTATTTTGCTCATCAATCACTAAAAACCAGCATTATTACCCGACTCATCCCTGCCAGAAATTAATAACGTCTTCATTGGCAATGTCTAATACCTGCACCTTCTACTTAATTAGAGTTAGCAGTAAGGACGCGTAACCTGTTATCAATCAGACTGATAAAAATATTACGATAAATTATCAGAATCGTCGCTGCTTAAAAATTTCGTTAAAGAAAATAAAAATGACAGATGCCGGTGTTAAGCCTACCATGAGAAAGACCATTATAATATTTACGCTTATTAACCACGCCAGCGGCAGGGTGTTGCAGGCCGCATACTGTACTTTTTGCTGTTAAATTTCGCACCGGAACCAGGCCGGCGCGGAGGAAATTATGCTGATGAATTTCAACGGTGACGACGATCGCCGCGCACGGGCATTGAAGGCGCTGCGCAGTCGCGACGAAAGCCGTGACGACGTATTACAAAACTTTGTCCGGCTGACCAGTCAGGCACTGGGTATTCCAGGTAGCTTTGTCTCCGTTCTGGATGATGAACATCAGTATATCTGTGCCGCCCACAATTTTGCGTTGAAGCACTCGTCCCGTGACGACTCGCTGTGCCGCCACGCCGTGGACAGTGACGGCGCGGTAGTTATCTCCGACACCCTGCTGGATGCGCGTTTTGCCCGCCATCCGCTGATCATCGGTGCCCCTTTTATCCGCTTTTACGCCGGTGTGCCGCTCAGACATCGCGATGGCTATGTACTGGGCACGCTGTGCGTCACGGACGTGGCGCCACACGCGTTCAGCGCTGATCAGGTGAAGGTATTACAGCTGCTGGCCGATCTGGTGATGTCCTTCCTCGAAGCGTGGCACTGCGCCGGCTTCACCGATCCGGTCACGGCACTGCCTAACCGCCAGCGCCTGATTCGCGACCTGCAGCGGCTGGCCTCCATCGGGGACCGGACGCCGCAGCGGCTGATCGTGATAGACTGCATTGATATGCCGCGCGCCTACGAGCTGGCGCGCTCAATGGGCATGGGGCCGGTGGAAAGCCTGCTGAAGCACGTCACCACGTTACTGCCTTTGCGCCTGCAGCCTGGTGCGGACGACATCATTTATACCGTCGCCACCGGGCGCTTTGCGATTCTCACCATGGATAACAGCCCGCTGAACGCCGCATCGGTGGCGGAAAACCTGTCAGGGATCAGCGCGGATTTGGGCGCGGGTATCTCTGTCGCCCTCACCTGCTTTACCGGCGAGGTCATTTTCACGCCAGCAGAATTTCGCGCGCAGGAAGTGCTGCGCCGGGCGGTAAGTGCGCTGCATGAGGCGATTGGCAACCGGGTGCCCGCCATGAGCTTCAGCCTGGTGGCCGATCAGCGCCGCACTCAGGACTTTCTGCTGATGAACGATCTGGCTGCGGCACTGCAACAGGATCAGGGCCTGTGGCTGGCGTTCCAGCCGAAGATCTGCCTGAACAGTGGCCGGCCCATTGGACTGGAGGCACTGGTGCGCTGGCGGCATCCGCAGCGCGGCGAACTCGCTCCCGATCTGTTTATCCCGCTGGCGGAACAGACCGAGCTGCTCAGCACCTTAACCAGCTGGGTGACCGACAAGGCGATCGCCAGGTTAAAACGCCTGCAGCACAGCCCCCTCCAGCTGCCGGTGACCATCAATATCAGCAGTCGCGACTTCTCAGATCCCGGTTTTGCCGATGCGCTGGAAATGAAAATGCTGCAGGCCCGCCTGCCGACCTCGCTGCTGGGCATTGAATGCCTGGAGACCGAGCAGATTATTAACAGTCCCGCGGCGCTACAGGGGCTGGAGATGCTGAAGCTGCGTGGGTTTGGCATCTCGCTGGATGACTTTGGCACCGGCTACAGCAATATCGGCTACCTGCGACGGATGCCGCTGGATGTGATCAAGCTTGATCGCGCGCTGATCAGCGAAATTGCCTCAGATACCGCGTCGCGGATTATCGCGCGCAGCATCATTACCATGCTGAAACAGCTGGATTACACCGTACTCGCTGAAGGCGTAGAGAATGTCGACACCGTTGCCGCGCTGGCGGAGTACGGCTGCGATCAGGCGCAGGGTTACTTTTATGCGCGCCCGCTGCCGGAAAGCGAACTGGATGCGTGGCTGACGCGCCAGCTTGCGGCACAACGCTGAGTTATGGTTCAGTGTACGCCGGGAAGCGTCCGCAGTACGCTTTCGACCAGCTGAGTAATCCGCCGCGCGCGTTGCGAAATAAAGCGACCGTCGGGATAGATGACGTAAAGGGTTCAGTTTAGGAAACGGAAAATATTGTACGTTAAGACTAAAAATTGACCACCAAACCCCAAAGGATCCTGGGAAGATCCTTCAGGGGTAAATAGGTTTCTTACCAACTACCGTAAGGATATTTTTTCCCTTTGATAAAATCTTTTATATCTTTGTCATACCCATAAGAAAAATCACTCTTGGTTATCCCTTTGCAAATATCTAATTTATCCCCTGATACGGTTTTCAGGACTGACGGGGTGACGCGATAATTAGGCTCAGAACCACTTCCCTGTAACCAGACTACCACTTTCCCCTCCGGAGCCAGACCAATTTGTACTCTGTCGTAATACGCAGTTCTTCCCCGATAATCCCTGTACTCACTCGGCCTGAGCATTTTCTCCAGTACAGGTTTAGGGATCGTCAGGTGAGTTTCATACACTTTTTTATCGATAATCGAGTCCCAGCAAAAAATAATATGTCTGGGAGGCCGTTTAACGTGATTCCAGTAGCCACCAGGCGCACGGTCTTTGTCGTTCCACTCGCCGATAACATCGGGCAGGTCGGGCGTACTGTTCAGCGTGTTAAAGCGATAGTCCTTTCCATCAGAATCAAGAATAGCGGCAAACGTCACCACTGCTGGCAACGCTTTAGGTGTGAAAAAGTTAAAAGTCCACTCTGCCGGTACATTGCTTTGCGCGGCGGTGTCGGACAAAGATTTCCCCTGACAGGCCGTCAGAATCAGCAACGGAAAAAACCAGGCTGCACGGATTATTTCCATATTTTATTCCCGTCCATATCATAAACTGTACGTTGCCAGCGCTCGTCTGGCCGGTTGGTGAACGTTACCAGCTTCGCTGGTTTGACTGCACCGCTGATACTCCCCTGGCCGTCTCTCACCACGCTATTCCAGTTGGCTGAGCAGTGAATATATTTTTCGGCCAGCATCAGAATTTCTGGCGTGGTAAAGCCGGGGGCAGGTTGCCCTCTCCTTATGGCACGGCCCATTACAATCGCTTTTTCACACAAGCTATTCAGTTCTGGCCGGAGTTTTAATTCTGCATTTGTATCTCGGATAGGATCAAACAACACCCCGGCATCCTGCGCCGCATCGAGCATCACCCGCAATACCACCTTCGACCAGTCGTTACGCGTCGGACGGTCGATAACCAGTGCGGCACCGCTACGTTTCTGTAGCGTTCCGTAACGGTCGGCGGGCATTCTGTCGTCATACCAGGTAGCAACATTCACCTCTACCGCATTCAACAAGGGCGCTATCGCCGGATAGCCGTCGAGTGCTGTAAGCTGCGCGCAGGCCTGCCGATAAATCCGGGTTTCCGTATCAGGGGTGGAGTGAGGGACGGTTTCAAACTCTGGTCGGGTAAGAAAGTATGCTTCTTGTTCGTCGGGGTTGTAGCCACCACCAATGTCGGAGTGTGCACCGGGCAGCGCCAGCTCCGGCCACGCCGGTTTTACGCTATTCAGCGCGAAGTTAAAGCGGCATTCGTGCTGGGCGGTGATATGGAACACTTTGTCTGCCACGCCCGGACGCAGCACCAGATTGACATCCCCGGTGTCGGCGCTGTGCGGGTTGAGGCCGTTAACTGGTGTCCCGATGGCGGCTACGGTATCGAATATACCCACAAAGCGGGTTTTTCCTCCGGGCGTCCCGGAAAACTCAATAACATTCAGACCTGCTTTAATCGCCGTGATAATGGCGTGATCCTGGCTGAACACCCGATTGGCAAAGTGGCGCGCCGCCGCTGCTCCCCGGCTGAAGCCAAAAATATCAAACTGCAGCTCTTTAATGGTGCAGGAACTGGTGTTGGCATGCTGGAGTAAATAACCCTGAATACCGGAAGCCAGTGCTGCAACTGCTTTATCGGTTTTTCTCACTACGCCAGTATCGCCCCGGCCTGTTCCCATTCCGTAAGTGCTGTCGCCAGCTCCGTCTTCCGTACCGATACCCTCGATATAAATAGCGTACTGACCGGCTCCTGTATCGGGCCTGATATCCTGTCTATACAATGTATTCAACCAGTGTACGTTGCTGTAGTAACCGATATAGCTCCCTGCAGCAGTGCCGCTGTAGCCACGTTTTAGTCTCACGCACTGGGAATACGCAGATCCAGCATCAGCATCATTCATCCCGTAATGTTCACCGGAACAGGCGGCCTGACGATCACCGCTGTTATTCGCATTGTTGCCTGTGCCATCAAAGAACACGCCGATGGTCAGCGTAATTTCCCGTTTCTTCTTCGCGGCCTGCGCTCGCTGTTCAGGCTCTGACTCCTGCGCTTTTTTCCTCGCGGTCTCGGCCCGTTCGGCTACCCGTCCGGCGTTGCTGTCGCGCTCGTAGGTGTGCGTCTGGACTGACGGAATAAAACGGGCGCGGCACGGGCAGGAGCTGTAGCTGTCCAGCGAACCCGCCCACTCTTTCAGCTCTCCGCCCACCTCATAGGTGTCCCCAGTGCCGCCGCACACCCGGAAGCGCCCCTCATGCTTCCCGCACGTCACCGGGTCGCCCTCCCTGACCTGCTGCCGCACAATGCCACCGATTTCGTAGGTGTCGTCAGACGCACCGGAAAGGATCCGTCCTCCACAGGTGGTTTTATCCAGGTGATACAGAAAAAATCCCGTTGCCATAATCCCTCATGAATGAAGTGGTTATTAAGTCAGCGCATCATACCTCAATCATGACTTAACCAAAATCTTCGGCTTCAGGTTGCCTGTACAACGCCTGAATACGGCAGGTTTGCGAAGGGCTGTAACCTGTTGCATCTGGTGTTTTCCGGATACTGAGTTTTTTGACCTGCTAGTAGTACAGGACTTTCTGGTGCCGCGCCTAATGGGCCTGTTTGCCCCGGTATATTCCTTCAATTCCCTGTTTTTGCCGCTGACGGCGGCTCAGCAAATCCTTATGCGACATTGAGGTCATCAGGTCGATAAGCATATTATTGACGGCGTTTATCACGGCTCGGGTAATCGGGTCGGCCTGTGATCAGTCTTTATCTGACAGCGCCTGCCATGAGGTAGGTACATCCAGACTGACAATCCGCAGCTCGTGTTGTTCTATATTCGTTTTTAGCTGGGATTACGACATGTTCGGAGATGGCAGTAAAATACGCCGCGCGGGCTTTCAGCACGGTCGGGCAACGGACGAGATGTTTATGAGTTTGTTCCGGCAATTCCGTCAGGACGGTGTGATTCCCTGAGCGCAACGCTGGCGGAGGTGTGATGATACGGCGGCCAGCGACCGCCGTATTTATTGCTGGTGCATTAGCCCTGCAGTTCTTTGCGCACAATCTCTGCGCCGGCACTTAATGCCTGCAGCTTGCCGTAAGCCACATGACGCGACAGCGGCGTCATGCCACAGTTGGTGCTTGGATAGAGTTTATCGGCATCTACAAACTGCAGCGCTTTACGCAGCGTGGCAGCCACTTCTTCCGCTGTTTCGATGGTGTTGGTAGCGACATCAATCGCGCCAACCATGACTTTTTTACCGCGAATCAGTTCAATCAGATCCATCGGCACGCGTGAGTTCTGACACTCCAGCGAAACGATATCGATACCGGAACTCTGCAGTTTAGGGAAGATCTCCTCATACTGGCGCCACTCGGTACCCAGCGTTTTCTTCCAGTCGGTGTTGGCTTTGATGCCGTAGCCGTAGCAAATATGCACCGCGGTCTCACATTTAAGCCCTTCGATGGCGCGTTCTAAGGCGGCAATACCCCAGTCATTCACCTCGTCGAAAAAGACGTTAAAGGCGGGTTCGTCAAACTGAATAATATCAACGCCAGCGGCTTCTAATTCGCGCGCTTCCTGATTGAGAATTTTAGCGAATTCCCACGCCAGCTTCTCACGGCTTTTATAGTGATCGTCATACAGCGTGTCGATCATGGTCATCGGGCCCGGCAGCGCCCATTTAATTGGACGCTGCGTCAGCTGACGCAGGTATTTGGCATCATCGACAAAGACCGGTTTCTGCCGGCTCACTTCGCCCACCACGCCGGGTACGCTGGCATCATAACGATTACGGATGCGCACCGTTTTGCGATTTTCAAAGTCAACGCCGTTGAGGTGTTCGATAAAGGTGGTAACGAAGTGCTGGCGCGTTTGCTCGCCGTCGCTGACGATATCAATACCGGCCTGCTGCTGGTCGTCCAGACATAAACGCAGTGCATCCTGTTTGCCCTGAATCAGCTCATCGCCCTGCAATTTCCACGGCGACCATAATGTCTCTGGCTGTGCCAGCCAGGAAGGTTTTGGTAAGCTGCCAGCCGTTGACGTCGGTAATAATGTTTTCATTAATCAATAACCTTATTTATTCGTTAATCAAAGAGCGAAATGATCAGACCACTGTTTCAGAATGCTGTGGTAAGGCTTAATAAACTGCTCTTCGGTAAATTTACCCTGCTCAATCGCCAGGCGGGTACGCTCTTCGCGATCGTAAACAATTTTGGTCAGCGAGTGATCCTGATGATACAGGTCTGGCTGATATTCAATGCCCGCCGGTGAGTTCGCATTGTAAATCTCCGGGCGGTAAATTTTCTGGAAGGTTTCCATGGTACTGATGGTGCTGATCAGCTCCAGATTACTGTAATCACTGAGCAAATCACCGGCGAAGTAGAAGGCGAACGGCGCCACGCTGTTGGCCGGCATGAAATAGCGCGCCCTGAGTCCCATTTTGGCGAAATAGAGATCGGTCAATGAAGATTCATTTTGCTGATACTCAATGCCCAGCACCGGATGCTGGTTACCGGTACGACGGTAGATATTTTTGCTGGAGACGCTGAGGCAAATGACCGGCGCTTTGCGGAAGTTGGCTTTATACGTCTCTGAGTTGACAAAATGGCGGAAAATATTGCCGTGCAGCACGCCGAAGTCATCCGGAATACTGAAACCGGAACGGCCTTTATTATGCTCGGACAGCAGAACGCTGAAATCATAATCACGCACGTATGAAGAAAAATTGTTGCCGGTGATGCCTTCAATGCGCTCACTGGTTTTTTTATCAACAATATTGGTTTTCAGGATCTCAATCGCCGGAAAGCTTTTGCCCTCGCCGCCTGCACCCAGATTCATTTCCACAGAAATGATATCCAGTTCAATCGCATAACGATCGCCTTTCGGGTTGTCCCAGTTCGCCAGCGAATTGAAACGGTTGTTCATCATGATCAGCGCGTTGCGCAGATTCTCTTCACGATTGCTGCCGCGCGCCAGGTTGGCAAAATTGGTGGTAATGCGCGTATCTTTGGAGGGATTGTAATTCTCATCGAAGCGCGTGCTTTTTATACTAAAGGTAAAATCATTTTTCATCGCGAGCGGGCATCCTGATTTCTGCTTGCAACCTGACGCTGTTCTCTCCTTCACCGGAGTTCTCAAAACGTTTACAGGTTTGCAAATTCAGCAGTGGTCATATTGTCGAAAATATTTAACATGACCTTAGTTATGCCAGAGTCCCTGCGTGAGGAAAAGTGATTAAATTTCAAAGCAAGATGAGCTAACTTCATGTTGCCTGCACCAGACTCGCGCAGAGGATAGGTAAGCAAAGGTTGGGCAAAAAACCTGCAAAATCAGGCGCTAATCTGAACCATTGAGCTGGCAACCCTTAGCCTGTCAGCTGACGGCGCGATTGTCAGGTGAAAAAACTTCACCATCACCGTTTTCCATCCCCTTTACCACTGTCTATCCAGATTTTCAGCGGTTAGAATAGCTGACTTCATATAATTGGCATTATATGACGCTGGGATCCTCCCGAGGATCCGGGTATGATGATGATCCGGCCTGCTCGGGGCCAGAACGAACAAAAATGCGGCAGCGCTGCATGAATTCTGCAGGGGTAAGCCCCTGCTTTCTTCTCAGAATTCACGTAGCGACGCCAGGTGGATAATCGGCGGAAACATGACACATACGGCACTCCTGCCGGGCCTGAACGGCCCGGAGGACGGCGACATCACCGGGCGGCTGCGCGAGTTCGTCAGCGATCGGGAAGCCTTCTCGGACAACACGTGGCAGCAGCTGCTCAGCGTAATGCGCATTGCCGGCCGCTGGGCGGCAGAGCACGGCCGGGCGCTGCTGCCGATGGCGCCGTCCGATCTGCGCGATTACCTGCTGTGGCTGCAGGCGTCCGGACGCGCCTCTTCCACCATCAGCACGCACGCCGCGCTCATTTCAATGTTACACCGTAACGCCGGTCTGATTCCGCCCAATGCATCGCCACAGGTATTCCGGGCGGTCAAAAAGATTAACCGCACCGCTGTCATCGCTGGCGAGCGTGCCGGTCAGGCCATTCCCTTCCGGCTTCACAACCTGCTCTCGCTCGATGCGAGCTGGTCAATCTCCGATCGCCTGCAGCAGAGGCGCGACCTGGCGTTTCTGCACGTGGCCTACTCCACCCTGCTGCGTATCAGCGAGCTTGGCCGCCTGCGGGTGCGTGACATCTCGCGCGCGGCAGACGGCCGGGTTATCCTGGATGTGGCGTGGACCAAAACCATTGTGATGACCGGGGGGCTTATCAAGGCCCTGGGCGACCTCTCCTCGCAGCGCCTTACGGAATGGCTGACGCTTTCGGGGCTGGCCGGCGAACCTGACGCCTTCATCTTCGGTCCGGTTCACCGCTCGAACCGGGCAGTCGCTGCGACTGAAAAGCCGCTTTCCGCCCGGGCACTGGAGGATATCTTTGCCCGCGCCTGGCTGGATGCCGGCGACGCCGGCAGTGTGCGGCCAAACAAGAACCGCTACCGCGCCTGGTCAGGTCACAGTGCGCGGGTCGGCGCCGCCATCGATATGGCCACGAAAAAATACAGTACCGCGCAGATCATGCAGGAAGGAACCTGGAAAAAACCGGAAACGGTGATGCGTTATATCCGCCACGTTGACGCGCATGCAGGGGCAATGATCGATCTGATGAAGCAGTTCGACTGATTTCCGGCAGCAGATGCCGTGAGTGACTATTGCTGAGTCTCAAAATGCAGACAAGGTAGAAAGCGAAAACCCCAACAGGGGAGCGTTTTGCGTGAAACTGTGCTCTCTGCAGCAATAATGTGGCTGGTTATTAGCGCCTGCGCCTTTCTTTGGTATGAACCTCTTCCTCTACATGGTAAGCCATCGCATCAAGTATGAATCCCCCCTAACCCGTCGGGCCAGCGGAAAGTTGTATATTTTCATGCCGTTGTTAAGAAATACGTCGCACGTTATTGTCCCGGTATGCATCCGGATCTCGCGGATGAGGCTGCGTGCTGTCAGCTGGCATGTCCGACGAACGCTGATATCCAGCTGGTTCAGGTCCTTTGCCGGTGTGCAGTCACACACCTGTCAGGAGTGCTGTAATCTCAGCTTGGCGTTAAATAAAAGTGTTTGATATCACATATTTGTCAGTTATAGCCGATATCTTCATATCAAAAGAGCAAGTTAAATAGTACTCTTTTGAGATATTTTGCAGGGAATCAGTTTACTGAAACTGGTGTTGTCTCTGATTAAAGATGGAATGTGCGATGTCGAAACGCAGAAAGAACAGCCGCTGGTCGGCTTACGATCCCCGTTATATCTATTCTCTTGTGGTCAGACGTTATTTTGTTGAGATGAAGACGAAAACTGAAATCGCCGAGGAACTTGAGATTTCACGCTTCAAGGCTGCGCGTCTAATCGATGAAGCGATTGAACAAGAATATGTGAAATTTCTTTTTCCTAAACAACAGATGCTGGATGAAGAGATCGCCTTTAATTTGTGTGAAAAATACGGGCTGGAAAAGGCGGTCGTGCTCTCTGTTTCAGAATCGTGGGACAGCCAGGAGCAGCTCAACGACAAACTTGGCGGTATCACAGCTAACTACCTCAGCGATAATCTGACTGAAGGAATGAAGGTGGGTATCGCCTGGGGGCGCGTGCTATCCAGTACGGTCAGCCATTTGAACAGCCTGCCCCCACTTGACGTGGTGCAATTGTCCGGCGTACATCCCGGCATTGAGTTTAGCCAGGGGCCGATTGACCTCATTCATCGTTTATCTGCCATTTCCCAGGGCAAAGCCCACCCTATGTATGTCCCGATGTGGGTAGACGATGAAAGTCTGGCTGAAAAACTGGCCAGCGATCCTGCGGTGGTGGATACTCAACAATTCTATTCGCAGCTCGATGTGGTGATCACCGGTATTGGTGCGTGGAAAACCGGATCATCCAGCCTGTGCGATATCTTCCCGGAGTCCTGGCAGACACCGCTGTTCGAGGACGACATTGCGGCGGATGTGTGTATTACGCTGGTGAATAGTAAGGGTGAGATTCTTGATAGCCCTATGAATCGTCTGGGCTTTGGGATCTCCACGGAGCAGTTGCGGAAGACAAAAACCGTGATTGGTGTTGCCGGTGGCGAGCAAAAATATGAAGGTATCGTTGCATCGCTGAAATCCGGTCTGCTGGATGTGCTGATCACCGACTTCGACACAGCGGTTAAGCTCGTTAACGGCTGATATTTCTACTCATTTCAGGGGCGCGAATGCGCCCTCTCTTCCTGTTCGGCTCATATTTTAAACTCGACCTGCTGTGTCATCCATACAATCTAAATCTGTATTTTAATTATTTGCATTTAAATCAATTGCTTAATCTTTAGGTCAGGATACAGCCACTGCTGGTTTTGCTCATATGAGCAAAAATTAGATTGCTCTAATGATATTTTATGTGATCGAGCTAAAACTTTTGCACGCTGCTCATTTGCAGGAAAAATTGCTGTGATATATATGCTCATATGATTTTATGTTTTGCTCACCTGAGCAAAAAAATGAATTGAGGAGAAGTTGGTGAGTACAGTAACGATCAATGTTGCGGATGGTGCGGCGTTCCAGAATTACGATGACGTGCTTCAGCACATCCATGAAAAACTCAGTGCTGAAGGAATTGTGAAAGCAACCTACCTGGGAGCTCTGCGTGAGCGTGAAGCCCTGTACCCCACCGGGATCCAGCTTGAGGGTTATGCTGTGGCTATCCCGCATTGTGATGCGGATCATGCCAATAGACCGTCCATTTATATCATTCGCTTGCCGCAGCCGGTGCTGGTTAATCAGGCAGACGGTGATGAACAATTGCCGGTAAGTCTGGTGATTAATCTAGTAGTGACCGATCCGGCTAATCAGTTGCAGTTGCTGAAAGCCTTATTCAACAATCTACAAAGCGAAGCGTTCTACCATAATTTACTTGAGCTTCCTTCTGAAGAAGCCAAATCGCTGTTTATTTCAACCATCCTGCCATAAGCGTACCGGAGCATAATGATGATTAATATTCTTGTAGCCTGCGGAAGCGGCGTTGCCACTTCAACTCTTGCCGCTGATGAAGTGAAGTCGGTGTGTGCTGAATATGGCATCACCTCTTACAAAGTCAACAAATGCAGCATGTCAGAATTGCCCTCTGAATTGCAGCATGCCGATGTAGTACTCACTACTAATAACTATAAAGGAGAAATCGGAAAACCTCATATGAGCGTAGCGGGTTTTATCACCGGAATTAATGAAGGTGCGTTACGTAAAAAACTGGGGGATTTATTAACTGAGCTTTCAAAAAACTAATAATAAAAAATAACTGGGGATGACAAGATGGACATGTTAAAACACATAATGCTGACGATAACAAGCATGGGGGCGACTGCCATCCTACCACTTGTCATCTTCATATTAGGCCTAGTTTTCCGCATGAAAATCGGTGCGGCGATTAAATCCGGTATTATGGTCGGTATCGGATTTATCGGTCTTGGCTTAGTGGTTAATCTGCTCAGCACCTCATTAGCACCTGCAATTGCCTATTACTCGAAAATGGGCAGCGGATTTACCGTGGCCGACATTGGCTGGCCAGCGGTAGGGGCCGCTGCGTGGGTTGCACCTTTTGCGGCCCTTGTGGTGCCTGTCGGTATTATCCTTAACCTGCTGTTGGTGCGGCTGAAATTAACCAAAACGCTGAACGTAGATATCTGGAACTACATGCATTTCCTGGTGCCTGGCGCACTGGCTTATTTCATCTTTGACAGCTTCTGGATTGGTTTCGGTGTTGCCGTAGCCCTGAGTGTGATTGCCCTCTTTATTGGCGATTTGATTGCACCTCGCTGGCAAAAATATTACGGTCTGGAAGGTACCACCTGTACCACCATGATCCATATCGGCTGGACGTTACCTTTTGCCTGGCTGGTGAATAAAGTGATTGATGTGATTCCCGGTCTAAACAAACTCGATGTCGATTTAGAGAGTGTGCAGAAACGTCTCGGTGTATTCGGTGAGCCGGCCATCATTGGTGTTATTGTGGGTTGCTTGCTGGGATTACTGACGAAACAACCGGTAACAACCATTGTCCCAATGGCAATGGGAGTGGCGGCGGTCATGGTTCTGCTGCCTAAAGTGGTAGGCGTATTAATGGAAGGTCTCTCACCGATTGGCAAAAGTGCCAAAGAGATCATGCAGCGCCAGATGGGTAAAGATGCAGAACTGAATATTGGTATGGACTGCGCACTGGCGTTGGGTGACCCTGCAACCGTAACGGTCACCGTGATTACCATCCCGCTGACTATGCTGTTTGCCTTGATATTGCCGGGCGTGATGATCTTCCCGATTGGTGTGTTGATGTCAATTATTTACATGAGCACCATGACCGTGATGGCCAGCAACGGCAACGTTATCCGTTCGATTATCTCAACCTTACTGTTCACGATTGTCGTGATGTATTTAGGTGGTTACGTCGCACCCGGCGCAACGCAATTCCTACACGGGGCGGGCGTAGGCTTGCAGGGCCAAGGTACTGACTTTGTTTTAACCGGGCCCTGGGAAGTATTGACGTATTGGTTGAGCACAGTATTCCATTAATTTAAATAATGAGGTTTGCTTACCATGGCACAAATATTACCTTCAATATTCGGAGCGAACATTCTACGTCTGCAAGATGAAATTCGTTTCTTAGAGGAAGAAAATACCGAAATACTCCATGTTGATTTAATGGATGGAACCTATGTGAGCAATATTGCATTTGGTCCCAATCAAATTTCAGCCATGAAAAAAGCCAGCAAGATGATATTCGATGTGCATATGATGCTGGCTAACCCGGAACGCCATATTGACGATGTCATCAATACTGGTGCAGAAATGATTTCCGTACATTATGAATCCACGCCACATGTGCACTTCATTTTGCAGAAAATCAAAAAGGCCGGGCGTAAGGCTGGTGTGGTGATCAACCCCGGCACACCAGAAAGTGTGCTGGAATATTTATTAGATGATATTGATTACATACTGATTATGACCATCAATCCGGGGCAGCCCGGACAGATATTCATTGAGAAGAGTCTGGAGAAAATCAGAAACACCAGAAATATGATTGCGGATCGAAATATTCAGATTGAAGTTGATGGCGGTGTTAATCTGGACATCGCGAAAAAAGTTCAGGAAGCTGGTGCGGACTTAATTGTGGTTGGCGGTGCCTTATTTAATGACAACCCTAAAACAAGCTATCAGGCACTAAAAGCCGCCATGAATTAATTCCAGTCCTTTCGTTAATGGCGTGCTCAATAATGAGTGCGCCAGCAAGTTACACATCTACGATGCGGGAAGTTACCCTTCTCCATTCGTACGAAAATCAGGAGAAAAAGCTCATGAGTCAATTTGAAGGCAAAGTGGCATTAATTACCGGTGGCGCACACGGCATTGGTAGAGGTATCGCGAAACAATTCGCTGAACGCGGTGCGCATACAGTGATTATTGATTACAACGAAGCAAACGGCATTAAGACTGCGCAAGAACTGACTTTTGGCAGTGTAAAGTCACTCTTCGTGAAAACCGATGTTTCTGATCCTCAGGCGCTGGTTGACGCACGTAACAAAGTTTTCGAAACCTTTGGGCGCATTGATATTCTGGTATTAAACGCTGGTGTTGCCTTTGCGAATAAAGTCAAAGACATCAGCTTTGAAGAGTGGAATAAAACAATTTCCATCAATCTCACGGGTCTGTTTACCACGGTCAAAGCGTTTTATGCAGACTTCCTGACGAATCAGGGATCTATCGTCTATATCTCTTCTGGCTCTGCTTTATCGGGCACGGGCGGTGGCGTCAGTTATCCAGCCAGTAAAGCAGGTGGTGAGGGGTTAATCCGTGGTTTGGCAAAAGAGCTGGGACCTAAAGGCGTGAACGTGAATGCGATTGCCCCACGTTTGATCGATACCGGTGAAATGATGCGCGTGAACTACCCCACTCAGGCCGATTTAGATGCGGTGTTGGAAAAGATCCCTGTGCGTCGTCTGGGGACCATTGAGGATGTGGCCAACCTGGCGGTATTCCTCGCTGATAAATCTAACTCCTATATTCAGGGGCAAACCATCCTTATGGACGGCGGCCGTACCATTGCATGACGGGAAAGACGAAAATGGGTGTTCAGGAAAATACCATCAGTATTCTCAGAGAGTTAGAGCAAAATGCGCTGAAGATTGATAACAGCCAGGCACTGAAGCTCATCGCTCAAATCCGTCAGGCCCGGCACATCTTTCTGCAGGGCGCGGGCCGTAGCGGCATAGCCATCCGTGCTTTCGCCAATCGTCTGTTGCACCTGGGTTTCTCGGTGAGTGTAGTGGGTGAGATATCTTCACCGCATACCGAACCGGGCGATCTGCTGATTATTGGTTCCGGCAGCGGCGAAACCGGCAGCCTTAAAAGTCTGGCGCAAAAAGCTGTGGAAAGCGGCGTTGAGGTGGCGCTGGTGACCATGAAGAAAGAGTCAACAATTGGCAAGCTCGCCAGGTGCGTGCTGGTGCTGCCAGGCACGGTTAAGACGGAAAACGATCGTAATCTGGGTCAGTTTTCACAGCCGATGGGTTCGGCTTTTGAGCAGTTGTGCTTCATCACTTATGACGCACTGGTGCTGGAGTTGATGAATCAGTTGGGTGAAACCAGCGAAAGCATGTTCAAACGCCACGCCGACTTTGAGTAACATACACGAGCGCTTCCCGGGAGGCGCTCTCTTCCTTCGATATCCCATCCGTATTACCCTTACCCCCATCCTTTTTGATGCTATAGCCAGCCCAGCGATGGGGAATATCAGCCTTACGTCTTGCAGCAACACTGATTAATAAAAAGGGGGCTATTTTCATACGAAATAGCCCCTAAAAACATTCAAGTACTCAGTTAAATCGCCGTTTCAGCATGCTCCCATGCCGCTTTACGCAGATCGGCGGGGTTTAGATCTCGCGCAGGGATCACCACGCCATCGCAGGTTCCGTGCCGGAATACCGTGACGTTATCTGCGACATCCAGCAGTTCTTCTTCTTCGCTGGACACCACAATCACGCAGCAGCCTTTATCCGCTAGCTGATGAATAATGCGGTAAATATCCGCTTTTGCGCCAATATCGACCCCTTTGGTGGGTTCATCCAGTAATACCAGGCTGGCATGCTGCGCGACGACCCGTGCGAGCAGCACCTTTTGTTGGTTGCCCCCCGAGAGGGATTTAATCGGGCCATTAAGGGCTCCCAGTGTGTTCATCTTACTCAGCAATTCTGCCGCTGCCTGGCGAGCGGCACGGTGGCTAACAAAAATCCCCGTACGAAATTTTTTCAGCACGGGCAAAGTGGCATTGGCATAGCTGGTCATCAGCGGAATGAAACCGTCTTTTTTTCGCTCTTCCGTCAGATAAGCAATGCCCTGCTCGATAGCTTTTGCAGGGGATACCGGATGGTAATCCTTGTAAGCCAGTTTGATCGTGCCGCCGGTGACTGTTTCAAGTCCGAAAAGGGTTTGGCACAGACGGGTGCGGCCTGCACCTGCCAGACCATAAATGCCCAGAATTTCTCCTCGATAGGCTTCAAGGTTGACCCCTTTCAGCCGATCGGTCTGCAGATCGGTGACCGATAACCAGGGTTTTCCCAACACACCCCGGATGATACTTCGGCTGTTGGATGCCGCCTGATAGGCACCGGCATCGCCGACAATCGCATCAATGATGGCGCTTTTATTCAGCGTTTGTTTGCCTTCATTGTAAATCACGCGCCCGCCACACATGACGGTGGCTTCATCGCATACCCCAAGCACTTCATCCAGTTTATGCGACACCAACACCACGCCGATCTGCTTTTCCCGCGCGATGCGCTGTACAGCCAGTAACAGCGCCTCCGCTTGCGCGCCTTCCAGCGCGGTAGTGGGTTCATCAAGGAACAGGAAACGAGCTTCGCGGTCAAGGTTAGACACCACTTCCAGCATCTGCTTGTCAGGGTGCGACAGGTTATTGACTTTTTCGGTGGCGCTAAACGTCAGATGATACTCCTGCAGCACTTTTTCCGTGTGCGCAATCATACTGGCATCATCCATAAAACCGTTGCTTTTGCGCCGTTCGCGCCCAAGGAACAGGTTTTGCCAGACGCTCATGCCAGGAATCAGGCGCAGTTCCTGATAAACACAGGCAATACCACTGCTTAGTGCCTCACGTGGCGAAGCGAGTTGCACTGGCACTTCACCAATCAGCAGCGTGCCGCTGTCGGGTTTATCAACGCCAGCCAGTATTTTCAGCAGTGTCGATTTGCCTGCACCGTTATGGCCAAACAGCCCATGGATCTTTCCTGGCCTGACGCTGAAATCCACACCGTGCAACACCTGCACACCTGAAAAACCAATTTTTATCTGCTTCGCCACATAGTTCATTCATTAGCCCTCTGCTTCCCTCAGTACGCTGAACCGATCACTGATGCCGCGTTCTCTTTGTTGACCAGCAGCGGTGGATTATTGATCATGGCGGGCACCTGCTCGCCATTCAGGCTCTTTTTAGCATTTTGCACCAGCAGTTGTGCCAGCTTAACCGGCTCCTGAATGGCGCCGGCTTTCATGACACTGTTGTTTTGCACGGCTTTCACGCCCTCTTTATCGACAAAGGCATAAAGCTTCACTTTGTCACTGACGCCCAACTGCTGGATAGCGGCCAGGGATCCCAACGCAGCAGGTTCGGTGTCGGAATAGACCACATTAATTTCCGGTCGGCCTTGCAGCATTTCGGTCGTCACCTTTAACGAGGTGGTCTCTTCCACTTTGCCGTTCACCAGTGCAACGAATTTGATGTTCTTGTTGCTGGCCAGGGCCTCTTTAAAACCGTCATCGCGCGCATTGGCGGCAATGGAGGTCGGTTCACCGACAATGCCTACCGTGGCTGAACCGTTTTCACCGATATCTTTCAGCAGTTGCTGACCAATCAGCTTGCCGCCTTCGCGCTGATCGGTCTGAACCCCCTGCACAAGCGTGACGTTCTGCTGCTTCATCCCATCGGTATCGGGCAGAATATTGATGGCAAACGCCGGGATTTTGGCTTGATTGAGCTGGCTGATGATCGAGACGCACGGGCCAGAGGAGACGCAGTTGACCGCCACGGCATCGACCTTCTGCTCGATAAAGTTCTGTACCTGCGACAGTTGCTTGGCGTCGTCATTATCGGCGATAGAGATTTTGATGTTCATGCCCTGCGCGGCAGCGTTTTCTTCAAAACTTTTTTTCATCGCGACGTAATAGGGATTGGTCAAGTTCGGCAGCGTCACGCCCAGCGTTTTTTGGGGGGTGCCCACGGTCCCTTCTGGGACATCACGGTTACAGCCCACCAGTGTAAGGGACAGCGCGACGACCACCGCACCAGCGGTGAGTGTTGTACGGAGTGGCATTATTATCTCCTGAAGAGGTGTAGGTCAGGGTTAAGAAATGGGTGTTGTTGTTTTTCGTGATTTGCGGACTTTGAGCCAAGGGATCACGATTTTTTTCGAGGTGCGCAAGGTATCAAAAGTCACGCCAAACAAGATGATCAGACCAATGACCAGTGGCTGCCAGTAAGCACTGACGTTCAATACGTTCATCAGATTTGAGATGGCGGCTATCAGCATCGCACCAATCATTGCACCTATGATACTGCCGGTGCCGCCAAACAGGCTGACGCCCCCCACCACGGCGCCCGCAATGGAGAAGAACAGTTCATCACCGCGTCCGGCAGTGGGATAGCCCGTCATCAGACGCGAGCCGTAAATCAGACCGCCGCAGGCGGCGCAGAGTCCGGAGATCGCATACACCAGTAAGGTAATGCGGGGGATGCTGATGCCCGATAAACGTGCGGCATCAGCGTTTCCACCCACCGCATAAATATGCGTACCAGTAATGGTGCGGCGCAGGAAAATCACCGCGATAACAATCGCCAGCAGAAGCGCAATCACAGGGAATGGAATGCCCAGCGGCTTAGACTGCCCGATCAGGCTGTAGCCGATTTGCGTCACTCGTATTGATTCCGCACCGGTGATGATCTGCGGGATGGAGGCTGCCACGCCCATCATGGCAAAGGTCACAATAAATGGCGGGACGCCGGTGCGCTCAATGATCAGGCCATTAATGAGTCCACTGAACGCACCTATAGCAAGAACCATCGGCACCGCCAGTTGCCAGGGAATACCAAATTTCTCCATCAGTAGTGCAGCGACGACACAAGTCATCGCCACGATAGAACCGCAAGAGAGATCGATCCCCCCGGTCAGCAAGACAAACGATTGCCCCAGACAGAGAAAGCCGATCACTGCACCATTAAGCAGCAAAACCATCATATTGGAAACGGTAAGGAAGTTAGGCGTGGCGATAAATCCGCCCAGCATAACCAGCATGAAGACAACGGCGATACCTGCTTCAGCCGGCACTTTCAGTGGCTGCTTAGGAGGCTTTATTTTGGCGGGGGTGCTCATGGAACTCATTGCAGTTCTCCTGATAATGCCTGGGAATAGGTTACGTAGGCGTCCAGCACATGGCGCGCGTCTTGCTGAGGTTCAGCCACGGATACAAAGGGGATGCTCCAGCGCTCCGCCATTGCGGCGTTGGTACATCCCAGCACCGCTGCAGCAGCCTGAATAGCTGCCCCAGCAGCCGCGGTTTCGCCTACGGGCGAGATCCAGACGGTTTTGCCGGTGAGATCGGCCAGAATCTGGCGGTAGGCGCGTGACTTCGCACCTCCCCCGGTAATCACGATGCGGCCATCGTCTTTAAAACCCTGTTGTTTGAGGATTAACCTGCCCGCCAGTAAACCGCACAGCACGCCTTCAACCGCGGCACGTGCCATGTCATCTGGCGTGGTGGTGGTGCGCAGTCCACGCAGGTGTCCGGTGGCATTCGGCAGATTGGGTGTGCGCTCGCCGTCCAGCCAGGGAACCAGTTGCAGGCCGTTGGCACCCGGCGGTGAACGCAGAGCGAAATTATCAAATTCATCGGTGGTGACACGCAGCAGTTTGCGAAACGCATCAGTGACTTTGGCGGCGTTAAGGGTGGTGATCATTGGGATAAATTGATCGGCGGCATCGGCATAGCCGTTGATCATCCCGCTGCTGTCAACGATGCCTGTGCTCGATATGCCGTACAGCGTCCCGCTGGTGCCAATTGAGATACCGGTGTCACCCGCTTTCAGGTTCATCCCCAATGCGGCGGACATATTATCACCGGTGCCGACCCCGACAATCGCCCCCGCCAACCCTTCCAGTTCAGGGATCAGCTTCAACACGCCTGCCGGCTGATGAGAAGGAATAATGGCCGGCCAGAGGGAGACCCAATCGATGCGATCATTAACTATTTCCGCGAGTTGAGGCTCCCAGCTGTTGGTGAAGGGATTGAAGTAACCGGTACCGGAAGCACCACCGCGCTCGCAGACAAAGCTGCCACTCAGGCGATAGACCAGATAATCAAACGGCAGCATGACGCGGCGGCATTGCTCCAGCACTCCGGGATGATGCTGTTGCGTCCATGCCAGCTTGGAAATCGTCATGGCAGGTCCCGGCACGGAACCGGTGAGACGCGCCCATTCCTGCGGCGCGATTTGCGCGCATAACGCGTGTGCCTGGGGGGCGGACTCGGTGTCATTCCACAGTTTTGCCGGGCGCAATGGGCGATCATGCTTATCCAGCATCACCAGACCGTGTCCCTGTCCGCCTACCGCTAAACCGGCGATACGTGGCCACCACGATTTAAGTTCAGTAAGTGCGCCCACCAACGCCTCCCACCAAGCCTCGGGATCCTGCTCACTGCAGGGTGGCGTCGTCGGTGGATGCAGTGTGCGTGCATGCGCCACCACTTCGCCGTTTTCCAGACTGCGCAGCATGACAGTACAAGACTGGGTGGATGAGTCTATACCGGCAACAAGGTCCCGCTTCATTGAATACCCCTAAGACGTACTTCTTAATGGTTGAGACAATACTGCTGATCGACGTGATGTGAGTCGGGTAAAACCCGTCTTACATTTTGCTCACATGATCATTTTATTTGCTCATTTGTTAGGTTAAGAAAATACCCACGGCAAATCTATCGTCAATTGCCGATTTTTAGGAACGTAACCAATGTCTCACTTTTGTGGTAGATCGCCATGCCGGACGGAACAGCATTTTCATCTATGTGGGCGTGAGGCTTGTAGGTTAATACACCTCTATTTGATCGCCGCCAGACGCGCTGCAATTTCTCCTGCTTTAAACAGAATGTCTTGCTCATCAGGCGTGAGTTGATGATGCATCGCTTCAGATAACCACTTATCGCGCACGCGGCGATTGTCTGCCAGTGCGGCTTTGCCCGCTGGTAATAATGTGATGCGCACTTTTCTGCGATCCTTTTTGTCAGGCAAGCGCTGAATGAAGTGCTCATCCTCCATTACGCGCAGCAGCGTCGCGAGATTGGAACTCTGCATTTGTTCAGCGCCTGCAAGTTCAGAGGGGGTGACTCCATCACCCAAACGATCAATGGCGCTGAGAATCAGCATTTTCGCCCAGGACTGGGGAGTATTGCGGGATTCCTGCCGGAGTCGCCGTGACAGGCTGGTGAGTTGATTACGCAGGATACTGACATCGCGAGTAGACATCATGTCATTTACCTATATAAATATAGCTATTATTATCCTGTAATTTACCTTAATCCTCAGCGTATGAGGAGTCGTTATCTATATAAGGATGGAAAATGACAAATCCAGCGTACTTGTGTGACCGAATTCTTCTGACCAATGATGATGGTATTGACGCGCCAGGGCTCGCAGTGCTGGGAAACATCGCCGAAACTCTGGCAAGAGAAGTGTGGGTGGTCGCACCGGTGCACGATCAAAGTGGCACTTCACATGCGATAAGTCTGCATCAGCCTCTTCGCGTGGTGCAGCGTCATGACCGACGCTACGCAGTCACTGGCACACCTGGTGATTGTGTAGCAATGGCCCTTGGCCATCTGATGCGTGATAACCAGCCGGATTTGATCCTATCTGGCGTTAATCGCGGTGCCAACCTGGGCATCGAGACGGTGTTCTCGGGAACTGTCGGCGCGGCAATGACAGGCATGTTGATGGGGGTTCCCTCATTCGCAATGAGTCAGGCCTTTACTGACCGGGCGCATATCCCCTGGCAGGTTGCAGCAGACAGCGCAAGTGATGTCATTCGTCATCTTAATCTCCATCACCGCACCACAAAAGCCTGCCTGAACATTAATTTCCCAGTGCAGCGCAGTGCAGATCATCCCCTGTTTACGTTTACGCGTCAGGGTAAAGGCTACCTCAAGGGGATTAGCGTGACCGCAATGCAAGATCCGCGCGCGCTTGACTACTATTGGCTGTCATTAAGCCGGCATCAGGAAGAGGATTATCCCGATGCGGAATCCACAGTACTGCGTGAGGGCGGGATAACAGTGACGCCTTTACAATTTGAACGGACGGCGAAGAAGTAAGGGAGAGTGTTCCCGAACAAAGCCGGGAACAGTGATGCCCACCGGGATAAATAATTGCGCATTACTGAACTCCTGAGCCGCAGTTACATATATACCTCTTTCTCTTCAAGATAAGCCATAGCATCAAGAATGGATGACCAGCCAACCAGGCGGGTCAGCGGATAGTTATATATTTTCATGCCGTTATGCAGAAATACGTCGCACGTTTTTGCCCCGGTATGCATCCTGATCTCCGGGATGAGGCTGCGTGCCGTCAGCTGGCACATCCGGCGATCGCTGATATCAAGCAGGTTCAGGTTCGTTGCTGTAGCGCAGTCTTTCATCTGTCGGACGCCGGCCATCTCTCCCTCCAGCCTTCTTATCTCCCCGGAAAGGCTCTTTGCCCGCTCACAGAGTTCAGTCACGTCCGGCGCGACTTCAATCGCCCTGATGATGTTGTGCAGACTTCCGGTCAGCTGCAGATGCCTCGCCGTCAGCGGCCGCAGCGTATCTTCAGCTGAAACGCGTCCGCTCGTGGCGGATGCCTCCTGCACCAGACCACTTATCAGATAACGATCGGTCAGGTCCCGGCGTATCGTGACGGCTTCACAGCGGTTCTGCCGGCGCATTGAACATACGTAGTAGCCATAGCCCTTTACCGAGATTCCGGTCAGGATGACCGCATGACCGCAGAGGCCGCACCGCATCAGCCCGCGGAAAATATTGATGAGGTAAGGGTTAAAATTACCATCCCTGCGGCTTTCAGGTTCCCGGTACATCAGCTGCGCGCGCGCGAAATCCTCTTCGCTCATGATCGGCGGGTAGTAATCGGGTATCTCTTCCGCCTCTGTCGCGTTGCACTGATGTGACGGCACGAGATATCCTATTACAGCCTTTTTTCTTACCAGTCGTTCAATGGATGAAGAGTTCCACTGTGATACCTTCCCCTTCAGATTCTCCTTTCCCTGCGCGTTCAGCGCGCAGCTGATCCTGACAAAGGACATGCCTTCAAGACGCATGCGGAAAACTGAGCGGATTACCTCTGCGCGCTCTTCCAGCACGTCAAAGCCGTCGCGGGCAGCGTTAACCTTCAGCCAGTAAGGGCACTTCGCTGTCATAATCGTTCCCGCTGCAGCTGCCTTACGCTTTTCCGCCCATGCGGCGCGCATGCGCCTGGACTTCATTTCGCTCTCTTCATTCGCCCGCTGGGCAATCAGAATGGCCCTGATAATGGCGAAAGGATCGTCCAGCGAACCGCGGGTATATCGAACATTATCGCTGAGCGTGACGACGTCAATGCCGGCTTCCAGCAACGCCCGCAGACGGCCGGTGGCATCGCCGATTTTCTCGCGCGACAGTCTGTCGAGGCTTTCAATCAGCAGTACCGTACCGCTCTCGATGAGCCCCTGCTCAACCGCTGCCATAAATACGGCGAAGGCTCCCCTGACGGCGTGCTGGCCACGCCAGGCGCTCAGCCCCATGTCCTCGTAGGTAACAGGATCAAGGTAATAGTCAGGATTGTGGCTGAGCCATTCACCGATCAGTTTTTTCTGGCGCCTGGCTGAGTCGCCTTTCGCCTGCTGCAGTGAGGAAAAACGAAGGTATGCAATCGCTTTTTTCATGGAAACACCGCCTGAAAAGTCAGTTCAAGACGTGCAGCGTACGCGTGTCGTGCAGTCTAACTACAGCGTCTTTCCACCGGTAAGATTAACGGTACAGTTCCGGCAAAACTGTCGTTCGGCTCAGATTTTATCGCTGACTGAATCGCCACGGGTTTAACAGACACCTCCGAGTCATTTAAGATGGCTTAAAGAGAGGTGCCCATGAGCGGTAAGCGTTATCCCGAAGAGTTTAAAATTGAAGCAGTCAAACAGGTTGTTGATCGTGGTCATTCTGTTTCCAGCGTTGCAACACGTCTCGATATCACCACCCACAGCCTTTACGCCTGGATAAAGAAGTACGGTCCGGAATCTTCCACTAATAAAGAACAGTCAGATGCTCAGGCCGAGATCCGCCGTCTCCAGAAAGAGCTGAAGCGGGTTACCGACGAACGGGACATATTAAAAAAAGCCGCGGCGTCCTTCGCAAAGCTGTCCGACTGAGGTACGCCTTTATCCGTGACAACACCTGTTGCTGGCCTGTTCGCCTGCTCTGTCGGGTGCTGGATGTTCATCCCAGTGGCTTTTACGCCTGGCTTCAGCAGCCGCATTCACAACGCCATCAGGCAGACCTGAGACTGACAGGACAGATTAAACAGTTCTGGCTGGAATCGGGATGCGTCTATGGTTATCGCAAGATCCATCTGGATCTGCGGGACAGCGGGCAACAGTGCGGAGTGAACCGGGTCTGGCGGCTGATGAAACGTGTCGGGATAAAGGCTCAGGTCGGATACCGGAGCCCGCGGGCACGTAAAGGCGAGGCCAGTATCGTGTCGCCCAACAGGCTCCAGCGGCAGTTCAATCCGGATGCTCCGGATGAGCGTTGGGTAACGGACATAACCTACATCAGGACCCACGAAGGCTGGCTGTATCTTGCCGTGGTTGTTGATCTGTTCTCACGCAAAATTATCGGCTGGTCCATGCAATCCCGGATGACAAAGGACATTGTCCTGAACGCACTGCTGATGGCTGTATGGCGGCGTAATCCCCAAAAACAGGTGCTGGTTCACTCGGATCAGGGCAGTCAGTACACAAGCCATGAGTGGCAGTCGTTCCTGAAATCACACGGCCTGGAGGGCAGCATGAGCCGTCGTGGTAACTGCCACGATAATGCGGTTGCAGAAAGCTTTTTCCAGTTATTGAAACGCGAGCGGATGAAGAAAAAGATCTACGGAACGCGGGAAGAAGCCCGCAGCGATATTTTTGATTACATCGAAATGTTTTATAACAGTAAGCGTCGGCATGGTTCGAGCGAGCAAATGCCTCCGGCTGAATATGAAAACCAGTATTATCAACGGCTCAGAAGTGTCTAGATTATCCGTGGCGATTCACTCAGGGGAAGTGTTGGTATGCCGTTAGGAAGTTGCTTGTTTTTCCAGAGAGCATGTGTGTTACACAATTCCCGCACCTTATCATTATTATCAATAATATTAAGAAGCTTTAAATTAGACGGGTTTATCCAACGTATAATATCAAGGCATTTTTTATAATCGTTAGCAATTTTATTAATCGCCTGCTATACATTGTATGTGCTATTTTTGCGCCATAATGGTTCATGATGAGAAAGGCGGTTACGTATTTTATTAATATCACGCAAATCGTTTCCAATTCTGTTTATAGATAACGGCTGGCCTTTATTATTGCATGCGTTCGGAAACACCTTTCCCCGAAGATGAGGCCACAATGTCAGATAGGTTGCATTAGGTGTACTGAAATCTTTATCAACTAATGCAACCCAGAAACCCAAAGTGAGCTTTGCTATGTAATTCTCTGGACTATGAGACTTAGCCTCGTAAGTGATTTTTCCTCGGGCTGTATTTATCTGACGGTAAGATTCTAAATTGTTTGCTTGCGTCATGACGGTAATAAACCAGCTTCGGTCAATTGCAGCCTTTTTTGCTGCCCATGCATGTGCAGCGAATTTTTTTTCAATGACTTCCTCTTCATACTCGATTTTTGCCTGATAAATGGCATTTCTCAGAGAAACTTCAAGTATCTGAAGGGCCGGTAGAAACGCGCTTGCTAACTGTTTATTCCACAGGTAAATGCCCAGACATTCTTCATCTGTAGCGCCTTTAAATACGGCTGTCTGATACGTTGAAAATCTCTGTTGTGAGATAGAGTTGAGTATCGCGTATATTGTCATGGGGATTTCCATCTTTCCTTATGTTTTACATACTATAATACGTAGCTCATGCGAACCGAACAAAATTTGTGCTTGACGTATCCGTCAACTTTCTCCATAATCTCTTTCAGAGACAGGTTCTCTAATTATGCGAGCGTACAGTCCTACTCAACGATGTCTGTATTAGCGAAAGATTTTCATGAAAGGCTTCCCGTAAGGGAAGCCTTTTTTGATCGTGCCTGACCCAACTCAATTCTTTACCTGCCTGCTTCCGTCCCTTCTCACCCTTTGCGGAGAAAGCAGTATTCTTCCGCACGCCCTGCCCCTTCCCTCTCTGCACAACATTTAGTGCCAATCAGTTACTCTCGACTACCATATGTTGTGTTTTTTGTGATTATGAACCTCCGAAAGCAACTCTTACCGGCATTTATTTGTGCGGAATTAGCCTGTACAGTGCATAAACTTCCGCAACGCGGCTATGCTGCAAAATAATTATCTTTCTTGACCACATGTGATGTCATGGGCATCCGTCCATTAATGGATCTTTTTGAACAAAAGTAACTTCATATAATAAGACTTATATAAAGTCAGGATCCGCAGGATCATCACCTTTGGTTAACATGCTGCAGTGTGACTGCGCCACATCGTGCATAAAAAACCGGCACCGCTACGTTAAATCTGGCGGGTGATGACCCTGCTACATGCACAGAATTCACGTAGCGACATCATAAATTAATGAGTAAAACGGACACCCTGCCCGGGATCACCGCCAGCCCGGCCCTGATGAACAGTATTGATGAGGATATTGCTGAACGCCTGAGAGAATTTGTCAGTGATAAAGAGGCGTTTTCTGATAACACGTGGCGACAGTTGCTGAGCGTTATGCGGATCGGCAGCCGCTGGGCGACTGAACATGGCCGGCAATTTTTACCGATGGATCCTGCCGATCTGCGTGATTACCTGCTGTGGCTTCAGGCATCGGGACGCGCCTCTTCGACCATCGCGACTCATGCGGCATTAATTTCCATGTTACACCGTAACGCCGGTCTGGTGCCGCCCAATGTTTCGCCGCTGGTGTTCCGGGCCATGAAAAAAATCAATCGCAGCGCGGTGATAGCCGGTGAACGTGCCGGTCAGGCCATCCCCTTTCGCATTCGGGATTTACTTAAGCTGGACCAACGCTGGGCGGGCTCTGACCGCCTGCAACAGCAGCGCGATCTGGCATTTTTGCATGTGGCTTACGCCACGCTGTTGCGCATCAGTGAACTGAGCCGCCTGCGGGTGCGTGATATTTCGCGTTCGGCCGATGGCCGTATCATTCTTGATGTCGCCTGGACCAAAACCATTGTGATGACCGGAGGACTAATTAAGGCACTCGGCGATCTCTCATCACAACGTCTGACCGAATGGCTGGTGGCATCCGGGCTGATCGCTGAACCCGACGCGTTCATTTTTGGCCCGGTGCACCGCGCCAACCAGGCGCAGATTGTCTGCGATAAACCGCTCTCGACCCGCGCGCTGGAGGATATTTTCGTCCGCGCCTGGCGTGAAGCGGGACCGGGTACCGGCGTGCAACCCAATAAAAATCGCTATCGCGGCTGGTCGGGACATAGCACCCGGGTCGGTGCCGCCATCGACATGGCCAGCAATAAGTACAGCACCGCGCAGATCATGCAGGAAGGCACCTGGAAGAAGCCGGAAACGGTGATGCGCTATATTCGCCACGTTGATGCGCATGCCGGGGCGATGGTGGATCTGATGAATGGGCATCTTTAATCACGCGGCTTTGCCTTATAGTCATACCTTTTAGGGTATCAAACAGGCTAATCTTAGTATTGGAATCAACGCTCACCCTGCTTCTAAGATAAATTCAGCCCGGAAACTGGCGGATTATTAATCGATAGTCAGAGGTGAACAACGATGAATAAACCCATTGCAAAATTAAACGACACCCCGGTACGCCGCGGTGGTGATGTCCTGCTGGAAGTGTTAGAGAGCGAAGGCGTGGAGTATGTGTTCGGTAACCCAGGTACGACTGAGTTACCTTTTATGGACGCCCTGCTCCGAAATCCCAACATCAACTATGTGCTTGCCTTGCAGGAAGCCAGTGCGGTTGCGATGGCCGATGGTTACGCGCAGGCCGCCGGTAAGCCCGGTTTTCTCAATCTGCACACGGCCGGTGGTCTGGGACACGGCATGGGCAATCTGCACAATGCGGTTTGCTCGCAAACGCCATTAGTGGTGACGGCTGGCCAGCAGGATTTACGCCACAGCATCACCGATCCCCTGCTGTTGGGGGATTTAGTGAGTATGGGTAAGATTTTTTCCAAATGGTCGAAGGAAGTCACCAGCGTTGACCAGTTACCAATCCTGGTTCGCCGTGCTTTTCATGATGCGGATGCTGCGCCCAAAGGCCCGGTTTTCCTCTCTTTACCGATGGATGTGATGGAAGCCATGAGCTCCGTTGACATCGGCGCGCCGTCTAACGTTGATCGTAAAGCGGTCGCAGGTTCACTGCCGCTGTTAGCCAAAAAATTAGCCGCCTTTACCCCCGGCAAGGTCGCGATTATTGCCGGCGATGAGATTCATCAAAGCGACGCGGCTGCGGAAGTTGTCGCACTGGCTGAGTTGCTGGCCGCTGACGTTTATGGCTCAACCTGGCCGAATCGGATTCCGTATCCCACCGCGCATCCTCTGTGGCGAGGCAATCTCTCTACTCAGGCGACGGATATTGCCAAAGCGCTTGATCAATACGATGCAATCTTTGCGCTCGGCGGTAAATCGCTCATCACCATCCTCTATACCGAGGGGCGTGCGGTGCCGGAGCATTGTAAAGTGTTCCAGCTCTCAGCCGATGCCGGCGATTTGGGACGAACTTATCGTAGCGAGCTCTCAACTCTCGGCGATATTAAATTATCGCTGGCGGTGCTGCTACCTGAGCTGAAAGAGGCTACCGCGCATAATCGCCCCGATTATCAGCGTCGTTTCGCGGCTGCGGCAGCACAGTTCGAACAAACTAAAGAGAACTTATTCCAGGCGGTACAAGAGCAGCAGTCGGCCACGAAGATCACGCCATTGATCGCCGCATTTGAGGCCGCGCGCGCTATTGGTCCGGATATTACAATTGTTGACGAGGCCATTGCGACCTCACAATCGCTGCGTAGATCGCTGTCGAGTAACAGAGCAGATCAATATGCTTTTATGCGCGGTGGCGGTCTGGGCTGGGGCATGCCCGCAGCAGTGGGGTATTCCCTCGGACTGGGCAAAGCCCCTGTTGTCTGTTTTGTGGGGGATGGTGCGGCAATGTATTCGCCTCAGTCGCTGTGGACCGCCGCCCATGAGCAATTGCCGGTAACCTTTATTGTGATGAACAATACTGAATATAATGTTCTTAAGAATTTTATGCGGTCTAAAGAAGATTATACCTCGGCGCAAACCAATCGCTTTATCGCCATGGATTTGGTAGATCCTGTGATTGATTATCAGGCGCTTGGCACCGCGCTGGGGCTGAAAACGCGTAAGATTGAGGTGGCTTCACAGATCGCTGCGGCTGTCGAGGAAGCTATCGCCAGCGGTAAACCCAGCCTGATCGAAATCGTGATTGCTAAGAACTGATGCGGGTATCCGATGCCGTGCTTAACTCCTCTGCGAGGGCACGGCATTGGTTAACAAAGTGTTCCAGCGCTGGATTTTTATTATCAGAAGACCACATCAGAATATTTTCTATGGTATTTGCGTCCGCAATTTTCCGATAATTAATGCCTCTTATCTGCGCCGTCGCCATACTTGCCGGAATGATGGCCACCCCTAATCCATGAGCGACGAAATTAACGATGGTTTGCTGGACTGAAACCTCAACGCCAATATGTGGACTAAAACCGGCTTTCAGGCACTGATTAAAAATCCTGTCATAAAGCAGCGGCGACATAGGGCGAGGCACAATGATAAACGGGTCATTGGCCAGCGTTTCCAGGGTGAAATTTTCAACATTGGCCTGGGGATGATCCGCAGGAAGCGCGACAATTAACGGTTCACGCAATAACACCAGCGAGTTAATCGCGGAGCTGGTGACTTCCGAAAAGCTGATCGCAACGTCCAGCCGCCCATCCTCCAGCGCAGCGTTTAACCCGGGCGGGATCATTTCCTGGAATTGCAGATCAATACTGGGATAATTCATTCTGTGTTTCATGACCAGTTGCGGCACCACACTGTACGATGCGTACATGGTTGCGCCCAGCTTAATCAATCCCATTTGCCCTTCTGAAACAGCCTGCACATTACTACACGCCTGCTGCATCATTCTTAATACAGCGTAAGCATCTTTCAGGAATTGCTCGCCGGCAAAGGTAAGTTTCATGCCTTTGGCATTACGGGTAAACAGTTTCGCACCCACATCGCGTTCGAGCTGGGCTATTTGTCTGCTTAGCGGTGGCTGCGAAATATTCAGCTTTTCTGCTGCCCGGCCTATATTCCCCACTTCTGCCACGGTACAAAAACTCATTAGCTGATTCAGTGTTGGCTTCATGACTGCGCTTCTCACGCATAATCTGACAATAGATTACGTCAGTGAATCACAAGTTGGCCGATAAGGCATAGCAATTCGCCAGCCAGATCCCCATAACGCCGCTGAGGCTGGAATGCCCGCCTGATTACGCAGCGGGTTCCTCACCATAGTGTGACTGCGCGTACCCGGCAAAGCGCCGGATCTCCGGGTTAGCAGCGCCGGTTTTCCAGCACAGGTAGAGTGCCGTCGTGACATCCTGCTGCGCCAGCGGCAGCAGTGCCACATCCTGCCGCAAAAATCTCTCCGGGGCGTGGGGGATGAAGGTCACGCCCAGGCCCAGCGCGGCGAGGTCAACGGCGGTGGCCACATCGCGCGCGTGGAGCACGCTGGCTGGAATCTGCCTGGCGGCGGCATAGAGATTAAGCACCGCGCCACCCAGCCCGATGCCTTCCGGATCTTCCTGCAAAATCAGCGGCTCCGCCGCTAAATCAGCCAGCGAGATGCAGGCCTGCTGCGCCAGCGGATGGTCGTCGGCCAGCACCGCACACAGCGAGGTTTGATGCAGAATTTGCCGGCTAATCTGGCGACGTTCCGGCAGCGGCCCGCGCAGGATGCCGATATCCAAATCGCCGCTCTCCAGCAGGCTTAGCTGTTGGTTGACGCTGTACTCCACGGGTTGCAGCGCGATCTGGGGAAAATCACGTCTGAAGGCACGGATAATTTTGACCAGCGCCGGCTCCAGCATAGATGTGCCCACATAGCCAATGCGTAACATGCCGCGTCGTCCGGCGGCCACCTGCTTAATTGTGTCCTGCAGATGCTCCACACGCTGCACCGTCTGCTGGACTTCCCCGAGCAGCAATACACCTTCGCGCGTCAGACTCACCTTACGCTTGCGCGCGCAAATAACTTCACGCCCCACTGCTGCTCCAGTGCCTGAATATGCTGAGACAACGCCGGTTGCGTGAGGTTAACCGCCGCCGCCGCCCGTGCGAAATGCAGCGTATCGGCGAGTGCCAGAAAAGAACGCAGCTTACGGTAATCCATGCTACTCCTGATAAGGATTCGTTATTAATAAAAGCATAATACCAATTAGACCCTGATTAGCGAGCGCATTATCTTTGCCAGCAGGACGGCGACGGCAGGAACGCGCCGGAAAATTTTTGCCTTTCACAGGAGGCCTTATGCGCATCATTGTCGGCGTAACCGGTGCCACCGGTGCCCCGCTCGCGCTGCGATTACTGCGGCAGCTGGCGGACATTCCACACATCGAAACGCATCTCATTTTGTCACGCTGGGGAAAAGTGACGCTGGAACATGAAACCAACTGTTCTCTCAATGAAATCAAACAACTGGCCGATGTGTTTCATCCGGCCGGTGACCAGGCCGCGACTATCTCTTCGGGCTCATTTGTCACCGACGGGATGGTGATTATTCCCTGCAGCATGAAAACGCTGGCCGGTATCCGCAGCGGGTATGCGGAAGGGCTGATTGGCCGCGCCGCGGATGTCGTCCTGAAAGAGCAGCGCAAACTGATTCTGGTACCGCGCGAAACCCCGCTCAACACCATTCATCTGGAAAACATGCTGGCGCTGTCACGCATGGGCGTCAGCCTGATTCCGCCTGTGCCGGCCTGGTACAACCATCCGGCCACGATTGCCGATGTGGAAAATCATATCGTGGGTCGCGTGCTGGATCAGCTTGGTATCGACACTGCTGGCGCCACGCGCTGGCAGGGTTTACATCCCGCCAGTGATGACCTGACACTCCCCAACTAAGGAACAGCCTATGTCAAACACATCTCCCTCTTCGCACAGCAGTGAGGTTTACGATCTGCGCTCTGCCATCGAACTGCTGAAACAATTTGATGGTGAGTATATTGAGACCGATGAACCGGTGAATCCCGAAGCGGAACTGTCCGGTGTCTATCGTTACGTTGGCGCGGGCGGTACCGTGATGCGTCCCACGCAGACCGGACCGGCGATGGTGTTTAATCACATCAAAGGTTACGACAACTTTCGCGTACTGATTGGTTTGCTGGCTTCACGGCAGCGCGTGGCGCGCCTGTTAGGGGTGCCGAAAGAAAAGCTGGCGCATCTGCTGCGTTCATCGGTACACAACGCCATTGCGCCGGTGGAAATAAGCCAGCAGCAGGCGGTTTGTCAGGAAGTGGTGCACCTCGCCACGGACGACGGTTTTGATATCCGCCGCCTGCTGCCTGCGCCCACCAATACGCCTGAAGATGCCGGCCCCTATTTCACCATGGGGATGTGTTATGCCGCCGATCCGGAAACCGGCGAACATGACGTCACTATTCACCGCTTGTGCGTGCAGGGCAAAGATGAGATCTCGATGTACTTTGTACCGGGCCGCCATCTTGATCAGTTCCGCATCAAGGCTGAGCAGGCGGGCAAAGCGTTGCCGATTACCATCAGTATTGGTGTCGATCCGGCCATCGAAATTGGTGCCTGTTTCGAACCGCCGACCACACCGCTCGGTTTTGATGAGCTGGCGATAGCCGGGGGCTTGCGCGGTCGGGCGGTTGAGCTGGTTAAGGGTGTCGCCGTTGATGCCCGCGCCATTGCCCATGCAGAGATCGTGATTGAGGGTGAACTGGTGCCAGATTATCGCGTACAGGAAGATCAGCATACCCATAGCGGTAAAGCGATGCCGGAATTCCCGGGTTATACCGGTGAAGCGCAGGCGGCAGTGCCGGTGATTAAAGTCAAAGCCGTGACGCACCGCAAAAATCCCATCCTGCAAACCTGCATCGGACCGAGCGACGAGCACACCAATCTGGCCGGAATCCCGACCGAAGCCAGCATTCTCGATATGGTTGAGCGTGCGTTACCGGGTCTGGTTAAGAATGTACATTGCCCTTCGCCAGGCACCGGGAAATATGTTGCGGTGCTGCAAATCAATAAGCGCGGCCCACAGGATGAGGGACGCCAGCGTCAGGCTGCCCTGCTGGCTTTCTCGGCCTTTTCAGAGTTGAAGCACGTGTTCCTGGTCGATGAAGATGTTGATGTGTTCGACTTAAATGACGTGATTTGGGCGATGACCACGCGTTATCAGGGCGACGCGGATACCATCTTTATTCCCGGCGTGCGCTGTCACCCGCTCGATCCCTCACAGGATCCGGCCTTCAGCAACTCGATTCGCGCCCATGGCATTACCTGTAAAACCATTTTTGACTGTACGGTGCCGTATGACCTGAAACACAACTTCCAGCGCTCGCAGTTTATGGAAGTCGATGTTTCACGCTTCATTCCTGGTTATAACCGTTAATCACTCACTGCCCGCCAGGCCTGCGCCTGATTGCGTCCGCTATGCTTGGCCTGGTACAACGCCGCATCAGCATGCTCGATCAGGTTGCCGGCCTGATCGTCATGCCAGGTGGTCGCACAGCCCGCGCTGAGCGTCACCTGCGCGTCGGGCAGTGCGGAAGCGGCGTGAGGCAGATGCAGGTCAGCAATCGCCTGTACTGCCTGACGCGCAATATTCAGCGCCGCATGCTGATCGGCACCGGCGAGGATAATGGCAAACTCCTCGCCGCCATAGCGCGCGACCATGTCGCTCTGCCGTAGCTTAAGGCGTTTAAGCGCGTCGGCCACCTGGCGTAAACAGTGATCGCCTGCCACGTGCCCGTAGCGATCGTTGTAGTGTTTGAAGTAGTCAATATCCATCAAAATCAGCGACACAGGTGCTGATTTTTCCCGCAGATGATGCAAAGCATTCTGCAAAAAGCGGTCAAACTGTCTGCGGTTAGCCAGACCGGTCAGCCCATCAAAAAACGCCAGTTGATCCAGATGGTGATTGGCATCGGCGAGGTCGTTTTTGAGTTTGAGCAGCGCGTCCTGATAATGCTGGCTATGCCGAGCCTGACGAATGACAAACAGTCCCAGCAGGATAATCGCGACCAGCAGCGCCACGTTCAGGGAAATATCCTGCAGTCGCCCTTTCACCCAGCGCAGATACAGATTGCGTTTGTCATAACCGGCCGCGACGACCAGTGGATAGCGTTCTGAGCTGGCGAAGCCGAAGATGCGCACCTGGCCATCCAGCGCCGCGTTCCACTCGCCGCTGCCGCGATCGGCTTTCACCAGCATCTGCTGGAACAGATGGCTGGCGGAGAGACTCTTGCCGATATAGCTGTCGGGCATCGGACGGGCATAAAGCACCGTGCTGTCTGCCAGCATCAGAACCAGCACGTCGCGCGGCCCCAGCTCGTAGTAACTGTAAAAACGGCGGAAATAATCCACTTTAATGGTGGCTAACAGGATGCCTTTGAAATCACGCGCGGCATCGCTGACGCGCAGGGAAACCGGAATAACCAGATCGCCAGTGCTGCGGCTGCGAATCACCGGGCCGATGTGCAAACTGTCACGGCTGTTGTTGCGGTGATAGCGGAAATATTCACGGTCAGAGTTGTTGGTGCCCACCGGCACGCTGCGCGTGGAGGTGGCGATCCAGCGTCCCTGCTCATCATAGTAAAACAGCCCGTGCAACTGCGGCAGACGGCTTTGCAGATCGCGCATAATCTGGCTCAGGTTGGCGGCGTTGAGCTTTTCCAGCGGCTGCGCCTGCAGGTCGCGCTGCACTTCACGCAGGGCCAGTTCGGTCTGGAGCACGGTATCTTCCGCCTGACGTGACTGTGACAGGGAAAGATTGACCGCCATCTCTTCCGTCTGGCGCACCGCGCCGTGCCAGTCTTCGCGCAGCGTCCACAGGGTGAGCGCAATGATCGCGCATATCAGCAATCCGCCGGACAGCAAAATACTGCGCAGCAGCGAGGAACCTGAAATGATTGCCGCTTCATTTTTCCTTTTAAACGTCATGTTTCACCCTGTTGCCGTGTCAACGCTAAGTTAAGCACATAATCAGCGACGGGATTTTCAGGATTAAAGGCGGTAATGATGTCACGCGTGGCGATGGCCGCTGAACGACGGGTGAATGCTGCATAAATCGCCAGCGATCAGCGCGCGTCTCACTCGCTGCTCATCGTGATGACCACCTTACCGAAAGGCCCCCGGTCCAGATGGTCCAGCGCTGATGGCAGGTCAGAAAACGCGTACACCGAGTCGATCACCGGCTTTATGCCGGTCCGATCAACGGCACGGATCAGGCGCGTGAGTGCGCGACGGCTACCAGTGCCGATACCATGAAGGGTCACGTCTTTCATCATCAGCGGCATTGCCGGTGAGCTGAAGTCAAAGCCCTCAAGCGCGCCGATCTGACAGATGTGCCCACCGACCGCCGCCAGCTGCACGGATTTCCCCAGATGATCGCCACCGATGACTTCAAGGATATGATCGGCACCGTGGTTGGCGGTGATGCGGTAAATTTCCTCCATCCAGTCTTCACGGTGGCGATCCACATAATGGTCGGCACCCAGCGCTTTCGTCCGGTCGGCGTTGCTGGCTCTGCCGGAGACGATCACCTGCGCGCCATGCGCTTTGGCAATCTGCAAACCAAACAGGGCAACCCCGCCGGTACTGGGAATCAGTACAATATCGCCAGCCTGCACGCCGGCACGTTCGACCAGCGCAAACCAGGCGGTGAGACCGGCACAGGGCAATGTGGCAGCCTGAATCGGGTTAAGCGTCGCGGGGGCGGTAACCAGCCACGCTTCCGGCATAACCACATATTCAGCCAGCACGCCGGGATAATAGCCGCCCAGCGTTTTATAGGCCGGCGTGCGCGCATCGCCGGGACGCACACCGTCGATCCAGTCGGGCGTAAACGTTGAAATAACCCGGTCACCGGTGGTGAAGCGGCTGACCCCTTCCCCCCGGCCAACAACGATGCCGGCCAGATCGGACCCCGGTGTAAAAGGAAACGCAAGCGGCAGGCCCCGGCCATTCTCAATCACCATCTTGTCCCGGTGATTCAGGGCGACGGCTTCAACTTTCACCAGCACCTGCTGCGGACCCGGAACCGGCATTGCGACCGTTCTCAGCTCGAGGTTATCGCGCCCGATGGCGTCTGTTTCCCAGCGTCGCATGTGTTTTGTCATCGTAAAGCCCTTCCAGGTAATTAATTTTGTTGGTGTTGTTAGTCTCCGGCTTCTGATTATGAATAACAATACGCTATAATCGACACAGCTTATTGAGCCAGGAAGCAACAATGAAAGGCAGCGAATATAGCGAACTCCGGGCATTTGTTTGTGTCGCGGAGGAACGCAGTTTCAGACGGGCGGCACAGCGGCTGAGTGTGTCGCCCTCCGCGCTGAGTCATACCATCCGCGCGCTCGAAGAGCGTTTGGGTAGCCGGTTGTTGAACCGGACCACCCGCAGCGTGGCGCCGACGGAAGCAGGACAGGCCCTGCTAAACCGCCTGATGCCGGCGATGGCGGAGATCGCCTCGGCCGTCAGGGACGTCGGTGCCTGTCAGGACGAGCCGCGTGGACGGGTTCGCATCAATCTGCCGCGTATTGCTGCCCGCATGTTGATTGCGCCCATGCTGCCGTCATTCAGGAAGAACTATCCGCATGTCTCTCTCGATGTGGTCATTGATGACAGCCTCACAGACATTGTCGGCCACGGATTCGATGCCGGCATCAGATCGGGACAACTCGTGCAGCAGGATATGATTGCCGTGCGACTGACGCCCGACATGCGGATGATTGTGGTCGGTTCCCCGGACTACTTTTCACGCCATCCCGAGCCACAACATCCGCAGGATTTGCGCCAGCATCAATGCCTGACCTATCGCTGGGCCGATACCGGTGTGCTGCAACGTTGGGAATTTCATGGGCCGGCAGGCGCGCACAGCGTGAATGTTGAAAGCATTGTCACCGCCAACGAAACGGATTTTGTGCTCGACGCGGCGTTAAAAGGAACCGGGCTGGCCTATATCAGCGATCAGTTCGCCCAACCCTGGATTGAACGCGGCGAACTCAGGCAGGTACTGGGCGAGTGGTCTGCGGTATTTTCAGGACTTCATCTCTATTACGTTAACAATCCCCATATGTCGGCCTCGCTGAGAGCGTTTATTGACCAGTTAAAATCCTTTGTTGCGACGAGGCGTTGAAATCAGCAAGCGCCACGCTGCTCGTCCCGCTACAAATATTAAATCATGCTAATCATTAACCCTGCTTTCATTCCGATTGTTACCGCCCTTACTTTCTCCTCTGCAACGCGCCTTATCCCCTGCCGCCACGCTTTTCAAACGATCTAAATTTGCAGCAAAAATTTATTTAATCATTAAATTATATTTATTATATTAGCGAAAATTTAATGTGGACTGGTTGAGGATTACAGTGCATTTAACAAGGAAATCAGTGATTAGCAGCGCTATCTCTGATGGCGTACTGACAAAAAGAACCCACAGAATGTGCAGGATACTTAATGGTATCGATCAGCGCATTAGCATTACACCGGCAAGCGGATTGATTGACTTCCTTAAAGGGATGGAGGTGACCAACGAACAGTACCGGCGCAGTGGAATCGTTAAGGAAAAACGCTCAATTTTTCTCTATAACGAAGGGCTGCTGAATCCGGAAAGCACGCTGTTTCTCGCCCGCAAAGGCCAGGATATCCTCGGCACGCTAAGCGTCATCGCCAATCACAATAACCGTTTGCCGTGCAGCAAACTTTTTCGTGAAGAGATGGCCGCCCTGCAGCTGGAAAAGCGCAAAGTGGTAGAGCTTGGCACACTGTCGGTACGCTACCAGGCAGACAGTGAAAACATCGTGTTTATGCTGTACCTGAAAATCATGATCTACACCATTTTCATTGAACAGGTGGATGACATCTTTATTCAGGTCAAAGAAAAGGTTGCTGCGTTTTACGAGCGCAATTTCCTGTTCAAACAGATCGGCGGCACCAAAAAGCACCCGGATTATAGTGATCTTAACGCCACGCTGCTGCGCGTGGATGTGAAAAGCATCCGCGACAAAATTTATGAGCAGCAGTGTTATGGCCCGATGGGCTGGCTGCGCATGCTGCGTGAACTTGGTTTACTGCAGCACTACCGCACGCTGAGCCAGCAGTGCCACAGCTGCCCGCGCTTTACGCCAGATCAGCGGGACGCGGAGCTCTATCAATATCTGTGTAATCTGTGACGGCGCCAGCCGTCTCTGCACCGTTTTCGATTTTCACACAGATCACTTGCCGGCATGGCTATCCACGTCGTGCTGCAGGAAGAGATCTTTTAGCCATTCGATGAAGACCCTGACTCTGGGTGATAGCTGTCGGTTGCGCGGATACAGGACAGAGACGGGAGACGGTTCAGGTGGAAAGGCTTTGAGCAATTCGACAAGCGCCCCCGTCTTCAGATCATCTTCCACGTGATAACGCGGCACCTGGATGATGCCGAGACCCATGCGCGCCACGGATACAAAGGTATCAGCCGCATTGACGGTAATTGAAGTTTTGATCGTCGTAGTGATGCGTTTGCCGTCCACCCTGAATTCCAGAGGGAGTATGCCGCTGCTGCCCGTGGTGCGGAATCCGATCATCCTGTGGCCGGAATGCAGTTCATCCGGATCCGACGGAAGTCCGAACCGGGAGACATAACCGGGCGAAGCGACCGTGACCTCTTCCAGCATGGCGACGCACCGTGCGATCATATCACTGTCCTGCGGCGTTCCGACACGCAAAACACAATCAATTCCCTCACGCACCAGATCGACCAGCCGGTCACCCTCGCTCAGATAGATTTCGATATCAGGATAAGCTTCGAGGAAACAAGGAAGATGCGGCAGAACAAAATGTCTTGCCAGCGTGCCATGAACATCGACACGCAGCAATCCCTTCGGCCGGGCGCCGGCAAACGCCCCCTCGGCATCATCGATATCGTCCAGTATAGAAACGCAACGCTTGTAATAGGCTTCACCGTCCAGCGTCGGGCTGACGTGACGCGTGGTGCGTTCCAGCAGCTTAATCCCGAGGCGCGACTCAAGTTGCTTAATTGCGTCCGTTACGGTCGAGCGTGGCAGGCCGAGGTCTTCCGCCGCCCTTGCGAAGCTGCGGCGCGCTACCACACGCGTAAAGACGCGCATCGTATCAATTCTATCCATGGTATTGTTCGTCATTATCGAATTCTGATACCAGATAGTGACTGATTATCCGGAAAAGATACAGTGCTAGAGTTTCTCCGTGTTCAGGCGCGATACCGCGCGAAAATGGGAGAATATCTATGTCTGCTTCAGAGAAAGTGGCAATCGTAACCGGTGCATCCCGCGGAATTGGTGCCGCCATTGCCAGGCAGCTTGCTGCGGACGGCTTTGCCATCGTGGTGAACTATGCCGGCAACGCAGAGGCTGCTGCCGCCGTGGTTGAGGAGATCGAAGCCGCCGGTGGCAGAGCCATCACCGCGCAGGCGGACGTTGCTGATGCCAGCCAGGTAAAACGCATGTTCGATTTAGCCGAATCTGCGTTTGGCGCTATTGATGTGCTCGTCAATAATGCCGGCGTAATGATGCTGTCTCCGCTGGCCAGCGCCGACGATCAGAGTCTTACCAAGCAGATTGACATCAATCTGAAGGGAACGTTTAACACCCTGCGCGAAGCGGCAAACCGCCTGCGTTCTGGCGGGCGCATCATCAACTTCTCCACGTCGGTTGTCGGGCTTAAGCTTGAGAATTATAGCGTCTATGCCGCGACCAAGGCGGCCGTCGAAACACTGACAACCATCCTGTCCAAAGAGATGCGCGGACGCAGCATCACCGTCAATGCCGTCGCGCCCGGTCCGACTGCGACCGACCTCTTCCTCAACGGGAAAAGCGATGAACTGATCGCGCGCATGTCCAAAATGAATCCGCTGGAACGCCTCGGCACGCCTGAGGATATCGCCAGTGTCGTTTCTTTTCTCGCCGGACCACAAGGCAGCTGGATGAACGGACAGATCCTGCGCGCCAATGGCGGAATGGTCTGAGCCGCAAACTGCAGATTGAGTCAAAGGAGTACTGTTATGTCTCATAAGATTATCCTTGTGACCGGATCGTCAAGCGGCTTCGGTCGCCTGACTGCCGAAGCGCTGGCGCGTGCTGGCCATACCGTTTATGCATCAATGCGGGATATTGCGGGTCGTAATGCCGCAAATGTCCGCCAGTTAAGCGAACTTTCCACGCGGGAAGGAATTGACCTCCGGCCGCTGGAACTTGATGTTCAGAGCGACATATCGGTTGATGCTGCCATTGAAACGGTAATATCCGACGCCGGGAAGCTTATGTGGTGGTACACAATGCCGGCCACATGATGTTCGGCCCGGCCGAAGCCTTCACGCCAGAGCAGTTCGCCCAGCAATATGACGTTAACGTGCTGGGAACGCAGCGCGTCAACCGGGCCATACTGCCGCGTATGCGCTCCCGACGTGAAGGCCTGCTGGTCTGGATTTCCAGTTCCAGCGTGACCGGCGGCACACCGCCCTATCTGGCCCCTTATTTTGCCGCCAAAGCGGCGATGGATACGCTTGCCGTTCAGTATGCGCGCGAGCTCAGCCGATTCGGCATTGAGACAACAATCATCGTGCCGGGAGCCTTTACCAAAGGGACGAACCATTTTGCCCATTCTGGAAGTCCTGCCGACACCGGGCGTGTCGCGGAGTATGAAGCAGGTCCTTATGCCGGTTTCGGCGATGTTGTGCAAAAGGCCTTTGCGGAGATAGTGCCGGAAGATGCCGATCCCGCGCGCGTTGCAGCACAGATAACCGATGTTGTCGATATGCCGTTTGGTACGCGTCCATTTCGTGTGCATAACGATCCGTCCGAAGACGGCGCGAATATCGGCTTTGCGGTCATCGACCGTTTGCGCGCCGAAATGCTACATCGGGTTGGATTGTCCGATCTTCTGACGCCAGCGAAAGCACCGTCGTGTGAAGGATAACAGCCGTGACCGGCGGGATCGCTCGCCGGTCGCTTTACCATGCAAACAGGAGCGCCGGAAATGCACACCGTTGTCATCCTTACCTGTGGCTTTGCTTTATTAAATATCCTTGCTCGTACACCCTACCAACAATTCAGCATCCTTAGCGTTAGCTTGCGTTCTGTTGAGCCTCAGCCCCTGGTTTGAATAAAGGGCGCTAGTCAGCCTTACCGGCACGTTAGCCGAACCCGCCGCCATTACATCAATCACTAAAAGTATGTTGTAATTAATGTGTGTCATTGCCGCTTACATCTGGCATTGCTGCAAATCCGGCTGCAGCTCCTATGCTGTAGGGAGTCATTAACGTGCGGATATGAGGTATGCATGAGTTTACTGTTTAGCGCGACGCAGCTTGGCGAGTTGTCGCTGGAAAATCGCATTGTGATTGCTCCGATGTGCCAATACTCAGCGGAAGAAGGTCAGGCAACGGCCTGGCACCGCATTCATCTGGGCCAGCTGGCGCTCTCCGGCGCGGGACTGCTGATTATCGAGGCAACGGCGGTGGAAGCGATTGGCCGTATCACGCCGGGCGACCTGGGGCTATGGGACGACGCGACAGAAGCCGCGCTGGCCAGCGTGCTGCAGGACGTGCGGCGCTACGCTACCCTGCCGATTGGCATTCAGTTGGGTCACGCCGGGCGCAAAGCGTCTTGTGCTGCGCCATGGCAAGGCGGTGCGCAGCTCTCTGAGGAACACGGCGGCTGGCAGACCGTCGCGCCGTCTGCGCAGCCGTTTGCACAGGATGAGCGTCCGCCGGCCGCACTCAGCAAACAGGATCTGGCGCAGCTGAAACAGGCCTTTGTCGATAGCGCTCTGCGCGCGGTACGCATCGGCATTCAGCTGGTCGAACTGCATGCTGCGCACGGCTATTTGCTGCACCAGTTTCTGTCGCCGCTCAGCAACCAGCGTGACGATGAATATGGCGGCTCATTAGAGAACCGTCTGCGTTTCCCGCTTGAGGTGTTCAAGGCGCTGCGCGCTGCGCTGCCGGCGGAAATCCCGGTTGGCGTGCGGCTTTCTGCCACCGACTGGATCGAGGGCGGCTGGGATAATCAGCAATCGATTGTTTTCAGCCAGCAGCTCGAAGCCGCAGGCTGCGCCTATATTCACGTCTCCAGCGGGGGGCTGGCACCGCAGCAGCAAATCAGCGTCGGTCCAGGTTATCAGTTGCCGTTCGCTCGCGAGATTCGCCAGCAGGTCTCGATTCCGGTAATTGGCGTGGGGCTGATTACCGAACCGAAACAGGCCGAGCAGGCGCTGCAGGAGCAGGATGCCGATTTGATCGCGCTGGCACGCGCGGTGCTGTATGACCCACGCTGGCCATGGCACGCCGCCGCTGAACTGGGTGCGCAGGCAAAAGCGCCGCCACAGTATCTGCGTTCCGAACCACACGGCCTGAAAGGTACCCTGATTAGCAACCAGTAGTTCCCCTGACCGGCAGCCGCCCGGTTGCCGGTTCTGCTCTGGGAAATTTCACAGATTTCAGCCCATTGTGCGCGACTGCACTGTTTTCGTCTTATGCTTTCCCGGCCAATTAACCAAAAGGAAGATGAGATGAAATTGCAGCATTATTTACTGGGCGGCGCGCTCTGCGCTTTCAGCGTGAGCGGCCTGGCCGCTGAGATGAAAAATCCCCTGAGCGTGCATGTGCTGAATCTGCAAACCGGCGTACCGACCGCAGGTATTGAGGTCGAGCTGGATAAGAAACAGGGTGAAGAGTGGGTGAAACTGGCGCAGGGCACTACCAACGAACAGGGACGTATTACGGCGCTTTACCCGGCGGGCCAGAAGGCGCAGACCGGGATTTACCGCGTAATTTTTAAAACCGGTGACTATTACAAAAAAAACAGTCAGCCGACCTTCTTCCCGGAAATCCCGGTGATGTTCAACCTGGATAATGCCGATCAGCACTACCATATTCCCCTGCTGCTCAGCCAGTACGGCTACTCCACCTATCGCGGCAACTAAGCAAAACAGGCGCTCCGGACGGTATATTTATACCAGTACGTTTTGTTGAACCGTTGCCTCGTTAAGCGATTGAATCAGGCAGGAGAACCTCTATTTCGTTTCTCCTGCCCATTACAGGGTAAGCCTGTTTTTTCGGCTGGTGTGATTGCTATAGCGTGCTGGCTGACGTATTGAAAACTGCCTGACTCAGCCTTCGCGCTGGGCTGGATTCTGTGAAATCCAGCGCTCTGTTTTCGCTCTGCTTTCATCGGTTGCCGGATTAAAGAGCATCATCGTTAAATCCGGCCTGCCTTCAACAGAAAAGGTCGAGAACTCCAGGGCAATCGTTCCCATTTGCGGATGATGCAGCACCTTAAACCCTTCGCCATGCCCGGCCACATCGTTGTTACGCCACAGGCGGGCGAAGTCAGCACTTTGAGCGGATAGCTCCTCAACCAGTCGATCAATTTCCTCTGAAGCACCCAGGCGCGCGGCATCCGCCCGAAAGGCGTTGACGATGAGACGGGCCACGCCCTCCCAGTCGTCTTGCATCCCCCGCGCTTCCTGATCGGTAAACAGCAGGCGCAGAATATTGCGCCGCGCGGGCGGGAGTTGCCCGTAATCCTTCAGCACAACCGTCGCCGGGTGATTCCATGCCACCACATCCCAGGTGGCGGTTTTGATAATCGCCGGAATCGTCAGGCTTTCCAGTACGCGTTGCAGCCGTGGGGTTATGCTGTCGGACCGACTTACCCGGTTTTCTGGCGGATGCCCAAATGCGAGGATAAACAGATGATCGCGCTCGGGAGACGTAAGCCGCAGCCCGGCAGCAATGCGGTTCAGTACCTCACGCGAGGGCGCTCCCCCGCGGCCCTGCTCAAGCCAGGTGTACCAGGTCGGGCTGATATTCGCGAGCTGGGCAACCTCTTCGCGGCGCAGGCCCGGCGTACGGCGGCGGCCCGGCAAAAAACCAAACGAAGCCGGGTCAATTGCCAGACGGCGTGCCCTTAAAAACTCACCCAGCGGATTTTCAGAAAGCAGCGTCATAAATCACCCTGTTAATGTTTATACCCTGATAACTTCACTACTTTAATAGTAAAAGATCCGCGCTTACGCTGTCGCACTAAATCACTCAGGAGACAGGCTATGCGTATTTTTATAACGGGTGCGACGGGCTTTATCGGCTCACGCGTTGTATCGGCCCTGCTGGCTCGCGGCCATCAGGTGACCGGTCTTGTACGTTCAGAAGAAGCAGTTCTGCAGTTAAACGATAAAGGCGCGACAGCCCAGCGCGGTACGCTGGAAGATCCCCAGGCGTGGATTGCCGGCATTGACCAATGTGATGCGGTGATCCACACCGCTTTCGATCATGATTTCAGCCGTTTTGTCGAAAATTGCGAAAAAGACCGCCGCATTATTCGCGCGATTGGCTCTGTATTGCAGGGCAGTCAGCGTCCGCTGCTTATCACTTCTGGTACCGGAATGGGTGATGACGGCAGCGGCCAGCTCGCTCTTGAGCAGAATTTCAACCCGGCACACCCTAACCCACGCGTCGCCTCGGAGCTGGAAGGCACTAAGCTCCTTGAATCGGGGATCGATCTGCGTGTGGTGCGTTTACCTCAGGTTCACAACACCGAACGTCAGGGATTAATCAGCTATTACATCGCTCTTGCCAGGGAGAAAGGCGCGGCAGCTTATATCGGCGGAGGTGAAAACGCCTGGTGCGCGGCACACGTTGATGACGTCGCCGGGCTGTACGTAAAAGTGCTTGAGCAAGGCGAACGCGGCAAACGGTATCATGCGGTAGCAGAGGAAAGCATTGCCTCACGGCTGATTGCTGAAACCGTGGCAGCAGGCCTGGGGATTCCTGCCGTTTCGCTGAAACCCGATCAGGCCGCGGAGCATTTCGGCTGGTTCGCCGCTTTCGCCAGGCTGGATCTGCGTGCCAGCGGTGCCTGGACGCGTCAGCAGCTCAACTGGCAGCCCAAAGGACCGGGTCTTATCGCTGACTTGAGCAGAGTGAATTATTCAACCCAGCCGTAGCCCCAGCGCCGGGTAGCGGCGCAATTCATCGCACAATTTACAACGGCGCGGTGGCCAGATTAGCGCGATAAATCGCGCCGCTACGAGCTGGTGCTCTGACGGGTAGCGGCGCAATTCATTGCACAATTTACAACGGCGCGGCGGCCAGATTCGCGCGATAAATCGCGCCGCTACGATACGGATAGTGTGCAGCCTTACCTCTGAACCCCACGGCTCACGTCACACAGGCCGCAGCAAATTGCGGTAACACACCCAGCCAGCTCAGCGTCCATGCCAGCACATTCAGCGCGCCGAAAAGCAGCACCAGGCCAATCGCCAGTGGCGTACGCGGCCGATCGGCAAAGCGCTGTTGCGCACGCCGCGCCAGCAGCGCCGGAATAATCACCGCCCACAGCGTGGCAAACAGGCCGGCAAAACCGATGGCGGCGACGAAGCCATGTGGCCACCACAGCGAAGCGAGCAGCGGCGGCAAAAATGTCAGGCAGGCGGTTTGCAGCCGCGCGCGCGGGGAATGCCCCCAGCCGAGGCGGTCGGCGATGAAATCAAACAGGCCTGCCGTCACGCCGAGAAACGAGGCAATCACCGCAAAATGTGAGAACACCGACATCATCAGCGACAACGCGCGCACGTGCAGATGATCGCGCAGCGCGGCCATCAGCGCGGCAATATCTCCACCCTGCTGCACGATGTCAGGAAACACAGCGCGCGGCAAATTCCCCATGGTGCAGACAATCCAGAACAGGTAAAGCGCCAGCGACATCAGCGTGCCCAGCACCAGCGCGCGTGTCACCGGCGACTCGCGGCGCTGGTAATAACTCACCAGCCCGGTGATGTTACCGTGATAGCCAAAAGAGGCCAGACAGAACGGCAGCACGCCCAGTGCGTAAGGCCAGTAGCTGTCTCCCGGCGCGGCGGCAGCGAACAGCGAGGGCACGTCTACCTGAGTTAACAGCCCGCCGAACAGCAAAATCAATAGCAGGATTTTTGCCAGCACGCAGAACGTCATCAAACGACTGACGCCGGTGGTGCCGAGCCACACCACAGCGGCGACACACAGCGTCAGCGCGATTTTGGCCCCGGCGGTTGAGAGCGGCACGCCAAGCTGATTCAGCGAGTGCTGGTAAACCGGACCACTGGCTGAAATATAAGCGTAGGTGAGAATGCCCAGCACAAACAGGATGCTGAGGCCATTGATGCTGGCCCAGCCGCGCCCGAGCAAATCGCGCGTCAGCGTATCGTAGCCCGCGCCTGGCGGATAATGCAGGCTGACACGCATAAACAGCAGCCCGGAGAGCAGCATTGCGCCCCAGCTTATGCCCAGCAGCAGCAGCGCCCAGCCAAACCACGCCCCGGCCATCACGATCGGCAACGTAAACATACCGGCGCCCACTACCGTCCCACAGATGATCATGGCGCCCCACCATACCGAGGGCTGGCGGCGCGCCATTACGCTCTCCGTCATCACACTTTTCCTTGCACAACATAAAGGCGGCGATGATACACGGGATCGCTAACAAATGTGAGGCGCGGGCGGTGACTGACGGGAAGACAGCTGTCAACAGGTGACAATGTCACATAAAGGCGCACCGGTTAGGGTGCGCCAGCCGCGATGTGCCGGGATTAGCGATAAAAAGCCGGACGTGGCGGCATGGTAATCGGGACAATGTCACCGTTGTTCTGTGCCGCGACACAGGCATCGGCCGCCACGGCGGCGGCATAGCCGTCCCACGCCGACGGGCCTGTCATATTGCCCGACAGCACGTTGTTGATGAAATCCTGCAGCTCAACGTCATACGCAGCGATAAAACGTTTTTTCCAGTCGGTCAGAATGCCGGTGGAGAGCTGCGCCGCGTGGCGGGTCTGTACCGACATTGGTTCAGGCAGGCGGGCAATGCCGCTCTCGCCAACCACCTCACACTGAATGTCGTAACCATAGGCGCAGTTAACGAAGATCTCGACATCAATGCGGATGCCCTTCGCGGTTTCCAGCAGCACAATCTGCGGGTCCTTCAGGTGCGATGACGCGTGGCGGGTCTTGCGTGGGTAAATCACCTGCGCACTGACGTAATCATCGTTCAGCAGCCAGCGCAGCACGTCGAGTTCATGGATCAGCGTATCGGTGATCGCCATATCGGTGGTGTAAGCATCGCCGACCGCCGGATTGCGGTGCGCGCAGTGCAGCATCAGCGGCTCACCCAGGGTGCCGCCGTCGATAACTGCTTTCAGCGCGCGATAGCCGCTGTCGTACGGTCGCATAAAACCCACCTGCACCAGTTTTTTGCCTGCGGCAATTTCCGCTTCGACAATATTCATACAGCCCTGCGCGGTCACTGCCAGTGGCTTCTCGCAGAATACCGCTTTGCCGGCTTTGATGGCTGCCAGCACAAACTCTTCATGCGTCGGGCCCCACGAGGTAACCAGAATGGCCTGCACCTCCGGCGCGGCGATTAAATCGTGCGCGTTGTCGTAAATCTCCGCCTGCAAGCCGAGCTCGCTAATCACCTGCTCACAGTTGCTGCGATTGATATCATTAAGCGCGACCACGCGCGCATGCTGCAGCACCTGGCTGCAACGACGAATGTGTTCACGGCCGATAGCGCCAGTGCCGATTACACCAATATTGAGTGTCATGCGAGGTTCCTTCAGCAAAATGCCGGATTGGTTAGTGGTTGAGGTAGTCAATGCTGCTGCGAATTTCGCGCGCAATATCCTCAGCGCTCCAGCTCTCCATCACCGACGAAAACGGCTCGAAAGCATAAACACCGCGATAGCCCATCTCTTCCAGGCGCTGCACCTGCTCGCGGGATTTCAGCAGGTCATCCGCGCTCAGCATGATGCGCTCTTCGTCGGTGAGTTGATGAGTCGGGCGCGCATCCGTTACGCCAGAGAGATGCACCAGGCCGATGTGATTCACGTCTACACCACCGGCGAAATCCTGTTCAGCGCCTTCGTACAGGTGATGATGGAAGGTATCCAGCACGATGTTAAACGGCACACCGGCCTGAGCGATGAGCTGCTGCGCCAGCGCGGCCGAGCGCAGTGAACTCTGCGGAAAACCGAGCGGTTCAACCAGCCCGGCAACACCATATTCGGCAAACAGCGGCGCCAGGGTTTGCAGCGCCTGTACGGTTTGCTCATTACTCACCGGCGCCCCATCATTGAGCGGACAGAGCACCAGCGCTTTCGCCCCGGTGGCGCGCGCATCGGCTAACAGCGCGCGCGTTTTTTCCAGCACCGCATCATCTAACTGATTGAAGGGATACACCGCGTTGATGGTTTCGATCTCAAGCTGATGCTGCGCTGCCAGACGACGCACCTCCTCACCGCCTGCGCCGTCGGTCACGCTGCCGCTTTTCATATCATTGCGTATTTCAACTTTATTTAATCCCAGCTGTTCCACCAGCGCGAAGAATTCCGCCATGCTGAGATGAGGGGCAATTTTACGGTTAACACAGAATCGGTCACTGCTTATTTTGTAGGTCATGATCTTTCCTGGATAATAATCACTGGGTAAGGTTCTGTTTGCTGCAAGGTACTGACATGCCCTGATAGTAAGTTATCTTTTTTGCCCGCTCTGCGGCTTCTTTGAGTGATTTACATCAGCCTGAGCGCCCTCACATTTAGCCTTTGCCGTCATACAGTTCATAGAAATAGTGTTCGACCTGTTCCAGGCTGCGCCCTTTGGTTTCCGGGATAGCGCGCAGTACAAACAGGGCGCCGCCGATCCCGATCACGGCGAAGGTGAGAAACGCCCCGGCCAGGCCAAAGGCGGCCAGCAACAGCGGGAAGGCCATGGAAATGGCGAAGTTGGCAATCCACAAGGCAAAAACGGCACCGCCCATGCAAATGCCGCGCATGCGCGCCGGGAAGATTTCCGACAGCAGCAACCAGGTGACCGGTGACAGCGCGCCCTGCTGAAAACATAAAAACATCAACATTCCGGCCAGTACCAGATAGGCCCGCAGCAGATTAACCGCACCACCGGCGTGATACTCCGGCATAAGCAGGCACACCGTGGCGATAAAGAACAGGCAGGCGGTACAGCCCATCTGCCCTATCAGCACCAGCGGACGACGGCCAACCTTACCGATTATCACGATCCCCACCAGCGTCATGATTACCGAGATCACGCCGTTGGCGATGGTGGCGAACAACGCCGCATCGTTGCTCAGGCCGGTAGCAGTGAGCATGGTTGGCGCGTAGTACATGATGGTATTCACACCGGTCAGCTGCTGGATGGCGGCAATGCCAATTCCCAGTAAAAACACTTTGCGCAACCATGGCGTGCGCAGATCACGCAGGCGACCTTTGCCTTGCTGGCGATGCTCTTCGATGGTCTCTTCGATCTCCTCCAGTTCCCACTCTACGTCCTCCGCCGCCCGGGTTTTCTCCAGCACCCTGCGCGCGCCAGCGGTGTTGCCGCGCATGACGTGCCAGCGTGGACTTTCCGGCATAAAGATCATGCCGATCCACAACAGCACGGCGGGCACGGTGGAGATGGCCAGCATCCAGCGCCAGGTATGTTCGCCACCCCAGATTTCATTGAAAGTCGCATTGGAGACATAGGCCAGCAGCTGGCCAGAAACAATCATCAGCTCCTGCAGCGTCACCAGTTGGCCGCGTTTATTCGCCGGAGCAATTTCCGCGATATACACCGGCACCGTGGCAGCCGCCCCGCCAACGGCAATACCAAGAAACAGGCGTGACGCAATCATCGTCACCACATCAGGTGCGAAGGCAGAGCCGACCGCGCCGAGGGCAAAAATAAAGGCCAGCGTGATGATGATTTTGCGGCGCCCGAGGGCATCCGCGAAGTGCCCTGCCAGCAGCGCGCCAAAGGCAGCGCCAAACAACAGTGAACTGGTCACCAGCCCGGTAGTGAACGGCGTGAGATGCAAATCACTCCGCATGAACAGCAGCGCACCGGATACCACGCCGGTATCGTAACCGAACAGCAGCCCGCCGAGTGTCGCCACCAGCGCGATGATTTTTACGAAGGGTTCGGTTTTTGTTGTGCTGTTGGGGCCGGACGCGGGGTTGGTGGAGAGATAAAGTTCTTTTTCCATAATACCTCCTGGTAAAAAATGCGTTAGGAAAAGCATCAGAACAAAGCAGCGCGTCCAGGCTATCGGCATTTTTATTTCATGTTAATTTATATTTGAAACCTGCTTTTCAAATTGTGAGTTCAAGCCTTTTGACCGGTTTATTTTGATGGATTTACATCAGCCGAAATAAGGAGAATGAACATCGGGCGAGGTGGTTATGGAAGCGCAGCAGATCGGCCCCTTGACGCCGGGAGTCGCCACGCTTTGTGATCAATCGCGCAACAACTGCACAAACCTTCTTGTATGGTAGTCGCTCTTTAACCTCTTCGGGATTTGTCATGGCCTCTTCAACTGTTGCTCAATCTGATACCGCTGAAGCTCACCCTAAATCATTGATCCGCCGCGTCGCCAGCGCCTCGGCGATAGGCACGGCGGCAGAGTATTACGACTTTTTCGCTTACGGTACGGCAGCGGTACTGTTCTTTGGCCATCTGTTCTTCCCCAGCCACGATCCGCTGGTCAGCACACTCGCTGCCTTCGCCACTTATGCGGTTGGCTTCCTCGCACGTCCTATTGGCGGCATGGTGTTTGGGCATATCGGCGACAAAGTGGGACGCAAAAAGGCGCTGGTGGCGACCATCCTGATCGTGGGCCTTGGCACGTTCTGCATTGGTCTGTTGCCAACCTACGAAAAAATTGGCGTCTGGGCCCCGGTATTACTGATTGCCATCCGCTTGCTGCAGGGGTTTGGCGTCGGCGGCGAACAGGCGGGCGCGGTATTAATGACGGCCGAATATGCGCAGCCTTCCCGGCGCGGTTTCTTTGCCAGCTGGGTGCAGATTGGTGCTCCGGTCGGGTTTCTGCTGCCGCTGGCGCTGTTCGCTGTGCTTAATGCCGCGCTGAGCGCCGAGCAGATGATGGACTGGGGCTGGCGCGTGCCTTTTCTGCTCAGCGCGCTGCTGGTGATTGTCGGCCTGTTTATTCGCCTGCGCATTGATGAATCGCCGGTCTTCGCCGCCATTCGTGAAACCAAAGCGGCAGAATCCAGGCCGTTAAAAGAGGTGCTGCGTGGTAATCCACGGCTAGTGGTCAACGGTGTGGCAGCGAAACTGATCGAAGCCTGCGCCTTCGCCCTGTTTACCGTCATCATCCTTGCCTGGGGTAAGGCTAATCAGCTTGATGCCGGCATTTTGATGAACAGTATGATCGTCGCGGTGATCCTCGAAGTACTGGCGATCCCGCTGATGGGTGCCCTTTCCGACCGCATCGGTCGCAAGCCGGTTTACCTGATCGGCACGCTGCTGATCATGCTCTCGATCGTGCCCTTTTTTCTCGCGCTGGCGCACAATAGCTACTGGCTCACGCAGCTGGCGATGATCGTGGCACTGACGCTGGGTCACAGCATGTGTTATGCCCCACAGGCGTCATGGTTCCCCGAACTGTTTCCCACGCACATTCGCTGCAGCGGTATCGCGGTGATCTGGCAGATCGGTTCGCTGATCGGCAGCGGCGTACTCGGACTGGTGGCGGTGAAAATTCTGCAGGTGACCAACGGCCATTGGTATGGTCTGGCGCTGTATGTTGCAGTGCTGGGTGTGATTTCATTGTTCGGCCTGCTGCGTCTGCCGGAAACGGCGCCAGGCCGCCGCCAGGGTGAATATCACCCGTGGCAGCAGCATTAACGGTTAACGGCGCGGCAGCGCCACGCACAGCAGGCCGCAGACGATTAATACGACGCCAGCAAGACTGCTCCAGCGGAAGGTTTCATGCAAGGCCGGCAGGGAAATGGCGGCCAGCCACACCAGCACATAGCTCAGACTGAGCAGCGGATAGAGCCGGTTGAGCGGCAACAGCCGCAGCGCCAGCAGCCAGCACAGCATTGAGCAGCCGTAAGCTGCCAGTCCGGCGATTAACGGTATCAGGCCTTGCTGCCACGGTAGCGCGGTCCATGTATCCAGCGGTGGCAGCGCGAGCATCGCCGTGCGCAGCAGCAGCTGCGCCAGCGACACCAGCAGCACGCTGGCCAGCGCCAGCAGCCAGCCCTTCACAGATGGCTCCCCATCAGCGCCACCCCGGCAACGATCGCCAGCGTACCCAGCCACTGCCGCCGCGTGTAGGTCTCACGCCAGATGACGCGCGCCGCCACCGCCACCAGCACAAAATTCAGGCTCAGCATCGGGTAAGCCACGCTGACCGGCACGGTGCGCAGCACTACCAGCCACAGCAGCATCGCCGTCCCCAGCAGCAGCAGGCTGAGCACCAGCCAGCCGAACAGGCGGTGCCCGCCACAGTGGGCCGCCTGTTTCTGGCACAGCTGGGCGGCACAACTGAGCAGGCTTACCAGCAGGATCAGCAGCAGATTCATGGTGTCGCGTTGTAGCCGTAGTAGACCAGCCGTCCCTGCTGATACACATCATCCGGCACCGGCAGATGCGCATCCGCTTGCTTTTCGTCAGAATTTAGCAGTAGCACCAGCGCTACCGGACCCTGTCGGCGATGCAGGCGCAGCCAGTCGGCGAAGGCTTCCCCGTCGACGTAGCGCGTTTTTGCATCGGGATAATTCAGTCCGTACTCCAGCTCACCTTTTTCATCGAAGAAAGTGATATCGCTGCGGCGCAATTCCCATGCGACCGCAGAAGCGATGCCGGAATTGTCCACCACCAGATAGCGGCTCTGCGCCAGCTGAGGCCGAACGGCGCTGACGAAACTCTGCGGCTGTTTGCTGTCACGTACCTTTTGCGGGATAGCCAACCCGACCAGCAGCGCCAATGCCAGCGGGCAAAGCGCAGCCAGTTGCCAGCGGCCTGTTTTCAGGCTTAACCAGCCCATCACCGCCCAGCCGGCAAATGCCAGCGCAGCGCACACTACCCGCAGCAACTCATCGCGCGCGTACACCGGATGGTGCGCCAGCCCCCAGGGTGCCAGCACCACCACGACCAGCAGCGTGGCAACCAGACCAAACAGCAGGTTGATCCAGCCATTTACCACCAACGCCTGTTTCAGGCGCGCGGTGTTACCGTGCGCATAATGCGCCATCAACAACGCCAGCGGCGCAAAGCACGGCAGGATATAGGTCGGCAGTTTGCCTTTGGCGATGCTAAAGAACAGCAGCGGCAGCACAACCCAGCTAAGTAAATAGATCGCGGCCGCGTGCTGCTGACGCTGACGCCATGCGCCGCTCAGCGCGCCCGGCAGCAGGCCGAGCCACGGCAGACAGCCTGCCACCAACACCGGCAGGTAATACCAGAACGGGGCTTTGTGCTGCGCATCGCTCTCCGCGAAGCGCTGAATATGTTCGACCCAGAAGAAGTAGTGCCAGAAATCGCCTTCCTGATGCTGAATGGACAGCGCCCAGGGCGCGCTGATCGCCGCCGCCACCAGCACAGTAAGCGGGCCCCAGCGCAGCAGTTCGCCAAAACGTCGCTGCCAGAGCACCCAGGGCACAATCGCCAGCACCGGCACCGCCAGCGCCAGAAAGCCTTTGGTCATGAAGCCCATGGCACAGGCCGCGCCGAGCAGCACATACCCCGTCAGCCGCTGTGAGGTATTGTGCGCCTGCGCAGCAAACCAAAAGCTGCACATCGCCGCCACCAGCCACAGCAGCAGAATCGGATCGAGCACGGCGTAAGTGCCGATGCCATAAACCAGCAGCGAGGTAAGAAAGATCACGCTGGCGGTGAGCGCTATTTTGCGGCTGGCGAACATCCGCTTGCCCAGCCAGTAGATCAGCAGGGCACTCAGCGTGGTACAGATAATCGCACCGGCGCGCACGCCAAAATTATTATGCCCAAATAACAGCTGGCCAAGATTATTGACCCAGTAACCGGCAATCGGCTTCTCGAAGTAGCGCAAATCAAAAAAATGCGGCACCACCCAGTTACCGCTCAGCAGCATCTCGCGGCTAATTTCGGCATAGCGGGTTTCATCCGGCTGCCAGAGATCGCGGAATGGCACCGGGATCAGATAATAGAGAGCAAAAAGCGCTATCAGCAGCACTATGCGGGTGCGGCCGCGCATCGGTGTTTCCATACTTGGGTCCTGTAAAATGTTAACTCTGGCAACCCAGCCAGCCTTCCCGGCCGGCAATGTGCCCGCGCACCACATGGCCCTGCGGCAGCGTACTGAGATCGTCCGGCAGCAGCTCGCTCAGCGGACAAAACCGGATGCCCTGCTGCTGCGCGCGCGTCAGCAGATCGGCAAAGGCGGGCAAACCGACGATGCCTTCGACCTCTGCGTGAATGGTATAGACCGGCGTACCGCTGGCGGCATGCATCTGCGCGAGGATAAAGTCGTTAAAACCCTCCGCGCTGACCTGCTGACCCACCACTTCATCCCACGTCGGCAGGGTTACCGGAATTTGTACCGTGCCGAAGCTGCCATCGTTGAGGCGCGGAATGAACGGCCCGCTGCCGCGGCAGTCGCTGTTATAGCGAAAGCCAAACGGCTGCTTGGCATCCAGTACCCGGCTGTCGGCGCGCCAGCCTGCCACTGCAGAGCAGGTGACACTGTCACCCAAAATGGCTTCCAGCGCCGCTTTACCGCGCGCAATCTGCGCATTCAGCTGCTGTGGCGACCAGACGCCAGCCCAGGTCTGCCAGGCAAAGTGATCCCACGCATGCAACCCCACTTCATGGTGATCTGCCGTGGCGCGAATAATCGAAGCCAGCCCTTTACCTATTTCGCGGCCCGGCCAGGCGGTACCGGCCAGTAAAATATCCCAGCCGTACAGCGAGGCCGCGCGCGAACGCAGCATTTTCCACAGAAAGCGCGGCTTCATCAGGCGCCACAGGTGGCGCCCCATGTTGTCCGGCCCGACGCTGAAGAAGAAGCTGGCCTGCAGCTGATGCAGGCTGAACTGCTGCAGCAGCGCCGGTACGCCCAGTTGCGTGCCGCGCCAGGTATCGACATCAACACGCAAACCCACTCGCTTCATGGCTTTTCCTGTAGCTCAACGGTGCGCAGGAAGAAGTCCAGCGTGTTATCGATGGTGGTATCCATCGCCACGGTTGGCGTCCAGTCGAGCAGGCGGCGGGCGTTTTTAATCGACGGCTTGCGGTGCTCCACGTCCTGATAGCCCTTGCCATAGTAGCTGCTGCTCTCTACCTCACGGAAACCGGCAAACGGCGGGAAGCGATCGCGCAGCGGGTGGCGCTCAAAGCTGGCCAGCAGGTGTTCCGCCAGCTCTTTGATACTGGCTTCGTTCTCCGGGTTACCAATGTTAACGATCTGGCCATCGCAGTTGTTGTGTTTGTTCTCGATAATGCGGAACAGCGCTTCGATGCCGTCGCGAATATCGGTGAAACAGCGCTTCTGCGCGCCACCGTCGATCAGCTTGATCGGCGAGCCTTCCACCAGATTAAGGATCAACTGGGTGATGGCGCGAGAACTGCCGATACGCGCGGCGTTGAGGTTATCCAGACGCGGGCCCATCCAGTTAAACGGACGGAACAGCGTAAAGCGCAACCCCTCTTTTTCGCCATAGGCCCACAGCACCCGGTCCAGCAGCTGTTTCGACACTGAATAGATCCAGCGCTGTTTATTGATCGGTCCGACCACCAGGTTAGAGTGATCCTCGTCGAAATGCTGATCGGTGCACATACCGTACACTTCGGAGGTCGACGGGAAAATGATGCGCTTTTTATACTTCACGCAGTCACGAATAATCTTCAGGTTCTCTTCGAAATCCAGCTCGAATACGCGTAGTGGATTACGGGTATATTCGATCGGCGTGGCGATCGCCACCAGCGGCAGCACCACGTCACATTTCTTGATGTGATATTCAATCCATTCAGAGTGGATGCTGATATCCCCTTCGACGAAGTGGAAGCGCGGTTCATCCAGGAAGCGGCTGATGGCATCGGAACCGATATCCAGGCCATAAACCTCAAAGTTATCATCCTGCAGCAGGCGTTCGGTGAGATGGTTGCCGATAAAGCCGTTTACGCCGAGAATCAGCACCCGCGTGCGGCGTTTCACCGCAGCAACCGGCTGCGAATAGAGCAGCGCACCCGGTACCATGCCCAGACTCTGCGCCAGCTGGCTGCCGTTCATGTAAACACCGTTGTCGCTCTGCCCGGTGACCACTTCGAGCGCGCCCTCGCCGCAGGCAATCAGGAACGGCTCAACCGACAGCACCGTGCCCGGTTTGGCGCTGGGCGCATCCTGGTGCAGCCGCCCTTTCCACACCACAAATTTCACCGTGCCGGCATACGCAAACGCACCTGGCCAGGGATCGGTGACTGCACGCACCAGGTTATTCACTTTAGCCGCCGGCAGCTCCCAGTTGATGCGGCCATCCTCCGGCGTGCGGCGACCAACCACGGTCGCTTCCGCGTCGTTCTGCGGCGTGGCGGCAATCTCACCTCGCTTCATCGGCGGCAACGCGCCTTCCAGCAGCTGGCCGGCGCAGGCCACCAGCTTACGGTGCAGCGTCAGCGCATTATCCTGCGGGTCAATCGCCACGCGCTGCTGCGCCACAATGTCGCCGGCATCGGCACGTTTCACCATGCGGTGCAGCGTCACGCCAGTCTCCGTCTCACCGTTGACCAGCACCCAGTTAAGCGGCGCACGACCACGGTATTTCGGCAGCAGCGAACCGTGCAGGTTAAACGCGCCAACCCGCGCGCAGTTCAGAATGGTGTCGCTCAGCAGGGCGCGATAATAAAACGAGAAGATAAAGTCCGGCTGCATGGTGCGGATGCGATCCACCCACAGCGGATGGTTAGCATCTTCCGGCGCATAAACCGGAATGCCCTGCTCAGCCGCGAGGCGTGCTACCGAAGGAAACGCATGGCTCTCCGGCGAGGTGTCCGCATGGGTAAAGATGGCACTGATTTCATAGCCTGCGTTCAGCAGCGCAGTTATGCCTGCACAGCCCATTTCGGCATAGGCGAAGACGATAGTTTTCATTGCTTAATTTCCTGTACAGACGGGGCATCTTGTTGCGGATGGATAACACGTTGAATGAAGTAGCGCGGACGGGCGCGTACGTCGTTATAAATACGACCGATGTATTCGCCCAGCAGGCCCATGCCGACAAACTGCGCGCCGACAAAAATAAACAGCACGGCAAACAGCATGAACACACCGTCACCGGCCCAGCTGGCACCGAGGAACAGGCGCAGCACAATCAGGATCAGAGAAAAGGCGAAACCGGCCAGCGCGATTAAGCTGCCGACGATACTCAGCAGACGCAGCGGCGTGGTGGTCAGGCAGGTCACCAGGTCATACATCAGGTTGATCAGCTTCATGAAGCTGTATTTGGAGTCGCCAAACTCACGCTCGGCATGCGTAACCGGCAGTTCAATGGTGCGGCGCGCGAAGGTGTTCGCCAGAATCGGGATAAAGGTGCTGCGTTCGTGGCAGTTGAGCATCGCATCAACAATGTGGCGGCGATAGGCGCGCAGCATGCAGCCATAATCGCCCATGGCTTTGCCGGTCACGCGCTGAATCAGGTGGTTGATGGTGCGTGAAGCGCGGCGACGGAACCAGCTGTCCTGACGGTTCTGACGCACGGTGCCGACCACGTCGTAGCCCTGCTGCGCGGCTTTGACCAGATTGGGGATCTCTTCCGGCGGGTTTTGCAGATCGGCATCCAGCGTAATGATCACATCACCGGAAACATGGCTGAAACCGGCCATAATCGCCGAGTGTTGCCCATAGTTGCGATTCAGCAGCACGCCGACCACGTGACTGCCCGGCATATCCGCCGCATCGGCGATCATCTGCGCGGAGCGGTCGGCGCTGCCGTCATCCACCAGTAAGATTTCATAGTCAAGACCGAGCGTGCGGCAGGCAGCGTCGGTACGGCGCACCAGCTCCGGCAGGCTCTGTTCTTCGTTGTACACCGGGATCACCACGGAGACTTTGCGAATCGGTTTTTCTTCCAGCATCTCAGGCTCCCGCAAGGTGGCGTAAGGCAGCAATCACACGCGTTACATCGTCATCGTGCATGTCGGGGAACAGGGGCAGCGAGCAGATACGTTCACTGTTCCATTCGGTGGCCGGCAGCGAGATCTGCGGATAGCGTTCACGGTAATACTTGTGGGTATGCGCGGCGCGGAAATGCAGGCCGGTGCCGATGTCATGGATTTTCAACTGCTCCATTAGCGCATCGCGGCTAATACCGCAGCGCGCTTCGTCCACGCGAATGATAAACAGATGCCACGCATGCTGATGCGGCCACGCCGGCTGCACCAGCGGCAGCAACGGCGTATCTGCCAGCTCGCGCAAATAGCGCGCGGCGATGGCCTGGCGACGTGCATTGATGGCCGGCAACTTTTGCAGCTGCACCAGCGCAATCGCGGCGTTGATGTCTGGCAGGTTGTATTTAAAACCGGGCATGATCACTTCGGCCTGCGGTTTGCGGCCATGGGTATGACGATCGTAGGCATCGACGCCGAGGCCGTGGAATTTCAGGCTGCGCAGGCGGTCAGCCAGCTGCGCGTCATCGGTCACCACGATGCCACCTTCGGCGCAGGTGATGTTTTTGATGGCGTGCAGCGAAAAGATCGCCGTGCCCTGCTGGCCAACGTGCCGGCCTTTGTAGTAGCAACCTACCGCGTGGGCGGCATCTTCTATCAGTGGGATATTGTGGCGCGCGCTGACGGCGCGAAGGGCGTCGATATCCGCCGGCGCACCGGCATAGTGAACCGGCACGATGGCGCGGGTGCGCGGCGTAATAGCCGCTTCGATCTGTTCTGCGCTCACCATCAGGTTATCGCGATCCACATCGATCATCACCGGCGTCGCGCCCAGCAGCGTAATAATATTGAGCGTGGAAACCCAGGTCAGCGACGGGGTGATCACCTCGTCGCCGGGCTGGATACCCAGCGCCATCAACGTGACGTGCATGCCTGCTGTGGCGGAGCTGAAAGCAATAGCATGCTGGTTGCCGGTGAGCTGACAAAACGCCTGCTCCAGCGCAGCATTCTGCGGTCCGGTGGTAATCCAGCCCGATGCAAATACCGCCTGCACCGCGGCCAGTTCTTCCTCACCCAATGCCGGGCGCGAAAACGGAAGGAAACTCATAAGATAACCTTACTGTTGTGCCTGAAAACATGCTGAAAAATAAAACAAGCGTTATTGCCGCGCATGACAACCTGATGAAACACGCTGTAACCTTTTGTTTAAACGTTGCTTAAACGGGTACATTCACAGGGCTGCTGTCATATGCGCGCAATAAAACTTAAGCAGGTCTGTTTTATCGCTATAAGAAACCAAAATACGGGGGAAAACTTAACTGAACATTAAATGGCAAAGCGGCACGCTGACTTTTTTACGTGATGTTGAAGATTGGTAGAAGATTACGCGCCGGGGCCGGAAATCAGCATCGGGTCAGACATCATGGGTCGGCTTGTCGACACACGGCAATTAAAGTGGCTATTTTTCAATGCATTAACTAAGAGACTATACTGTTCTTAAGGTTATCCTAAGGTTGGCTGCTTATTCTTGCCTGGGATAGTGACGCCAGAGGCTGGACAGGAGAATGATGATGAGAACCGCGACTGACAGACTTTCACAGGCAGCACTACGCCGGCATCACATTGGCGTGAAAACAAAAGGATTGCGTTTCCGCGGTGAGCTGTATGTGTTTCGCTATAACGCCGGCCATTACGACGTGTTTCGCAACAGCGAATGGGTGATGTCGCTCGCCACCAGCAATGTGCTGGAAGCCATGCAGCAGTTTAAACAGAGCCAGTAAATTCGCTGGCTCATTGATTGGATTAGTATCTGTCTCCGCTGGCGTATTGGTTAGAATGTTGCCAGTCTCAGCTGGCCCATCGATTGGATTTTTGCCTGTCTTCGCATCGATTAGGTCATTGCCTGCCCACAGCATTCAGGCATCCCCCGCTTATATCTCCTCTGTTCTCTGGAACCCGCTCGTAAATCCTGCAGCAAATCGCTGCAACGCCGCTTTGCTGCTCGCCACGCCGTCTCCACCGGCGTATTGTGCCTCTCGCACACCGGCCAGGGTTGGCGACAGATCGCGGTGCGCATAAATGCGCACCCTACAGGTTTTGTAGGGTCGCCAAACCGCACAGAACTGGTAGCGGCGCGATTTCGCGGTGCGTATAAATACGCGCCCGGCGAAACCTGTAGGGTCGCCATTTATGGCGACCTCTGCCGTCAAACCGCACAAATCCGTAGCGGCGCGATTTATCGCGCAAACAGGTTACGCGGCACCTTTATGCCAACCTGTCGTGCAACCTGGCAAAAAATCGCCCCGCTTACACCGGTACGCATCAATGCGCTCCCACGGTAACCGCGCCATGATCTGCACGATCGCCATTCGTGGCGACAGAAAAACCCAACGCTGCATGGACAGCAGGAGAAAACCTCATGGAAATCGCTTACTGGCTGATCGGTACACTGCTGGCGCTGTGCGTCGGCAGCTTTCTCAACGTAGTCATTTATCGCCTGCCACAGCAGGTAATGAACCCGCAACCCGGCATTCCCCTGCTGCTGCCGCGCTCGCACTGCCCACACTGCCAGAACACGCTGCGCGCGATCGATATGCTGCCGCTGCTGAGCTGGCTGCTATTGCGCGGACGCTGTCGCTACTGCCACCACCCGGTGAGCCTGCGCTACCCGCTGACGGAACTGCTCACCGCCGCGATCAGCCTGGCGCTGGCCTGGCTGCTGCCGCCCGATAGCCGCCTGCCTGCCGCCCTGCTGCTCGCCTGGATTCTGCTGGCGCTAACCCTCATCGACATTGAGCATCTGCTGTTGCCGGACGCTCTCACCCTCTCGCTGCTGTGGCTGGGTCTGTTGCTTAAAGCGCTGCACTGGCTGCCCGGAACGCTGCATGACGCGGTGTTCGGCGCAGTAGCGGGATACAGCGCGCTGTGGCTAGTGGGTGGACTCTATCAGCTGATAAAAAAGCGCCCCGGCCTCGGTGGCGGAGACGCCAAACTGCTGGCTGCGCTGGGTGCCTGGCTCGGCTGGGCGCTTTTACCCTTTGTGCTGTTACTGGCTTGCACAGGCGCAATTTTGTTTGTTCTGCTTGCCCGATTAGGCTGGCAACGCGAGCTGTATCACGTGCTGCCCTTTGGTCCGTGGCTGGCACTGGCGGGCATAAGTCTTTTTATTCACACGATTATTTAATCGCCTGTTCATATCGCGGCGCTAAAATAAGTGGCCAGTTTCTGTCCAACATCCTGATTCCTATATGAAAAGAATAAACAATTCTAAACAAAATTAATCATTGTGATGTGCGTCAAAAGGCTCTATATTGGCCGCGTTTTTTGAGCCACTGATACTTTTTTGTTCAACTAGTCAATCGGCCAGCCTGTTCGAGCCCCGGTTGAAGGAGAGATATGATGACGGATAAAGTCCGTATTGATACTTTTGGTGCCAACTCATTCAACGGAAACAACGACGCATTCTTAGCCCGTCAGGCTGAGTTTGAATCAAACGTCAGGAGTTACCCGCGCAAGTTGCCTTTAGCGATTGCCAAAGCCAATGGCGTGTGGATTACGGATGTTGAAAACAAACAATATCTTGACTGTCTGGCTGGCGCAGGGACGCTGGCACTTGGTCATAACCATCCTGATGTTCTGCAGAGCATCCAAAATGTCATTACCAGCGGCTTGCCGTTACATACTCTTGATCTGACAACGCCTCTGAAAGATCAGTTCTCCGAATCTCTGCTCTCGCTGCTGCCAGGTCAGGGTAAAGAGTACTGCCTGCAGTTCACCGGTCCATCCGGTGCTGATGCCGTTGAAGCGGCGCTGAAGCTGGCGAAAAAAGTCACCGGCCGCAGCGGCGTAATCAGCTTCTCTGGCGGTTACCACGGGATGACGCACGGCGCGCTGTCCGTGACCGGCAACCTGTCGCCGAAAGAAGCGGTTGACGGCATGATGCCTGAAGTGCAGTTCATGCCTTACCCGCACCTGTACCGTTGCCCGCTGGGCCTCGGTGGCGAAGCTGGCGTGAAAGCCCTGACCTACTACTTCGAAAACCTGATCAACGACGTTGAAAGCGGCGTGCGTAAGCCTGCGGCCGTGATCCTCGAAGCGGTACAGGGTGAAGGCGGTGTGAACCCGGCGCCGGCTGAGTGGCTGCAGCGCATCCGCAAAGTGACGCAGGAACACGGCATTCTGCTGATCCTCGACGAAGTCCAGGCTGGCTTTGCCCGTACCGGTAAGTTCTTTGCCTTCGAACACGCGGGCATTGAGCCAGACATCATCGTGATGTCTAAAGCGGTGGGCGGCGGTCTGCCTCTGGCCGTGCTGGGTATCAAAAAGCAGTTTGACGCCTGGTCACCTGGCCACCACACCGGCACCTTCCGCGGCAACCAGCTGGCGATGGCAACCGGTCTGGCGACGCTGAAGATCCTGACCGAGCAGAATATCGCCGGCAAAGTAGCAGAACAGGGTGAATGGCTGAAAGCCCAGCTGAACGCGATGGCGAAACGCTTCCCGGTTATTGGTCACGTACGCGGCCTCGGGATGATGATCGGTATCGAAATCGTTAAGCCACACGAGCCAGCTGACCACATGGGCAGTTTCCCGGCCGACGGCGAACTCTCTGCACTGCTGCAGAAAAAATGCTTCGAAGCCGGTCTGATTCTGGAGCGTGGCGGTCGTCACGGTGCGGTACTGCGCCTGCTACCATCACTGCTGATCAGCAACGAAGAGCTGGCCGTGTTCCTGGATAAATTTGAGCAGGCGCTGCTGGGCGCTGGCGTCAAACCTGTTTGACTGGAAGAGTAAATGTCTGAAGTAAACCCGATTCTGGCCGCCTCGGCCCCGAGCATTGAGGCGTACCAGCAGGCGATTGCCCAGAGCAGCGCCGCGGTTGTGCAGTGGCTGCAACAGCCTGAGATGTACCAGGGCAAAACGGTTGCCGAACTGCGCGAGCGTATCACGCTCGACTTCAATCCAAACGGCCTGGGCAACCAGGCCGCGATTGAACGTGCGATTGAATATTTCCTCAAAGACAGTCTGGCGGTGCACCATCCGCAGTGCGTTGCGCACCTGCACTGTCCGAGCCTGGTGGTAAGCCAGGCGGCTGAAGTGCTGATCAACGCCACTAACCAGAGCATGGATTCGTGGGATCAGAGCCCTTCTGCCACCATTATTGAAATCAAACTGATTGAGTGGCTGCGTGCGCAGGTTGGCTATCCGGCCGGTGATGCGGGCGTGTTCACCAGCGGCGGTACGCAGAGCAACCTGATGGGCCTGATGCTGGCACGTGACGCTTTCTATGCGCGTCAGGGCCATTCCGTGCAGCAGCACGGCATCACTGGCGATCTGCGTAAGATCAAAGTGCTGTGCTCAGAAAATGCCCACTTCTCCGTGCAGAAGAACATGGCGCTGCTGGGCCACGGCTATCAGTCTGTGGTGCAGGTTAAGTCCGATCAGTACGCCCGTATGGACGTGAATGACCTGAAAGCCAAACTGGCGCAGGCTGAAGCCAACGGTGAACAGATCCTGGCGATCGTCGCGACGGCAGGCACCACCGATGCCGGCGCCATCGATCCGCTGCGTGAGATCGCAGCCATCGCCGCTGAGCACAACATCTGGGTGCACGTGGATGCGGCCTGGGGCGGTGCGCTGCTGCTGTCTGAAAAGTATCGTCATTACCTGGATGGTCTGGAGCTGGTGGATTCCGTCACCCTCGACTTCCACAAACAATACTTCCAGACCATCAGTTGCGGCGCGTTCCTGCTGAAAGACGCGCGTCACTATGAGCTGATGCGTTATCAGGCGGCTTACCTGAACTCCGAGTTCGATGAAGAAGCTGGCGTGCCGAACCTGGTGTCCAAATCACTGCAGACCACGCGTCGTTTCGATGCGCTGAAACTGTGGATGGGTCTGGAAGCGCTGGGTCAGAAACAGTACGCCGCGATTATCGACCACGGCGTGAGCCTGGCACAGGACGTCGCGCAGTTCGTTGAATCTGAGCCGCGTCTGGAACTGGTAATGCAGCCACAGCTGGCCAGCGTGCTGTTCCGCTATCGTCCAGAACAGCTGAGCGACAGCGCGCAGATCGCCCTGTTCAACCAGCGTATCGGCGATGCGCTGCTGGAATCTGGCCGCGCTAACGTCGGTGTGACCGAGCATGCAGGCGTGACCTGCCTGAAGCTGACGCTGCTGAACCCGACCGTCACGCTGGAAGACATCAAGCTGCTGCTGGCGCTGGTAGAAAAAACTGCTGATCAACTGCTGAGCGCCTGATTAGGCGTGAAGTGAACAAGCCGCTAACCGGCAACGGTTAGCGGCTTTTTTTATAGCTTAAAAACAGATCGCCGCACGCTGGCTCACTGCGGAATGCGCGCAATTACCTTGATTTCGAAATCATAGCCCGCCAGCCAGTTGACGCCCACCGCCGTCCAGTTGGGATAAGGCTCATCGCCGAAGAAGCGCAGCCGGACTTCGTTCACCGTGGCGAACTGCGCTTCCGGATCGGTATGAAACGTAGTGACGTCAACTACGTCATCAAAACTGCAACCGGCGGCCTTCAGCACCGCCGCGAGATTGGTAAATGCCTGATTAACCTGACGCGTAAAATCGGGCTCGGCGGTGCCATCATCACGGCTGCCCACCTGGCCGGAAACAAACAGCAGATCGCCGGAGCGAATCGCCGCAGAGTATTTATTGATGTTGTACAACGCCTGACGGCCCGCTGGAAAAACAGCATCGCGTTTGTTCATAATCGTACTCCTGAAGATGAGTGAAGAAAGCGGGTTAGCTATGCCCGTTTTCGCTTTAACATACGCCGCGTATGTATTACTATGTTTTACATACGCGGCGTATGTCAATGCAAAATTTAAGGAACAGCGATGGCAGCCAGACGACGGGCAGACCAGGTGGAAGAGACGCGCGGCAAACTGATTGCCGCTGCACGACGCGCGTTCGCGCAGAAAGGTTACAGTGAAGCGTCAATGGATGACCTCACGGCAGCCGCCGGGCTGACGCGCGGTGCGCTGTATCATAATTTCGGCGATAAGAAAGGGTTACTACAGGCGGTCATTGACCAGATTGATGGCGAGATTCTTGAGCAGATGCGCGCAGCCGGACAGCAGTATCACACTCGCTGGCACGCGTTTCTGGCGGAAGCCATTACCTATATCGAGATGTCGCTGGAGCCGGAAGTCCAGCGCATCATGCTGCTGGACGGCCCGGCGGTGCTGGGCGATCCGTCGCGCTGGCCTAATCAGACCGCCTGTCTGCGCACCACCGCCGCCATGCTGGCGGAGCTGATTGAGGAAGGTACGGTGAAACCGGTCGATACCGAAGCGGCGGCGCAGCTGGTCAACGGCGCCGCGCTCAATGCCGCGCTGTGGATTGCTGCTGCCGATGAGCCGGTTGCGGCGCTGCCGCGTGCGGTGCAGGCCTTCCGGCTGCTGGTTTCCGGGCTGCTGGTCAACCCGGCGTCGCATTGAGTTCGCGTATCCAGCTGAGAAACGCCTGCAGCGGTGCCGGGATCAGCCGGCGGTCGTTGTAATACAGCCACAGGCCGGGAAAGCTGAGCCACCAGTCGGCAAGAATCGGTTGCAGACTGCCGTTGGCCAGCGCCGGCTTCAGCCAGTCCTCAAACAGATACACTACGCCGGCACCGGCGATGGCCGTTGACACCGTCAGCTCCATCGCCGCACCGATGCTGCAAATCAGCGGCCCCTGCGGCTGTAGCGTGATGCGTTCCGCGCCGCGGCTGAACTCCCATTCGGCCGTCACCCCGGTGGCATAACGACCATACAGACAGCGATGCTGCATCAGGTCGCGCGGATGCTGCGGCGTACCGTAAGCCGCCAGATAGGCCGGCGCCGCGGCCGCGGCAAAGCGCTGCACGCGCGGACCAATCGGCAGCGCCACCATATCCTGCTCCAGATGATCGTCGTAACGGATACCGGCATCGCAGCTGTCGCGAAAAATGTCCTGCACATTACTTTCCGCCACAATCTCCAGCCGGATGTCGGGATAGCGCTGCAAAAATCCCGGCACAATCGCCGGTAATACCAGCCGCGCCGCGCTGACCGGCACGTTCAGCCGCAGCGTGCCGCCCGGCGTGTCACGGAACGTGTTCAGGGCATCCAGCGCCGCATCCACTTCGTTCATGGCGGGCAGCAGCCGTGACATCAGCGCCCGGCCCGCTTCGGTCAGTACCACCGTTCGCGTGGTGCGATTGAACAGCCGAACGCCCAGTTGCTCTTCGGCGCGCCGCACCGCATCACTCAAACGCGACGGATTGCTGCCGCTCATGCGCGCCGCCTCGCGAAATCCACCGACTTTTGCCACCGCCACTACCGCATGCAGCAACGCCATATCCAGCGCCATTGTGCGTCACTCCGTACAGTCTGTCCTGATTTACACGGATAGTCGCACAGCACCGTTGTGATTACAATTTAAACACTATCCGATGAAGGAGGTTTACATGTCACAGGCTACAACTACTTATACGCTGGGCGACCGTCAGGTTGCCCGTCTCGGCTACGGTGCCATGCAGCTGGCCGGTCCCGGCGTATTTGGCCCGCCAAAAGATGAGGCCCGCGCGCTACAGGTGCTGCGCGATGCCGTGGCTGCCGGTGTCAATCACATCGACACCAGTGATTTTTACGGCCCGCACATCACCAATCAGCTGATCAAAAAAGCGCTCTATCCTTACCCCGACGATCTGCTGCTGGTGACCAAAGTGGGTGCCCGACGTGATGCCAAAGGCGGCTGGCTGCCCGCCAGCACGCCGGAGGAACTGACGCAGGCGGTTGAAGATAACCTGCGTAATCTGGGGCTCGACGTGCTGGAGGTCGTCAATTTACGCTCGATGCTGAGCGTTCATGGGCCAGCAGAAGGATCGCTGGAGCCGCAAATCGAGGCTATGATTAAACTGCAGCAGCGTGGCCTGATTCGGCACATTGGCCTGAGCAACGTGACCGCCAGTCAGGTGGCGCAGGCACTGCAGATGACGCCGATTGCCTGCGTACAGAATCTGTATAACCTCGCCAATCGTCAGGATGAGGCGCTGATCGACCAGCTGGCGGCGCAGGGCATTCCCTACGTGCCGTTCTTTCCGCTCGGCGGTTTTTCGCCGCTGCAGTCGGAACAGCTCAGCGCGGTGGCCAGCACGCTCAACGCCAGTACGCTGCAGGTGGCACTCGCCTGGCTGTTGCAACGCTCAGATAATATTCTGCTGATTCCCGGCACCTCCTCGCCGCAGCATCTGCAGCAGAATCTGGCCAGCGCGGCGCTGACGCTGAGCCCGGAGGTGGTTGCGCAACTGGACGGCATTGGTCGGGCGTAAGGCACACGCCGGGGCTATCCCCGCCCGGCGATGCCCGCTTCTATCAGGCAGGCTTTGAGCACACCAAACGCATCCTGGCACTGGCGCTCATCCACGCAGGCGTAACCGAGCAGCAGACCGCGTCGCTCCTGCGGATGCATGTAGTATTGCGACAGCGGCCGCACCTTCACGCCGCGTCGCAGCGCCAGCGCGGCAATCGCCACATCATCACAGCCCGCGGGCAGATTCAGCACCAGATGCAGCCCGGCTTCATGATTGACCACCGGCATGAATGCCGCGCCCAGGTAGCGCTCAATCAGCGTCATCATAAAGCGCCGGCGCTGACTGTAGAGTTTGCGCATGCGGCGGATGTGCGTCATGTAGTGGCCTTTCTGAATAAACTCCGCCAGCGCGCGCTGCACCAGCAGATGCCCGCCGCGATAGAGTTCGGCCGCCGCCACCCGCAGCGGCTGTGCCAGCGCTTTTGGCACCACCAGATAGCCGAGACGCAGCGCGGGATAGAGCGTTTTACTGAAGGTGCCCATATAGATCACCGGCGCATCCGGCTCAAAGCCCTGCAGCGAGGGGAATGGCTGGCCGGCGAAGCGAAATTCGCTGTCATAGTCATCTTCCACCAGCCAGCTTTTGTGTTTGCGCGCCAGGTCGAGCAGCTGTCTGCGCCGCTCCAGACTGAGATGCACACCCAGCGGATACTGGTGTGACGGTGTCACAAAAATCATCTTCGGCGCTTTGCTGCGCGGTGCCAGCTCCGGGATAATGCCCTGTTCATCCACCGCTTTGGCCTGAATTTTTAGCCCGTTAATGCGTAACAGGTTGCGCGTGCCCCAGTAGCCTGGCTCCTCGATCCACACCGGATCGCCCGCGTCGCACAGTACGCGCGTCACCAGATCCACCGCCTGATGAATGCCTTCAGTAATGATGATTTGATCGGCGTCGGCACGCACCGAGCGCGCCACGCTGAGATACTCAGCCAGCGCCTGGCGCAGCTGCGGACAGCCGCCGTTACTGCTGTAAATCAGCCGCTCGATGTCGGGTTCGCGATTCAGCCGCGACTGAATCTGGCTAAACAACTTATGCGGAAACTCACGCACATCCGGCGCGCCGGGCACAAATGCGCCCCACTGATAAGGCGAGGCATTGGCGTGACCGAGCAGCGTGGCGCCGCGTTTTGAAATCGCCGCCGGTTTACTCATCAGGGGTTCACTGAGCGGCAGCGCCGGCGCGCTGTTGAGGCACCCTTCCGGCAGGTTTTCTGCAATCCAGGTGCCGCTGCCGGTGCGCGCGCTGACATATCCCTGCGCGACCAGATTTTCATAAACGTTTAGCACCGTATTACGCGACACCGCCAGCTCGCGCGCTAAATCACGCGTCGCTGGCAGGCGTGAGCCGCGCGGGAAAATGCCCTCTACAATCGCCGCCTGCATGCAGTGCAGCAGGCGCTGCTGCAGCGTGCCTTCCGCGACAAACTGTAGTCGTTCCAATACATGATCGGCGTACAAACTCCGCAATTGGCTCCATCCTTCTCAGTGAAATTGGCTCTGGCAACCGCGCTCAGTGCAGGCATAAATAAGCGTGTTTGTCGTGATTTGTAAAGACGCTTATCGCTAAGGAAAGGTTATGGAAGGTAAAAACAGCCAGTTGCAACAACGCAAAGATGACGCGCTGCCGCGCGGCACCGGTAATCTTTGTCAGTGGTATGTCGATCAGGCCGAAAACGCCACGCTGCGTGACGTTGAGGGTAATAGCTGGATTGATTTCGCCGGCGGCATCGCGGTGCTCAACACCGGCCACCGTCATTCGCGCATCGTGCAGGCCATTGCCGATCAGTTAGCAAAATTCACCCATACCGCATTCCAGATAACGCCGTATGAGAGCTATGTGGCGCTGGCGGAACGCATCAATCAGCGGGTACCAATTGCCGGTAAAGCCAAAACCGCCTTTTTCACCACCGGCGCTGAAGCGGTAGAGAATGCGGTTAAAGTGGCGCGCGCCGCCACCCGTCGTCACGGCATCATCACCTTCGGTAACGCCTTTCACGGCCGCACCTTCATGACCATGGCGATGACCGGCAAAGTGGCCCCTTACAAGCGCGATTTTGGCCCGATGCCGGCCTCGGTGTTTCACGCCCGCTACCCTAACGCAGTGACCGGCATCAGCGTTGAGGACGCTATCGCCAGCCTGCACGATCTGTTCAGCCACGACATCGCACCGCAGGATGTGGCCGCCATTGTGCTGGAACCGGTACAGGGCGAAGGCGGTTTCCACATCGCGCCGGCAGAGTTTCTTACGCAGCTGCGCGCGCTGGCCGATGAGCACGGCATCCTGCTGATTGCCGATGAGGTACAGAGCGGATTTGCCCGCACCGGCAAGCTGTTTGCCATGGAGCACTACAGCGTGCAGCCCGATCTCATCACCATGGCGAAAAGTCTGGCGGGCGGTATGCCGCTGTCGGCGGTGAGCGGTCGCGCTGGCATCATGGATGCGCCCGGTCCGGGCGGGCTGGGCGGTACCTACGCCGGCAATCCACTGTCGATTGCCGCCGCGCATGCGGTGCTGGATGTCATCGACGAAGAACAGCTGTGCCAGCGCGCCAGCGACCTGGGCGCGACGCTGAGCGAACTGCTGCACCGCGCGCGCCGCGCTAACGCGTCGATTACCGACGTGCGTGCGCTGGGCTCAATGGTAGCCGTGGAGTTTGCCAGTGCGCAGCAGGCGCAGGCGCTGCAGCAACAGGCGATGGCACGCGGTCTGCTGCTGCTGACCTGTGGCCCGCAGGGTAACGTGATCCGCTTCCTCTATCCGCTCACCATTCCGGATGCCCAGTTCCGTCAGGCGCTGGATATTCTCGACAGCCTGCTCAGCCAGCCTTAGCGTTCCACCCATTGTCCGATCGCTTGCCTGCCGCGCGCAGGCAAGTTTCACCTGCATAACAGGCGGGGTCTGCCCTGCCTGAGAGACGATCTGGAGAGATATTGATGACTGCTCAGAATGCCGATGTACTGGCTCAAAGCCTGAAACCCCGCCACGTGCGCATGCTGTCGATTGCCGGAGTAATTGGTGCCGGGCTGTTCGTCGGTTCCGGCCATGCGATTGCCGAAGCCGGACCGGCGGTGCTGCTGGCCTATGTCGCCGCCGGCGCGCTGGTGGTGCTGATTATGCGCATGCTGGCGGAGATGGCGGTCGCCTCACCGGACTCCGGCTCCTTCTCCACTTACGCCGACAAATCCCTTGGCCGCTGGGCTGGGTTTACCATCGGCTGGCTTTACTGGTGGTTCTGGGTACTGGTGATCCCGCTGGAGGCCAACGCCGCCGGCACCATTCTGCACGGCTGGTTCCCGCAGGTGGCGGTGTGGGAATACACGCTGGCGATCACCAGCTTCCTGACCATCAGCAACCTGTTCAGCGTGAAAAACTACGGTGAGTTTGAGTTCTGGTTCGCGCTGCTGAAAGTGGTGGCTATCGTCGCCTTTCTTTGTGCCGGCAGCCTGGCGCTGTTTGGCCTGCTGCCCGGCAGCAGCACGCAGGGTATTTCACATCTGTACGACACTCACGGCTTCATGCCTAACGGGATCAGTGCCGTGCTCGCCGCCATTCTTACCACCATGTTCTCTTTCATGGGCACGGAAATCGTCACCATTGCCGCCGCCGAATCTAACGAACCGCGCAAGCAAATCACCCACGCCACCAACTCGGTGATCTGGCGTATCGCGCTGTTTTATCTGCTGTCGATCTTTCTGGTGGTGGCGCTGGTGCCGTGGAATACGCCGTCGCTGATGAAAGCCGGGTCTTACCAGACGGCGATGGAGATGATGAACGTGCCGTATGCCCGGCAGATTGTCGATGTGGTGGTGCTGATCGCGGTATGCAGCTGTCTCAATTCTGCGCTTTACACCGCGTCGCGCATGCTCTATTCCCTGTCGCGTCGTCAGGATGCGCCAGCGGCGGCCTCGCGCACCACGCGCAGCGGCACGCCATGGGTCGCAGTGCTGATGTCTACCGCCGCAGCATTTCTGGCGGTGATCGCCAACTATCTGGCGCCAAGCGCGGTGTTTGAGTTCCTGCTGGCCAGCTCCGGCGCCATTGCGCTGCTGGTTTATCTGGTCATTGCCGCTTCGCATCTGGTGCTGCGGAAAAAGCGCGAGGCGCGCGGCGAGCAGCTCAGCTATCGCATGTGGCTGTTCCCGGGTCTGACGTGGGCCACCATGGTGTTCATTGTTGGCGTACTGACGTCAATGCTGTTCAATGCACAGCATCGTTCAGAAATTATCGCCACCGGGCTGTTGACGCTGCTGGTGCTGGTTGCCAGCCAGATAGTGCACCGCAAGCGCGCGGCGCGTAAAAACAGCGAGGAGATGGTAGCGCTGCGTTCGTAACGCTCGCCATGACGGGCACGGAAGCCCGCCGTTACTGCACATCAATACTGATCGACTCATCCGCCACGTTAATCGTCACGGTGCAGTGCGTCCACACCGGCTGCCCTTCAGTCATCTCATGTTCGATAAAGTATTGCTGAAAGTCTTTCAGCGCGGCACTGAGATCGCCAATCGCGCGCGCGTCCGGCTCGAACCAGTCCGGTTCGCCGTTTTCATCAAGGTAGTTAAACTGAAACTGCCCGCCCTCCTCATTGGCAAACAGCTCCGCCTGCACCACCAGCACCTGCGCGCCGTCGGGGCCACAGCTAAAAATGATCTGGCCAATGCGGCGATAAAGGTCTTCGTATTGCATAGTGAGAACTCCTGTAAGATGCGGGACGCGCGACAGCGCCGCGGCGGCATTCATCTCAGCCAATGTCTTGACATTATGTCTGAGGATCAGAGAATGAACGCCTGCGAATAACGGACTACAAGAAACGGAGTTTATCATAGCCTGTTCAGCGCGTTACCTCTCTGTTACCCACATTAAACGCGTCGCCCGTCTGCTGTCTGCCGTGCTGTTGCTGGCCAGCTGCGCCTCGGAGCCGCCAAAATCGCTGGTCACCCCGTTTCCGTCGCCGACCAAACCTTCTGTTCCGGCCAAACCCGCAGCGCAGACTGAACCAGTGCGCGGCGTCTGGCTCACCACGGTGTCGCGCCTCGACTGGCCGCCGATATCCTCCGTCACAGCCAGCCCGGCACTGCGTATCCGCCAGCAGCAGCAGGCACTGACGGCCAAACTGGATAAGCTGCATAGTCTGGGGATCAACACGGTGTTTTTCCAGGTGAAGCCCGATGGCACCGCCCTGTGGCGTTCGCGTATCCTGCCATGGTCCGATACCCTGACCGGCAACATCGGGCAGGATCCGGGTTACGATCCGCTGCAATTTATCCTCGACGAGGCGCACAAACGCGGTATGAAGGTGCATGCGTGGTTTAATCCTTATCGCGTGTCGACCAATACCAAACCTGCCACCGTGACGGCGTTAAACAACACGCTCCAGCTGCAGCCGGCCAGCGTGTTTGTGCTGCATCGCGACTGGATCCGCACCGCCAACGACCGCTTCGTGCTCGATCCGGGCATTCCGGCGGCACGCGACTGGATCACCAGCATCGTGGCGGAAGTAGTGTCAAACTACGCCATTGATGGCGTTCAGTTCGATGACTATTTCTACACGGAAACCGCGGCATCGCCGCTCAATGACAGCGCCACCTTCCGCCAGTACGGCGCGGGCTTTGCCAGCAAAGCCGACTGGCGGCGGCACAATACCCAGCTATTGATCGAACAGGTTTCCCGCACGATAAAACAGCTCAAGCCTGGCGTTGAGTTCGGCGTCAGCCCGGCGGGCGTCTGGCGTAATCTGTCGCACGATGCGGCCGGCTCCGATACGCGCGGTGCGGCGGCTTATGATGAAGCCTATGCCGACACGCGCCGCTGGGTGCAGCTTGGCCTGCTGGATTACATCGCGCCGCAGCTGTACTGGCCGTTTGCCCGCCAGGCTGCGCGCTATGACGTCCTGGCGCGCTGGTGGGCCAATGTGGTACAGCCAACCCACACCCGGCTTTACATCGGCGTGGCGCTGTATAAGGTGGGTGAAGCTTCAAAAAGTGAGCCGGACTGGACGGTTCAGGGCGGCGTTCCCGAACTGAAAAAACAGCTCGATCTGAATGAATCGCTGCCGCACATCGACGGCACCATTCTGTTTCGCGAAGATTACCTTAATCAGCCGCAGACGCAGCAGGCAGTCGATTATTTACGTCAGCGCTGGGGAAAATGAATTATTCAGGCCAGCAGAGGAATACTGCTGGCCTGAAGCGTTAGCGCGGGTTATCCGGATCGAGTAATTCAATACTGCGCGGCACGCCGTTCACGCGGACTTTCAGAAAACGGCGGGTGATCCACTTCCCCGCGGCATCCTGCTCCTGCCGTTCAAAAAACGGCCCACGCAGCAGCAGTTCTTTATTATTGTTGTAACCAAAGCCGACATCTTTATTGCCCACCCAGTGCTGTTCAAAGGCGACGACCGGCTGGTTGTCCAGCGCCGTGGCTTCTTCCGCACTGCAGGCGGTAAAACTTTTGCGGAAAATAAAACACTGACCGGACTGATAGCGATCGCGCCCGTTGGTTTCCACCAGCGCAATCGAGAAGCCGGTATAGGCCGCAATTTTAACGTACAGTTTGGTGTGTGCGCCTTTGCCCTCGATATGCACCTTAATTACGGGCGAGGAGCCTTCGCTGTACCAGCTGCCAATGGTGTTATCGTCGTTGCGCGCCTGCAGATAAATATGCGCCACGCCTTCCGGTGTCCGGTAGCTGTAATCGGTTTGCGTTTCCGACTGGGAAACATACTGCGCGCTGCCGACAATGCGCACGTGAATTTGTGAGGTGGCGTCGGAAAAATTAAATTCGCCGACGTAAAACCATTTCGCATCTTTGCCACGGTTATCCATGTGATGCTGCGAGGTGGTGAAGTCATAGCTCAGCGATCCCTGAATGATCGCGCCGAGATCGGAAATCTCCATCACGCCACGGTCGCCTTCCGCCAGCAGCGTCCATGGCTCAATACCCTCTTTGCTGAAGTCAAAGCCCGCGCTATCGCGGTGCACGCTTTTCTGGATAATCATCGCGCGGCAATAGCCCATTTTCATGGGATTTTGCGTCGATTCAATCACCAGCCCTTCAATGGTCCACTGGCCATTGGTGAGATCGCCGGCAAATTCGGAGTGCTCGATCCAGCCATTACGAATAAACGATTGCGTACAGCGCGGCAGATCGAATACCGGCTGTTTAGTACTGCGCTGCAAATTAAAGTTGGAGAGTTCAATCGCGGTCGAATGATCCCAGGCGCCTTTTTCCCGATCGGACCAGCGCGCATAGACAATACTGCCCTGACAGCCACGTGAATAAAACTGATCGATTTTACAGTCCAGCGTGTCAATCAGTTCCAGCGCCCGCCCGCCGAGGTAGCGAAACTCCATGCTGCTGACGCGCAGGAATTGTCCCCCAATAATACTGTTGGTAAAGAAGCCGACATTATTAAACGCCGTGCCGCCGTCTTCGCCGCTATCAGAACTCATGCCTTTCACCACAAAGCCGGAAATTTCCACATAGCGTGCGCGTACGCTGAAGAAATGAGTTTTGCGCGGTTTCGGTCCCCAGTTAAATTTCAGCGTGGTGGTGGGGAAATAACCGAAGTTGACCGGCGCGCCGGAGATCTTGAAGCGGTTAATCTCTCTGTCGCTGCCCAGCACTTCCGCTAAATCAAAGCCGGACAGGCTGAACTCACCGGCGGTAAAGCGAATGCCCGCGGAGGGTAAGACACGCTGCGACCATTTAAACATGCGGATCACCGCATCAATACAATCGGTGGTGCCATCGGCTATCGCGCCAAAATCCACCACCGTGACCGCGCTATAATCGAGGACCACTCTTTTCCAGCGCTTTTTACCGGACGTTACGAAATTTAGCCCGCCGTCATCGGGCGTGCTGTTGTCGGTGGCATCGTAGACAAACACGCCGCCGCCCATCCGGCTGCCACGGCTGTACTCCAGCACCGACGCAATTTCGCCAATCGAAACAGGTTCCTGTTTACGTAAATCGTCAATGGTATGTAATTGAATCACCGTCCCGGTAGCGGAAGGTGTGGTAGTGCTGGTGGTGCCAGATGTATTCGCCATGGTGTTCCCCATAAATTATTAACGTAATACGGCAGAGCATCAGCAGTATAAGTGATTGAAAATTAATATATTGACCTGTACCAGCTTATACGGGAGCTTTTCAGCGGGGTGATTTACCGGAACAGAATAACGATATGATTCCGTAAGGAAAGCGAAGCGACAAAAATACATTTTACAGATTTATCGCAGAATAATTGTGGTAATCGCCGGTACGAACGTTCTGATTAATTTGACTTACGAAGAAGAATGGCTTGAATTATCGAAATATTTCCCCCGATCATTAGTTTAATTTTTTACGCGAGATAACGCGCCAGTGAAATTTCCGACTGGCGCGCCGTTATCAAAATGTCGCGTTCAGGCCAATATTCCAGCTCAGCTGATGATAGGCGCTGTTGCCACCGATCGCTGAAACCCCGGCAAAGGCATTGACCGTTTCACCCAGCGGCACGCTGGCCCCCAGCGACATATCCAGCCAGTTTTTATCACCGGCGCTGACGCTGCGTACAAAGCCGGTCTGCGTTGACTTCAGCCCGGCGCGCACCGCGTTCTGCGTATCACCAAACTGGTGGTTATAACTGAGCTGCGCCCACGGATTCACCGGCCACTGTTTGCTGTCGATACGCCAGCCAAGCGCGCCGATTTGCGAATGCAGGGTTTGATCGGAAAAGCGCATGGCGGTGCTGCTGTCGCCGTTTTCGCTGTAGCCCCCTGCCCGCACATAATCCAGTGCGTAGCTGGCAACCGGGCCGGTGGAAAGGTGTTCGCCTATTGGCACATCCCAGCCGGTTTGCACCCGTAGCCCGAGCATTTTTCCGCTGCTGCTGCCCTGTTCGGTGCGCGTTGCCGGGCCGATATTGATGCAACGTTCGATGCTGTCAAAATCGAGATCGGCATAGTGCACATCCGCATTGATCCAGCCCTGCTCCAGCAGCGTCAGCTGGCTATACAGCGCCAGCAAATTGCCGCGCAGCTTGTAGTCGTAGTGCGCCGACGGATGCTGGTGCTGCGCGGTGCTCGACAACAGCAGACCTGCCTGCCAGTTATCCGTGAACTGATAGCCTAATCCCAGCGTCAGGCTGCCGGTATTGGCGTCACCGTTGAGCAGGCTATCGCCGCGATAATCAATATGCTGACCGGCATAGCCGCCGAACACGCTAACCTGACCGGCGCTGGCCGGCTGCTGTCGCTGCTGCTGTAAATGGCCGTCGAGGGTGTTCTGCATATCCCGCGACAGCATCAGCGGCGCCCGTGCCAGTGCCGCCACCTGCGCGGGTGCGTCGAGGATCGATTGAATATAGTCGGCGATCATGGCATGTACCGCCGGGCTGGGATGCAGCCGGTCGGCGAACAGATAGGCCTGCGCGTTACTGAAACCGGGCGTTGACGAGGTGCATTCGGCGGCGGAGGTGCCGACCGGACAGGCCATCCCCAGCGTATTGCTCAGGCCATAGCGTTGCGGATCGGCAATTACCTCGTTGAACAGGCCGGCGATGTCGGCACGCACAATGTTGCCATTCAGCGCCACCAGCCCGGCCTCTTCCTGCTGGTTATAGCCATCGGAGAGGGCCGTCACCTGCTCGCTGAGCACCTGCCAGGCCGAAAACAGCTGCTGCGCCAGCGCGGCACGCAGCGCCGGGATGGTCGATACCTGTGCGGCGGCCTGATCGAATGCGTCGCGCACCGCCTGCTGGCGCGCAGCCACGTCGGGCGTGGCATGGCTGTCCAGCGAGGCAAACGCCGCGACCATCGCCGACTGCGCCGCCGGGCCCAGCACACTCAGCACCGCCTGCACCATGAAAGGCGTGGAGCCCAGTTGCGGCACGTTTGGCACGATTACCGCCCCCGCACCGGCATCCAGCAGGGTTTTGATTTGCGACACCGCCGCGCTGGCGCTGTTGCTGATGGTATCGCGCGCGGTAAGCGGATTGGTCACCGCCGCCGCGATATCGTTAGCGCCAACCCAGTGAATGTACAGTCCGTTGCTATCTGCGCGGCCGCCGTTGGATTGCAGATAAGCAGCCAGCTGGTCTTGCGTATTGAGGCTGGCATCCAGCGCCGGCACGGTAACGCCGCCGCCCTGTGCATAGTTGCTGCCACCGCGCGACGACGGCTGCAGCGTTTGCCCGAGCTGTGCGGCGAGGATCTCGTCATACAGTGGATGTTGCGCGCCATCATAAGTAAAGCGCCCGACATTACCGCCATCGCTCAGGCTATCGCCGAAAACCGTCAGGTTGTCCCACGCCAGAGCGTTAAACGGCACACACAGGCAACTCAATGTGGCAAACGCGACCGCCGATCGCGTCAGGTTGCGACTCTTCATCATTCACTCCGAATCAGGCCAGAAATCATGTCTGACCGCTAAAGGTGCCGGCGCGTCAGGATGCCGGCGTGCAGGCTGAAAACCGCTTAAACAGCGGAAAGGACAGTGATAACAAGGATGCTTAAGGTGTAGTCAGGCAGGCGCGCCTTTACCAGGCAGAGAGCGGAAATTTGCGGGGTGGATCGGCACGTCAGGGATTGCGGGCTGGTAACCGCAGCGTGAGGAACGGGGCTTTGAGTGACGAAGCGGCGGCGTTAACTGTAGCCGATATCATAAACAGACCCCTGGCATCCCCAGTAACTGCTCTGCAACCTTGCTATGACACGGGGCAGCGATGGCACAGCCTTCCGCAAAAAGCTTCAGGAAGTTATTCTCCACAATAAAAATCCCAGCCGCAGGGGCTGGGATTTTCGTTATCTAAGAACAGAGCTAATTTTTATATCTGGCCTTATACGCACCTCAACTTCATTTATCGTCCCCTCTGCAACAACTTCAATATAAATATAATCACCTAAATTATCCCTTTTGATACTAAATGAACTCACACCATCAATAGCGCTATGTGAAATTTCTTTATCATGTAGTTTTATTACGTACTGAACCCAACCTTCAATAACGCTAAACGAAAAATCAATACTAAGACCGCATTGATCTTTTGCTGTATATAAAAAGCTGACATTCTCTCTCTCAAACGAGACTGGTTCACTTTCAAAGAAAGAGAGCAATTCAATTTCATCAGGCTTATTTTCTATGAACATTACTTAGTTACCCCATTTTTCGGTATGGTCGTAATGTACTGACGAACACCATCGCCCGTAACTTTGAAAGTACTTTTAAACATAGTAGCCTTTCCTGAAGGGCCAATGAAGAAAGACTCTCTAATCTCAGAGCTACCCTATTGATCCGTATATTTTTTTACAACATTATTTGGGACTTTTGTCGCCTGAGTAAAATGTTCAGCCAGCACTGTATGGCCATTAATATCATCAGTAATACCTAATCGTTTCATTTCCAGAGCAAGTTGATTTGTACGATCCAATGTATGACTATTACCGGTTTCTCTACCAAAAAGATAATCAAAATTTTCGCATCAACTACCGAATTGGCGATTGTCTGGCCGCAGTGATTCCCGGAACCTTTTTACCTGGCAGTATTATCCCAGCCAGCATCCCATCCGTCGCTTCCAGCGCAAGCTGATTCCCTTTTGATGCCTGAACTACAGTATCTTTCACCGCATACCAGGTATCGCTTTTCATCAGCGCTTTAACGTTGTCCGCGACTGCCTGATTTTTCCCGGACAGATCATTCAGCGCCTGGTTACAGTAACGGTCTTCCGCTACACAGGTTGCCAGCGCCATGGCCGCATCGACAACATAGTCCACGCCCCCCAGTGCCGAGTCGCCTGCATCGGCCAGGCCGTTGATAATCGCGTTGGCGATAGCAGAGGTTGTCCCGTTACCGAGCATGTTTCTGACCTGGTCTTTCAGGTATTCCGCACTCTGTCTGACGGAATCACGTGCTTTATCCCTGCTCAGCCAGTTATTCTCAACCGCATTCTTCCGTGCCTGAGCGCCGGCCAGCGCACCGGCGCTACTGCCGCCGGTCACGCCGCCTGCCAGACCTGCAGCCAGGGTACTCTGTGCACTGATGATCTGCTTATCCGGCTCCTGCAGGTCACTGACCTGTTTACCCGGATACATCGAATGCATGATCAACTGACCCATCAGCTCTCCGCTGACCGCACCGGTCGCGCCTGCTACTGCGCTGTTTCCTGCTGCTCGCGATCTTATCACACGAACCATTGCACTGGTGCCACGGCTGGAAAGGCAGATCGATGCGATCCGGCAACTGCCAATAACGAGGCAGAAGTTTGTGGCTGAGATGCTGGACGATGTGATTGGTTAAACAGAGTAGATATCCGGCGCGGAGCTGAGGTGCGCCAACACCCCAACCCGCTAACCACAACCAACTATACGAGAGGGTTAATCATGGCAGAGCACGATACTAATTCAGAAGTGAGCATTTCCAGAGCGTTACGGCAGCGATTGGTAAAACGGAGTAATTAACAGACGCGGAACTGAGGTGTTTGAGCACCCCAGCCCGCTGACCATGAGCAACTAAGAAGTAGTTGATTATGGTTGACACGCATCATGAGTCATAGACCCGCACGCCCACAACCGCTGCCTGCGGATTACAGGCGCATTATTACAGGGTCGGCTACCGGCCTAACCGGAGCCAGCCGAACCCGCTGCCGCAGCTCACCATTAAAGGCCGCTGGCTGGAGCAGCTGGGCTTCACGACCGGGCAGAAGATCGAGGTGATCACCGGGCCGGGGCAACTGCTCATCCGGCTGGCGAATGAAGGGTAATTAACTGATCTGTAGATTAAAATCCCGGCACTAAGGCCGGGATTTATTGAGTTAAGATTATAAGTAGAGGCTATCATCGTAAGGACTGGCAGCAAGAATTTCTTCAAAATGTTTTCGAGATTTTATTCCCCAGTCGATGTTGATTTTGTTCATAAGCTCAATAATCTTTGGAAAATAAATACGCCGACTATCTTTACCAGGAATCCGATTATTTAATTCGTACTCGACTGCTACATCATGTATAAAATCATACATAATCCAATAAAGTAACTCATCTGTTGAATCTGTAACCTTTCTAGAGAACTCATATCCTCTCTCGGAACAGATATAATTATATTTTCCATTTTCAAATGAAATATAAGGCGTTCCATCATCAATAGGTGCTGAGCAAAGGTTAACAGAGTGAACCGGAAAACCTAATATCAAAACCAGCGTATCTATTTTTTTTTGAAGATCATTAATACTCAACAGCATTTCAATTAACCCTCTCAATATATTTGTTGTCTAACAACCATTGTACATTTACTCGTTCCTGCATATTAGGCAGAATCTGAATACCTCCGCCAGGTTCACCAAAAGCAGGGGCTATTTTCCCTTGCATAACAGGCAACGGTTTTATGACAACGTATTCATGGTACTTATCCGCTAAGGAGCCAGGGGCTAAAGCGCGCTGTTCCTGGGGCGTACCTTGTGGTGCCAGGAAAGAACCATTTGTCTTGCCATACCTATCCAAATGAGTGCCTACAGGAAGCGTTGTTTTAACTGGTTCTTCGGCAAAACCTAACTTTGCAGGCCAGTTCCAGTCTCCGCTTTCATTACGGTATTTATCGTACTGTGACCACCCTGAAGCTTCCTCATCAGCAGCAATTCTAGTTGGCCCTGCCGTTCTTCCGGCTGAAGGTTGAGATAGTTTTTTTTGCTGAACTCTCTTTTGTCGGTTCCTTAATTACACTCTTCAGCCCGTAAGCACCCGCCAGAGCGGCAGCCAGCTCCTGAGTCTGCATTGCTATATCATAACGGTCTGCTGCTGTTTCCCAGCTCACACCGGGCGCCTGTGCTATTGCTGCTATGGCTTGGTCGCGGCTGATACTGCCTGCATCCAGTCCCTGCAAAACACTTTCCAGGTTTTTCACATCCTGTTGATATAAATCCCTGTACAACAATGAGTAGGTCGCATTTTCACCATATTTATTAAATGCTTCCTGAGCCGGGCCAATCAGCGCACCACAGGCTGAACCACCTTTATTACCATCCGTACAGACCGCTTTTATCGCTTCATCACGCGCTTTATCTGTCTGATTAATCGTCGCCAGCTCTTTCGCTTCAGCCGGTGTCAGTTCCTGTTTCAGATAGTCGCGCTTCGTCTCCAGCTGTTTCTTTCTGTCGGCTTCCTGCACGCTCAGCCAGTTATTCTCAACCGCATTCTTCCCTGCCTGAGCGCCGGCCAGCGCACTGGTGCTACTGCCGCCGGTCACGCCGCCTGCCAGACCTGCAACCAGGGTATTCAGTGCACTGATGATCTGCTTATCCGACTCCTGCAGGTCACTGACCTGTTTACCCGGATACATCGAATGTATGATTAACTGACCCATCAGCTCTCCGCTGACCGCACCGGTCGCGCCTGCTGCCGCGCTGTTTCCTGCCGCCCGCGATCTTATCACACTATCCACTACACGGTGCCACGGCCGGAAAGGCAGATCGATGCGATCCGACAGATGCCAATGACGAAGCAGAAGTTTATTTCTGAGATGCTGGATAACGTAATGGGTAAACGGAGCAGCTAACAGGCACGGAACTGAGGTGCTCGAACCCCCAGCCCGCTGACAGCAAGCAATTAACGAGGAGTTGATCATGACTGTGGCCCATCATAAGTCAGAGAACGACACGCCCACAACTAAATCAAGACATTACACCGTGGGATATATCCACGACCACCTGAAGCACAGGCCTTCACCGTCTATCACGCTACGATGCCACTGGATGGCTGAGCTGGGATTCGACACCGGGCAGAAGATCGAGGTGATCACCACGCCGGATCAGATGATCATCCGCCAGGCGGCTGACTGATAATGACCATTTGATCTAATATATTTCCAATCTTACTTAACAAGACTGCAACCTCATTTCTATCAGAGCCTATTCTTGTTTCAAACTCAGCAATATCAATACCATTACAGATTTCATTCAACGCTGAATTTAATATCAGCAACTCTTCTTCTGTTATATTAATTTCTGCAGTTTTCATTGTGACAGATAATAGTTCCATATTTACCTCAAGCTATCAAAGTAGGCTCTCCCGTTCACTGGTCTGAATGCAGTACCACCATCGCCAGGTTTGGGGTTTCGTATAACAACGGTGTTTGTCGATTGATCCCAATAAGCTGACCCTCCGCCACCTAGCTCTTTGACAGAAGTTGGATTTTACAACGTTCTCAATGTGTTGAGAAAACTGTTCTTTTGTCTTTATTCCCAGATTAGCGAATTCATTTTACTGAATAACATGCTTTTCGAAAGCATGTCCATCGGCAATTTCTTTTCCCGTTAACTCGGCATTAAGATTTTTACTATTTACAGCACTATAAGCCTCATTATTCCGTGCATTTTCCTCATCCTGTGGCTCCCAACAGCCGGGCGTTCCGGACCCCGTTACACCCTTCGGCTTTATCAGCATCCGACAAATCTTTGCCAATATTTGGCTGGTTCTGATCTTCGCCATTTTTCCGAAGAACAAGCTCATCCGAAGGAGCATTGCGTTGCCTTGTCCAGCGCATCCCCCAGATCTTTAATTGTACCTTTAAGACCTGCAGCTATTTTCTTATCTGCATCCTGTTTAACCTGGTCGCCGGGACCAACAGGCACACCCGGAACAGGAACTGCAGGCGCAGGGATAGTCAGCGCATTATTCTCAACAACAACACTCTCTGGCGTGGAGTATGGTGACGAAGGCGATTTTTCCCTCAACTTTCTGTTAGTTAGAATCGTTTTTACCGGCACACTTCCGGCGCGACAACTTGTAGCTCCGACGCGCCTTTTTCTTCTTCACATGCTACCGCTGGCCAAGAGCACCTGGCGCATTGTAAGGATTTTTAAAAATGCTCCAGACGTTAGTGTTGGGAGCATTTGTACGTTTTAGCGGTTATTTTTCTGGATTTATATATATATACCTACTATCAATTTCCAGACCAAGATCATTAACTATTTTAATCACTTGCGTGTACTCACCTTTACTGATCACAACATCATGATCAGCAATATGATCACATAGCGTTTCGAATGCTACTACATTCTCTGAAAACCCAAGATACCCAAGGGCAAAGTCAACTAACGAAGGTTCCAGACGATCTTTTAATCCTTCACCAAATTCTCTAATTTCGTCATTAATATCCATTTCACCCACACTATTTTTTAAGGGGCATCAAAGTTGGAGGAGTCGGATTACTATCCGGGAACGCTGTTACAATTTTCCCACTAGCGGGCTCGTATACCACACGAACTCTGACACCATCTCGTTCTTCCCAGGCAACCCACCTTGCCGGCCTTCCTGCGTTTGTATACGCCCCACCAGTTCCGGTCTGAGCAAACCATTGAGTATCGGGGGAGGTAGCAATGTCTCCCACAGTATGGACAACCTTATCTGCTGACCAACTTTGAGGAAAGACTGTTTTTCCTGGATTTCTAGGATATAGATGTCCCCCTTGCGTAGGGCTATCCCCATATAAAATATGTTGTTTGGCTTCTGGTGAAAGGATATCAACGTATTTCTGGTTTGAAGGTGATAGTCCAAGATCTGAACTTTTCGCAATAGACAAAAAGGCTTTAGCAGCCACGTACTGCACCAGCTTGGCTTCACTCGTAGGTACACCACTTGCCAGGATTTCTGCTGCCCGTTGTGGCGTCATCTCTCCGTCAGCCGCCTATGCACTGACCGGGACCCCAAAAAACTCTGCCCATGCTGTCAGGAATCCTTTAACGGCATCCTGCCCTTCAGGTATTTGACCCTGCGAGTTTTTAACCAGCGCCGCCGTAAGTTCATCCGGCGAAGCGCCATTCTGGATCATACTGACCGCAAGTGACTGTTGAGATAAGCCAATATCATTCAGCCCCTTAGGCAGACTCAGCGAGTTATTCTCAACCGCATTCCTCCCTGCCTGAGCGCCGGCCAGCGCACTGGCGCTACTGCCGCCGGTCACGCCGCCTGCCAGACCTGCAGCCAGAGTACTCAGTGCACTGATGATCTGCTTATCCGACTCCTGCAGGTCACTGACCTGTTTACCCGGATACGTCGAATGCATGATCAACTGCCCATCAGCTCTCCGCTGACCGCACCGGTGCGCCTGCTGCCGCGCTGTTGCCTGCTACCCGCGAGCTTATCACTCTAACCACTGCACGGTGCCACGGCTGGAAAGGCAGATCGATGCGATCAGGCAACTGCTAATGACGAAGCAGTAGTTTTTGGCTGAGATGCTGGACGATGGGATTGGTTAAAAAGAGTAGATATTAGGCGCGGAGCTGAGGAGCGCCAACACCCCAACCCGCTAACCACAACCAACTATACGAGGTAGTTAATCATGGCTGAGCACGATACTAAGTCAGAAGTAAGCATTTCCAGAGCTTTACGGCAGCTTAAGGTCGGATATACCAGTATCCGCCATGAGTGCCGCCGTACCGGCAGTGACCTGCTGCCCAGCCTTAACCTGAAGGGTAATTGGATTGAAGAGGCGGGGTTTACGACCGGTGCGCCGGTGACGGTCGCCGTGGAGAACGGGCAGCTGATAATACGGTCGCTGGCTGAGTGACAGGCAAAAAAATCCCGCCTGTTAAGGCGGGTTCGTTGTTTATTTAATAGGAGTTGCTACATATTCACCAAGGATATAAACATCTTCAATATTACATTCTGGATATATCCATTTAGCCCAATTGGTAATAACCCATTCTGTACTTAATGCTCTACCTTCGATTGACGCACTTTCGACTGGTAAAGATATTAAAATCAATCCAGCTTTGTGACCAGAAGATACAACTAAGCCGTGAGTTTCAAATAAATCTATGACCATAAAATCAACCCATTCTTCATATGGCCAAACAGCAGGCAGCCTAAAGACCGTTCCCCTCTTGATTGATTTATTTTTATAATCAATAAGTTTCATCATTTCACCTTCAAGTCATGGCCGCCTGACTTATCTATGCTATTAGGGATTGTTTGTACCTGCAACCCTGCCATTACCGTTTTTATTAACCACCTTTCATTGCCCAACCGGGGTTTACCAATAAACCGTGAACGCTGCACAACTTGCTTGTGCGGCGGGCGCGGGTTGGACGGAGCGCGAACCGGCAGGGGTCGCATGCAGAGGGTTAAGCAGGGAGGCCCCCGGCGGGGGCCGCACGGGGCGGAGATGGCGAATGACTCATGCCCGGCTGGCCGAGTTACTGGAGGTTGACCGCCGGGTTTACAACCGCTGGGAACGGGGGGCATCGGTTCCCCAGCTTGACGCCGTGGTCAGGATTGCGCAGGTATTACAGACCAGCCTTGATTCGCTGCTTGGACTGGAACCCATGACGCCGCCGCAGATACATAACCCGCGTTTACAGGCGCTGGTGACGCAGATGGATTCGTTATCGGATGAAGATCAGCAGGCGCTGATCGTCCTGATGGACAGCCTGCTTAAGCGTTTGAAGATGACGCAGTTATTGACGTCGTAGAAGGGATTTACTACAGAATAGACGATTTTTATCAGCGCAGGGCTGCCGGGCTGGCACCCGATAACTCTGCTCACCACAACAACTTGTTATGAGTAGTTACTATGGCTAAACGCGATTGTAAGTCAGAACCCCGCGCAACTGAAGTAAAATAACCCCAACGGCATTACACCGTCAGCTACACCCCCAATGGCATGAAGGGCAACCCGCCGCCGCAACTCACGGTGAAGGGCCGCTGGCTGGAAGATCTCGGCTTTAACACCGGCCAGCCCGTTATCGTCACCGTCGAGTGTAGGCGGCTGGTGATTGAGGCGGAGATTAGGATCTAACCGGAAAAAAAAGAAGATCCCGGCGCAAGGGCCGGGATCTTCTTTACTGCATTAGTGTCACTCTACATAGTTGATCATTCTGATTAAACTGAATATGCAGTGTATGACTTTCTGTTTTGTATTTTATCCAACGATTGACATATCCCAACAACATATCCATTTTTCCACCTCCAGATCCCGAAGGAGTCCCCAACATCTGAATAATCTCTGACTCACGACTATTAACAGGTAAAGGCAGTTCACCTGTATAGGCAGAGAATCCTTCATCGGCTTGTATATAAAAAATAATTTGATTTACCACGTCATCTTCTAATAAAAATAAAACACCCGAATTAAAAAATGAGTAATAACTTCGGTCACCTAATACGCCTTCTTCAAAAACAGGTAATTCATTAAGTTTTTGAGGAAGATAAATAAACTCATTACTCGCCTTCGAGCACCCTAGCATTTCAACAAGATTATTCCATGCCAACATTATTTAATGACCCCTGTTTGCCGATTTCTGTCAATAATTTTCTTTACAGCATCATCAACTAGAGCCGGCTCATACCCGCGCTCTATCATATTGGTTCTCAAGGCATCAGTATCACGACACACGGCACCGCACAAATCTAACGCATCTTGCTGAACTTGAGCTGCCGTGTTTTTCCCACCATAAGTAGGCCCAGCCCGGTGAACATCTTTAGGGACTTCTACAGCAGTAGCATTTTGATATAAAGTCTTTTCTTCCGCTGGAGTCAATTTCCTGCCTAACTCATTTTCCTTTGCTGTTCTCAGAGCAGCAAAAGAGGGAATATGATCATGCTCTAAACCATCACCCACTACAGCACGATCTTTAAGCTCTTTATATGAACCAACATCTAACGGCTTAACTGTCTGAATCTCATCACTGGCCTTATTGATCAGCTTCGAGGCTTCAGCAAGTTCCCCTTTCTTCAGCGCTGTCTCAGCCGCTTTAATGGCCTTGCCCGCCACATCCCCTGCGCCCGGTATCAACCCTAACGATGCGGCAAGATAATCCAGCGCACTCTGCGCTTCCGCAAAGCTTTTGATATCACCCAACACCGGCACAAAATCTGCACCGGCGGTAAGGGTTTCTTTCAGCGATTCACGCCGCTCGTCGTACATCTTCACCGAGCAGGCTTCCGCGCTTAATCCGGCACAGTTCTCCTTCTTATAGCGCTCGTTTTCCGCCTCAACATACTCACCGGCCTTCTGCTCAAGCGTTTTACCTTCAGACTGCGCCTGCGCTATATCACCCAGCGAGTTATTCTCAACCGCATTCTTCCCTGCCTGAGCGCCGGCCAGCGCACTGGCGCTACTGCCGCCGGTCACGCCGCCTGCCAGACCTGCAGCCAGGGTACTCAGTGCACTGATGACCTGCTTATCCGACTCCTGCAGGTCACTGACCTGTTTACCCGGATACATCGAATGCATGATCAACTGACCCATCAGCTCTCCGCTGACCGCACCGGTCGCGCCTGCTGCCGCGCTGTTGCCTGCCGCCCACGATGTTACCGCACCTACCACTGCATGAGCCATCGCTTTTGCGGCCTGATTGTCGGCGGTATATTTGTGTATCTGCTCGGCCAGATACGGTGCCGCCGCGCCGCTGGCGGCCTGTGCCAGATTGCCACCCGCCAAACCCTGAATCGCCGCAGTCGCCGCCTGAATCCCCTTCTGGATATCGCTGCCGGTGCCCCAGAGCGCCATGGCCTTCTTATAATCACTGCTGTTTTCCAGCGCTTCCTGATACGCTTTCTTTTCAGCCGCAGGAGCGTCGGCATCCGGCTGGTTTATGTTGTTTTTTGCCAGTTCCTTCTTACCTGCTTCCGTCGCCTCAATCTGCCCCTGCGTCCGGGCGATATCAGCAACCTGGCTGCCTATTTCACCGATCAGCTGAGCCGTCTGCAGGCGTTTCTGCTCCTTCTCTTTGTCGAAAATCGGGCTGATGCTGTCATTAGCGTGCTCGGTGTCGCGGCTAAGTGCAGCAACATCCTGCTGCTGATTTGCCTGGTCGCGCACCACTATCGATCCCTGGGCAACGGCTGACTGCGTGGTTCCCTCTGCGTGGCCACTGCTGCCTGCGCCCGCCAGCATACTTGCGGCCATGTTCCCTTTGAACTGGCCGCTGAAGTTGCCCGTCGAACTGAGGCCAATCCCCTGGTGTTGGGTTTTATAATCTGCCTGATTATGCAGGTCAGTGAAGCCAAGCGTGCCGGTATCAAGACGGTTTTTATCCGCGTTAGCCTGGCTGGCTATCACCGCACCATTGAGCTGGGTGTGACTGCCAACGGTAATATCAAACCCGCCCTGACCGGCATAAATGCCGCTTTGCTCCAGCACACTGTCGTAATTGCTGTGCATTTTATCCTGGCTGGCGTTGATATAACCGGAACCGGTCATCGAGCCAAAAGTGAAACTGCCGCCGGCTCCAAAACTGATCTGCTTCGAATCATAGTTATCGCTATCCTGCAGACTGGTAATAGACAGGTTGCGACCAATGTCAGCAGTCACGCTGTTACCGTTAACCAGCGCGCCAGTCAAAGTGGTGTCACGACCGCTGCTGATGTCGACAGCACCGCCGCTGTCGAGGGTGGTTTCGCTCCAGACGGTGCCATTCCCCTTTTCATGGCCTTTCGCCCCGTTAACGCTGGCGAAAATACTCAGTCCTGCGCTGCCATTGCCCACGCCGAAACTTAGCCCGATACCGCCACCGCTGCTGCTGTTTTTACCGCTGGTTTGTTGCGTGCTTGCCGCGCCCGTCAGGTTGATGTCGTTCGCTGCGTGCAGTGACGTATCACCACCAGCCTTGAGCTGGCTACCGGCAATCAGCAAATCACCGCTGCTGGCACTATTGCCGTTACCGGTGGCATCAATACTGAGGTTTTTACCGGCATTCAACGTAGAACCGCTGACGGCGTCGGACTCCTGATGCTGCTGAGATTTTGATTTTTGAGTGGTCAGCGAAATACTGATGCCAACGCCATTGTTAGGATCGCCATTGGCCTGCGCAAGCTGGCTGGCCTGGTTCGCCTGAACACCGGAAAGCACCGCTTTGGTTGCCTGTAATGCGGCCAGACGGCCATCGCTCTCTTTTTTGGCGGACTGTGCGGCAGAGACAGCGCTGTTAACCGCCTCGGCTACTGCGCCTGAAAGCGCCAGCGTCAGTCCACTGGTGCGCTGCTCAAAACGTTCGTCGCGCGTACGTACATCGTGGCCGGGCGTGATTGCTACGCTGTCACCTTTCAGGGCCATGTTGCCGCCGGCAATCAAATCCGCCCCCTGTACCTGCAACTGCTGGCCTGCGGTGATTGAAACGTTCCCGCCGGTGCTGCCAACGGTACTGACACTCTGGCTTTGCGTCGTGCCTTTTTCCTTCAGATCGTGCAGCGACTTACTGCTGCCGATGCTGATACCCAGCCCACCGGTTCCCATCAGGCCGCTTTTTTTCGTCTCTGAGAAGCGCCAGCTCGACTCCGTGTTGGTGGCGGCAGAGATCCCGACATTGTTACCGGCGCTGAGCGCCACGTTATCATCACCCGCGACCTGCGATCCTTTCACCAGCAGATCGTGACCCGCGCTCACGGAGATATTGTTGCCACTGAGCAACGTGCCTTTTTCGTGCGTAGCGCTGTCTTCCTGAATGGTGTGGGTGGTCTTCTTGCTGAACAGACCTTTTTTGGTTTTCGTCTCTTCGCGATAGTTATAATCGCTTTCGGTGGCCGTAGTGAGGTTAATATCATGCCCGGCTCGCGCGGCGATATCCTGTTTTGCCGTAATCTCACTGGCTGCGCTGTTGATGTCATTCCCTGCGGCCAGCACGATATTACCGCCACTGCTGATTTCGCTGCCGGTTTGACGAACCTGCTCGTTGATCGTCACTTTTTTGCCGCCCCGGCTCTCGCTGTATACGCGACTCTGCTGAGCATTCAGGTTCAGATCGCGCCCTGCGCTCAGGGAGGCGTTTAAATCGGCCATCAGCTGCGCTGCCTGCGAGTTAATATCGCGACCGGCGCTCAACGCTAAATTTCCGCTGCTCTGGATGGTACTGCGCGTAGCGTTAATGCTGTCGTTTTTGCTATTGCCCTGCGTCTGATGGCTACTGTTATCCAGCGTATTCAGATTGATATCATTTGCAGCGGCCAGCGTCGTATCGCCTTTTGACATCAGCGTGCTGCCGCTCAGATTCAGGTCGTGACCGGCACGCGCGGTGAGATCACCACCCGCGCTTACGCTACCGTCCTGGCTGCTGGTCACCACAGCGCTGCCATTTTTATTAAGGCGATCGGTATGCAGTGCATTGGCGGCGATATTGATATCGCCCCGCGCACCCAGCTGTAAATCACCGCCAGCAGCCAGCGTCGCGCCCGTGTTATTGATGTTGCCACCCGCACTGAGGCTGGCATTTTTGCTGGCTGAGATACTGGCCACATCCCCTAACTGGGTATCACTGAAGCTTAACGCGGGCGCATTTTTGATGCCGTTAAGCGCCAGGCTGCTCCACTGCTGAGCCTGCGTAACGTTATTGATGTTTCCCGTCGCCGATGCGAGCGAAACGGTTTCGGCCGAAATCGATGCACCGATATTATTAATATCGCCAATCGCGTTCAGTTGCAGATCGCCGCCCGAAGCCAGTAAACCAGCATGCAGGTTATTCAGCGTGCTATTGCTGCTGGCTGACAGCAGCGTCTCGGCTTTGATAGTACTACCGTCGTTATTGATCTGCCCGGCATCCAGTTTCACCGCCTGACCAGCAATCACGCTACCTGCCGCGATCTCACTGTCGCCTGGCGCCAGATAGAGTTTCGGAGCCAGCACGGTTTGACCATTAACCGTGGTTTTTTCCCACCACACAATACTCGTGGTGAGGGCCGCCACCTGTTCCGGCGAAAGGCTAACCCCCAGTTGCAGGCCTAAGCCCGCCTGTTGCCGGGCCGCGCTGTCCATCAGGTATTGCATCTGCTGCAGATCGGAGCCGGTACCACCCACATAGCGATGCCCGGTCTGGCTCAATATGGCGTTACTTACGTAGCGGGTATCGAACGCGGCATCACCGAGGAATTTATAATCCTTATCGGGTGTAAGCTGCAGACGATTCAGCAGATAGGCAGAACCGAGGAATTTATCTTTGTCGGTATAGATTGCCGCCGTTTCGACTCGAGGGCTGCTGCTCAGCGCCGGTTGCGTTACCGCCTGAGCCGATTGTTGAACTGCCCCGGAAGTCGGGTTCCTGAGAAACGCATTGAGGCCATCAAACAGGCTGCCGTCGGTTTTACCGACCTCTGCCAGCTGTGGGTTAGTGGTAATCAGGTAGGGACTGGCAGGATCTTTACTGGCGACAAACAGGCCGTTGTTACCGGCAGGCAGTGGATAATCAGTTAACGCCGCGCCCTGATTACCTATTTGCTGTAGTGCGCCTGTCAGCGCATCCTTCCACTGCGGAGACCCGACGGCGATAGTTTGCCCGGCGGCAAGCTGCTGGTTCTGCACGCCACCCACGGATTGCAGTGGCGCAGTTCCTGCGATACCCGGTTTGCTAATGGCATGCACCATGCTGCCAGCGTTAGCCACGGTATCCGTATTGCTCAGGTTATTCGTAAAACGCGCGCTGACGTTGCCACCAGCCTGAATCACGGCACGCAGACCTTCCCCCGTCTGGCTGGTTTCATAAACGGGTGCGCCCTGCAGGGTATAAACCACCTCGGAGCCCAGGCCACTCTCGTATTTCACACCATGTGAATTCCCGTTACGTAAATCAGCAATGATCGAAGGTGCAGTATCTTCTTCGCCGTAGAGGTTAGTATCAATCCGTCCCGTATTAGGATTGCCATATTTGTAGACCAGATACTGGCTTTGAATACTGTTTTCCCAGGACTGATTATTCAGATTGTTGCCGGTGAGCACGATATCCTGACCGGCGAGTAAATTACTGGCTTGATTGTCGAGGGCATCGGCTGTCACTACCAGATTCCGGTTAGCAGCGATTCGCCCTGCACCGCCAGTCGCGCTGGCCGTGACGGTGGTAGAACTTACGAGAAACTTGCGAACCGCCGTACTAAGTTTCGGTGCCAGCGTGGTGTAAGGCCGGTATTCGGTGTGGCCGTTTCCTTTACCATTACTTCCCCCCGTCTGATAACCATGCATGCCGTGATAAACGCCGATCTCATCGTCATCAAGCTGACCAAGCTTCACTTTCATGGTGGCTTGTCCCAATCCGGCGGGGGCATTCGTAGCGGACGCTGAAGTTACAGAGGTATTCATCCCTTCACGCTGATTCAGCAGATGCCCGGTATGGATGGTGATATCTCCGAGCGAGGTTTCAATGTTGCCTGAGGTATTGATCACTTCATCGCTGGCGTTACCCGCCGCATCGCGCTGCAGCCACAGGCTATTATTCGCCAGGATATCGCCACGATTATTTTGAATGCTGCTGGCCAGCAGTTGCATATTATTCCCGGCATACAGCAGCGCACGGTTTTCTATCCGGCTGCCTGCTGTCATCAGCAAATTCCCTGCTGTCCCGACGAAGCCATAATTCACTAACTGGCCGCGACTGGTGAGACGCATATCTCCGCCGGCCTGGACGCTTCCGCTATCATTAAGCGTCATGTTGCTGGCATCGACGTTCAACGCGCCGCTGCCGCTGCGTAGCTGACCATTATTGATGAAATTATTGCTGCTGAGTTGCAGGCTGTTGCCCTGCAGCGTCCCCAGAACGATAAGATCGCCTTGCGTACTGAGATTCAGCGCTTTACCCGCTGCCAGCGTGCCGCTCTGCGTGAATCCCGATCCCAGTTGCAGGGTCATGTTGCCCAGCGCCAGCAGGCTGCCGGCCGCATTCAGCACCGGCGTATTGAGGGTCAGATCGCCTGCGCTATAGAGTTTGCCGGTTGCCTGGTTATCAGCATTCTGTAAGGTCAGGGCCAGCGCACGGCTGGCGAATACGCTACCGCTGTTGTGCAACACACCGCCGCGCACCTGTAAATTATCGCCCTGCAGCTGTCCCTGATTGGTCATCTGGCTGGCATTCACCTGGCTATCACCCAGACCGGTAAAAGTCCCGCTGTTCACCAGGTTGTTACCACTGTAAGCCAGCCCCTGCGCCTGCACCAGGCCGCTATTCAGTACCGTCGGTGCCGACAGCGTTAATGGACCACCGGTAAGCAATCTTCCCGGGTTATTCAGGCTGTCGCTTAGCGTTATCGTCGTAATGCCATCGCCCTGAATCTGTCCCTGGTTCAGTAAAGATTGCGCGTTGAGTTGCAGAGCACCCTGGCTGCGCAGAACCCCGCCCTGATTCGCAATCGCCTGTTCAACGTCGCCATTCAGGTTCTGCTGGGCATACAGCTGACCACGGTTAGTCAGGTTGCCGCTGTTTATCACCAGATTTTTGGCTTCGATATCACCGGCACTATCAATCGAGCCCGCTTTCAGGGTGCTGGTTCCCGCGCTCAGCAAAGCAGCGCCTTTTAGCTGCTGCAACTGTCCGCTGAGGTTGGCTGTCAGCTCGTCTGTTGCTGTAGCACTTCCCTGATTAAGCAGCGAACTGCCCTGCAGCTGCAGATTTTTTGCCGACCATTTGCCTTCATTGTTCAGGCTGGCCGCCTGAATGGCCGCCAGACCACTGGAAACGATATTACCCTGCGCCAGCGTGTGCAGGTTGCCGGTCGACGTGAGACTGGTGCGCGTTGCGGACTGGATGCTGCCGTTGACATCAATCTGGCTGGCACGGGCATCAATGCTGTTCGCCTGCCAGCTGCCCTGCTGGTTAATACGTTGCGCATTCACGTTCAACGCGCCCTGAGTCAGTAACCGGCCCGACTGGGCATCGGTCAGATCCTGCTGTAATTGCAACACCAGGGATTTCAAGCCGATCAGATTGCCGCTGTTGCTTACACTGTCCGCCTGGATCGCCAGCGTATCGCCCTGCATCTGACCCTGATTACGCAACTGCGAGCTTGTCAGCGAAAGTTGTTCACTACTCAACAGTTTGCCACTGTTATTAAGCTCGTGACTTTGCAGCGTAGCGGCGCTGTCCGACAACAGGCTACCTGCGTTGTCCAGCGTCTGCTGCAACGCAACATCAAGCCCTTTGCTGCCGAGGGCGATACCGCTGTTATTCAGCGTATTGCCGCGCAGTTGCAGCGAGCTGCCCTGCAAACGTCCGGCATTTTGTGTGCTTTCAGCGTCCACTTTCAGCGCACCGCCTGACAGAATTTGCCCGGATTGCAGGTTATTGAGCGCATCGCTGCGCAGCGTGACCGATTGATTGCCCTGCATCAGCCCACTGTTAGTCAGTTGCTCGGTATCAAGTTCGAGGGTTTGTCCACTGAAGTTACCTGCATTGCTCAGCGCGGAAGTGTTCAGCGTCAACCCATCTGAGGCCAGCAGTGAACCCGCAAACATGTTATCAAGCGTGTTTTTCACACTGATATCCAGCGTTCGTGCAGAGGTTTGCCCCTGGTTGCGCCACGCATCGCTGCGGATCGCCATCGCGCCCAGCGCATTAAGAGTACCCTGCTGCTGTAATGTTCCAGCGGTCAGATCCAGGCGATTATTGGCGCTCAGCGTGCCCGTGTTATTAATAATGTCTGCGGCAATGGTCAGATCCTGAGCGCCGGTCTGCGCCCGGTTGTTGAGCGTACCCGCCTGCAAAGTCAGCTGGCCGGGTGTAAACCACTGGCCTGCCAGATCGGCCTGATCGGCAACGTTGAGCGTGATGGCGCTTTTGCCCTGCGTGCGCGCGTTGTCACCACTGCTTAACTGTTGCGAATTCAGTGTCAGCGCCTGGTCGGCGGAAAGCGTGCCGTTCAGCTCAATATTTTGCCCATTGAGCTGAATGTTTTGCGCACTGGTCTGTAACGAACCTGCGCGGGTCGTCAGTTTTTCCGTCTGGAAATCGAGGTTGTGCTTCGCGCTCAGCGTTCCACCGAGGTCAGCCTGGCTGGAGTGCACCCGCAGAGCGCCGTCTGTCAGGATGTTACTGCCATCGCCAGCGGTAAACTGATCCGCATTCAGCATTAAGTCGCCCTGCGCGCCCAGCAGACCGTTGTTATCCAGCTGGCCGACATCCAGCCGCTGCCCGGCGCCAGATTGTGCCGTACCGTTATTTGTTAATACGCGGCCAGAAAGCGTTTGCTGGCCGCGCGATTGCAGCAGACCCGCGTTGGTCAGATGATCAAAACTAAAGTGCGTATTACCATTCGCCGCCAGCGTACCGCTATTGACGAAGTCCGTTGCACTGAAAGCCAGCTCGCGTCCGGCAATCAGCGTGCCAGCCCACTGGCTTTGATCATTAACCTGAAATGCAATGTCATTACCGGCAGATAGCTTGCCCTCACTGAGAGCGTTGAGGCGGTCTGCACGTAAAGTGACATTGCCACCCGCACGGCTTTGTCCATCCAGCTGCTGCTGTGCGCTGGTCAGGCTAAGGTCCTGCTGAGCCGTGAGCATTCCGGTTTTGCTCAGGTGCAAGGCACCGCCGCTCAGCTGAACATTATCTCCGTCCAGCTGACCACCGATCGTAGCCTGCTGACTGGCCGTCAGTGAGACGTCGCCGTCACCGTGTAGCCTGCCCGTGCTGCCAAGCGTGAGGGTATCGCCGTTTAACATCAGGCTACCGCCGCTGGCGATCTCGCCTTGCAGCATTTGCTGACGGGCGCTGAGATTGATATTGCGCTGACTGCTAAGCCGGGCGTCTGCTGCAGTTTGCAACGAGGTGCTGCTTAACGTCAGGCCGTTTTTACCGCTTACAGAACCGTTCAGGGTGAAATCGCCACCCGCTAAGTCCAGCTCGTCACCGGCGAGTAAAGTCCCCGTTGCGCCATTCAGCGCCTGCTGCGTGGCACTGATATGCAGCGCACGCGAAGACCCGATCAATCCCTGATTGTCCAGCGATGCGGTGTTGAGCGTTTGCCCGCCTGCCGACTGTAAGCGTCCCTGGTTGCGTAAGGTATTTGCCGTAATAGTCTGGTTTTTCTGCGCCTGAATCAGGCCGTTATTCATCAGCGTCTGCGCCGTCACACTGATGTCACCGTTAGCTGCAACGGTACTGTTTTGATCTGCCGTGACGTCGCTTGCTGCCAGGCGCAGATTGCCGCCGCTGGTCAGTTTATTGTTACGCAGCTGCACATTGCCCTGGCTGTTCAGCGCTACGTCACCGGTCGCCTGTTGCGTCCCCTGCAGCTGCATATCGCGGGCATTCGCGAGCAGCTTGCCGCTGGTGCTGGCATTCCCCAGTGTCAGGGTGCCATTCGCGTTTAACGTGATATCGCCCTGGTTGGCCAGTAGATTACCGATGTTGACCCCGACGCCTTTGTCGCTCGACACCAGATGAATCCGGTTAGCGTACATGCCGCCAAGCGCACCGGTATCGACCGCCACCGACGGCACTGGCCCTTCTCCGGCGATTGGCGTAACCGAGCCGTCCTGCGCAACGCGGTTGGCACCCGCCGTGATAGCGAGATCGCTGGCATGAATATCCGCATTAATTTTGGTGGCGCGCGCAATGAGCGATACCGCATCAGCGCGGCTGCCATCCAGCCCTTTGCCCTCAACCGTCACGTCGCCTTTGGTGACTTCCAGCGCGGCAAGATTGCCGCTGGCATCCAGCTGCGGTTTTCCGGTAGTGAGCGTCACGTTGGGCGTATTAATAAAGCCACAGCCGTTACAGGTTATGCCGTAAGGGTTGGCCACGATCACATTCGCGGCTTTACCCGCGACTTCGGTATAGCCCTGCAACTGCGAACGATTAGCTCCCACTACTTCATTGATGATCGCCCGGGCTTCGTGCCCGGCTTGCAGGTTAGGGTTATTCTGGATCAGTCCGCCCAGTTGGGTCTGGGTAAGTTGTCCGCTGGCATTATTGAGAATCAGCCCCTGCTGCCCGACGTTGTACTGCTGGTACTGGTTATGGGAAACACCTGCCTGATTCGGCGTGGCGATATTGACCACCGGCACGCCGTTACCCGCGGCATCCATGCGCGTGCCCGGCGTAACCGGGGTAATTTCCGCGGCCACAACCGGCAGCAGTGGCTGTACCGCCACCAGATAACAAATGAAGTAGCTCAGCGCGCGACGAAACGGGGAAACCGGTTGACGATCATCCATAATCATTGCCTCTTAAAAAACCAGCCCGACCCGGGCATAAATGCTAACGTGATCCGGTTGCAGATAGCCGGGATAACTGAGCGGAAAACCGACCGTGTATTGGGTATAAAAGAAACGGCTGCGGGTGCCGATCCCCACGGCGCTGCCCCATATCGTGCCAACAGACTCGCGGTTCTGCGCATCGCTCTTCAGCCAGCCGCCGTCCACCGCCGCCAGGGCGCTGACGTCACCGACCAACGGCAAGGTGAACAGGGTGTAATCCAGTTCATTACGCAAATAGCCACCCGCGTCGCCTGACAGGTATTGTTCTTTGAAACCCCTGACTGAGCTTTCGCCGCCGAGCGTCAGGCGTTCGCTGCCGTATAACCGATCCGGTGACCACTGGCCGTATACGCTGCTGAGCCACCATAACTTGTCCGAAACCGGTCGCTGGAAGCTGCCGCTCAGGCTCCACTTGCGAAACTGCGCCCGCGGTAAGTCCCCGCTTTTATCGGCATCACTCTCCACATCAAACCACGGCATACCGCGGCTAAAGGTTGGGTTGAGCGTTGCCACGCCACCGAACACCTTTTGCGTATGGTTGAATCCGATCTGGGTACTGGTGATTTTGCGACTGCTACTCTGCAACAGGGTATTGTTGAGATAGTTGTGACTGGTGTAGTGATTCAGGCCGAGCTGCAAACTGGTCTTGATTTCACCGTTGCGAAACAGCACCCATGAACCATTCAGGCGATGCGCAATATTGTCGCCGTTACTCAGCCAGGTGAAACCATTGTTATCAAAGTGACTGTGATAACTGCTCCAGCTATAGCTGTAGTCGAGCAGGCCGTAGCCATACGGCACGCTGACACCCGCCTGCACATTCTGCGCGTCACGCCACTCGCTGAATGCGCTGCTGCGACCGCCGCTGATAAACCAGCGATCCGCCAGCCCTAACAGGTTATTGCCGGTCAGCGATGCGGTTAACTGACCGACACCGGTGCTTTTTTGTCCGCTATTATCAAATCCCAGCGCGGCGCTGAGCGGAAATTCTGCCGCAGTCGTCAGGTTCACCACTGAATAACCGGGCTGCGGCGCAGGCTGAATTTCAATCTGTACCGGGGTACGGCGCAGGCGATTAATTTGCTCCATACCCTGCTCAATATCGCGCAGGTTAAGTATTTTTCCTTCAATATGAGGAAAAGCCATCTTTAACATCGCCGGCTGCGCCCCGTCGAGGCGAATAGCGAATAGTTTCCCTTCCAGCACCGGAATAATTAACTGCCCATGAGACAGATCCTGTTCGGCTAAAAACGCCCGGCTGGTAATGTAACCACGTTGCATATACCAGTCAGAAACCGCATGTACCAGCGCATTAATTTCACTTAAATTCAGGCAGCGATTGATATAAGGTGCCGTCAGCGCCTGTTGCTGACGATCGGATATCAGCGTGACCTGCTGCAGACGGATATGCTGGATCGGAAAACAGGGGCCAGAGCCCGCCGGGGAGGCGTCCGGCGCATTCAGCGGTGCCACAGCATGCCACAGTGCATCGCGCTGCTGCTGATCCTGCTCCAGTCGCTGCTGTTGTTGGTTTTGCAGATAATCGCGGTCGCCGGGTGTCAAAGGGGCAGCGATAATCTGGCCTGACGCTATAATAATAGACAGCGCCAGCAATATCCTTCTTTTTGCCATCATCAAAGACTTAAGTAAAATTAATTGTAAAGGTTTTGTAAGCTTCTTTGCGCAGAATATCACCTAAACAATCAGACAGTTCCGCTTACCAGGAAAAAACAATAAACATCACGCAGTTTTAATTAAGTGATAAAAACAACTTTACCTAACGCAAATAAGCAATAGAAAATCAGCAACGGCCATTAAATCATTAATATCGCGCGATGGCGGCATGACGCCAGATTAAGCGGGCTGAATGAGATGAGGCCTGCCCGGTAAGGAAACGGTGCCATATTGATAAGCGCCACGGCAATCTGCGCTGACGCCGCAGTGTTGCGTCATGCGGGCTTTTACTGCTGCTGAAACCACGCACCTGCCTCACCCGATCGCCATTGCTGGCGATCGGGCGGATGCATGCCAGCATCCGATCGTGTATCAATCCCTCATGGCGGACATCAGCGCAGTTTTGCCACCGAAGATTTCAGCCGCGCGCAGGCCTGCTCCAGCAACGCATCGTCAACCGCGTAGGCAATGCGTAAATAACCCGGCATGCCGAATGCCGATCCATGTAACACCGCAACCTGTGCGTCCTGCAACAGCCAGCTGGCCAGCGCGCTATCGTCCTCCAGCCGTTCCCCCTGCGGCGTCACGCATCCCAGTAACTTTTGGCAGTTGGCAAAAATATAGAATGCTCCCTGCGGCGCCCGGGCGCTGAGGCCGTTGCTGGTGGCGATCATTGTCAGCACCTGCTGACGTCGCCGATCAAGCGTAGCGAGCCAGCCTGCCAGAAATTCGGCCGGTTGCTGCAACGCGACAACCGCTGCTGCCTGCGAGATGCTGCTGGGATTAGAGGTACTCTGCGACTGCAAAATCTGCATCGCGTTAATCAGCCATGCCGGACCGGCAGCATAGCCGAGCCGCCAGCCGGTCATGGCATGGCTTTTTGAGACACCGTTGACTGTCAGCGTGCGTTCAGCCAGCTGCGGGGCCGCCGCGGCAAAAGTGCTGAATGGCGTGGCGTCGTAGCGTAACGGCTCGTAAATATCATCCGCCATGATTAACACCTGGGGATGATCGGTCAGCACCTCAGCCAGCGCCCGCAACTCCTGCGCACTATAAACCGCACCGGTCGGATTACCCGGTGAGTTCAGAATCACCCAACGCGTTGCCGGCGTCAGCGCGGCAGCCAGTTGTTGCGGCTGCAGCTTCCAGTCGTGCTGTTCGTCACAGGCCACGATCACCGGTTCGCCTTCCGCCAGCGTCACCATATCCGGATAGGAAACCCAATAAGGGGCAGGAATGATCACCTGCTGGCCAGCATCCAGCGTAGCCAGCAGCGCGTTGAAGATCAGCTGCTTAGCACCGCTGCCGGCAATGATCTGCTCAGCGCTAAAATGCAGTTGGTTATCACGGGCAAACTTGGCGGCAATCGCTGTTTTGAGTTCGCGCGTACCGGAAACGGCGGTGTATTTGGTTTGCTGCTGCACAATGGCGGCAATACCGGCATAGCTGATGCTGTCCGGCGTGGCAAAATCGAGTTCTCCCTCGCCGAGGTTGATTATCGCTTTGCCGGCGGCTTCCAGCGCACGCACCCGATCGGAAATCGCGGCGGTTGGAGATGGACGGACGCGCTGCATGCGACGAGCCAGTAGCTGACTATTCATAAATCCTCTTTTGTATATCCTGAATCAACTAATACAATTAATCACCCCATCCCAGCAGGAAGAGTGCCGTGTTACCTATTTTCATTGTTGATGATGCCCGCGTTCCGGCGCGCTTTGGGCTGCTTGCCAGCCTGTATGCCAATCAGCTGGCGTTACCGTTATGGAGCCTGCGCCCGGATTTCTCCGGCGATTTCCCCGATAGCCATCAGCATGTCGCGGCGGCAGGTTACTGCGTCACCAGCGGACTGTATCGAAGCGATACACTGCAGCACGAAGTCCGCGATGTAACCCTGCTGCCTGCGAACGAAGCCGTAATCGTCATGGCGCAGGCGGATGAAGCGCGCATTGCTCATTTGCCAGGCCAGCGCCTCAAGGCGCTTTCCTGTGAGACGACAATGCGGCTGCAGGATGGCAGCACCACCCTGCTGCAACATACCCTGACTTCACCGCCCCCCGGCCGCCACGCGCTGCGTATTGCTCTGATAGCGCGCGAGCACGATCAGCGTTACAGCTATCCGGCCACTCTCGATGCGCTTTACGCCGCAGCCCGGGCGCTGGCGCTCGATGTGGATATTCACTTTTTCGCTCCCGCCGCACTGACAAACGAGCTGTCCGAACTCGACGAGGTGCACGGCATTCTGCTACCGGGAGGTGCCTCGATGGCAGCGGTGCGCGGTCAAATCGCCGTGGCGCACGCCAGTCGGCAGCGCAACATTCCCACACTGGGTCTGTGCCTCGGCATGCAGAGCATGTGCACGGCTGCGTTACAACGTCACCCAGAGCTCAGTCAGGCCATGCTGGCAGAAGTGGCACCGCAGGCCGCGGTGCACAGTTTTATTGCTTTTGCCGATGGTCGCCATCGCTGTGGCCTGCTGCCATACCCGGCCGCAGAGCCGTTTAACCTTATGCATTACAACCATCGCTATCGCTTTAATCCGCAACTGCTGCCGCCGCTGCTGGCAAGCGGCGTGCAGGTTACCGCCCAGACGGATGACATCATCGAAGGCATTGCGCTGGCCGATCACCGTTTCTGGCAGGGGGTACAGGGGCATCCGGAGCTACAGTCGCGCCCGGATGCACCGCACCCGCTGTTTACGGCCTTTCTGCAGGCGCTGGTGACGCCAGCGTAACCCCGCTGCGTCCGTCGCTGGCCAGCCGTTGCATCACGCTGGTCAGCGCGACCAGCGCGTCTGGCGAGATCGGCTGCAGCGGTGCGCGCACCGTGCCGCCATTGAAACCGCGCAGCGCCATTGCCGCTTTCACCAGCTGCGGCTGGCCGTGCTGGCGTGCCAGCGTGCGATAGTCAAACCACAGCTGGTGCAGATCGCGCGCGGTGGCGGCATCGCCCTGTTCCAGCGCACGATAGCAGGCAAGGATGAGCTCCGGCAGCGCGCCGCTGTTGGTGGTACTGATGCCATCGAATCCGGCCATCATCGGGCCGGCAAAGGCCAGATCGGAGGCACAAAATAGACGCAGTTTGCCGCGCAGTCGGTTGGCAATCTGATCGATGGCGGTTGGATTCAGATCGCCCTGTTTGATGCCCACCACGCCCGGTATCGCCGCCAGTTGCTCCAGCAGTGCCGGTGACAGGGTGATACCAATGCCCGGCGCGTTGTAAACCAGAATGCCGGTTTTCGACAGCGGCGCCATCTCAGCAAAATAGGCAAGAATTTGCGCGTCGGTAATTTCGCTGACAAAAGGCGCGGTGACCATCGGCAAACCGCCCAGATCCCCGGCCAGCTGCGTCAGCTCGCGGGCATCACGCGGATCTGCGCTGGCGCTGCACAGCATCACCGCCACGCGATCCTGCACGCAGTCCATTACGGCGTGAAACAGTGCACGGCGTTCTGGCACTGACATCACCGGAAACTCGCCATAAGTGCCGCCAATCAACAGGCCGTCGTAGCCAAGGCCGATGACGCGTTCGATATTTTCGCGCAGGGCGCCGAAGTCAATGTCGCCGCTGGCGCTGAAGGGCGTCACGGTAATGTTAAAGATACCGCGCAGGCGTTCACGGCATTCGCTGATGTCTTTCATCGGGTTTCCTTATATGCAGGTTAATGGGCGAGCCAGCGAACCGAGCTGGCGATAGCCGGTTTCCGTCACCACCACGGTTTCGCTAACGCCAACCGTAAATTCGCCGTAGATACGCAGCGCCGGGGGGATATGGAAGGTCATGCCTGGCTGCAGTTCGGTGTTGACGCCACTGTAGAGGCTGAGAATGCCGCCCTCGCCCCAGTCCGGCGCGAACGAGACACCGATGGAGTAGCCGGTGCGTTTTTTAAAGTTGTCGGTGAAGCCCGCGCGATCGATCACCTGCTGGCAGGCTATGTGCGGTGCGGCACAGATTGCGCCCGGCCGAATGGCATCCAGTGCCGCCTGGAGCGCCTCCTGACACACTTTCTCCATTTCCATAGCAATAGCAGGGGGCCGCCCCAGCCATGCCGAGCGCATCAGCGCGGCGTGATAGCGATCGTGCGCGGCAGCCATCTCCAGAAAGACCGGCTCATTATCCTGCAACACGCGACGACGCCAGGTTCCGTGAGGCACACCGCTGCGTGGGCCACTGGAAACCAGCGGCTCCATCCCGACATACTCGGATCCGGCCGCGATGGCGGCTCCCATCATGGCCGCGACCAGCGCATTTTCATCAGCCCCGGCGCGCACCGCGGCCATACCGGCCTGCATGCCGGCGTCAACATAGCGCGCCGCCTGAGCGATCTTTTCCACTTCCGCCGGCGACTTCACTGCGCGCAGCGGCTCAATCACCCCGGCAGTATCGGCGAGGCTGCCGATACGACTTTGTAACGCCTCATACACGGCTACCGGCAAAAACCAGCCGCGTTTGTCCAGCCCGACACGCTTACTAAGCCAGCCGCGCTGAAGCAGCAGGGCAACGAGAAAATCAACCGGGTTATCGCCATCCTGATAGATGGCGGCATCTGAGATAAAGGTGTTGGCGATAAAGTTAAAGTATTCGAGCTGGCGGATAACAAACACCGGATCCCCTTCTGTTGGCAGCACCAGCGCCTGAAAGGTGTAATAGCCCGGCGTTTGCTGACCGGTTAACCAGAAGATATTTTCTGGTCCGGTCACAATCATCACATCAACGCCGGCCGCATTGAGTCGTTCGCGGGTGCGCTGGATGCGTTGTGCGTACTCCTGTGCACTAAAGGCGGATTCACTGCCCTGGATAACATTATTCAGCTGTTGCATAACCAGACTCCTGGAGAAAAGTGGCGCGCGCGGCATCAAAATGCACGCCCAGGCCGGGTAAATCATTGATGAAAACAGTGCCCTGCTGATAATGCAGGCCGCTCACCGCATCGTTTATCAGTCCATCGGCACCGTACAGTTCTGCGAAACGTGGCTGCACGGCGCGACACACCTGCAGCGCCGCCGCTGTTGCCGCATGGCCTTCGTTCATCTGACCTATCATGAAAGGGATGCTGGCCGCCTGCAGGCGCCGTGCCGCCGCAAGCGTCGGCGCAATACCGCCCAGCTTGACCAGCTTGAGGTGGCCCCACAGCGCGCCGTTTGCCGCCATCAGTTGATCGATGGCTGCCGGGCTATTCAGGCTCTCGTCCAGCATGATCGGCACGCCATAACCGCTCAGTTGCGCCAGTGCGGCATCGTTAGCCGGTGCCAGCGGCTGTTCGACATAGCTGAGATTCAGCGCCTGCAGCGCCGGAAAAGCGGCGTGCGCCTGCGCCAGTGACCACTGACCGTTGACATCAATCGCCAGCGTGATGGCCTCACCAAAGCGGGCGCGCAGGGCGTGCAACCGCGCCAGATCGGTCGCAAAATCCGCCACGCCGGTACGCAGTTTGAGCTGGGTAAAGCCACGTGCAACGTACTGTTCAGCCTGCGTCAGCATTTGCGCTTCACTGCCCCAGAACAGCGTCTGGTTGGTCGGGTAGCCGGGGCTGGCCGCAACGGCACCGAGCCAGTGCGCAAGGCTCACGCCGGCCTGCTGCGCCAGTAAATCATGCAGCGCCATGTCGAACAGCATGCGGGCCGGCGCCAGCAGTCCCGCCCCATCCGCATGCACACGCTCCAGCATCGCCTGCGGCGCCAGTGCCCAGTTCCAGCCTGCCAGGGCGCGGGTGATGTTTTCCAGCACCCGATCGGCGCTATAGCCGTGCAGATACTGAATGTTGAGCCGCACCTCGCCAGTGCCGCAGCGCGTGCCATCGTCCAGCCGCAGCCACAGCGTATCCAGCGCGCTGATTGCGCCCGAGGACGCGGTGTGCAGCGTGACTGCGTCATAGCGCAGCTGACCGCGCCAAAGCGTTGCTTTCACGTTGCGGACTCCTGAGGCAGCATCGCCAGTGCCACGTCGAGGTAGATGGCTGCGGCAGCAATAAATTCTTCAACAGGCACGAACTCATCTGGCTTGTGAGCCACCGCCAGGCTGCCGGGTCCGATCACCACGCCTTTCGCCCCGAGCGAACGAAAATGCACTAAATCGCATCCCCCCTGAAAACCAAACGGGCCCGGTTCCGCCTGCCCGTGGCGACGACAGGCGGCGAGGCTGTGCTGCACAATCGCTTCGTTACTGTCGGTCTCGGTGGCCCCGCCCGTGGTGGCCTGCCAGGCGATGATTTCCGCCTCCACGCCGGCAGTGGCTTTCGCGTGGTCAAGCAGCTGCTGCAGTTCGGCCTTCACCGCCTCCTCGTCCTCACCAGGCACCATGCGGCGGTCGAGGAGCAGCTCGCAGCTGTCCGGCACCACGTTATCAGCGTGCCCCCCGTGGATGCGCGTCACCGTCAGGCTGGCATTGCCCACCAGCGCGTGGCAGCGACAGCGCACCTGCTGCTGATGCGACTGCTCAATCAGGCCCAGTAATCTGGCGGACTGATAGATGGCGTTTATCCCCAGCTCAGGCGTGCCCGAGTGCGCCGTTACGCCCTTCACCCTGACGCGCGGTCGCAGGCTGCCTTTATGGGCAGAAAACGTGGCGTTGCCGGTGGGTTCGCCGATCACCGCAAAATCGATAGCCGGCGGTGCCTGCCGGACATAAAACTTCGCGCCTTCACTGGCGACCTCCTCATCGGCAGTGAATACCCCCATCAGCGTACCGGACCAGCGGTGGCGACTGGCGGCCAGCAGGCGCAGCGCTTCCACCATCGCCACCAGCGGTCCTTTGGCATCGCAGGCACCACGACCGTACAGGCGTCCCTCGCGCTCGGTAAGGGTAAAGGGATCGCTACGCCAGCCGCTGCCGGCAGGCACTGTGTCCAGATGGGTATTGAAGGCGAAGCAGGGTCCGGCACCGTTGTGCAGAACCGCGATGACGTTGGTGCGCCCTGCCGCATATTCACTGAACGACAGGTCAAAACCGGCCTCGCGCAGCCAGCCTGCCACGCACTCTGCCGCTTCGCGCTCCTGACCGGGTGGATTTTCTGTATTGATGGCAACCAGCGTGGCGAGGTCGCGCTTCATGCGCACGCTGTCGACCGGGTGAATAGTCATTATGGCTCCGCTGTTAATGTAGGATTTGATCGAGAAAACGCTGGGCGCGTTCGCTAACCTGGCGGTTGAAGAAGTCGCTGGCGCTGGCGCGCTCCAGAATTTCGCCCTCTTCCATGAACAGAATCTGACTGGCGGCACGGCGCGCGAACCCCATTTCATGGGTGACGACCATGCTGGTCATGCCTTCGGCGCTCAGTTCCGCCATCACATCAAGCACTTCGCGGATCATCTCCGGATCGAGCGCTGACGTGGGTTCGTCGTACAGCATCAGTTCCGGCTTCATCGCCAGCGCCCGGGCAATGGCCACGCGCTGCTGCTGACCGCCAGACAATTCGTCGGGGAAATGATCGGCCCGATCGTGAATACGCACCTTCGCCAGCAGCGCTTCTGCCTGTTTGCGTGCCGTGATGCGGTTGACGCCGAGTACCGTCATCGGTGCCAGCATGATGTTTTCCGCCGCCGTCAGATGGGAAAACAGCTCGTAGTTCTGAAACACCATGCCAATACGCTGGCGCAACTGGTGCGGCGGCACTTCTCCCCGGCTGATATTCTGGCGGGTGAAGAACACATCGCCGCTATCGGCGGGTGACAACAGATTGACGCAGCGCAGCAGCGTAGATTTGCCGGAACCGGAAGGCCCAATCAGCACCACCGTTTCCCCACGCTGAACGCTAAGCGAACAGTTCTTCAATACCGGCTGACGGCCAAAGCTCTTGTCGATGCCAATCAACTCCAGCAGCGGTGGTTTTGTCTCGTTCATGACAGATCTCCTGCGGTATCCGCCGCTTTGGTTAACCGACGGTGGCGCGCCCGGGCCTTTTGCCATTTTCCACGCCGCTGTTTCGGGTCGAGCGTGCGCTCCAGCCACGACTGAAACAGCATGAACAGCGAGGTCAGCAGCAGGTAATAGAGCCCCGCCGCGCAAAGCGCCTCGAAATAGCGGAAGCTGGCGCTGGCGGTCTGGTTCGCCACCAGCAACAACTCCTGCACCGCAATCACGGAGACCAGCGCGCTGGACTTCAGCATGCTGATCATCTGATTGCCCATCGGTGGCAGCACGATGCGCGCGGCCTGCGGCAAGACAATCTTGCGCATGATCTGGGCCTGGGTCATTCCCAGCGCCATACCGGCGGTGCGCTGGCCGCTTTTTACCGCCTGTAAGCCGGAACGTAATATCTCCGCCATGTAGGCGCCCTCATTCAGCGACAGCGCCAGCACGGCACAGGTAAACGCGGAGAAGCGCAGACCGAAACCAGGCAACACGTTGTAGACAAAGATGATCTGGAACAGCACCGGTGTACCGCGAAACAGCCAGAGATAAAAAAACGCCAGCCCTTTCGCGGCACGAAATGGCGCTTCCTGTAGCAGCGCCAGCACCAGTCCCAGCACTACGCCGCACAACAGCGAGCACAGAGTAATCAGCAGCGTCATCCACGCGCCCTGCAGAAATTCGCGGGAGAGGAAGTACTGCCACATTAAATCGATCGACATAGCTTTCTCCGGTCAGCGGATTAAAAAATGGCAACGGAGTCCGGGAAGTTCCATTTCTCAATCAGTTGCTTGTAAGTGCCGTCTTTCACCAGGTTTTGCAGTCCCTGTTCCAGTTGCGCTTTGGTGGCGCTGTCGCCTTTACGGACCGCAAAAGCGATGTGGGTATCGGCTTCAAACTCAGCGCCTGCCGCTTCAAACACGCCGGGCTTCTCGCTAAACAACGCAACGGTACCCGGCGTTGAAAGGAATTCCGCATCGGCGCGACCCTGCGCAACAGCCACTGCCGAGTCCGTTGCCGCCGGGAACGTCATGACATTGATCGCGGCTTTTTTGGCGGCGAGGCAGTTCTGGTTATCCACCCGCGCCTGGCTCTCTTCGATACCGCCAAGGGTGACCGCCACGTTTTTGCCGCACAACGACAGATCGCGCCCGGTGATGCCGGCCGGATTGCCTTTACGCACCACAACGCGACTGCCGATTTTGAGGTAAGGAACAAAATCCACCTGCGCCGCACGCGCCGGATTGACGTACATCGCTGAATTAATGATGTCGAGACGTTTGCCCTGCAGTGCCGGGATCAGCCCTTTGAACTCCATTGGCATGGCTGCGGGTTGCAGATTGAGCGTCTTACTCAGCGCGGTTATCAACTCGATATCAAAACCGGTGAGCTTGCCGTCTTTCACAAACTCGAACGGCATAAAGGTGGCTGCGGTGCCGTAGGTCAGTTTGCCTGGGGCAACGCGATCGCTTGCCGCCTGGCTGATGATGGGCATCAGGGCCAGCGTGGCAAGCGCAAGTAACCGACCGGTAGAGCGAAATGAATTGCTGATCATCTGTGTCTCCTGGTAAACGTTTAAATTGGTTTTTATGATTCATAAAATACAATCATGGTGATAAAAAAACGTCTTCTCCTGGTGCACTCTGCACGCTTATCGTGCATGCATTGCTTTATATCGCAGCATTTTCCTCAACATGTTATTGTACCTTTAGTCGACAGTAATACATTTCAGGAAATCCCGTTCTATGCAGCCTGACTCCTCCGCCAGCAGCCGTCGTATTGCACGTCAGCTACTTGACCTGATCTATGAAGCAAGATTCGATCCAGGTCAGCACTTACGTGAACAACCTCTGGCAGACGCGCTGGGCGTTTCCCGCACGCCGGTGCGGGCAGGACTTAAAGAATTGACCCGACTGGGCGCGGTGGAAGCGCGGCCCAATCAGGGATTTTTTCTGCTAAAAGGGGCAGATGAGTTACAGCAGCTGAACATTGAACCCCCGCAGAGCAGCGACCAGACGTTGTACGAGTTACTGGTACGCGATCGTATTGCCGGTGCCCTGCCCGAATCGTTCACCCAGACGGAAATCAGCCAGCGCTATGACGTTGATCGCGGCATTCTGACACGCACGCTGGTCAAGCTGTCGGAAGACGGATTAATCGCGCGCAATGCGGGACATGGCTGGCGTTTTCAGCAAACGCTTAACTCGGAAGTCGCGCTGCGCAACAGTTATGGATTTCGTCTGATGATTGAGCCAGCCGCCCTGCTCAGCCCGCAATTACGCGCGGATCGTGCCATGCTGAAGCGCCTGCGGGCACAGCATCTGCGATTGATTACCCATCCGGACCTCACGCAGGTATCGGCGCGCGACATTTTCGAGACGGATGCCGCTTTTCATGAATCGCTGGCCGAAGCCAGCGGCAATCTGTTTGTGCTGCAGGCGATTCAACAGCAAAACCGCCTGCGCCGCCTGCTGGAATTTGGCAGCTACCAAAACAAACGGCGCGTGAAAGAGTGGTGCGAAGAGCACGTGGCCATTATCGACGCGCTGCGTGAAAACCGACCGCAGCAGGCGGCCGAATTAATGAAAACGCATCTGCAATTCGCCTTCGATCAGGTACAGATGCGTAAACCGGGCGCATAACCGGCACTGTTTTTGCACATTACGATCCTGAAAATACAATCAGGAGGCAGTGATGGATTTGCAAATACAAGGGCGCGTGGCGCTGGTATGTGGTGCAGGCAGCGGTCTGGGTCAGGCGATAGCGCTGGCACTGGCGCAGGAGGGCGTGCGCGTGGCGGTCACCGGACGCGACAGCAGTAAGTTGCAGGCAACGGTGGAGCGCATTACCGCTGACGGCGGTGAGGCGCAGGCGTTCCAGCTCGATCTGGCGGCACCCGACACCTTTGACAGCGTGCTGGAGGCGATTCGCCAGCGCTGGGGCGCGGTGGATATTCTGGTGAATAATTCAGGTGGGCCGCCAACCGCGAAAGCCGCGGGCACCGCCAGCGAACTCTGGCGACAGCAGTTTGCGGTGATGGTGGACGCGCTGATTCAACTGAGCGATAAGGTGCTGCCGGCCATGCGCCAGCGCGGCTGGGGACGCATTATCACGTCCACCTCGTCGGGCGTGGTCACGCCTCTCCCTAATCTGGCGCTGTCCAATGCGCTGCGCATGAGCCTGCTGGGCTGGTCGAAAACGCTGGCAAACGAGGTAGCCGCGGATGGTGTAACGGTTAACGTCCTGGTGCCGGGACGCATTGATACTGAGCGCGTCAGTCAGCTTGATGCGCTGAAGGCGCAGCGCGAAAACAGTACCGCCGCTGCCGTCGCAGCCCAAAGCCGGCGCAGCATACCGATGGGCCGCTACGGCGCGCCACACGAATATGGTGCCACCGCCGCTTTTCTCGCCAGTGAGCCTGCCAGCTACATTACCGGCAGCGTGATCCGCGTCGACGGCGGCCTGATCGATGCCGTTTAGCCGCTGATCGCGGTTTTTGGATGATTGTCCGGCGAAGCAATGCCTCTGCTGGCAATCAAAATCCGCATGGCTGCATCGCGTGAAGTGATGCAGCCACTCGCGAACCAGTAATGCATTATTTCCTGGTAAACAGGCTGACTACATTATTGTCGGCTGACTGAGGGGAGCTGTTGTCGCGGGCTTTGAGTGTGGCTGGCAAATGCAAAATCTGCGTTTCCGCTAATTCATCTTTCGGCAGGGAAAACAGTTTTTCTACATCGTGGCGCGCCATTGCCAGTGAAGAGACAAAGCTCTGTTTGCTATACAGGCCTTCATCCAGCAAAAGCCTGAGACTTCTGGGCAGTAATCGCACAGCTTCAGGAACCCGCTGATCGTCAAGCGGTTCACCTTTACGCCAGCCGCGCGCTGAAATTTGCTTGTACAGGCGCTGATGCTCAACATCGCTAATCAAATTCAGCTCTTTAGCCCGAATAATCATGGCCTGTGCAGATATTCCCCAGCGCTGCTTCAGCGCGACGAAATTCTCCAGCGTGGGATTTGCCGGCAATTCCACCGCAAACGCTTCCTCCGGTAACATAAAGCATGCGGCGAACTTATGCGCCTGCGCTTCGATCGGCTTAAAATTAATACTGTCCAGTCGTTTGATAAACCGGTGTAACACTAAATGGCCAAGCTCATGAGCGGCATCAAAACGGCTGCGGTAATAGTTATTTTTATCCGACGCCAGAATCATGTAAGGCCGTTGCTCACGCTCGTTCCATTGCGAGTAGCCATCCATCACCGCACTGCCCTGTTCGAAGCGCGCACAAATCACACCGGCATTTTCAATGACCAGCAGCAGATCGTTCAGCGGTGCGAGACTCAGTCCCCAACGTTTGCGGCACTGACCAGCCATCACTTCAATCATTTGATCATCAATTTGATGGTGATCGGTAACATCAAGCCAGGGAATATTCACCGCCGGAAAATCAAGATCCTGCTGTAAATGCGCTGACGCTTCCTGCAGCCACTCCATATAACGTTCCGAAGCCGCGCACAGATCCTTTGCCGTGTTCGCCATGGTGCGGAAAAACACTGGATTATTAGTATGAACATGCAAGGGTTTAGTAAACCAGGCTATGGGACAATTCAGTACCAATGACAGGGCCAGCAGCGCGGCGGAATCAGGCGCATGGCTGCCATTCTCCCATTTAGTAATGGTCGAGGGGGAACGCTCAACCTGGCGCCCCAGATTGATCTTCGAAAACCCACGCGCCTCACGTACCTGGGTTAAACGTTTTGGCTCAAAACCCGCCACACCGACTCTCATTGTTGCACCACACTAACCTTCCTGCTGCTTTAAGCGTTTCTTCAACTGTGGAACTGCTAAATCAGGGATTTCATTCTGATTATCTGCTGTATTGTACAACGCGAGGACATCGCGTATTGACTGATTATAATGGTAGTTACGCAGATTGGTGAAAGGGACTGTTACCCGTAAATCCAACATACTTCCCTGCGGCTTAGTATGAGGAGGATTGACGTTAACAATCAGCACGCCTAACGTCTCTTCAGCCGTATGCACTCCGGCAATATCATAAAACATATCTGGCGTAACGCCTTCGAGCTCTCCGTTCAGTTCAGCAAGCAATGTGCGATGACGTGCCCGTTTAATCAGGTGCTCGTCGTGATTGAGTCCAATCCGGCTGATTTTGATTCCGCCCGATTCAACAAGGCAATAGTGTTCACCCTGGGGTTTAGTGACGGCATCGATGCAGATCAGGCCGCTGGCCTCAGCCGCTCTGCGAAACGCGGCATTCAGAAAATAGTGCCGTGCCTGAGGACGTAAGCGGATCTTTTCCGGATGCTTCAGTCTGCCTGCCGTCCCTTCTACCACCGCATGAGCGCTGGCATAACTCGCTTCCGATTCTTCCATGAGATTAAGCCAGAACTCACGCGCAAATGAGGTGGTGAGCAGTTTGTTGATGCTGTCAAAAATTCCGATACTATCCATCCCGGCACCTCGTTGCGTTAACCGGAAATAATGCTAATTTATTTTCGTTTTGAGCGCAACATTGTCTGCAGTACCGCCACACCACGGTGCACCCTGGCGGGTTTTGCACCAGCAGATCTCATAATCTGCGCTTATTACGGCGTCAAATTTCTCACTAAATCAAAAGCTCATGATTCTGGCATGCGGGTTGCTATGTCTTTGGTAGAGATGTTGGACCAATTAAGGCAAAACGATGCATGACCCGGCTGAACTCCATCCCATTATTCCGACGCGCAGCGATACGCTGATTCTTGATGCGCTCACGCGCTACATGGCGCATGCCGGCGCGCAGCCGGGCAGTCGCCTGCCGCCGGAGCGCGAGCTGGCGGAGAAACTGGGCGTCAGCCGTAATACGGTGCGCGAGGCGCTCAAGCGCTGGGAAGCACTCGGCATCATTGTGCGCAAAAAAGGCAGCGGCACTTTTCTGCAGGCAGAAGTCGGTCTGCATGACAGCTTTCTCTCTCTGCGCTTTAAAAACGACTCCGCCAACATGCTTCATGCGCTGGAAGTGCGCCGCATCATTGAGTCCGAATCCTGCGTGCTGGCCGCGCAGCGCGCCAGCGCCGACGACCTGCTGGAAATCGAACGGCGGCTGGAAGAGATGGAGCGTGTGCACCTGGCTATCGGTTCCGCCGGGCCGGAGGATTGGGCTTTCCACACCAGCATCTACCGCGCCGCCGGCAATCCGCTGCTGTTGCAGATGCTTAACGGCGTCTACGACACGCTGCACGCTTTTTTCGAATCCCCGCCGGAGCAGGCGCTGTTTTCAGACTCGTTTCCCCTGCACCGTGAACTGTTTAACGCCATCCGCGCCCGCGACAGCCAGGCCGCGCGTGCCCTCTGCCACCAGATTCTTGATATCACCGAACGCGACATGAAGGACGTGATCCATGCCAAACGCTAAACCTATTGCGCAACAGACACTGCTTACCCACGACCAGCGCCACGAACAGGGCGCCGTAACGCCACCGATTTATCAGTCCTCGCTGTTTACCTTCAGCGATTACGACAGCATGATCGCCCGCTTTCGCGGTGAGAGCGACCAGCCGCTCTATTCCCGCGTTGATAATCCGACGGTTAAAGCGCTACAGGATAAAGTTGCCGCGCTGGAAGGCGGTGATGCCTGCCTCGCCTTTGCCAGCGGCATGGCCGCCATCAGTAACGCGATTTTGAGTGTGGTTCAGCCAGGCGCGAAAGTGGTCTGCGTTAATCATGTCTATCCCGATACTTACCGTTTTTTGCGCGGCTTTTGTCAGCGTTTCGGTATCACGACGCAGTTTGTTGATGGCGACGATGAAGCGGCGATAGCCGCCGCGCTGCCCGGCGCCAGCCTGCTCTATCTGGAAAGTCCCTCCAGCTGGGTGATGAGTGAACAGAACCTGCGGCAGCTGGCCACGCTGGCGCGTGATGCGGGCGTCGTCACGTTGATTGATAACAGCTGGGCTTCGCCTATATTCCAGCAGCCGCTGCTGTGTGGTATCGACATCGTGGTGCACTCCGCCTCGAAGTACATCAGCGGCCACAGCGATGTGGTGGCCGGCCTGGTGATTGCCAGCCACCAGCACATCAACAACATTGCCCGTCACATTAGTCCGTTCCTTGGCGGCAAACTGTCTGCGAACGAAGCGTCTTTGCTGATGCGTGGCCTGCGCACGCTGCCGCTGCGTATGAAGCAGCATCAGCACAGCGCCCTGCAGCTGGCGGAAAAGCTGCGTGACCATCCGCAGGTCAGCGCGGTTTGCCATCCCGGGCTCAATCCCCCTGCATGGTCCACGCTGCGCGGTTACAGCGGGCTGTTTTCCTTTGCCGTGACCGAACAGGTCGACATACCGCAATTCTGCAACGCCCTGCAACTGTTCCATATGGGCGTCAGCTGGGGAGGTTTCGAGAGCCTGGTGATGCCGGCGATTTCAGTCATTAATCAGGCCAGTGAATTTAATTCAGCCCAGGATTTTGGTGTCTCGCCGCGCCTGATCCGTATCTCTGTTGGCCTCGAAGAGACCGACGATCTTTGGACCGATCTGAATCAGGCACTTGCTGCCGCCACTCACCGTTAATCACGCTCCGGAGAACCAGCCATGACAACACGTTTCGCCCTGAAAGCCCTGGTACTCGCCGTGGGTTTAGGCAGCGCCTTTTGCAGCCTCGCCGCCAAACTCACCGTGGTGGAAGTTATTACCAGCCCGCCACGTACCGCGCTTCTGCAAAAAATGCTCGACGAATACAAGACGCAGCATCCTGGGACCGAGATTGAGCTGATTTCGCTGCCGTGGGGTCAGGCATTTGAAAAACTGGGCACCATGTTACAGAGCGGACAGGTACCGGATGTGGTGGAGATGCCCGATACCTGGCAAGGCTTATACGCCAGCAACAATATGCTGGAAGATCTTGAACCCCGCCTGAAAAGCTGGCCTGAAAGCGCCCAGCTGACGGACAAAACGCTGGCAATGGCGCGGGCCGCAAACGGTAAAGCCACCATGGTGCCGTACGGTTTTTACCTGCGAGCACTGTTCTGGAATAAAAAGCTGTTTAAGCAGGCAGGACTGAGTGAGCCGCCGAAAACAATGGACGAGTTTGCCAGCGACGCGAAGCGTATTAGTCAGTCAGGTAACGGTATCAGCGGCTACTGCATGCGCGGCGGTGTCGGGGGAACCAATGCGTGGATGATGTTTATGGCGGCGATGAACGGTTCGCCTGCCTTCTTTGATAAAGACGGCAACAGTACCTTAACCCAGCCGGGGGCGATAAAGGGGGCACAACTGCTGGTCGATTTGTATCAGCAAGGTGGCGCGCCTAAAGACAGCGTGAACTGGGGCTTTAACGAGATTGTCTCGGGCTTCTATTCCGGCAAATGCGCCATGCTCGATCAGGATCCGGACGCGCTGATCGCGATTAAAAATAGCATGGCGGCTGAAGATTTTGCCGTGGCGCCCATGCCGGTCGGACCGTCCGGTAAAGCCTTCCCGACCATCGGTTATACCGGCTGGGCGATGTTCAAACAGGGTAAACAAAACGATGTCGCCTGGCCGCTGATTACCTTCCTCAGTAATAAAACCAACAACCTGGCGTGGGCGAAGTTTGTCGGCACCCTACCCATCTATAAAGGTGCGGAACAGGACCCGTTCTATCAGACGCCGCAGTTTGCCGGCTGGTTTAAGGAGCTGAACGATCCAAATTATGTGCCGCTCACCATGCCGACCCATCTCAAAGGCTGGGGCTATTTCAATTCAGTGATCGTGAAAGAGAGCAGCCAGGAGACGTTACTGGGCGAAAACGACACCAAAGATATGGTGCAGGACTGGGCCAGCTATCTGAGTAAAGAGCAAAAAGCCTGGCTCGCCAGCCAGTAATCTCGCGTAAACCGGAGCCCTGAAATGATGCCTGAAATCTCTCTTCCTGCCAGCCCGGCGCGTCGCCGCTGGCGCTGGACCCGGCTTGCTGAGCCATGGTGGTATCTGTCACCGGGCCTGTTGCTGATCGCCCTGTTCATCTTCGTGCCGATGGCGATCGGCATTTCTTACGCTTTTCAGAGCATGAACCTGCTCAATCCGCTGGAGAGCGGCTGGGTTGGCTGGGCGAACTTTGCGCAGATGCTCGACGATCGCCGCTTCTTTCGCGCACTCGGCCATACCCTTAACTGGACGCTGAGTTCACTGCTGCTGCAGTTCTTTTTCGGCCTCGCGCTGGCGCTGCTGCTTAACCGCGAGTTTCGCTTTCGCCGCTGGGTGCAGGCGCTGGTGTTTTTACCGTGGGCGGTGCCGGCGTTTCTTTCCGGCCTGACCTGGTCCTGGCTGCTCAACCCGGTGGTGGGTCCGCTGCCGCAGTGGCTCAGCGACGTGGGCATTCTCAGTGAACCCTACAATATTCTTTCCGATCCGCAACTGGCGATGTGGGGGCCGGTGATTGCTAACGTCTGGTTTGGCATCCCGTTTTTTGCCATCACTTTACTGGCGGCACTGCAGTCGATTCCCAAAGATTTGTATGAAGCGGCAGCCATCGACGGTGCCAGCGGCTGGCAGCAGTTTCGCCGTGTCACCCTGCCGTTTCTCGCCCCGATGATCGCCATTACCGTGATGCTGCGTACCATCTGGATCGCTAACTTTGCCGATTTGATCGTAGTGATGACCGACGGCGGTCCGGCCGGTTCAACCTCGATTCTTTCCAGTTACATCTTCACCACCGCTTATCGCAAACTGGATTTTGGTTATGCCTCGGCGATGGCGGTGTGTCTGTTACTGCTGATGACCTGCTATGCGCTGGTACTGCTGCGCATCCGCCATCAGTTACTTAAGTAAGGAGTCTGCATGCGCCTGTTACCGTTGATCGGTCATCGTCTCAGCATCGCCGCCTATTTGCTGTTTGCGCTGTTTCCGTTGTACTGGATCATTAAAATTGCCGTCACGCCGGACAGGTTACTGTTCAGTCAGGGCGTGACGCTGTTACCTGGCGGTTTCACCCTGAGCCACTTTGCGAAGGTATTGACCGACAGTGATTTCCCCACGTTTTTTATTAACAGTCTCATTGTCTCCTGCAGCACTACCGCGCTGACCACCTTGATTGCCGCGGCTGCCGGCTATGCCTTTTCCCGCTTTCAGTTTCGCGGCAAGATGGTGATGGCGGCCCTGCTGCTGTTTACGCAGATGTTTCCGCTGGTGATGATCATTGCGCCGATTTACCGGGTGATGGCCCCACTGGGTCTGACGAATAGTCTGCTGGGGCTGATTCTGATTTACAGCGCCTTCAATGTTCCGTTCGCCACCTTCCTGATGCAGTCATTTTTTGATGCCATCCCGAAAGATCTCGAAGAGTCCGCCATGCTGGAAGGCTGCACCCGCTTTCAGGCGCTGTACCGCGTGCTGATGCCGCTGACGCTGCCCGGCATGGCAGCAACGCTCGGCTTCGTTTTCACCGCCGCGTGGAGTGAGTTGCTGTTCTCACTGATGCTGATCAACAAAAACGAAGTCATGACCTTTCCGGTCGGGCTGCTCAGTTTCGTCTCCAAATTCGCCGTTTCGTGGGGCGAAATGATGGCTGCCGCCGTGCTGGCGTTAATTCCAGCCTGTCTGTTCTTCGCTTTCATTCAACGCTACCTGGTTCAGGGACTCACCGCCGGTGCGGTTAAGGGGTAAATAATGGCTGAAATTACGCTGGCGCAAATTGAAAAGCGCTATGGCAACGTTGAGGTTCTGCGCGACATCAATCTGACCATTAAAGATGGTGAGTTCGTGGTGCTGGTCGGCCCGTCCGGCTGTGGTAAATCCACCCTGCTGCGCACCATTGCCGGTCTGGAGTTGGCAACGGGCGGCAATATTCATATCGGCAGTCAGCTGATGAACGAGGTGGCGCCGAAAGACCGCGATATTTCGATGGTGTTCCAGAGCTATGCGCTCTATCCGCATCTGACGGTCGCGCGCAATATGGGCTTCAGCCTTGAAATTCAGAAACGACCGCGTGCTGAGATTGAGGAGAAAGTCCGGCGAGCGGCGGAGATTCTCAGCCTGACACACCTGCTTGATCGCCGGCCAAAAGAGCTGTCGGGTGGACAACGTCAGCGTGTGGCGATGGGCCGCGCCATTGTGCGTCAGCCGCAGGTATTTCTGTTTGATGAGCCGCTTTCCAACCTCGATGCGCAACTGCGCGGCCAGATGCGCGTGGAGATCAAAAAGCTGCATCAGCAGATGAACAACACCATCGTTTATGTTACCCACGATCAGGTTGAGGCCATGACGCTGGCTGACCGCATCGTGGTGCTTAATCACGGCGTCATTCAGCAGGTGGGTACACCGCTGGAGCTGTACGACACACCGGCCAATAAATTTGTCGCCAGTTTTATCGGGTCACCGTCGATGAATTTTATCAACGGCGTGATGACTCCCAGCGGCGTGCGTATCAGCGACAGCGCTCAGTTGCCCCTGAATACGCACTGGGCAGCACAGGCCGCTGGCCGCGACGTCATTTACGGCATCCGTCCGGAAAACATCAGCCTGGCGCAGCCGGGTGAGCAGCATGCGCTGCCCCTTGAAGTGTCGCTGGTGGAGCCGACAGGTTTGTCCGAACTGATTCACGGTTCACTGTTTGGCCACCCGCTGATGCTGTTTACCACCCAGCGTTCCGGCGCGCGCGCCGGTGATATTTTACCGGTCACGCTGGACAGCGAACGTGCGATGCTGTTCGACGCCGCATCACAGCGCCGCCTGTAATTGCACGTTTAAGCGTTCAAAACGACCAGCGCACCCCGGCATTGTAGCGCCAGCCTTTGACGCCGTTGCCGGATATCTCTTTGCGGTAATCCGCCTCGGCATACAGCGCCACGTTGTTGATGAGGGTCGCCGTGCCGCCGAGGCCGACGTCCCACATCTGGCCAAATTTGCCGCTGCTGAAGCTCTGGCTCAGGTCGCTGGTGCCGACCCTGACCTGCGCCGTACCGCCCCAGCCGCGATAGTAGTTAGCGCGCAGATACGGCGTGTACTGGTTCTGACTGCTGTCCTGCCAGCTGCGCGCCACGCGTGCGCCGAGCCGGCCTATGGTTTGATCGTAATCGTTATAAGAGACGCGCGCGCCGTCAGCATCGGTAAAACTGTCCATGTTCATACGCAGCCAGCTAACCTGTGCCTGCGGTTCCAGGCGCACATCACCCGCCAGCATCAGCGGATAGCCAGACTCGACTGACGCCGTCCAGCCGTGCCCTTTGGGTTTGGCGACCGCTTTCTGCCGCGCAATGTCGGTTTCGCCACGGTAGCCGCTCCAGCTCAGCGAACCATCTACATACCAGCCACTGCTGCGCAGCCAGGTGCCATAAAGTGACAACGTATCGCTATCAAAGCTGGTGGAGCTGTAACCGTCAGTGGCATGCGGGCGAATGCGCGTGTTGCCGCGCGTATAGGCGATGCCGCCGCGTACGCTATCTTCAGCGCCATCGGCGCGCAGCAAATTGCCGCCGAGCTGAACGGCGCTGTAGTTGAGGTCGAAGTCATAACCCCAGGCGTCCAGGCCGCGATTGCTTCGATACTGCAAATCCGAACCGAGGTAGCGGATAAACATCTCTGCGTTGTCTGCCGGCTGCTGGCGCAGTTCGCCGAGACGCTTATGCAGATCGTCAGTGACTGCCAGCGAGTAGTACGCCAGCCCGACCGGTGCGGAGATCCAGGACGGTACCTGCGGCGTAACCGCCGGACGCACCGCCTTAACCGCACTGCCCGCCTGCGGCTGGCACAGCGAGCCATCGCTGCAGATGAAATTGTTCGCCAGACGATAGTCCCATGCGTTGCCGCCTGCGCTGCTGCCCGGTGCAAAGCTGTACAGACCATACTGCCACGGCCCGGCTGCCACATAGCCATTGCTCAGCCTGAAGCTGTCGGCACTGGCGCTGCCGGTCACCTGCACCAGTGAGACGCCTTCGCTGGCCGCGATGACATTGTCGCGATTGCTGTCCAGCAGCCCGCCGCCCTGCAGGCGGTCATCCACCCAGGTGGTGCCGCTAGCGTTACCGTTAACACGCAGCACGTCGCTGTGGGTGGCTGTCGAATTGAGTTTCAGGCGGCCCTGCGCGGAGGCCAGACTACCTTCGATGGTCAGGGTATTTGCCGCCACATTGCCACCGTTGGTCAGGTCGAGCGTGCCTGCATTGTTCACCACCAGCGAATCATTGCTGGCCCCCTGCAGCCGCGCGTTGACGCCATCGCCGGCGAACAGCGTGGATCCGGCATCGATATTGATGGTGCTGTGCGCCAGTTTAATGTTGTCGCTCAGCGTCCACTGCGTATCGATGAAGTTCAGCGTGCTCCAGCCCGCGCCGAGGTTGGTGCCTTTGGTGAGGTCGTCCTGCCGGAACGAACCGCCGCGCGCATTGAGCTGGCTGAGGTTCAGCGTGCTATCCGCGCCGCCGCTGGTGATATGACGGGTCTGGTTCAGGCTGATAGCCTGCACCGTCGCCTGATTCGCGCTGCCGTCACCCATACTCAGGCCGCCATCCAGCGTGCCGCCCGTAACCAGCAGCGTATCGCTGCCGTTGCCGGTGTTCACTTCGCCCGTGACTTTGCCCGCCAGCAGTGCCACCACATCACGGGTCGCGCCGCCCGCCACTACCACCTGATCGGCGTACGGCGCATCCAGCGTGCCCTGGTTGATAAACACCGTCTCGCCGCCGCGCAGATCAATAAGCGGTGCGACGCGGCTTTGTGAACGGATGGTGCCCTGGTTGATCACCTGGCTGGCGCTGCGGGTGACAATCGCCGAACCGCCATCGGCATCACGGATATCAATCAGGCCCTGAGCGATCACCCGTCCATGGGTGTTGGCACGCACGCCGGTGCCGCTGCCGTTGACTTCAATGCGGTAGTCGCGCCCAATCACCAAATCGTTGCCAGTGGTAGATCCATCTGCGTTTTCAAAGCGATAGCCGGTACCGCCTGCGCCGACGTGAATCTGCGCGCTACCCGCCGGATCGAACGAGGTGGCAGAGCGAATGCCGGTGCCACCGTTGGCCTCGAAGCGCACATTACTCAGCGAAATATCACTGATGCCGGCGCGATTGTTCAGCGCAGTGCCGCTGCCGTAAGCGCCGATGATGATGTCGTTGGCTTCAAAGCGCTGCGCACCGCTGTCGAGCAGCAAACCATCGGCTTTGCCGTAAGCCGCCAGCGTGCTGGCCCCCTGGCCGTCGCCGTAAATTTTCATCGCGCCGCCGGAGCCCACGCGCAGCGCGGCGGTGCCGTCATTCACGCGTAAAGTGCTGTCGAGCGGTACATACTGGCCATAACCGCTGCTGACATCCACGCCGGTGCCGCTGGCGACGCTAACCGAGCCGCGGTTGATAAAGTTACCGCCATCATGCACCCGGGCCCCGGTACTGTTGCGGCCACGCAAATCCACTACGCCCTGCTGCTGATTAAACAGGCGCGCGTCGCCGCTGACATCAAACGCCGTGGCGTTGCGCCCGGTGCCGGTGATGAGCGAGGCGGCGTAGACCTCGGTGCCATCGCCCGTCGCCTGCGCGCCGAGGGTGTTTTTGCCGTTCAGCGCGATTAGGCTGGTAATAATCCCCTGCGCGCGATTGCTGGCGCGCAGCACGGTGGCACCCTTACCGGTGACCTGATAAACATCGGTGCTGGATACCAGCGCATCCGTCCCGCTGACTACGATGCCGGTGCTGTCCCTGCCGCTCAGCGTGACGTTGCCAAAGCCCTGGTTGTACAGCCACGCGCCGTTGCGGATTTCATATAGCGTCGAGTTACGACTGCTGACATCAACCGGGCTGCCGTTGACGATCAGGCGTGAGCCGGGATCGAAAGCCTGATAGCCGATCTGATGCGCGTCATGAAACACCACACGGCTGTTCGCGCCCAGCGTAATACGACCGCCGGCAAAGGCTTTCGCGCCGACCACGTTATCGCCGTACAGATTAATCGTGCCGTTCTGGTTAATCCGCCCCAGCTGGTGATACGAGACCGCACCGAAGGTGGTGGTTTGCTGGGTGCTCTGACCGCTGTAGAGATTAAGCGTGCCGCTATTGTTAATCTCCGTCAGGGTTTTGCCGTCGCCGGCGCCTGGATAACCATCGGCGAACAGCGCCCGGCCGTTACGCAAAATGTTGATATCGCCGCGGTTGTCGACCGTTGCGCCATACTGCGCGTAGATACCCGTTACGCCTTCCCCCCGCAGGGAGATAGCGCCGCGATTCACCAGCCGCGCATGATTCATCACGGTAAACGGCTGCTGGTTATTGGCGCGGCCGTCTATCGCTGCCTGATTGATCATTAAAGTGTTCGGATCGAACTGCTTATTAGGGTTAACAACGTTACCCTGCAGCGTATAGCGATTACCGTCAGCGATGGCGACGCGGGCATCAGACCCGTTGAGGTGAATACGCGTTGCGGCATCAATGGTGGCGCGGGCGCCATCAGTAATGGTCAGCCCGCTGGCAAAGCTGGCGATGTTCAGCGTCGCGCCGTGGGTATTAATGTCGGTGCCGGCACCGCTGCCGTACACACCGCTCGCAAACGGGCTTTTCATCGACAAAGTCAGGCCGCGTCCGTCAAAATCTGCTCCCTGCTCGACGCGAAAAATCGTGCCGTTCCACACGGAGGCGCTGTAGCGGCCGTTGGCCGGCAGATTAATGCGCGCATCCGGGCCGATACGGTAGAAACTGATCTGTCCGCTATCCAGCATGCTGTCGCTGCCGCTGGAGGTGGGAATCGCGCGGGCGCTAACGTTGACTGTTGCCTGGCCTTCAGCACGAATCCCGATGCCCGCTTTGCCGCTGAGCCGGATTGGGCCGGTGATATCGGCACTGGCGTGACCGCCCGGTTCGCCAGTTACCCACACCGCCGTATTGTTGGTGCCGCCAAAGCGGTCGGCGTCACCCGCCACGTTGATCGCCCCGCTGGAGAAGGCGTGCGCCTGATTGCCCGCCGTGGCGATCACTTTCAGGCCGGTGCTGTTATAGCCATTCAGATTGAGGGTACCGCGGTTGCCCACCTGGCCGCCGCTGCCGGAATCCATCGCCAGCATGGCGATATTTTCGCGCGGTAGCGCCTGCGCCATACCGTTGACATCGATAACGCCGTTATTTAGTGACATCGCGTTGGGCCCGGCCTCAATGCGCATGCCAACGGCATTCTCGACTTTTGAGCCGATAACAATACGGCCATCATTGATGGCACGCGAGTCGAGCAGGCCGGAAACGGCGCTGATGCCACCGCCGAGGCTGACCGCGACATCCTGCGTGACGTCGCCCTTATGATTTTGCGGTGTACGGCCGAGATAAATCGTGCCATCGCGCGCGTTGACGAAGCTGCCCTCGCCGCTGAAACTCACCGCCGCTGCTGAGGAGCCGTTCGCCACATCGTGAATGCCGAGATTAATATTGCCGTGGTTGACCGCGCTGCTGCTGCCGAGAAATAAGCCGGCGGTGCCCCACGGCGCATCGCCGATATGCACATTGAGCACACCATTGTTGCGGAACTCACTGTCATAAATCGCCGACACCGCCGTGCCCGCATAGCCGAGAGAGTCTTCTGCCACGCCGCGCCCATTGGCGGCATTAAAAAAGCCACTGTTGATGACGCCATTATTGATACCGCGCGCGCCGCTGATCAGCTCCAGCGCGCCCGCTTCGGATGAGAGCGCGTTACTGGTCGCCAGTTTTCCGGCGATAATCGCCGTTGCACCATTGCTGGCGCGCATCACGGCGCTGGCGCTATTAGCCACTTCCAGCGTTTTGCCGCGATTGATTTTCACACTGGCTTTCGCGCCATCGGCGCTCAGCACCACCTGATCGCCGAGTGCGGCAGCCACTTCATCATCGTAATTGCCGGTGCTCATGCGGTAAACCACACGACCGTCGCGCAGGCTGAACGCCTGGTTCAGCGCGGCGTTATAACTTTCCGGGCTCAGGTTGCCGCCGCTAATCTGGTCAATCAGCCAGTCGTTATAGTTACGCAATTCATTGAGATTACTGACGTAGTACGCGTTGCTGCTGCCATCCTTAAGCGTGACATCAAACAGACCGGCGTAGGTCACTACGCCTCCGGCATCAAATGCCAGCCGATCGCCACCGTACGGCGGCGTGGCGGCGGTAAAGCGGATGCGGTTATTACTGTCCCAGTTAATCTGGCCGTTATTACTGCTGGCAAATAACTGACTCTGTTTGGCAGCCATTGACCAGCGATTGGTGCTGGCGTTAGCGGCTGCGCCTTGCTGACCAATATTGATATTTAACCGGCCATTAGTGACTGTCGCCACGCGCGCATCAATATATTGCTTATCGTTCACATCATAATAATCTGGCACTACCGTAGCGCCATTAATTTCCGCCGGCGCAATCATTTCCGCACTGTTATAAACCTGATAGACACGATAACTGCCTGTTTCTTCATCCGGAATACCAATAGCGTAATTTTGTGCGCCGAGTTGCAGGCGGGGCTCGCCGATTAAATTGTCATTAATAATACGCCCAACCTTTTGTAGTTCACCCAGCGTGACGCTGCTCATGCCACTTTCTCCAACGGTAAAGCGCGGCACGCCGCTTAGCGTCTGGGTTGAACCATTACATAAGCAATAAGCGCCAACTTTATTGTCGTTGCGTTCGGGAGTGAAAGGTTTTAATACCACCGCCGATACCGGTGTGGCAGACAGCATTAAGCCCTGCGCAGCAAGCAGGCTTAGTAACAAGGGATTTAATTTAAACACACTATTTTCCTCACCAGAGAAAAGACAAATGCCGCACAGCGAATGCGCAGTGCGGGGAAATAGCGAAGCGAAATATATTGTCGTAATAGATTACGGCTGGAAATCCGTTGAAATGAGTATTACCGCGATCAGGTTAAAACGTCCAGTTTGACTTAAGGAATTGTGATGACGGCGATAAGCTTTAGGAATTGCGCTAACGGATTGAGATAATTATCTGGAACTAAAAATGCAGAAAATGGCAAAAATCAGATGGCGGGAAATAATACCCGGCACGCCAGTGGCGGCCGGGCATGATGACAATTACAGTCGCGCTTCGACCGGCACCGCCACTTTTTTATCTTTCGGCTTGAGGCCAAACATGAACGAGGCGAAGCGTGAACGTTTGACGATGGCGTAACACACCGCGCTCAGCGCAATGCCGAGGGCAAAATCGATCAGGACATACAGGACTGACAGGTTATCCGGTAACCAGACATCCAGCAGCCATGAGAAAATGATCACCACCGGATAGTGCAGCAAATAGATGATCAGCGCGGAATCCACAATTGCCGTCAGAATGCGACTCTCTTTCACGTTGATGCGTTCGAAGCTAAACACCAGCCAGTAGGACAGCATCACCGACAGCACGCTGCCCAGCATCACCGGCACATATTTCATCACCCCGGTGATGTGGTTGTGCGCGACAACATAGCAGGCGGCCCACACCGCCAGCACCAGCGCGGCCATCAGCCAGCCATTCATCAGTTTACTGTTGGCGTACCGGGCAATTTTCTCGCGGTTGACGTATAACGCAAAACCGGCGGTGTAATAGACGAGGAAACGTGCGGTCACCGGGATGAGCTCGACAAATTCACCGCGTCCTTTCACCAGGAACTTCAGCACGAAGCAGGCGTTACCGAGAATCACCAGCGTGGCGATCAGCATTGGCAACGACATTTTGCCCAGCTGACGGGCGCTCCACTGATAAAACGCGCCGGGTACCAGCAGCGACATCACCGACAGCGACACGAGGAACCACAGGTGGTGCATCATGGTATAGCTGTTTAGCCAGCCTTCGAGGCTCAGCGGGGTGTTATTCATCTGTCCCGCGATAAAATACATCAGCGGCGGAATAAACAGATAGGCTGATATCAGCGGAATCAGGACGCGCTTACGGCGATTATCCGTAAAGAATTTCTGCCCTTTGCGCAAAATAATCAGCGCGGAGAACATGCCCGAAAGAAAGAAGAACACTTCCATCCTGAAGGTGTGCACCATGCTTAGCAGTGCCGTAAATATTTCCGAGGGATCGCGCTGCGCGACATAATACCAGCCATTCTCTCCCGGCAAACTCCGTGAGGCGTGTAATAACACCCCTTCCAGAATTAAGCCGGCACGCAGCAGATCCAGGCCAATATTACGGCTGGATAAAAAGGATTCTGTTTTCACATTGCACATCCTGAAATGAGTTGTAACGCAATCATAATGATTCAGTCAGAATGCTAACACCGGATTAATCTGTATACATTATGTTTAGAAACGTTTCGGAATTTCGCCATAGTGTAAAGAATGTCACTGTGCAATGGCCATAAAGCTTAAGCCAGAATGTTCTGATGGTAAAAGTTATCGTCAGGCAGTGCTTATTCGCAGCTAACTGCCGGAAAAACAGCGAAAACCCACTCTTTTACAACAGGTTGTGGATTAACGGTTCGACTCGCAGTGCGAAAATTCGCTAATCAAACCGCGTTATGTCCTGAAGCAACCGTGATGTTTTAAGCAGGCGGCAATGCGGGATTTTCTGGCTGAAGGGTGACCGCTGGGTAAGGCTTGTTTTTATGTTGCTGTATTTAAATAACTTTTATTCAGCGAGCGGCTTTTTTCTCAGAGTTGACCTAATTTTCACCCCGCAACCGTGCTTTCGGATTGTTGACCCGCAATCTCCCCTGTTAAGGTAATTCGCTTACGGTAAACAACCGATTCTCCATGTAACCTTGAGTATCAAAAGGCGGAAATTTTTTATGCAACGAGCGCTATCTGGCATCGTCACTTTGCTGATTACCACAGCCTGTCTGTGCAATACCGCATTCGCCGAAAGCGGCAAGCCCGATAATAACTTTATTATTGAAGCCTATGGCGGTTCAAGCACGCGTGGCGCCATGGCGATAAAGGAAAATGGCAAATTGCGCGCAATCTATATTAAAGACAATGAGATTGCTCTGATTAACCAGTGGTTACAGCAGAAGTACGGCGATGGCATCCGCGTAGTGAATAAAGGTGCATCCTCTTCGCAGGCCATGGACCTGTTAAATGGCAAATATTTCTACAAGAATAATAAAAGCTGGCGCGAAGAAATGAAGAAATCGCCGGCAAAAATCATTTTGCTGAATTTTGCCACCAACGATGCACGCCATTTCCATTTCCGCGATATAGAAAAGGATTACCAGGTTAGCCCGGATAAATATACCCAGGTAATGACACAGCTGATTACTATTGCCCGTGAAGAGGGTAAGCAGGTGATATTACAGGAGCCGCACCCGATTTGTGGCCGCGCGGAGAAATGGCACGTTGCACCTTACGTCACCAAACTGGACGCGCTGGCTAAAGCAGAATCGGTGCCGCTGGCGCGTCAGTATCAGCGCATCCTGCAGATGAAAGACTGGCAGTCGCTGATGTCACCCGATTGTATTCATCCGTCCGAACAGCTGTACCGCATGAAAGCAGAGGAAACGTTTTCGGTGCTGGTCTCCCACTTTAATACCGAGCTGGCTGCTGCCGGGCATGGCAAAACCCCGGATGGCGAGCAGGTGGCGAAACGCTAAACCGGTGATTGGCTGACCGGTGAAAACGGCTTAACGATATTGTAGCGTTATGGCTGTCTTGTATGGTCGTCTGTGGCGCAGGCAAGTATTCCCTGGTCGCCATAAATGGCGACCCTACAGGGTAACGGCACGGTTTTGTAGGGTGCGCATTGAGGTACAAACCGGCCACATGGGTAACACTTTAGACCGGGCACATGGGTAACAGTTATAAACGGCATAGCAGAGGAGACTCACTATGCCCTGGACTGAGACTGTTACCATGCAACGCCTTGAATTCAT
>NZ_VWXB01000029.1:0-518 GCF_011752635.1 Pantoea sp. Cy-640 | reverse complement strand
CCGATAAAATCGCCCCCGACATCGCCGCGCGCCTTGTTCAGTTCCGCCAGCAGCACCCCGACTGGGGGCCAAAAAAAATCCGCCACTGGTTCCTCAGCAACGGCGCTGACTTCATCGTGCCCGCCGCCAGCACCATCGGCGACCTGCTGAAGGCGGCGGGAATGGTGCAGCCGCGGACGCCGCGTAAGCGAACGCCGGGCAACCTGCGCAGTCTCACGACGCCCGTGAGGAATAACCACGTCTGGAGCGCTGATTTTAAAGGGCGCTTCCGCCTGAAAGACGGCAGCTGGTGCCGCCCCTTCACGCTCACCGATAACCACAGCCGCTACCTGCTGTCCTGCGAGCCGGGCACGTCGGAGACCACGGTGTTAGTGCGCGGCTGCATGGAAAAGGCCTTCCTGGAAGGCGGGCTGCCCGACGTTATCCGCACCGACAACGGCTCGCCCTTCGTTGCGCCGGGCATCCTCGCGCTGACGCAGCTGAGCGTGTGGCTGATAAAGCTGGGGATACAGCCGGAA
>NZ_VWXB01000028.1:0-607 GCF_011752635.1 Pantoea sp. Cy-640 | reverse complement strand
CAAAAGAAGTAGGTAGCTTAACCTTCGGGAGGGCGCTTACCACTTTGTGATTCATGACTGGGGTGAAGTCGTAACAAGGTAACCGTAGGGGAACCTGCGGTTGGATCACCTCCTTACCTGAAGATACTTTCCCGCGAAGTGCTCACACAGATTGTCTGATAGAAAAGTAACGAGCAGGACGGCTGCGAAGTCGTGACACTTTGTGTCCCCTTCGTCTAGCGGTTAGGACTCCGCCCTTTCACGGCGGCAACAGGGGTTCGAATCCCCTAGGGGACGCCACTGCTTGGTGACAGGTGAAAGGTGTCTCCACAGAATATCTCAAAACTGACGGTAACGTCGTGTTTGAGATATTGCTCTTTAACAATCCGGAACAAGCTGAAAATTTGAAACGACGCGTCGTATTCATTCTCCGTAATAAGAATGAAATCACGATGCGTTCGAGTCTCTCAAATGCTTGCAGTCCGCAGCGTTGCAAAACGCCTGTGGGTTGTGAGGTTAAGCGACTAAGCGTACACGGTGGATGCCCTGGCAGTCAGAGGCGATGAAGGACGTGCTAATCTGCGAAAAGCGACGGTAAGGTGATATGAACCGCTACAGCCGTCGATGT
>NZ_VWXB01000027.1:0-701 GCF_011752635.1 Pantoea sp. Cy-640 | reverse complement strand
CGCTTACCACTTTGTGATTCATGACTGGGGTGAAGTCGTAACAAGGTAACCGTAGGGGAACCTGCGGTTGGATCACCTCCTTACCTGAAGATACTTTCCCGCGAAGTGCTCACACAGATTGTCTGATGAAAAAGTAATGAGCAAAGCGTCTTACGAAAGAGACTTCAGTGTCCCCTTCGTCTAGAGGCCTAGGACACCGCCCTTTCACGGCGGTAACAGGGGTTCGAATCCCCTAGGGGACGCCACTTGCTGGTAATGAGTGAAAGGCGTTACCGATAATACTTCAGAGTGTGCTGATTAAGCATGCTGCGAAGTATTTGCTCTTTAACAATCCGGAACAAGCTGAAAATTGAAACGACACGTCGTATTCATTCTCCGTAATAAGAATGAAATTTACGATGTGTTCGAGTCTCTCAAATTTTCACATCCCATGTGGAATGCAGGAATCAACGAGCATGGAAAAAGGCAAGGCGCATCGGCGCACAGCCAGCGGAGCGTACTGACGTACGTGAGCATGGCGAGCACCGCTGCAACGCAGCATTTTTCCGGCGCAGTGATTCCGGACATGAAACGTCTGTGGGTTGTGAGGTTAAGCGACTAAGCGTACACGGTGGATGCCCTGGCAGTCAGAGGCGATGAAGGACGTGCTAATCTGCGAAAAGCGACGGTAAGGTGATATGAACCGCTACAGCCGTCGATGT
>NZ_VWXB01000026.1:0-702 GCF_011752635.1 Pantoea sp. Cy-640 | reverse complement strand
CGCTTACCACTTTGTGATTCATGACTGGGGTGAAGTCGTAACAAGGTAACCGTAGGGGAACCTGCGGTTGGATCACCTCCTTACCTGAAGATACCTTCCCGCGAAGTGCTCACACAGATTGTCTGATGAACTTAGAGAAGAGCGTAAAACGCCTGCAGGCTTGTAGCTCAGGTGGTTAGAGCGCACCCCTGATAAGGGTGAGGTCGGTGGTTCAAGTCCACTCAGGCCTACCAAATCATTTCTCATGCTGCGTTACAGCGCCGCTCGCATAGAAGACTATGCGTCGCGACCCTGCGCCTTGCCTGAAAAATGATTCTCCTTGGTACTCATGCGTTTTACAACACTCATCGGGGCTATAGCTCAGCTGGGAGAGCGCCTGCCTTGCACGCAGGAGGTCAGCGGTTCGATCCCGCTTAGCTCCACCATCAACGAACCCGCGTTGATACAACTTCAGAATGCATTTACTGAATGCATTGCGAAGTTATTGCTCTTTAACAATCCGGAACAAGCTGAAAATTTGAAACGACGCGTCGCTTCATTTCTCCGTAATAAGAAATGAATCACGATGCGTTCGGGTCTCTCAAATGCTTGCAGTCCGCAGCGTTGCAAAACGCCTGTGGGTTGTGAGGTTAAGCGACTAAGCGTACACGGTGGATGCCCTGGCAGTCAGAGGCGATGAAGGACGTGCTAATCTGCGAAAAG
>NZ_VWXB01000025.1:0-459 GCF_011752635.1 Pantoea sp. Cy-640 | reverse complement strand
AAAAAAAAAAACACAATGCCGGTCAAACCATCAACACCTGCACAACCTGAATTACCGAGACAGTATACACACACCGTGTATGCCTCCCTTAGACTGCCTGTACAACGTTGTACACTTCTCCCGCGTTGCTCACTCTCTACGCGACCTAATCGACATCAACCTGTATCATGCAAGCTCGTAGTGTACGCTTACGCGTCACTATGGATATATGTGTATACATCAACACGGTGCGTCAGTATGCATACATCTGTCACGTACTGACGACGGATGCTCACACTATATTACTCACAACATCTATATACAGTGTAGGTAGCACGCACTTACTAATGACAGATATGGTATCTGTATGTCGCGGTTCGTGTGTATTACAGGACACACTGCACTTGTCTCTATATCTATCATTATTTTCGAATTTGTAGTTGTTGTGTTGATGTTGTATGTCAGTTTTTTTTTTTTTTA
>NZ_VWXB01000024.1:0-754 GCF_011752635.1 Pantoea sp. Cy-640 | reverse complement strand
CGCTTACCACTTTGTGATTCATGACTGGGGTGAAGTCGTAACAAGGTAACCGTAGGGGAACCTGCGGTTGGATCACCTCCTTACCTGAAGATACCTTCCCGCGAAGTGCTCACACAGATTGTCTGATAGAAAAGTAACGAGCAGAAAAAACCTCTACAGGCTTGTAGCTCAGGTGGTTAGAGCGCACCCCTGATAAGGGTGAGGTCGGTGGTTCAAGTCCACTCAGGCCTACCAGATTTCTTCTCATGCTGCGTTATGTTTCCGGCTCGCATAGTTCACTATGCTTCGCGAAAACATGCCTTGCCTGAGACGAAATCACATTTCCCGTGTGAGAAACGTGACTCCTGGTGAGTGGATGTAGATGGTCTCTGCAGTGACTGTATGGGGCTATAGCTCAGCTGGGAGAGCGCCTGCCTTGCACGCAGGAGGTCAGCGGTTCGATCCCGCTTAGCTCCACCATTACAGTACTGAAACTTACTTCAGAGTATACCGGCGACGGTGTGCTGCGAAGTATTTGCTCTTTAACAATCCGGAACAAGCTGAAAATTGAAACGACACGTCGTTTTCATTCTCCGTAATAAGAATGAAATTTACGATGTGTTCGAGTCTCTCAAATGCTTGCAGTCTGCAGCGTTGCAAAACGCCTGTGGGTTGTGAGGTTAAGCGACTAAGCGTACACGGTGGATGCCCTGGCAGTCAGAGGCGATGAAGGACGTGCTAATCTGCGAAAAGCGACGGTAAGGTGATATGAACC
>NZ_VWXB01000023.1:0-796 GCF_011752635.1 Pantoea sp. Cy-640 | reverse complement strand
GAGCTCAGGTTATTTATACGGTAAGAGCTGGAGCGAGATACCTTATAGATGGGGTAAAAGTGCAGAAAGATTCTACTCTCGTGATCCAGGAAATACACAGTTTAATGTATAAGATTCGTCTTAAGAATGGAAAACCGTTTGACTTTGATGTAATCAAAGCAGAACGAGAAAGCATTGATAACGGATTGAAGGAAAGAGGTTTTTATTATTTCCATCTGGATAATATCATTGTACAGGCTGATAGTACTGTAAACAAAAACCATAAGGTTGAGCTTAATGTAAACTTTATAGATAATTCTCCAAATCTGTCGACACAACAATTCAGTATCGACAAAGTTGTTGTATTTCCTAATTATAATATACAGGATGTAAAAGACGGGAAATACAGCATTCCGATGGATAAGGATTCTCTTTCCAAATATGCTTTTGATGACATTTATGTAATTGATCCTCAACATAAATTTAAACCGAAAATATTCGACAGAGCTTTATATTTTAAAAAGGGAGATCTTTATAACCGTTCCAACCATAATCTTACGTTAAACAGGCTTATCAGTCTGCGGGTTTTCAAGTTTGTAAAAAATGAATTCATCACCTCTGATTCTTTAAGTCATAAATTTGATGCTTATTATTTATTAACTCCAAGACAGATCCAATCGCTCCGTCTGGAAGCTTTAGGAAGAACAAACTCAGCAAATTATGCGGGTAGTGAACTCAACTTGAACTGGACTCACAGAAATTTCTTCCGGGGAGCTGAACAGTTCAAAGCTTCGATTTACGGGGCTTTTGATTTCCA
>NZ_VWXB01000022.1:0-857 GCF_011752635.1 Pantoea sp. Cy-640 | reverse complement strand
CTGACGCTGGATCTCGGCGGCGAAAAACGCAACGTCTTCTCCGGCATTCGTACCGCTTACCCGGATCCGTCTAAGCTGGAAGGTCGTCTGACCGTGATGGTGGCCAACCTCGCTCCGCGTAAGATGCGCTTTGGCGTGTCGGAAGGGATGGTGATGGCCGCAGGTCCTGGCGGGAAAGATATCTTCCTGCTGAGCCCGGACAGCGGCGCTCAGCCTGGCATGGCGGTTAAGTAATTCCCCTCCCCCCAGCCCTCTCCCCACCGGGGAGAGGGTACAAAACAATCGAACTACCTTGTCTTTATCCCCTCTCCTTTTTAGAAAGGGGAATATGGCGATTTACTCTGCTTTTATCCCCTCTCCCTTTTAGGGAGAGGGCCAGGGGGAGGGTAAGAAGCGAAGCTGTGGTTGAAGCGAGCGCCGGACAAGGGAGTGAAAGAATTATTGCGCGGGTGCTGGCTGCGCGGAAGAAACTGGCTGGATATCATGAACGCGCACAAACCCTAATTGATCGGGTGTGATGCCGGACAGGCGAAGCGGAATCGACACGTCGCTTGGGGCGAGAATGCTGGCCGGGGCGTCTATGGACTGCGTTTGAACGTTAACTTCCTGCAAACTGTCGTTGGTGCCCTGGATCTGCCCCCATTCCACTTTGCCGCTGAAAGCCGGCAGCGGATCGTTGGATTCTCCCTGAATCAGCAGCGTGGCGCGGGTGCAGTTGGCTTCAGCCGCAACGTTTGTCAGCGACATTTTCAGGTTACCAATCTGGCTGTTGAGGCGCGCTGCCGTGTTTGAACCCGGTAGCAGATAAACGCCGCTGGTCGACTTAGCGTTCAGGGCATTCTGCTGGGTCAGCTTCA
>NZ_VWXB01000021.1:0-1234 GCF_011752635.1 Pantoea sp. Cy-640 | reverse complement strand
TGTACAGTCCGGGGACATGGCAGACAGGTGTTCGGGGACATAGTGAACACTTTTTAACATCCTTTACCCATGGTGATCGACTTTTTCTTCAGGTCGATCACCCCCACTTTTGTGCTGTACCACCACACCTCGTAATAGCCGTCTTCCCCCGTCTCCTTCAGCCCGACACGCTCTCCCCTGAACGCCTTGCCCGCCTTCAGGCTGAGTCCTTTTACGCTCAGCTTCCCGCTGATATCCACCTTCCTGACCATCACGCCCTCGTCGTATTCCGGTGGCGCTACGCGCCCGCTGTACTGCCGCGATGAGGGCTGATAGCGCGACGCTGGCACCGCCATCTCCAGCGCCTCATGCGGGCGCTCGAGGTTGTAGACCGTCCGCCAGTGGTCGAAGGCGCGCTGCAGCTCACCGCTGTCCGCGAACCACTTCCCCTGCAGCACTTCCGCCTTCAGGCTGCGGTGAAAGCGCTCCAGCTTCCCCTGCGTCTGCGGATGATACGGCCGCGAGTGCCCCACCCGGATGCCGTGGCGCATCAGCCACAGCTCCACTGCCGTCCAGGTGCCGGTGGTGTCGCCCCACGGCGAGCCGTTGTCCATCGTCATCCGGTCCGGCAGGCCGTAGCGCTCAAAGACGCTGACCAGCTGCTCCTGTACCGTCTCACGCCGTTCGTCAGCGCAGTGCACCAGGCACAGCGAGAACCGGGAGTGGTCGTCCAGCAGGGTAAGCGGGTGGCAGCGGCCGCCGCCAAAGGGAAAGTGGCCCTTAAAATCCATCTGCCAGAGCCGGTTCGGGGCCGCATGCTCAAACCGGCCGGTGGCCGGGACGCCCGGCGCTGCGCCCGGCAACAGGCCGTGGCGGGCCATCAGGTTGTGGACGGTGCTGAAGGCCGGCATGCGGTGCCCGTGGTCTTCGAGCCAGCGCTTAATCTTGCGGGCCCCCCAGTGCTGATGAAGCTCATGCGCCATACGCAGCAGGTCGATGATGTCGTCAGGTGAGCGGTTGGGTGAGTGACAGGGCGCGCGGGAGCGGTCCTGAAGGCCGGACGGTCCTGCCTCCTCCCAGCGGCGAAGCCACTTGTAGCCGGTGGCGGGAGATATGCCGTAGCGGCGGCACAGCTCGCGGATGTTCGCCCCGTCTTGCGAGGCGAGCAGAACAAACTCAGTACGTAATGACATGGTATCTCTCGCATCCCAGGGCATAAGCGACTCCATAAACGGGTTCTTATGCCTTAGTTGTA
>NZ_VWXB01000020.1:0-1714 GCF_011752635.1 Pantoea sp. Cy-640 | reverse complement strand
GCTCTTTAACAATTTATCAGACAATCTGTGTGGGCACTCGCAGGATTGATATCAGCGTCTCCGGACGTAAAAAATATCAAGTCTTTGCTGAGTGAACACGTAATTCATTACGAAGTTTAATTCACAGAGCATCGCTGCACTCGTTGCAGCAAATCAAACTTAAATTGAAGAGTTTGATCATGGCTCAGATTGAACGCTGGCGGCAGGCCTAACACATGCAAGTCGAACGGCAGCACAGAAGAGCTTGCTCTTTGGGTGGCGAGTGGCGGACGGGTGAGTAATGTCTGGGAAACTGCCCGATGGAGGGGGATAACTACTGGAAACGGTAGCTAATACCGCATAACGTCGCAAGACCAAAGTGGGGGACCTTCGGGCCTCACACCATCGGATGTGCCCAGATGGGATTAGCTAGTAGGTGGGGTAATGGCTCACCTAGGCGACGATCCCTAGCTGGTCTGAGAGGATGACCAGCCACACTGGAACTGAGACACGGTCCAGACTCCTACGGGAGGCAGCAGTGGGGAATATTGCACAATGGGCGCAAGCCTGATGCAGCCATGCCGCGTGTATGAAGAAGGCCTTCGGGTTGTAAAGTACTTTCAGCGGGGAGGAAGGCGGTGAGGTTAATAACCTCGCCGATTGACGTTACCCGCAGAAGAAGCACCGGCTAACTCCGTGCCAGCAGCCGCGGTAATACGGAGGGTGCAAGCGTTAATCGGAATTACTGGGCGTAAAGCGCACGCAGGCGGTCTGTTAAGTCAGATGTGAAATCCCCGGGCTTAACCTGGGAACTGCATTTGAAACTGGCAGGCTTGAGTCTCGTAGAGGGGGGTAGAATTCCAGGTGTAGCGGTGAAATGCGTAGAGATCTGGAGGAATACCGGTGGCGAAGGCGGCCCCCTGGACGAAGACTGACGCTCAGGTGCGAAAGCGTGGGGAGCAAACAGGATTAGATACCCTGGTAGTCCACGCCGTAAACGATGTCGACTTGGAGGTTGTGCCCTTGAGGCGTGGCTTCCGGAGCTAACGCGTTAAGTCGACCGCCTGGGGAGTACGGCCGCAAGGTTAAAACTCAAATGAATTGACGGGGGCCCGCACAAGCGGTGGAGCATGTGGTTTAATTCGATGCAACGCGAAGAACCTTACCTGGCCTTGACATCCAGAGAACTTAGCAGAGATGCTTTGGTGCCTTCGGGAACTCTGAGACAGGTGCTGCATGGCTGTCGTCAGCTCGTGTTGTGAAATGTTGGGTTAAGTCCCGCAACGAGCGCAACCCTTATCCTTTGTTGCCAGCGGCTCGGCCGGGAACTCAAAGGAGACTGCCGGTGATAAACCGGAGGAAGGTGGGGATGACGTCAAGTCATCATGGCCCTTACGGCCAGGGCTACACACGTGCTACAATGGCGCATACAAAGAGAAGCGACCTCGCGAGAGCAAGCGGACCTCATAAAGTGCGTCGTAGTCCGGATTGGAGTCTGCAACTCGACTCCATGAAGTCGGAATCGCTAGTAATCGTAGATCAGAATGCTACGGTGAATACGTTCCCGGGCCTTGTACACACCGCCCGTCACACCATGGGAGTGGGTTGCAAAAGAAGTAGGTAGCTTAACCTTCGGGAGGGCGCTTACCACTTTGTGATTCATGACTGGGGTGAAGTCGTAACAAGGTAACCGTAGGGGAACCTGCGGTTGGATCACCTCCTTACCTGAAGATAC